>NZ_JAODVR010000001.1:1396048-2094072 GCF_025399835.1 Haloarchaeobius sp. HME9146
ACCGTCCTCCTGATACCGGTGTTCCTGCTCCCGGCGGTGGTGATACTCCACGCGCTCGTCGACCTGTACCGGGTCATCGACGGGGCCGGCGCGACCATCGAGGACGCGCTCGGCCACCTGGCCCGCGTGCTGCCGGCCGGGACCTTCATGCTCGGCATCTGGCTCGTCACGCAAGTCGACCCGGACGCCGAGTTCGACCCGAGGGCCATCGTCGCGGTCATCCTCCTGTCCGTCGGAACCGTGGCGCTGGTCGGGATGGTACTGGCCCAGGCTGGCTGGCGACTGCTCCGAGGAACGAATACGAGAACAGAAACTTAGACTTCCATCGCGAAACCGCCGCGCTTGAGCGCCTCGTCGACGCTCACGTCGTCGTGGACGATGGCCGAGACGGCACGAGCGATGCTCTCCGGCGAGTCGTGCTGGAAGATAGAGCGACCCATCGAGACGCCTGCTGCGCCGCCGTCCATCGCGCCGCGGACCATCTCGACGGTCTCGCGGTCGGTGCCTTTCGCGCCGCCGGCGATGACGACCGGGAGCCGCGTCGATTCGGTGACGTGCTTGAAGGAGTCGCCGTCGCCGGAGTAGCCCGTCTTGACGATGTCCGCACCGACCTCCTCGGCGAGGCGGACCGCGTGGCCGAGCGCCTCGGGGTCGTCGCTCTCGATGTCGGGGCCGCGGGCGTAGGCCATCGCGAGGACCGGGATACCGTAGTCGGCGGCCTCGGCGGTGACCTTCGAGAGTTCCTCGATCTGGCCGGGTTCGTAGTTCGAGCCGACGTTGATGTGGAAGGAGACGGCGTCGGCACCGACCCGGATGGCCTCTTTCACGGTGCCCGTCATGCGTTTGTCGTTGGCGTCGGGGCCGATGACCGTCGAGGCGTTGAGGTGGACGATGTAGCCCGCCCCGTTCTTGTGCTCGTGGACGCGGGGGGCGATGCCCTTCTGCGTGAGGACGGCGTCTGCACCGCCGCGTGTTACCGCGTCGATGGTCGATTCGATGTCTTTCAGTCCCTGTACTGCACCGAGTGTGATACCGTGGTCCATCGGGACGATGACGTACTTCCCATCTGTCCCGATACGGTCCAACCGTGTCTGGATTCCTGTGTCTGTGTTCATGTATGTCACTGTGTAGCAAACAATAGGTTATGTCCCTTCTGGTTCGGGTACTCCTTGCGCGTAACCGGCCCGGACGCCCTCTGCGAGTTCTCTCGCCTTCTCCTCGAGGCGCTGGGGGACGTCGTCGCCCTCCGGGTCGCCGTACTCGGCGACGATGTCCACGAGGGCGCTGCCGACGATGACGCCGTCGGCCCCGCCGGCCACGATTCGCTTGGCATGGTCTCCGGTCGAAACACCGAAGCCGACGGCCTTGGGGATATCGTACTGACAGATGCGACTGAGAGAATCGGCCGTCTGGTCACTCACGTCGTCTCTGGCCCCTGTCGTGCCGAGTCGCGCCTGCACGTACACGTAGCCCGAGGTCTGTTCCATCATGCGTTCGAGGCGCTCGCCGCGGGTCGTCGGCGCGATGATGAAGACGAGGTCGAGCCCGTACTCGTCACACGCCTCGCGGAGCGGGTCGGACTCCTCGGCCGGCAGGTCCGGCACGACGAAGCCCGAGATACCGACCTCGGCGGCGCGCTTCACGAAGGGTTCCGGGCCCTCGTCCTCGCCGTACTGGTAGATGAGGTTGTAGTAGGTCATACAGACCAGCGGCACCTCGACGTCGAGCGACTCGACGAAGTCGAAGTACACGTCGGGCGTGACGCCGGCTTCGAGTGCGCGGACGACCGAGGCCTGGATGGTCGGCCCCTCCGCGATGGGTTCCGAGAACGGGAGGCCGAGTTCGATGACGTCGGCCCCGCCGCGTTCGAGCGCCTTCACGTACTCGCGGGTGCGCTCGACGCTCGGGTCGCCCACGCAGAGGTACGGGACGAAGGCGGGTTCGTCGAAGGCGTCGGCGAGGTCGCTCATAGGCCACCTCCGACTTCCTCGAAGACGTCCATGTCCGGTGCCCCGGGGATGTTCCGCTTCTCCGTCTCCTCGATGACCGCCTCGAGGTCCTTGTCACCGCGGCCGGAGACGTTGATGATGGTCACCTCTCCCAGCTGGTCCGGGTGTTCGGCCGCGAACGCGACCGCGTGGGCGGACTCCAGTGCGGGGATGATGCCCTCGTGCTGACTCAGATGGTGGAAGGAGGCGAGCGCCGCGTCGTCGTCGACGTTCACCGGAGTCACCCGTCCCTCGTCGACGAGGTAGGCGAGCTCCGGGCCGACGCCGGCGTAGTCCAGGCCAGAGGAGATGCTGTGGCTCTCGACGATGTTCCCGTCTCGGTCCTGCAGGAGCTTCGTCCGGGCCCCGTGGAGAATCCCTTCGGAGCCGGTCGAGAGCGACGCCGAGTTCGGGGCGACGCCCGTCTCGTCGTCGACCTCCAGCGAGGACCCGCCCGCCTCGACGGCGAACAGGTCCACGTCTTCGTCGGCGACGAAGTTCGCGAAGGTGCCCATCGTGTTCGAGCCGCCGCCCGCGCAGGCGACGACCGAATCCGGCAGCCGACCCGCCTGTTCCTGTATCTGGCGGCGAGCCTCCTCGCTGATGACGGCCTGGAAGTCACGCACCATCGACGGGAACGGGTGTGGTCCCACGACAGACCCGATGACGTAGTGGGTGTCCTCGACGTTGGTCGCCCAGTCGCGCATCGTCTCGTTGATGGCCTCCTTGAGGGTGCCACGCCCGGCCGTGACTGGGTTGACCTCGGCCCCGTTCAGGCGCATCCGGAAGACGTTGGGGCGCTGGCGGGCGATGTCGCGGGTCCCCATGTATATCTCACAGGGGAAGTCGAGGTGGGCCGCCGCCATGGCCGTCGCAGTGCCGTGCTGGCCCGCGCCGGTCTCGGCGACGATGCGTTCCTTGCCCATGTACTTCGCGAGGAGCACCTGTCCGAGCGCGTTGTTCAGCTTGTGTGCGCCCCCGTGGAGCAGGTCCTCGCGCTTGAGGTACACCTCTATCCCGTATTCCTCGCTGAGGCGGTCGGCCCGCTGGAGCGGGGTCGGGCGGCCGCCGAAGTCGCGAAGCCGGCGGCGGAACTCGTCCATGAAGCCGTCCTCGTTCTCCAGTACGTAGCGCTGGTAGGCGTCTTCGAGTTCCTGGATCGCAGGCATCAGGGCTTCCGGGACGTACTGGCCGCCGTAGCGGCCGAACGTGCCCGGTCGGTCGAGTGTCGATTCCTCGGTCGTCGTCCCGTCGTCGTCAGTACTCATGCGTTCACCAGGTCGCGTGTGTTCGTCTCCACGTCTCCGTCCATGATCGCGCTGCCGACGAGCAGTCCGTCCGCACCAGCGTCGCGCATCCGCCGCGCGTCCGCCGGCGTCGTGATTCCGGATTCGGCGAGCAGTGTCACGTCGTCCGGAACGTGGGGCGCGATGGACTCGAATGTGTCGAGGTCCACGACCAGTTTCGCGAGGTCGCGGTTGTTCACGCCCACCAGCGTCGCCCCGGCGTCGACGGCGGTCTCCAGCTCGGCCAGCGTGTGCACCTCGACCAGCGGCTCGAAGCCACGGTCGCGGGCCGCCTGGAGCATCCCCTCGAGGTCGTCGAGGAACCGCACGATGAGCAACACCGCGTCGGCCTCGACGGCATCGAGGTGGGCCTCCTCCAGCAGGAAGTCCTTGCGGAGCACGGGGACGTCGACCGCCTCGCGGATGCGTTCGAGGTTCTCCGTGCTCCCGCCGAAGTGTTCCGGCTCCGTGAGAACCGAGATGGCGGCCGCGCCGCCCGCGACCATCTGTCTCGCCAGCTCGACCGGGTCGTCGGTCCGCGAGCCCTCTGTCGTCGGACTCGTCGGCTTCACCTCCGCGATGACGGGTATCCGCCCGTCGGCCGCGGCGGCCGCGAGCCCATCGACGAGCGACCGCGATTCCACCGAGACGCGCCCGTCAGGCGTCTCTCGCCGCGCCGCAGCGTCCAGAATCGACTGGACTGCTGGCGCAATATCCTCAGTAGCGTTCATCATCGTACATTGATGTGCTAATATGTACATAAGCCTTGCGCACGCCTCAGGGAATCGCATACTACTGGTGCTGCTGGCACTGGAAACATTTTTGCACAGAAGTTCAGTTTAAAAGTTTAAGTTATTTCCATCGGTATCTGGTTGGTGTCGCATGTCAACAGCCATCACGACTCCAGCGACACGACGAATCGCCTCTGTGACACTCGCACTCGTGCTGCTCGTCGGCGCGGTCGGCCCGGCAGCCGCGACCGCCGATTCCGGGCCGGACAACGACCCGGTCCTGTTCGTTCACGGGTTCTTCGACACCCACGACACGCCCTGGTGGGACCTCGCCGAGCATCGCCTCGTCGAGCGCGGCTACGACCCCGGGAACGTCCACGTCCTCGACCTCGGCTCCATCCCCGGGACGACCGTCCACTCACCAGAGGACTACGCGCAGGTCGTCTGTGACCGCGTTCAGGAGATCGCCGCCGAGACGGGGAGCGAGGTCGACATCGTCGCCCACTCGATGGGCGGCCTCGACTCCCGGTACTGCGTCGAGAAGCTCGGCGGGAACGTCCACGTCGACGACCTCATCACCCTCGGCACGCCGCACCAGGGGACCTACGCCGCCTACCTCGCGTACCTCACGCCCGGCGGCTACGACATGGTCCCCGGCAGTGACTTCCTCACCGACCTGAACGACGGCACCCTCGCGAAAGGTGTCGAGTACACCGCCATCTGGAGCGACAGCGACGAGATAATCAACCCCGACGAGTACGCCAAGCTCCCCGCCGACTCCATGGACTCGGTCGCCGAGGCCCGGAACATCAACCGACACTGGGAACTTCACCTCCAGCTCGCCTGGGACGAGGACGTCTTCGAGGTCTGGTACCAGTATCTGGACTGACGAGGAACCTTCAAGTTGGTCTCGTGCGATTCCTCACGTATGGACGACGCGGGAATCTACGCGAGGCACTACCCCTTTCTGGAGCGATACGTGCAACTCGGCGTCGCGAGCGGGCGCGTCATCTCGGTCTCGTTCCCGGAACAACCAGACGACGGCGCGGGCGATGACCACCCACTCCTCGACCGCATCCAGACCTACTTCGATGGGGTCCAGAAGGTGAACTTCGACGACGTGACGGTCGCACTCACCCTCCCGACCGACCAGCGCGAGGTCTTAGAGACCTTACGCGAGAACGTCCCGTACGGTGAGCAACTGGACGTGAAACAGCTCGCCCGCATGACGCCCGGGCTCGACGCCGAGGACGAGGACGACCTCATCCTCGTCCGGACCGCACTCGACGCGAATCCCGCGCCCCTGCTCATCCCGTGTCACCGCGTCCGGGACGGGCCGAGCGCCGCCCCGCCGGAGGTCGAACAGCGCCTGCGCTCGGTCGAAGAACTCTGATTCTCGGTCACGTCCACTCCACGCCCAGTCCCTCGTGGACGACGAACTCCAGTGCGTTCACCAGATAGTGCGCCACGACCACGGCCAGCAGGCTGCCCGTGAGGATGAACACCGCCGCGAGGACGAACCCCAGGGTGCCCGTGATGGCGACCCCAGCCGGTCCCTGCACGCCGTGGCCGACCGCGAACGCCAGCGACGAGACGACGGCCAGTAGCCACGGCGACACACCGAAGCCGACCGCGAGCGCCCCGACGAGCACGGCCCGGAACATGAACTCCTCGAACACCGCGACCAGCGGGAGCACCCCGGCGAGCAGGACGACCCAGCCCTGCGGCGTGTCGGGGGCGAGCAGTGCCCGCAGTTCCTCACCGGTCTCGATGTCGAAGCGCGCAGAGACGGACGTACCGACCTGGTTCGCGACGTAGAGCGCGACGCCGAGGCCGACACCCACCGCCAGTGCTGGCAGGCTGAAGTGTCCCCAGGCCACGCCCAGGGCGGCCGGTGGAACGTGCGCCAGCACCGCTGCCCCGACGAGTATCGCGAGGAACAGCCCCTGCGTGAGTGCGACGTTCGCCAGCAGCAGGCCGGTCGAGAGCTCGTGCTGTGCCCGGTCGGGCGCGTTATCGGCCAGCCACTGGTCCTGGCGCTCGGTTGCCCACTCGTCGCCCTGCTCGGCAACCCACTCCTCGTACAGTCCCTCGTGTTCGGCGAACTGCTCGCGGGCGTGCGCGTCGAGTTCCTCGGGCGTGGGCAGTGCAGGGTCCGTGGTCGTCACTGTCGAACTCGTGGCGTGTGCGAGAAATAACAAGAAACCACAGACGACCACCGCGACGGATGCGAAGGCCGCCCAGTTCGGCATCTACTGCGGGCTCGGAGACCCGCCGCTTCGACCGACGTTGTGTTCGAGCGCCGAGCCCGTGATGGACTTCAGGCGGTCGACGAGCGAGTCCTTCTCGGTCTCGCCCACGAGGGCCACCTCGAGGACCTCGCTGATGTGGCTGACCGGGATGATCTCGATCTGCTCCTTGTACTCGTCCTCGATCATCACGTCCTGCTCGTTCGCCTTCGGGATGATGACCCGGTCGAGACCGGCCTTCGCCGCGGCCTCTATCTTGTGGGTCACCCCACCGACGGGGAGCACGTCGCCCCGGACCGACAGCGAGCCGGTCATCGCCATCGACTGGTCGACGGGCACGTCTTCGAGCGCCGAGATGACCGCGGCCGCGACCGTGATGGACGCGGAGTCACCGTCGACACCCTGCTGGCCCGCCTGGACGAACTGGATGTGGATGTCCTTCTCCGAGATGTCCTCGTCGGAGAACTTCTTGATGATGGCGGAGACGTTCTGCACCGCCTCCTCGGCCATCTCCTGGAGCTTCCCGGTCGCGATAACCTTACCCTGGCCCTGTGCCGGGACGACCTCGGCCATGACGGGGAGGACGATACCGCTGTCCTCGCCCATGACCGCGAGGCCGTTGACACGGCCGACCACGTCGCCGGAGGAGACGGTCAGCTCGTAGTCCTTGCGGCGCTCGATGTAGTCGTCGGCCAGCTGCTGCTCGATGGAGCGGCTGCGGCGCTTGGCGCGGAGCACGTCCTCGCGGTCCGTGTTCTCCTTGTCCTCGGCGCGTGCGATGTCACCGGAGACACGCACCAGGCCACCGAGGTTACGCAGTTCGAGGGTCAGGTGCCCCTTGCGGCCCGCACGGCGGCGGGCTTCGAGGATGATCTCCTCGACGGCGTCGCGGGTGAACGACGGGAGGCGGCCGTCCTTGGCGACCTCCTGTGCCACGAAGCGCGCGTACTTGCGGCGCATCTCGGGCGTGTCCTCGATGGTGTCGTCCATGTAGACCTCGTACCCGTATCCCTTGATACGGCTGCGGAGTGCGGGGTGCATGTTCTCCATCGCGTCGAGGTTCCCCGCGGCGACCATGATGAAGTCACAGGGGACGGGCTCGGTCTGGACCATCGCACCCGAGGAGCGCTCGGACTGGCCCGTGATGGAGAACTCGCCCTCCTGGATGGCGGTCATCAGCTTCTGCTGGGACCGGATGTCGAGGGTGTTGATCTCGTCGATGAACAGCACGCCCTTGTTCGCCTTGTGGATGGCACCGGGCTCGACGCGGTCGTGGCTCGGCGTCTCCATCCCACCGGACTGGAACGGGTCGTGGCGGACGTCGCCCAGCAGCGCACCGGCGTGCGCGCCCGTCGCGTCCTCGAACGGCGCGGTCTGCTGTTCCGCGTTGTTCACGATGAGGTTCGGAATCATCGAGTCGCTCGAGCGACCGGAGTAGCGGAACGCGAGGTAGACGACACCGGCTGCGAGGATACCCAGCAGCAGGTTGCGGGTGACGACCGCGTACACGAGGACGACGGCCATGATGATGAGCATCAGGAACGAGCGCATCTGGTTGCGCTTTCGGGCCTCGTCCTTGTACGCCTCGATGATCTGGTCGCCCTTGCCCGCGGGAACGGTTCGGACCTTCGGCTCGTTGCCGTCGTCCGGGTTGTGGTAGACGAGGATGTCCTGGAGGTCCTCCTTCGGGAGGAGCTGGGACATCGCCTTCGCCAGCATCGACTTCCCGGTACCCGGGGAGCCGATCATCATCACGTGCCGGCGCTGCTTGGCAGCTTTCTTGACGATGTCACGGGCCTCGTCCTGGCCGATGACCTGGTCGACGAGGCGCTCTGGCACCTCGATCTCTTCGGTGCTGTCGATCTGGAGGCCACCGAGGAGGTCGTCCTCGGCGACATCTTCGTCGATGTCGGCACCGATGTCGACTTCCACGTCGCTACCCAGTCGTTCGATGGAGTCACCGTCCTCGGAGGGGGAATCGTCGGGGACGACGGGGTCCGGGTGCTCGTCCTTCGGGACGCCCGGCATCTCCGTCTCGCCCGACTCGGAATCCCCGTCAGCCTCGGTCTCCTCGACCGTCTCCGGGATTCCGTCGGTGGTGTCACTGTCGTTGCTCATAGAATCGGGTTACTACCTGAATCGAAGGCTCAGGGACTGATATACTTTCTCCCCCCGTACCTCTGTACCACACGACCGGATTCGATGGATACAAGGCTCCTACACGCCGTGAACGGCACCCACCCGATGCCGCCATCCTTATAAATGACACGGTCGACCAATGGAGTATGACCCGCGGATTCTACATCGGGCGGTTCCAGCCGTACCACAACGGCCACCACAGCATGGTGAAGACCATCGCGGAGGAGGTCGACGAACTCGTGCTTGGTATCGGGAGCGCGGGGGACTCCCACAGCACCCACGACCCGTTCACGGCGGGCGAGCGCATCATGATGCTCACGAAGTCGCTCCAGGAGTTCGACCTGACGACGTACTCGGTCCCCATCGAGGACCTGGACCGGAACTCGGTGTGGGTGAGCCACGTCCAGTCCATGTCGCCGTCGTTCGACGTGGCGTACTCCAACAACCCGCTCGTCATCCGGCTGTTCGAGGAGGCCGGCATCGAGGTACGCCAGTCCCCGATGTTCAACCGCGACGTGCTGGAGGGCACCGAGGTCCGCGAGCGCATGATCCAGGGCAAGGACTGGGAGAGCCTCATCCCGGACCCGGCCGTCGAGGTCATCCGCGAGATAGACGGTATCGGCCGCATCCAGCAGGTGGCCGCGAGCGACTCCAACGGCGGGGAATGATAACGCTCGCTTCCGACTTCGGGTCTCCCTACCCTGCAGCGATGAAGGGCGTCATCTGTGCCCACTCCGACGCTCGCATCGAGGACATCGCCCACGACTTCCCCCGCCACGACGTGCGGGCCGCCGCCTTCTGGCTCCGCGAGCTTCTCCCCTATTTTCCGCCGGCGGTCCACTGCGTCGTCGTCGACCCCGGCGTCGGCACCGACCGCGACGCCATCGTCTTGCGAGTCGGTGACCACGCCCTCGTCGCGCCCGACAACGGGGTAGTCCTGCCGGTCGCCCGCGAGCTGGCTGGACTTGCGCCCGGCGACTCTCTCGAACACGACGACGTGTCCACCTTCGTCATCGACGACGCCGAGGCCGACAGCACCACCTTCCACGGCCGGGACGTGTTCGCCCCGGCAGCCGCCGCTCTCCACGAGGCAGGTGTCCAGAACGCCGAGAGCCTCGACAGGCTCACGCCGACCGATTCTGCGAACCTCGTCGACTGCACGCTCCCCGAGGCCAACATCGAAAACGGCCGGGCTGAAGGCGAAATCCTCGTCGTCGACGACTTCGGGAACGCCATCACGAACATTCCAGGCGAGTTCCTCGCGGGCGCGAGCGCGGTGACGGTAAACGGGGAGCACACACCCGTCGGTGACACCTTCGCCGCCGTCTCCGAGGACGACCGGCTCGTCACCGTCGGCAGCCACGGCTACGTCGAGTGCGACGTGAACCAGGGACGCGGCGACGAGGCCTTCGGACTCGAACCGGGTGACGGGGTCATACTGGAACGATGCTGACCCCCTTCGCCGCGATGAACGCGCTCGGGACCGTCGCGTTCGGGGCTGCTGGCGCGTCCAAGGGCGTCGAGAAGGACCTCGACTACCTTGGTATCGCCGTCCTCGGCGTCGTCACGGCCCTCGGCGGCGGTATCACCCGCGACCTGCTCGTCAGGAAGGTCCCCGGGGCACTGCTCTCCGAATCGGACATGACCCTGGCGCTGGCCGGCGTCGGCGTCGCCATCGTCCTCACGCACCTCGAAGCGGGCGACATCGCGGACTCGCCACTGCTCACGATTCCCGACGCCATCGGCCTCGCCGCCTTCGCCGGGACCGGGGCCATCGTCGGCTACGAGGCCGGGCTCTCGCCCTTCGGCGTGGTCATCACGGCGACCCTGACGGGAACTGGCGGCGGCGCGATTCGGGACTTGCTGGCGCAAGAGGTCCCGAGCATCCTCCACGAGGACTTCTACGCGACCTGCGCGCTGGCCGGCGGGGCCGCCTTCTGGGTCGTTCGAGAACTGGGTGGGCCGCAGGTGTGGGCGACGGCTGCGAGTGTCGGACTCGCGCTGGGCTTGCGGCTTGCGGCGATGCGGTACGACTGGTCGCTTCCGAATCCGTGAGTGGGCTGGTTCGCCGTCGTTTCGACGGAACGCTGGTAGACCGAGGGTCAGTTGATTCTCCGGAGGACCGTTCGCGCTACGAGTCCGGCGCGAACTCGACGCCCGTTATCTGGACTCGAGCACCACCGCTCGCCTCCGCTCCTATCGAAATCTCCCACCCGTGTGCGTCGGCGATCGCCCGGACTATCGAGAGCCCGAATCCAGTCCCATCCTCACGGCCCGAGTACCCGAACTCGAACACCTGTTCGGGGTCGACCCCGGCGAACCCGGGGCCATCGTCCTCGATGTAGAACCCTGTATCGTCCGGGAGTGGCCCCACCCGAACAGTGACGTCGCTCCCGCCGTGCTCGACACTGTTGCGCAGCACGTTCTCGAACAGTTGGAGCAATCGGTCTCGGTCTGCGAGTATCGTCGGCACCGGGTCGTACACACACGTGGCGGTCTCTGGAACCGTCCCTTCCCGTGCCCGCTCGAACACCGCCCCGACGTCGGTCGGTTGCGTCGTCTCGACCAGCCGGCCCTGATGGGCGACGGTGAGCAGGTCGTCGACGAGTCTCCCCGCCCGCTCTAGCGCTTCCTCGGCGGCGTCGAGGTGTTCGTCCTCGCCCGTCTCCCGGTACAGATACAACCGGCCGTCGATGACCGCCAGCGGCGACCGCAGGTCGTGTGTCACGGTGCTGGTGAACTCCTCCAGCCGCTCGTTCTGTCGTTCGAGTCGCTTGCGCTGCCGTTCGAGTTTTCCCTCGCGGCGCTTCTGGTCGGTGATGTCCTGAACGACACCGAGCGCACGGTGCGGTTCGCCAACCTCATCCTCGAACATTCGCCCGCGGGCGGCAATCCACCGCTGCTGACCGTCCACCCGGACGATCGGGCACTCGAACGCCCACACTCCCGTCCGGAGGCTCTCCTCGAAGCTCCGCTCGATGCGGTCGCGATGCTCCGGGACGACGTGGTCGAGGAACCGCTCGAAGCTCCAGTCGTCGGGCGGTTCGTCGTAGCCGAATATCTCGTCGTGTCGAGCCGTACGGAGGGGCGAGTCGAGTGTCTGGAGGTCGAGTTCCCAGATACCGATTCCCCCGATCTCGGTCGCGAGGTGGAGCCGTTCCTCGGACGCTTGCAATGCCTGCTCGGCCGTCTCGCTGTCCCCACGGGAGCTCGTCGCTGACGTGTTGGTAGACTCGACGATAGCACCAGTCCCGCGTGGCGTCTTCCGTTGGGACATCGGAGTGTCGACTGGTCGCCACCACACACGTCCGTGAGCGCCGACCTCCTTCGTTTCTAGAAATCTCTCGCCGACGAGGGTTTCAAGTTGTTCGGAGATGGCCCGGTTGGAGCAGTCGAACTTCGCGGCTACGTCGGATGTGGTCAGTGGAGTCCCGGGCGGGCCGAAGCCTTCAACCACCGCTCTGACCGCCGTGAGTGATGGTGCGGCAGATGGCATGAGTAACATACGACACTAGAGAGCATATAGCGTGCGCCCGGAGACTGGAACGGACGTAGGAGTCTTGACAGGCCCATCCTCCTCACCTGACCCTCCAGCTACTGAATGCATTCTCTGTATGCAGCAGGCGATTCCTCACGAGTTCGAGCCAGAACACTGGGTGAATCGACAGGTCGACCCCTCTGACTCTGTCACTGGCACGCTTCTCCATCAGGTCGCGCCCGTCCTGTATCCCCGGCCGGCAGAGCGAGTCGGCTCACCACCTGAAGAGATTATCCCGCTCGCCCACCGAGTGGCTCCTATGCAGTGGTGTGTCCGGTCATCGAGAGCAGCCGGGGGCGAGAGTGAGCGCACCCGCGACCGAAGCCGGAGGGGGAACGTAGCGTGACCGACGACCCCCTCCCGGTCGAACACCTCTCGCCGCTCGCCACGCTCGTCGAGGAGGTACTCGCGGCCGTCGGCTACGAGGTGACGGCCGCCATCGAGACCATCGACGACGCTGTCCCCGGATTCGGCGGTCTCTTCGACCCCGCGACCAGCCGGACCGAGCTCCGAAGCACACTCGAAGACCTGCTGGCGTCGGGGGTCACACGCCCACCTGTCCCCGAGGCGACCGACGACAGCTTCATCCTCTACGTGGACGGGAGTTCACGCGGCAATCCCGGTCCCGCGGGTGCGGGCGCTGTCATCATGGACACGTCGGAGAACGAACTCGCACGTCTCGGCCGACCCGTCGGCTCCAGTTCGGGGAACAACACCGCCGAGTACGTCGCTCTCCAGCTCGGGCTCTCCGAACTGCTGACCCGGTACGAGCCACGCGATCTCGAGGTGCGTATCGATTCGATGACCGTCATCCGGGACGTCTGGGGCGGCGACGACCCGACGGAACCGGGCGTCGAGCAGTACAGCGAGGCCATCGCGGCGGCGCTGTCGCGCATCCCGGAGCACCGGTACACGCACCTTGCCGACAGCGACCCGAACCCCGCTGACGCGCTCGCGACGGTTGGTGCGGACATTGCTGCGCTTGGGCCGTGATGGTGGTGGCACGGAACGATACCTGAACCGACCGTTTCAGTAGCTGGAAGGGGACAGCCCACGGCTCTATCCGTGGGAGGACTCCGACCACGCCGCGATTCACGGAGCGGTCCCACGTATCTTGGCCGCCGTCTCACGTGGCTGGCGGGTCCATCTCTCCGTGTATGTCAGAGGAGAGTCTCGGCTTCACCGGAGCCACGGCTATCGGCCTCGGGGGGATGATCGGCGGCGGCGTGTTCGCGGTGCTCGGCGTCGTCGCGAGCATCGCGGGCGCGGCCGCCTGGCTGGCATTCCTCGCGGCCAGCCTGGTGTCGATGTGTGCCGCCTACGCCTATCTCAAGCTGAACCGCATCAACGACCGAAAGGGCGGGTCCGTGACCCATCTGGAGACCTACCTCGACGACACGGACTACGCCGGGATGGTCGGCTGGACCCTTTTGTTAGGGTACGTCGGCTCCATCGCGATGTACGCCTACGCCTTCGGCGGGTTCGGGGTCAAGCTGCTCCCGTCGCTCGGACTCGGTGAGAGCGTGCTCCATCCGCTGCTGTCCGTGCTCGCGGTCGCGTTCTTCGTCGGGCTGAACGTCCTCGGGGCGCGGGCGACCGGGAGTTCTGAGAAGGTGCTGGTCACGCTCAAGGTCGTCATCCTGCTCGGCATCGGCCTCTGGGGGCTGTACTACGGGAGCACGAATAACGCCCTCCAGTTCGGCTTCTCGAACGTCGCGACCACCGGCTTCGTCACCGCGGTCGCCGTCTCGTTCGTCTCCTTCCAGGGCTGGCAACTGCTGCTGTACGACCAGGAGAGCATCGAGAACGTCGAGACGAACCTCCCGAGGGCGGTGTACGTCTCCATCGTCGGCGCGATACTCGTCGACTGCATCGTCGCCGTCCTCGTGACCAGTCTCGTGAAGACGAGCGTCATCAAGGCCCACCCGGAGATCGCGGTCGCGCGGGCGGTCGAACCGTTCCTCGGCCAGCTCGGGTTCACCTTCGTCGCGGTCGCCGCGCTCTTCTCGACGGGCAGCGCTATCAACGGGACGCTGTTCTCGGCGGCGCACTTCACCAAGGGGATGCTCGACGACGGGCTCGCCCCGGACCAGCTCGGCGACGCCGACGCGTCTGGTGCGCCGACCCGGACCGTCCTCGTCCTGGGCGCGGCAGCCGCCGCCTTCGCCGCCTACGGGAGCCTGAACGCCATCACCTCTTTCGGCTCGCTGGCGTTCGTCGTCGTCTTCGGGACGATCTGTGCGCTCGCGCTCACGGAGCGCGACCACGAGGAGATGAACCCGCTCCCACCGGCGGCGGGCTTCCTCGGCTGTCTGGCCGCGTTCCCGCTCATCCTCTATCACCTCTGGGTGGCCGAGCGCGGGACGTTCGTCACCGTGGTCGCCCTGGCGGTCGCGGTCGTCGCCATCGAGGTGCTCTACTTCAAGCGAGAGACGCTGCTCGCGGAGGCGGACGCCGTCGAGGACCGCGTGGAATCGGCGGTCGAGAACTGAACCAGGGGGCTGTCGCTCGTGGCTGCAGAAACGAGAGATAGAATCGAGGTCCGAGGGCTTACTTCGCGGCGATGATGTCGTCGATGCGGATGATCATCGTCGCGGCCTCGGTGGCGGACTCGACGGCCTCGCGCTTCACGTCGGCGGGGTCGATGACGCCGTACTTCAGCGGGTCGTCGATGCGACCCGACTCGCCTTCGCTGATGACGCCCATCACGTCACCGCCCTCGTAGGCGGCACGCAGCGAGACGAGTGCGTCGATGGAGTCCATGCCGGTGTTCTCCGCGAGGGTGCGCGGGAGGGTGTCGACCGCGTCGGCGAACGCCTCGACGGCCAGTTGCTTGCGGCCCTCGATGCCGGCTGCACCCTGGCGGACCGCGTCGGAGATGGCGATCTCGGTCGCGCCTGCGCCGGGGACGACCTCCTCGGACTCGGCCGCGAGTGCGACCACGTCGAGGGCGTCCGTGAGGGCGCGTTCGAGCTCGTCGACGACGTGCTCGGTGCCGCCGCGGACGAAGACGGTCACGGACCTTGCGGCCGCACCGCCCTCGATGAACGCGAGTTCGTCCTCACCGAAGCCCTCGACGCGGATGGCGTCGGCGTGGCCGAAGTCCTCGCTGTCGAGGTCCTCGAGCGAGCCGAGGCGCTTGGCACCGACTGCGCGGGCGATTGCCCGGGCGTCCTTGTTCGAGAGCTTCTCGAACGCGAGGATACCCTCGTTCGCGAGGTAGGATGCGACGCGCCTGTCGATGTCGTCGGTGGTGAACACGACGTCGACCTTCGAGTCGGCGATGGTCTTCGCGTAGCCGCGGAGTTCCGTCTCCTCGGCCTCCATCACGGCGTTGAGCTGCTCGATGGAGTCGATGCGGTACTCGGCGTCGACGTCGGTCTTGCGGACCTCGAGGTCGAGGTCGAGGACGAGGATGTTAGCATCCTCGACCGTGCGGGGCATGCCGTCGTGGACGGGCTCCTTGTCGAGGATGATACCCTCGACGAGCTCGGTCGCGTTCGAGGACGCGCCGACCTTCGTGTGGATACGCACGTCGTCACGCTCGACGTCGGTGCCGTCCTGGACGTGGCGGATGGCTTCGACGACGGTCTCGGCCAGCTGGTCGGCGGTCAGGCCGCCGGTGCCCTTGCCGGTCATGCTGGACTCGGCGACCTTGTGGAGGGTCTCCTCGTCCATGCTGACGTCGAGGACCATCTCGTCGATGGCCTCGAGGGCGATGCGGGATGCCTCGCGGTAGCCCTCGACGATGGTCGTCGGGTGCACGTCGCTCTCGAGCAGGTCCTCGGCCTTCGCGAGGAGCTGGCCCGCGAGGACGGCCGCGGTGGTGGTGCCGTCACCGACCTCGTCCTCCTGGGACTGGGCGACCTCGACGATCATCTGTGCGGCGGGGTGCTCGATGTCCATCTCCTTCAGGATGGTCGCGCCGTCGTTCGTGATGACGACCGTGCCCGAGGTGTCGACGAGCATCTTGTCCATGCCGCGGGGGCCGAGCGTTGTCCGTACGGCTTCGGCGACCGCTTTACCGGCCATGATGTTCGACGACTGGGCGTCGCGGCCGTGTGTTCGTCGGGTGTCCTCTGCAAGGATGAACATCGGCTGACCGCCCATGCTACGCTGTGCGAAAGATTGTTGGGGCATGATGGGAAACCTCGAATAGGTATTGTTTGCGAGCCTATATATAGATTTCTTGGCCACAGGTTCGCTTGGCTGCGTTTATCACGCTTTAGTCTGCAAGCCATAAGAAAACCGCGAACACTCTGGGCGGGGGTTCCCCGGCCGGTACCAAGAAATAGCAGCACCCGAATGAATCAGCATAGATGCTGGAGTTGGAACACCGGTTCCGAGTCGTCGACGTCCACGCCCAACTCACCAGCGACGAGCTCGCGTCGACCCGCGGGCGCGCCATCTCGCCCGAGAAGCTCGAACGGGAGATGCAACAGGCAGGGGTCGTCCGGTCGGTCGTGTTCCCCGAGGCCCAGCCCGACGACGGTGACTACATCACGCAGAACAACACCGTCGCCCGGCTGAGCGTCGACCGGCCGTTCATCGCGTTCGCCCGCATCAACGGGCAGCGAGACCCCGGGGCGAGTGCGACGGCACGACTCCGGAACCTCACGACGTCGCGGCAACCGTGGCACACCTCACCTGCGGACGTGGAACAGTACGCCTACGACGACCGGTTCAACGGGTTCGTGCTCGACGCGCCGAACGACGGGCTACCCGACGAGCAGGTCCTCGACGAACTCGC
This sequence comes from Haloarchaeobius sp. HME9146, assembly GCF_025399835.1. NCBI lineage: Archaea > Methanobacteriati > Methanobacteriota > Halobacteria > Halobacteriales > Halorubellaceae > Haloarchaeobius > Haloarchaeobius sp. HME9146. The sequence goes on from NZ_JAODVR010000001.1 coordinate 1,412,730, forward strand.
CTCGGTCGGCCTCCCCGTCCTGGTCCGGGCCGGCCACGGCTTCGCCCCCGATGCCGTCGCCGAGACGGTCCTCGGACGCGGGTTCCCGGTCGTCATCGCCCACCTCGGCGGCTACCCGCTCGACCGCGACATGATGGACCGCACGATAGACCTGCTCGACCGTTACGACGAGACCTACGTCGACACCTCGTTCGTCCGGTTCCGCGACCAGCTCGAACGCGCCCTGCTGGAGCATCCCGACCGGGTGCTGTTCGGGAGCGGCGCGCCCTGGACGCACCCGAACGTCGGCGTGATGGAACTGCTGACGCTCGACGTCTCGGAGGACAAGATGCGCAAGGCGTTCTCGAACAACGCGTGTCGGGTCATCGAGGCGCTTCGCCCCGCGGCCGAAGCCTGACCCACGCGACCGACCTACTTCTCTGCGAGTTCGTAGCGACACACTGCCCGGTCCTGACGGGTCGAGATACCGTTCGGGTTGCGGCGGAGCGTCCGGTCCGCCTTCCGGGCCGCCAGACCGTCCTTCGCGCCGAGGACCATCCCCTTCGCCACGGAGCGCCCGCCACCGAGCCAGGACGAGGGCCGTTCGTGGCCGGTCACGACGCCCTTCAGGGAGCGTGCGCCGTCGAAGACAGCATCCCGGAGGGCGCGACCCGCCACGGTCGGGCGCACGCCGTAGTTCTTCACCATGCGGTACACGAGCGACCGGTACTTCCACTCCCAGTCGCGGACCGTGTGGCCGCCGTCGGTCTCGAATTCGCCACGGACGCACATCTCGGACTGCCACGCCACCTCGTGTCGGAGCTGGGCGAGCCGGTGGGCACCGTCACGGGCACCACCGGTCTGGAGGTACTCGTCGAATCCGTCCATGTCCGACAGCGCGTCGCGCGAGAACGCGACGTTGTCGCCGTTGAAGTACGTCACATCGTGGCCCGCGATAGAAACAGCCTCCTTCTCCTCGGTCGTCATCCCCGCCCTGACGGTTCGATGTGTCGGTCCTGTCACGACGCTCGCCCCGTCGTCGATGGCCTGTGTCAGTCCGTCGTACCAGGTCGGTTCGACGACGAGGTCGTAGCTGACGAGGGCGATGACGTCGCCGGTAGCGACCTCGATACCGGCGTTGCGGGCGACGTTGATGTTCCGTTCACTGATCTCGACGAGCACGTCCACGTCGCTGCGCTCGCGAACCATCCCGGTCGTCCCGTCCGCCGACGGCCCGTTGACCACCACGACCTCGGCGTCGGGGACGTGCGCCGCGAGCGCGTCCAGTGAGGCGTGGAGTTCCTCTCGGCCGTTCAGCGTCGGTACGACCACCGAGAGTTGCATAATCTTTGCTTGCGGTTCCGATACTTAAAAACCAGTGTGTCAATTCAGTTCCACTACTTTCCTTCGACGTGGGCGTTCCAGTAGGAAACCGAGGCGAGGCGTTCCAGCCCCGGTGCGTCGAGTATCTCCTTGTCGATGCCGCGGAAGGCGCTCGCCAGGTCGCCGGGAATCTGCCGGTAGAACCCGTAGGGAAGCACGAAGTCGTGGGACTCATCGGCGAGGTGGAGCCCGGCCTTCGAGAGCAGGGATTCGACCTCGGTCCGGGAGTAGAGCCGCGAGCCCATCGGGAGCGCCCAGTTGTAGATGCTCCGCGTGGAGAAGCGGTTGAACGTGTCGAAGAACACCTGCTCTTTCGAGACGCGACACATCTCGGAGAGGAAGGAGGCAGGGGTATCGGCCAGATGGAAGAACCGCATCGCCATCACCACGTCGAAGTGGTCGTCCGGGAAGGGCAGGCGGGCGGCGTCGCCGCGCATGAACTCCAGGTGGTCGTCGACTCCGGCCGCGCGCGCCTTCCGGCGGCCCTGCTGAAGCATCGCCGCGGAGATGTCGAGCCCGATGATATCTGCCCCGCGCTCGGCGAGCATGACGGTGAACCGGCCCGTCCCGCAGGCTATCTCGAGGATGTTCTTGTCCTCGACCGGGCCGATGGCGCTCAACACGGCCTCTTTCTCGCGTCGATCGATGAGGCGACCGCCTCGAGAGAACCGCTTCTCTTCGTACTCCTCGGCCACCTCGTCGGTCTGGTACCATTCCTGCCCCTTCACACTGTCCGATGCTACTCACCCGGTGGGATAAAACGGTATTGGACTCGTCTCGGTGTCGGTCGGTTCCGAGCCAGTTCGGGAAGCTTGTTGTAGTATGGTAACATAGAACACGATATGCCGACCTGCAAGAACTGCGCGACCGAAATCGAGACGGAGGACCTGGTCAGACACGACCGACTGGGCCTCACACTGGTCCATTGCCCCGAGTGTAACTGTCTGATGGGGCAGTACCGCGACCCTAGTTACCGGTCACCCGATCCGGTCGAATCCGAATGATGACACGGGGGCCGCCCTCCTCGCCGTGGTTCGGGTACGTATCCTGTCCCATGTAGCGCTGGGTCAACCGGTCGATGTGCTCGATCGCGCCCTCCTCGGTGACCTCGACGACCTCACCCCGGACCGAGAGGAATCGGTACGGGTCGTCGGGGTCGGTCATCTCGATGCCGACCTTCGGGTTCTCGCGCACGTTGCGCTCCTTCAGGCGGCCCTGTGCAGTGTTGACGAGCAGGTGGTCCGACTCGGTGTCGTAGTCGACCCAGACGGGTGTCACCTGTGGGGTGCCATCGGGCATCACCGTCGCGAAGTGTGCGAACGTCGCCTTCTCGAACAGGTCGTGATACTGTTCGGGAACCGGTTCCATGTCGGGTGATTCGGGCCCTGGAACCAAAAGGGACCGTGTCGCACCCTACCGTGGCATATAATCACTTAATATTATCTTTACTATACCAACCACCATATAGCCAACCCTTAACACCGACCTCCCAAGTGCAACTGGTATGAGCATGAGTACCGCAGACGACCGTGCCGAGAACGCAGAGGAGACCCTCTCCGACGCCGAATACCGTGAACGCCTCCGTGAGCTTCCCCCGAGCGCGAAGCTCGTCGCAAAGGTCCTGGAGTCCGACTCGCCCCTCTCGCAGGGGCAGCTGGCCGAGGAGTCGCTCCTCCCCGACCGCACGGTCCGCTACGCACTCAACCGCCTGGAAGAGGCCGGGCTCGTAAGCTCGCGCTACAGCTTCCAGGACGCACGCAAACAGGTCTACTTCCTGAACGTCTAGCGGCGACCGGCGGGGGCGACAGCCACGACCCCCTCCGACCGTCCCTCGATTCCGTCCCCCACTTCTCAGAGCGGGTGCTTCGGTCGACCCAGCACCGTCGACGCCGACCGGCTGGACGGCGACGGATAGCGTCTGCCCCCTGTCGTTTTACCTGTCACCCGCCTTTGTCATCGCATGACCGACGTCGTGCCTGCCGTCACGCGCATCGCCGTCCCCACGGAGACCCGTGCGCCCACCGCCCGGACCAACGCCTACGTCGTCGGCGAGCGAACGGCCCTGCTCGTCGACCCTGCGACCGTCAACGAACGCCTCGACGAGGTCGTCTCGACCCACGACGTGCGCCACATCGCCCTTACCCATACGCACTCCGACCACGTCGGCGCGGTCGCGCACTACGCCAGGGAGACCGACGCGACCGTCTGGGCCCGGCAGGGACACACCGACCGGTTCGAGGCCGCGACCGGCGTCGAACCCGACCGGACCTTCCGTGAAGGGACCGTCATCCCGGACGTGGACGTTCGCGTGCTGGAGACGCCCGGGCACGCCCGCGACCACGTCTCGTTCGTCGCCGGGGATTCCATCCTCTGTGGCGACCTCGCTATCGCGCAGGGCAGTGTCGTCGTTGGCGGCGACGACGCCGACCTGCGCGCCTACCTGACGAGCCTGCGTCGGCTCTGGGCGATGGCCCCCGCCCAACTCTTCCCGGGTCACGGCCCGGTCCTGACCGACCCCAGCGGTCAGTGCGAGCGACTCATCCGGCACCGGAACCGCCGCGAGAAGAAGGTCCTCGGCGCGGTCGTCGGTGGGGCCACGACCATCGAGGAGATACTCGAATCGGCGTACGACAAGGACCTCTCCGGTGTGCGCGACCTCGCGGCCGCGACGGTCGAGTGCCACCTGGAGAAACTGGCGCGCGCTGGCCGTCTCGAGTGGGACGGTTCGCGAGCGGCCCCTGTGTGAAGTGTAACAGCCGTGCCGAATCGTCCATGGGATGAGGCGGTGGGTCCTCCCGTGGCAACCAGCTATGCTTCGACCAGGTCTGTCTCGACCGTCCCATCTTCTTTGATTTTGACCACATATCCCTCATACAGTTCTACACGTTCACTCCAGAGCGTTTCACCGTTCGACTCGATAGTGACGATTATCCGTTGATCAGCGGGCACACGTGAGCTGAGGTCAACCGTGCCGTGACCCGAATCGTTGAACGACCTGGTGAACAGCACGTCATCGGTCTCGACGCCCCGGATGCTGACAGAGAACTCCTCCGGATAATAGTCCTCGATGAGCAGCAGTTCGTCTGTCGTGGACGTCGTTGCGGTAGATTGCGGTTCAGTTCCCTGCTGCACAGTCCCGAGACAGCCCGCTCCAATCACGGAACAGCTCACAATCAGCACGAGCAATACGTTTCGTAACATGAGATGCGTGGTACCGATAGCCGATTAGCGCTGGTTTCCAGAGCTTTACCGAGTTGGCACGTCTGATACATGTCTCTCTCGAACGATTTTCATCGTTCCTGCTTAGAACCATCGGGTGTCTCTATATCCCCATCCGAGACCACCAGTGGGTTCTGCACGGTGCTAGTCTCGGCCGGTACACACCAGAATAGGACGAGCAGGGTCCGCACAACGAACAGGTCACGCCCATCGAACGAACCGCTTTTTCCCGCTGGTCCCTCACCACCAGTCACGCATGGAGTCACTCGAAGCGGAACTCAAGCGTGCCAGGGACCTCGACGTCGCCAGCCTCGCCGACGCCATCGAGGACATCGGCTTCGAGTGCACACGCTGTGGGGCCTGCTGCACGTCGGAAGCCGAGGACCCACACACCGCGACCGTCTTCCCCGACGAGGTTCGCGAGGTGCAGGAGACGACGGAGTACGACTGGCGTGACGTGGCCCGGCCGATGCCCTACGGCCTGACCGAGAACTCCGATGGGAACGTGGAAGGCGAGACGTTCGAGTGGGCGCTCCAGACCGACTCCTGTGGCGACTGCACCTTCTACACCGAAGACGACGACGGCGTCGGTGCGTGTTCGGTCCACGGCTCTCGCCCGCTCATCTGCCAGACCTACCCCTTCAGCGTCGCACTTTCGGGGACGAGCCAGCCGATGGGCGAGGCAGTAGACGAGTCCGGCATCGTTCGCGCCCACGAGTGCGAGGGCCTGGGCCGGGACATCACCCGCGACGATGCTGAAGAACTGGCCGCGGCGCTCAAGGAGCGGGCAGTGCGAGAACTCGAAGAAGCAATCGGTGTGCGGGACAACTACGACCCGGACGCGGCGGCGAGCGAGCCGGTGGTCGTCCACGACTCAGAAGGCGCTAAACGGCCGGACGGAACGAGAACCGAGTGAGAAGACGAGACCGATTCAAAACGTCTCTTCGATGATCTCGCCGACGGCGAAGTTCGACTTCACCTCGGTGATCTCGACCTTGACGCGCTCGCCAACCTCGGCACCGGGGACGATGATGACGTAGCCGCGCTCGACGCGCGCGATGCCGTCGCCTTGCTTGCCGATGTCCTCGATCTCGACGTAGCGTGTTTCGCCGGCTTCCACCGGGGGCTGGGGCTCCGACGGTGCGGTGCCCGTGCTTTCGGTCGGCTCGGTCGTCTCGGTCTCCTCGCGGGCGATGAGTGCCACGCGATACGTCGAACCCGGTTCGACGGACCCGTTCTCGATCTCCTGACGCGGTACCTCGACGGTGAACGAACCCTCGTCCCCCTCTATCTCGGCACTGAACAGACACAGTAGTTTATCAGATATTTCCACAGTGAGTAGCCTCCACCCGAGTAGACAGGGGCCGCTCTCTTCAAATTTCCGCTGATGCATGAGATGAAAAGGACACTCTGTCCCGGACCGGGTGCAGCCGACGGACCGGGGTGGCGATGTCAGTCCGCCCCGGACTGACGCTGTGCCGTCGTGTACTTCGAGAGGTCCACGTCGGCCGTGACCTCGGCCGGGTCGGCGTAGGGGCGGTCGACGATGATGTCGCCGGCGGTGCCCTTGCCGATGCCCGGAATCGCGGTCAGTTCCTTCATCGACGCGCTGTTGAGGTCGAGGGGGTACGGGACCCCGGTGACGGAGCGATAGCCGTGTCCGACCAGGGACACGTCGACCGTCTGGCCGAGGTCGTACTCGCCCGGGAGGCCGACGAGTAGGGGATAGGTCCCGAGCTGGCGGCCGAACGTCGTGCCGTCCTCGTGGTACTCGAGGTGGACGTCCTCGAGGATGGTCCCCGGTGGTGCGAGCCGTTTCAGGAGCGGGTTGTCTATCTCCTCGCGCACCTGCTTCTTGTACCGCTTGAACAGCTGCTTGTGGTCGTGGGCGATGTGGGCACCCTCGCTGTTCATGTCGGTCCCGGCGAACGTCATCACCTGCCGGATGTTCACCCGTCGGAGCATCAGTCCCTCGTCGTACACCCGGTGGAGGAAGTCGAGGTTGTGCTGGAACGTCTCCTCGCGTTCTTCCTTGAGCCCGTGTAGCAGGTTGATTCCCGGGAGGAGTTTGGGCAGGCGGCGCGGGGCGTCGGGCCCGGTCGAGGGGCCGGAACCGGGCTCGTCACCCGGTCGCCAGCCGCCCTCCTCGTTGACTATCTTGACGGCCTGGAACGCCTCCTCGGCGGTGACGTTCAGGTTGTTCGCCTCCTGGACCTGCGGGTCGGCGGATTCGAGGCCGAAGGCCGCGGTGTCGCCCGGCGTGTTGTGCTTCGCGATGATGCGGATGCCCTCTCTCGACAGCTCGGGCCACTCGACCACCGTGATGGGGTTCATGTTGTCGAGGTGGAGCGTGCCCAGGTCGGGCGCGACCTCCCGGATGCCGCCGTAGAGGTCGCGCAGGGCGTCCGGGTTCGGCTTCTCGCCGTTCCCGCCGTAGGCGAGGATGTCGGCCTGCCTCCCGAGGCGGAAGTGCCGGGCACCACGGTCGTACAGTTCCTCGACCTCGCCGACGACGGACTCGGGCTGGCGGAAGGAGGGGTTCCCGTACAGTGGCTCGGTACAGAACGAGCACCGGTACGGGCACCCCCGGGACGTTTCCATCTCACAGATGAGGTACTCGGGATGGTTGGGATGCTGTTCGATGACGAAGGCACCCGCAGACGCCCAGCGGTCGATCTCCTGATTGTCCCGCATCCGGTTGTTGAAGCCCTCCAGTCCGGACTCCACGAGGTCGTAGGCGGCGGCCTCCACGTCGCCTTTCGCCACGAAGTCGTAGTCGAGGTCGTCGCGCTCGGTCTCGGTCGCACCGGCGTTCTCGTCGCCGACGCCGAACTTCACGGGCCCGCCCATCAGGGTCGTCCCCTGGGCGGTCCACGCGAGCTCTTTCACCTCGTCCGGTTCCGCGGGCGTGCCGCCGACGTACTTCCCGGGGACGGTCATCCCGCCGAGGTAGCACATGAGGTCGGCCTGTTCGACCTCGGCCCACAGCATGCGGTCCTCGCGCAGTTCGTCGATGGTGAGGTACGTGACGTTCTCGGCCGGCACCCCCGCGTCGACCAGCGCCCCGGCGGTGTACCGGGGGTAGGTCGAGATGTACGGCGGCACCCCGAAGTGCGCCGGCTCGTCGACGTAGCCGTCGACGATGGTGACGTCGAGAGTCGCGGGGTCGGTCATATGCCATGGTGGACGCCGAAGCGGTAAAACGAGTGCGGAACCGTCGTGGTGGGTTCGAAAAAACCGAGTCGCTGTGCGTCGCCGGTCAGGGCGCGACCATCGGCTGGTGGTCCAGCGTGATGATGGCATCGAGCGAGTCGTCGCTCAGTTTCCCGACTGCGAACGCGGTGTAGGTCTTGCCGGCCTCGACGGTGACGCTCGGCACCGTGAGGACTGGCTCGTCTTCACCTGCGGGCATGACCTGCAGCTCGTAGCTGCCAGCGTCGACGCTCGCGTACGCACCGGCCTTCCCGAACGGCATGTCCGCGAACAGCCTCGCCCCGTCGAACGCGACGTCGACGTTGCCGGCGTCCGGGGCAGTGTGGACGAAGCGGACCCGGCCCGCGTTCTGTTTCTCCTCGTTCTTGTCGTTCAGGACGAGGGTATCGATGTCCGCGAGGTCACCGATGGCGAGGACGGTGAACTCGTGGTCTGCTTCCAGTTCGAACGACTTCTCGATGACCGGCTGGTCCGGCTTCCCGGCGGGACAGATCTTCACGTCGTGACTCCCCGCTGTGACCTCAATGTAGTCGCTGACGTCCTTGAACGAGACGTCGGAGGCGACCTTCTCGCCGTCGACGAAGACGTCGACTGCGGGGGCGTCCGGCGAGCAGTGCCCGATACGTACCTGTGTGTTTGTTGCCATTGTACTCCCTCCGTGGGCAGTTCACTAGTGGGGCCATGCCGTATTCAGGTCGTTGTCACCCCTGTCGTCAGGTCACCCGGCGGTAACGTCGAGAACAACAGAAAGTTGTCATTCTCCGGGGCGGTCCGGTCGCACCGGGCCAGCACCACAGCCAGGCTCCTCAGTCGCGCCGCCCCAGCATCGTCGTCGCGCCAACCACGGCCAGCGCGGCCAGTGCTGTCCCGATGCCGAAGCCCGGAATCGCGCTCTCGGAGCCATCCGCTGTCGGGGTCGCCGTCTCGGTCGCCTCCGGCGTCGTGGTCGGGGCGTCCGTGGCAGACTCGGTCGGTTCGGGCGTGCTCGTCGCCGTCGCGGTCTGGATCGACGCGTCGGTCGGTGCAGCGTCCTCGCCGTCCGGGACCCCGTCACCGTCGGTGTCCGCTTTGGTCGGGTCGGTGTTCGTATCGTAGCGCTCGGTACCGTCGTCGAGGCCGTCACCGTCGGTGTCCGCTTTGGTCGGGTCCGTGCCGGCGAACTCGCGTTCGGTACCGTCGTCGAGACCGTCACCGTCGGTGTCCTTCTTCGTCGGGTCCGTTCCGATGTCGCGTTCGGTCTGGTCGTCGATGCCGTCGCCGTCGGTGTCCGGGTTCAGCCGGTTCAGCCCGAGGCGGTTCTCCTCGGCGTCGGTGATGCCGTCGTCGTCGGAGTCGAGCGGGCCCTCGGGCTCGGCGAACAGCGACTCGTTCTCCGGGACCTCCGGGACGGCGTCGGTCGTCACGTATCGCTCGACCCAGTCGCGAAGGGACTCGTCACCGCTCACGTCGACCACCGCCTCCTGGAAGTTCGCGACGGTGACCTCCTCACCGCGGACGTTCAGCAGGTAGAACACGTCCTCGACCGTGTTCTTGCCATCGGTTGCCTGTCGAATCTCGGCGTCGAGTGCCGCGAGGACGCGCCGGCCCTTCGTGTACTCGGCGTACTCGGAGGTCCACCGGTCCTCCGAACTCAACTGCGACGCGGCGTCGCGGTCGGTCGAGACGTGCTGGTAGAACTCGTCGAACGTGATCCGGTTCTCCTGGTAGGTCAGCAGCGCGGTCATGTAGTCCGCGCTCCCCTCGAAGAACCAGTCCATCTTGTGGGTCGTGGTGAAGCGCTGGCGCGTGTGGATGTACTCGTGGACCCAGACGTTGTCGGGGTCGTTCACGTCGCCGGAGTGGTGAACCCACATGTCGGTGTTACCGGCCTGGAGACCGCCGCGGCGGATCGGGTCCGGGGCGACGAACACGCGGATGTCGTCGTTCCCGTGGTGGACGTCGAGGTTGTCCATCGCGTACGTCAGGGTGCCGAACACGGCCGAGGTGTCGACCTCGGTCGTGTCGGGGACGACGAGCGTCATCTTCCGGCCCTGTGACTCGTAATCGAGTGCCCTGTGGGGACCGAGGAACGCCATGCGGTCGCCGACGAGACCCTCACCTGCCGCCTCGTAGGTCGTCGGGAGGGTGTCGTCCTCCCAGGAGTGGTACGTCTCCGCACCGTCGGTGAAGAAGCGGGCGGGGAACCGGGTCGGCACCAGTGCCCAGTCGCCCGCGTCGTAGAAGTTATAGCTCCCGAACAGCTGCTGGTTGGCCTCGAGTCTGATGCGGATGCTCGGGGTCTGCGTCTCGCCGTCCCAGGTGTAGGTCCACTGCCCCCCGCGGGTCTCGAACCCGGCGCGCTCGATCACGGTCGCCCCCTGCGGGAGCGCGACGTCCAGCCCGGTGACGTTCTTGGCGACGTCGAAGTTGGCGACCAACTCGACGTGTCCGGGGTCGTCCGGTGTCAGGTGAACCACGAGGGTTCGCTCGACCGCGTCGTTCCCGGCGGTGGTTTCGGTCAGCGCTGGCGATGTGTCGGCTGCCGCCGGCACGGTCGTCGGGCCGGCGACCGCTGCGAGGAGGAGCGCCACCGCGACGACGGTGGCAGACCAATTGGTACCCATCAACAACATGTTCGGCAAGTCGAAGAAAAGCGTTCCGCCCTCCGAAAACTGTTTTCCCCTGACGACCGAACCATCGAGTATGCCCGCGACGATGGAAGTCAAGTGTACCGACGGTGACTGCGAGCTGGACATGTTCGAACTGCACTACACGTACGACATGCCCGACGACACGACGGTCGCGGACTTCGTCTGTCCGTACTGTCAGGGCGACGACTGCCTCGAGGAAATCGAACTATGACGCTCCGAGACATCGGCAAGTCGGTGAGCAACTCGGTCCTGAAGCAGGTCGGCCGCGCGGCCAGCCAGATGCAGGAGAACCGCCCGATTCCCGTCGACGTGCTCGAATCCGACGACGCCTACCTCGTCGTGTTCGACGCCCCCGGGGCCACGCAGTCCGACGTGCAGGTCCGCTACATCGACGGTGCGGTCGAGGTCCGAATCGACCGCTTCCGCCAGTTCTACGAGGACTACGAGATGCGCGTCCCCGGCCGCGGCATGTCGCTCGACGGCCACGCGGAACTGCCCGACGACGCGCTCGTCAACGCCGAGGACGCGAAGGCGACGCTCCGGAAGAACGGCACGCTGGAGATCGAGATTCCGAAAGAAGAAGGCGAGACGGACGACGAATCCGTCGACACCGTCACCATCGCCGAACCCGACGACGACGAGGAGACGGAAGAGTAACTCTCCTTCGAGGTTCTCACTCGCTTCGCTCGTTCCGAACCTCGCTCTCGCGGTTCCTCCCTGCGGCCGCGGTCGCGCCATGGCTCGCGGCTCCTACCTGCGGCCGCATTCGTGCTACTGCTCGCGGCTTCGCCGCTCGCCTTCGAGGTTCCTCCCTGCGGTCGGAACCTCGCTACTCCACATCCATCCCTTCCACAATCTCGAACTCCTCGTCCCCGTCGAACCGCGTCGGGTCGAACGGCTCGATACCCTCGCCACCGCGAATCTGTGCAGCAATAGCCTCACCCAGCGCCGGTGACCGCATGAACCCGTGGCCCTGGAAACCGGTCGCGACGTAGAGGCCGTCTCGTAATTCACCAAGCAGCGGGTCGTGGTCGGGGGTCGCCGTACACAACCCGGCCCAGGCGCGCTCGACGTCGGGCGAACAGCCAGCGCGGTGTTCCACGCCCGCCGAAACGTCCGAGACGAACCAGTCGTCGGCGTCCCGGTTCCAGTCGTCCGGGTCTGATTCGACCTCCTCGGTCCCGTCCCCCGCGAGCAGCCCGTCAGGGTGGGGCCGCAGGTAGAATCCGCCGGTTGCGTCGTAGCAGATGGGAATCTCGAGTTCGTCGCTGGCGGTGAGCGCCTGCACGCGGTAGGGTTTCATCGCGATGGGAATGTCAACTCGGGCGAGCAACTGCTTCGAGTGCGCGCCGGCCGCGACGAGGACCGCGTCGAATTCCTGTACCTCGCCGTCGACCACGACACCGGTCGGGTCGGTGCTGAGTTCCACCGTGGTGTTGGTCCGGACCGTCGCGCCCGCTTCGGCTGCTTTCTCAGCCAGTAGCGGCGGGTAGGTCGGCGGGATGACGTGGGCCGCGTCGTGGGCGACCGCGGCGACCGCCACGTCGTCGAGGTTGAGGTCAGGGAACTCCGAGTCGAGGGTTTCGAGGTCGGCCAGCTCGACGTTTCGTCCGTGTTTCTGCATCCGCGGTACCTGCTCGCGGATGGCCTCGGCGCGCTTCTCGTCGCCCTCGCGTGCCAGCCAGACGTAGGGCCACGGTGAGAGTTCGAAGTCGCCCTGGCCGTCGAACGCCCGGAAGCGCTCCAGGGCGCGCTGGGCGACCGCGGCGTCCACGTCCTCGGCAAAGGCGTCGTAGCAGATGCCCGAGGCACGGCCGGTGCTCCCGCTGGCGATGTCGCCGGCCTCGAACAGGGTCACCTCGGCCCCGTCGCGGGCGAGGTCGTAGGCCGCGGTAGTCCCGACCGCACCGCCGCCGACGACGGCGACGGTTTCTGGAATTTCGGATTCGCTCCCCGTCATCGGTGGCCCTCCGGGAGGAGCGCCTCGAACTGGGTCTCAGAAAGCCAGTCGACCAGTGCGTCCAGTTCGTCGGTCGCCTTCTCGAACAGTTGCTTGCCCGCGCCTGGCGAGCCGCTGGTCGGGTGCCCGACCGCGCCGGACTCGGAGAAGTCGGCGGTGTCGAAGCCGACGTTCGCGCCGTGGACCGACTTCCCCCACGAGTCGGCCGCGCCGTCCTCGGCCTCCTCCAGATTCTCCTCGCGGACGAGGTCTCCCTGGATGTGCATGACCATGCTCGTCTCGACCTCGTCGGCGTGGCCGATGCCGGCCTGCCCAAACAGTTCGGCGTCCAGTCCTTCGAGGTTCGACCACCAGTTCCAGGGCGCGGCGAAGGCAGTTTCATTCCGGCGCAGTCGCCGGGCTGCCCGGGTGATGGCGTCGGTGTTCCCGCCGTGGCCGTTCACGATGACGGCCTTGCGGACGCCGTGGCTGGCCATGCTCGAAAGCACGTCGGAGACGTAGTCCTCGAACGTCTCGGGGTCGGTCCACAGCGTCCCGTCGAACTGCCGGTGGTGCTCGCTGACCCCGACCGGCAGGGTGGGGAGGCAGACCACGTCGTCGCGGTCGGCCACCGCGTCGGCGACTGCCTCGGCCGCCATGAAGTCGGTGCCGAGTGGGAGGGCTGGCCCGTGCTGTTCGACGCTGCCTGTCGGCAGCAGCGCGACCTCGGCGGAATCGAGGGAGTCGCCGAGGGTCGTCGTCGTGTGTCGCGCGAGGTGCATACCGGAGGTGCTTGTGGGGGTGAGGTAAACCTTCTGCCGTGGACGGGTTCTCGGTCGGAACCGGGTGCGTCCTCGAAGCGGGTGTGGCTGCACCACGATGCGCCAGCTACGGCTCCAGGTCGAATAGAACCGAAACCACGAGGGCCGAAATCGGCCCTCAGTTCAGGAACTCGTCCAGCCCGCGCGCCGGGTAGCCGACCACGTAGTCGGCTCCCAGTTCCTTCAGCTCCGCAACGCGCTCGCGGACCGTCTCGGTATCGCCGACCAGCGCGAAGTCGGTGCTCGCCGTGAGGAGCACCTCACGCGCCCGGCCGGTCGCAGTCGAATCCGTCGCGCAGCCGTCGGGCAGTGCCCGCGCCACCGCACCGCGGCGGGAGATGTACCCGCCCACGGCGTCCAGCACCGCGTCCTCCTCGTCGGTGAGGACAGTGGGCGCGTAGATGGCGACCTCGCCGTCGAAGCCGGCATCTCGGAGAGCCCGCAGGTCCCGCGCGGTCGAGCGCGAGAGCAGTTCGAACTGCGTGCCACCGGCGGCCATCGCGATGCGCTCGATGCCCTCGGTGCCGACCCACGCCTCGGCATCGACCTTGCGGGCCGCGCCGAGTCGCGGTGCAATCGCCCGGCCCTTCTCGTCGTCGGTGAGGTAGGCGGGGTGGCCGGCGACCAGGATGCGCCGGATTTCCTCGGGCAGCGTCTGGGCCAGCGAGTTGTCGCCGAGGGGGTCGAACCCGTCGGCGCGGACCGGCGTGGTGACCATGACTCGCGAGTGCTGGGCGAGGTCACGCAGGACCGACGCGTCGGGCAGATGCTCGCGGCCCTCGTAGTCCACCGCGAGCATGTCGACGTCGAGGCCGACTGCCTGGGAGATGTCGACCTCCTTGGGCTTGAGCGCGACGCCGTCGAGGCCAGTCCGGGGGAGAGTGACGCCTCTGGTTAGCATTTTGCGATACCTCCGCTAGTGAAACAGAATGATAGGCTATCGGTCGAGTGGAACTCGATCCATCGTCTGGGCGACCATGTACTGTAGGACAGGCCAGCTTCTGGGATAAGCGTGTCGGAGCACACGAAGTATCGCCGGGGGAAGCTGACGAGTTCGAGGTAACTCAGCTACTCCGGTGACCACTCACACGAGGTCCCGAAGGTGAGCTCCTCGTCGTCGATGTACGCCGCGAGGCAGGCGTAGTTGCAGAACGGTTTCTCGTCGTCTGCGCCTCCCTCGCGGACGTACACCGGGTCGTGTCGCTCGACGTCGCTCTCACAGTAGATGCAGGGTGTGGACATACTGGTCGCAACTGACGGTCGCCACCGCCAAGAACCTGTTTCCGGCTGTCAGGGCACGCGATACGTCGCGACCAGTTCGAACCCTCCTTCGGCGTCCGCCGCCTCGGGCTGGGCCACGGTCGAGAACGCCCACTGTCCGCGTTCGAGTTCGACCTCGTCGATGACCGTCTCTCCCGCGGCTCCGCTTCCGTTCGGCCCGATGACCCAGCTGTACCGGGCCGACGGCTGGAGCCTGACCGCCGTCGGCCAGACGTTGTCGGGAGCGACGTGTCGCCAGCCGACGGCGGTCCACTCGTGGAGGTCCCACGAGTTGGGCCCGACGAGCCACGGTTCCGAGGTCCCGTTCCGCACGACGAACCGGACCGAATCGACCCTGGTCTCGGGACCGACCGATTTCTCGACTCGAATCGTCACCGGGGCATCGTCGCCCTGGCAGACCGTGGCGCTGGGGTCCGACTGGAAGGAAGGGCAGTGTTCAGGTTCGGGGTCGGGCTGTCTCACGCCGTAGGCGACCAGGGGACTCGCGAGGAGGGCGGCCGACCCGAGTTCGGCCAACACGGCTCTGCGGTTCACGAGTGCGGATTCTGGTGGGTGAGAGAAAGCGTTTGTGTCGGCGTCGTCAGATGCGCCGGTCGAGCCGCATCGGCGCGCGCCAGTCCGTCGTCAGTTCGAGCAGTTGCACGAGGATGCGCCCCGTCGCGCCCCAGACGGTGTAGCCGTTGACGTGGAAGTAGTGGATGACTATCTCGCCGTAGTAGGGGTGGTCGCGGTGCTCGTACTCGTAGTTCTCGTCGTCGAGCAGGGCCGACACCGGGAGCAGCGCCACCTCAGCGACCTCGCGCTCGTTCGGGTCGTAGGCGCGGTCGGGGGCCATCCCGACGAACGGTGTCACCGCATATTCGGTGATCGTCCGGATGTCGTCCAGTCGGCCGACCATGTCGACCTCGTCGGGATGGAGCCCGATCTCCTCGTACGCTTCGCGGAGAGCGGTCTCCTGGATATCGACGTCCCCGGGTTCGTTGCCACCGCCGGGGAAACTCATCTGCCCGGGGTGTTTGCCGAGGTGGTCGGCGCGTTTCGTGAACAGTAGGTGGTACTCGCCGTCCCGTTCGATGACGGGGATGAGAACCCCGGCATCGTGTTTCTGGTCCTCGATGGGACGGGGTGTGAACTCGGCGACGCGACGCAGGTCCATCAAGCATACGTATGCACCAGAAATGTAAAGCGTTCACTCTCTGCGCAACGGGCGGTGTCCCGTCTGGCTCAGTCGTCCAGACGCGCGTCGAGCCGGTTCCGGATGGTGGTGCAGTCCACCGGTGCCCAGGCCTCGAGGTCGTAGCTCACGTCGACCAGTTCGCGCATGCGGTCGGTGTCGCCCCCGGCGAGGGCCGCGGTCGCTTCGTCCTCCAGGGTCGCCCGAACGCCCGCACCCAGTTCCTCCCGGTCGACGTCGCGCTCGTCCACGTCCATGATGTGTGGGAGGTCCTCGCTGTGTGGCGGTTGCTCGGGGAACGCCCGCGGTCCGGCGACCAGCAGTGGCTCGCCATCGTCGCGCTCGTACTCGACCAGATGATAGCTCTTGATGGCCTCGTCGAGGGTCTCCCCGGCGTCCACCCCGTCTAGTTCCTCCCCCTCGCGGTACGCGAGCTCGGAGAGCGCCTCGTACAGTTCGTCACGGGTGAGTCCCCCGAACAGCTCAACGACACCGGCGAGTTCGTCGGCACTGACGCGCATGGTTGTCCAGATGACACCAAGCGCAAAGATTCATTCGACTACGCGGGCCATCGCGTCGGTCGCGGCAGCGGCCACGTCCTCGGGGACGAGGGGCGCGTCGTCCCACGCAGGAAGCCGGGTGTCGACCGTGGGCTCGACGACCGCGTCGGCGTAGGTCGCGACCTGGTCGCGCTCGCCGGCTACGTCGAACTCGAGCCCGTTGAACTTCGCGTCGGCGGCGTACTGCCGCACGAGGGTTCCCGCCGCGTCCTCGAATCGCGCGGGGAGGGTGTCGAAGTCCGGCTCGATGCCGTGGTCGGCGAGCGCGTTGAACAGCGCCCGGCCGACCTGGGTCGACATGTCCGAGAGACCGGTCGGCCCCGAGACGGACCGATGGTCGTGCTCGTGGCGGCCGAGGTCGACCTGTGCAGTCCCCTCGAACCCGGCGTACTCGAAGGTGTCCGCGAGCACGCCGACTTCGAGTCCGAAGGCGCGCTGGGCACGCACCTGCCGGGCGAGGTCGGCCGTCATGGCGAACTCGCCGGCGAGCGCGTACCGGAAGGCGTCGAGGTAGTCGAGGAACGGGTGGTCGTGGGCGTCGTCGAGTGCGCGGACCAGGGGCGTGTAGAACAGCCGGAACAGCCGGCCGTACAGCTGATTGTTCTCGACGCGGGCGTAGTAGCCCTTCGAGAAGTCGAACCCCTGGTCGAGCGGGGAGAGCAGGCGCGGGACGTGGGCCTCGCTGTAGCTCTTCGTGTCGGCGTCGTGGACGACGACGTAGTCGGCGCGCTCGGCGGCGAGCCCGAGCGCCAGCCACACGTCGCGACCCTTCCCGAACCCGTTCTCCAGGCCGTGTTCGTGCAGGAGGTCGGAGACCGAGTCGGCCGAGCACCACAGCAACTCGATGTCGAGGTCGAACGAGCCGAGCCACTCGTGGAAGTCTGGGACGCGCTCTGCCGGGGCGCGCAGGGGGACGATGACCGAGGCGGGGTCCACCTCGGCGAGCGTCGAGAGCACCTGCTCGGCGGCGAGTCCCGCGTACTCCCGCTCGGTCATGGGAACCACGACGGCGGTCCGGTCGGTGGGGGCGTCCGGGCAGGGGTTCGTCAGGTCGTGGAGCGTCGCGACCCGCTCCTGGACGTACTCCATCACCCGCCATTCAGGACCGGAGTTAAAAAACGGCCCCGACTTGGGGCGCGGGTTGCCGACTCTGCCAGGGTCGGCAGTCGCCGGCAGTCAGTCCGCACCGGTCGGGAGCCGGTCCAGCCGGTAGAGGACGACGAGGATGCCGAGGATGGCGACGAGTATCACCGCGAAGCCGCGGTACACCTCGTCGTACTGGAGTCCGAGGTCGACGAGCGCGCCGACGGTGACACTCCCCGTGGCCCCGACGAGCATCACCACGCCCGAGTAGAGCGCGTACGCCGACGCCCGGTTCTCGTCGGGGAGCGACCCGAGCAGGAACGTGTCCATCGCGGGGAACGTCGAGTGGACGACGTAGCCGAGGACCAGGGTGACGACCACGATGGGGAGGAAGCCCGAGACGTACGTCAGCGCCAGCAGGCAGCCCGCGAACGCCCCGAGAACGCCGAGTAACAGGGGGACGTGCGGGATGCGGTCCGCGAGGTCGCCGGTGAGGAAGAACGCGGGGACACCAGCGAGGAACACCAGCGTCAGCAGGGTGCGACCCTGCGCGGGCGCGAGGCCCTTCGCGACCGAGAGGTAGCGGACGTAGAGGTTGAACAGCCCGTTCCAGACGAACCCGGTCCCGCCGAGGACGACGACACCGGTCAGGATGATGCGCCACTGGCGCTTCAGCGCGACCAGCAGGTTCCGGTCGTCGGCCCCGGCAGTCGGCATCGCGGAGCGGCTGGCGACCCGGTAGAACGCGACGGTCGTCACCGCGGCCACGACCGCGAGGGTGAGCATCACCACGCGCCAGGCCGCCAGCTCGCCCAGCCCCGGAACCTGCCAGGACTCCCGGAGCAACACGAGGCCGACGAACAGCGGCGCGCCCACGGCCGCGAGCTGGCTCGACATCCCGTGGATGCCGATGGCGCGGCCGACGCGCTCTGGGAACAGTTCGCTCACGAGCGGGTTCGCGGCGATGAAGTACGCGCCGCTGGCCAGGCCCATGAGGAACGCACCGAGGTAGACCAGCGTGAGGGACCCGGCGAAGGCGGTGAACGTCGTCGCGACCGTGAGGACGACGCCGGTCCCGAGGACCACCCGGTGCCGGGGGACCCGGGTCAGCAGGTAGCCGGTCGGAATCCTGGGAAGGGCGCTGCCGACCCACGCCAGCGTCGCGATGAGGCCCACGGCCCCCTCCGAGGTGATGCCGAACGCCGCCCGGAACGGGTCGAGCAGGGGTGCGAAGACGACGCGGGCGAAGTTGACGAGGAACACCATCGCACAGAGCGACCCGAACACACGCCAGCGACGAACCTCGTCGCCATCACGTGTGTCGGTCCGTGCAGTCACGTTCGGACCTATCGACCGGGTCGATTCAAACTTTTCGAATCGAAAGCCGAGACACCACGGTACTTTTGGCCTCCCCCATCGTAGCGCCGCTTATGAAGTCGGTCAGGAAAGCCCTACGCGACGGCACGCTCGAGAAGGACACGTACGAACGTCTCAACTGCGCAGAGTGCGGGAAGACACTGAAGACCAAGAACGACCCGGACGCCATCGGGACGGTACGAACCTGTCCGGACTGTGGCGGCGAGTGGAAAGAGATCAGATAATCACGGGGTCGCGGGGGCGATTCTCTTGTTTCGAGTCGGGAGCCGTGGCTGTCGAGCGACGGCTCACTCGAACGTCGAGTCGAACGCGTCCGCGCCCATCGGGTCGAACGTCCCCGCGGCGACGTTCTCCTCGACGTGTTCCGGGCGGCTCATGCCGACCAGCGAACTCGTCACGCCGGGGGCCGACCGCGCGAAGTTGATTGCCTGTTGAACTACTGAATCACCCGCGAGCTTCGCGGCCACCTCGTCCGGCAACTCGCTCGTCAGGTCGCCCTGCAGGATGGACGCGCTGGTGAACACGTCGAGGTCCGCCTGGTGGGCGAGCGCGAGGGTGCTGACGGTGCCATCGGCCGAGGACTGGCCCTCGACGGTGAAGGCGTCGGCCATGTGGACGTTGAAGGGAAGCTGAATCGCGCGGAAGTGCGTCGCCGCGTTCCCGACGGTCTTGGCGGCCGACCGGGCACGCCCGACGACCTCCGACAGCGAGAGGTAGGAGTCGTGTCCGGGGCCGACACGGAAGCACTCCCAGCTCGCCACACCGTAGTGCTGGATGTCGCCCTCGTCGGCGCGCCGTTCCAGCAGCTCGAAGGTCGCTTCCAGCTGGTCGTACACCTCCTCGTGTGACTTCTGGACCAGTTGCGTCTCGGGGTTGTGGACGTAGTAGAGGTCGATGTGGTCCAGCCCGAGGTTGTCGAGCGAGCGGTCGAGCTGGTCGGCGATGTAGCCCGGCACGATGCAGTGACACCCGCTCACGAGGTCGTCGGGGTCGACGATGCCCGAATCGACGTACTCCGACTGCACGTACTGGCCCGGGTTGGCGGGGCGCTCGCCGTCGAACGGGACGAACCCGCCCTTCGTCGAGACGAGGACGGCGTCGCGCTCGACGTCGGCCTCGCGCACCGCCCCGCCGACGACGCGCTCGGAGCGCTGACAGCGGTAGTTGATGGCGGTGTCGACGACGTTGATGCCCGACTCCAGCGCTTTCACGATGGACTCGTGGTAGCGCTCGTCGACTTCGTCCGTCGGGTCACCGAGGTACGTCCCGACGCCGATGCTCGACACGAGGCTGTCGCCGAAGCGCCGGAAGTACGTCCGGCCGAACGACTCGTGGAACGCGTCGCGGTAGGCCCACGTCGCCGTGCTCGTAACCATGGCCGTCGGTTCGGTCGTGGGAAAGAAAAGCCGTCCGTTCGGCGGTCACTGGCGCTCGCCGGCGAGCGCGTCGAACAGCCGCTGCTTGAACTGGTCGCGCGAGACGCCCTTCGAGGGGCCGAGACCCTCCATATGGTCCTTGGAGATCTGGCCGCCGCCCATGCGGGCGTGGCCACCGGCCTCGGCCATGGGGATGTCCGCGACGACGGTCCGGAGCGCCTCGCCCATGTGCAGCCGGTCGTCGCGCGACCGCCCCGACATGTGGATGGTGCCGTCTTTCTCGCCGTAGACGACGACCGCTGAGACACCTTCGAGGTGCATCAGTTCGTCCGCTGCCTGCGGAATCGCGTCGACGTTCGGTATCGCGCCTAGGTCACAGACGCCGAACGGACCGTCGACGTCGACCTCGTGGATGGCCTTCGCCTTCGTCTTCAGGACCTCCCGGGGGACCTGCGGGTTGGCGATGCGGTCGAGCAGGTCCTCGTTCACACCCGGGTAGAGGTAGCTGCTGGCGGAGAACTCCGCGGAGGAACAGCCCTTCGTGAGGTGGTTGGTGTCGGACTGGATGCCGTACACCATCCCCGTCGCGGTGCGCGGCGGGAGGCTCACACCGTCACCGTTGCCGTTGCCGACCGACGCGTCGAGTTCGTCGAAGTACTCCGCGAAGATGGTCGCACACGCGCCGTAGTCGGTCCGGATGTCGGTGAACGCGGTGCCGGTGCCGTTCCCGGGGTGGTGGTCGACGACCGCGTACGGTTCGACGCCCTGCGAGCCCTGGAAGCCGCGGGGCGTGTTGTGGTCGACGAGGACGACCGCGTCGCCGGCGAGGTCGGCGGCCGTCTCGATGTGTTCGGCCTCGAGGTCGAGGACCGTTCTGAAGGCCCGGTTCTCCTGGTGGCGTATCTCGCCGGGGAACTGCAGCGTCGCGTCCACCCCGGCGTGTCGACAGAGCTGTGCGACGGCCATCCCGCTGGCCATCGCGTCCGGGTCCGGGTTCGGATGAAGGAGGATGCTGACCGCGTCGTTCTTGCGAATCGCCCGGAGGAACTTCTCGCCATCGGTCCGGCGGAGTCGCTTCAGGCCGACCCAGCCGCCGAGCCCGAGGACCAGCACGGCCGCGACGAGCCCACCCAGTACCAGGGGGTCACTCGGCGCGGAGTCGACGACGCCGGCGACACGGGAACTCACGGTCGCCGGGGTGGCAGCGAACCACATATTCCAGTTCTCACGGGCGACCGGTAAGAAGGTTCCCCAAGCCCCTCAAGCGTGTCTCTGACGGTACAAATCGACCGCGTGACGGTATCCTTCGCGGAACGTCGGGTACCTGAACTCGTAGCCGAGGGCCCGGAGTTTCTCGTTCGAACACCGCTTCGAGGTCCTGAGTCGACGTTCACCTGCGTCGGAGAGGTCGCCCTGCGCGAGGCGCTCCTCGATGGTCTGCTTCGGCGGCTCGTCGACCGCGGCCTGTTCGGCCAGCCAGTCCGCGAACGTCCACTTCGAGACGGGTTCGTCGTCGGTGACCTGCACGACCTCGCCGCGAGCGAGGTCCTCGGTGAGGAGATACGCCACTGCACCGGCAGCGTCCTCGCCGTGGACCATGTTCAGGTAGCCCTCGGTGACCGGCCCTTCAAGATAGCGCTCCAGCCGGTAGCGGTCGGGGCCGTACAGTCCCGAGAACCGGGCGACGGTCCCGTCGATGCCGAACTCCTCGCCCGCGCCGAGGGCGAGTTCCTCCGCCTCGACCAGCACCTCGGTCTTCGGCGTGGTCGGCGAGAGCGGCGTCTCCTCGTCCACCAGGTCGCCGTCATGGTCGCCGTGGACACCCGTGCTGGAGGTGTAGACCAGCCGTTCCGGCGGGTCCTCGCGCTCGGAGAAGTGTGAGAGCACAGTCCGCATCCCGTCGACGTAGATTCGGCGGGCCGCGTCGGCCCCACGGCCACCGGTGCTGGCCGCGTAGACGAGCGCGTCGACGTCCGGTATCGCCGCGAGCGAGTCCGCATC
This sequence comes from Haloarchaeobius sp. HME9146, assembly GCF_025399835.1. NCBI lineage: Archaea > Methanobacteriati > Methanobacteriota > Halobacteria > Halobacteriales > Halorubellaceae > Haloarchaeobius > Haloarchaeobius sp. HME9146. The sequence continues at coordinate 1,434,766 of NZ_JAODVR010000001.1, forward strand.
GAGCAGGTCCGCCTGGACCGCGGTGAATCCAGACCCTTCGATGGCGGCGATTCCGTCGTCGGAGCGTCTGACCCCGATGGCTTCGTGGCCAGCTTCGGTCAGCTGTCGTCCCAGTTCGAGCCCGACGTACCCACAGCCGAGAATCGCGACACGCATTTGCACGGACGTTGGGAGTCCCCACTGATACCGCTACCGTTGTGTGACAAAAGCCGCCAGTTCAGGGCTGTTTGCTGGCGATGACGTGCTGGATGTGGACGAACTCGTGGAACGACATCGGGGCGCGGCGTTCGATCTTCTGCTGGACCTCGGTCGGGTCCAGGTCGAGCGAGCCGTCGAGGTCGGCCGCCACGGTCTCGATGTCCATCACGCCGGTCGTCATGCCGAGCAGGAGGTGCTCGCAGGCCATCGTGACCACGGTCTCGGGGTCGGCGACACCGTCGGCCAGCGACTGCACTTCCGCGGCCTCTTCGAGACTGAAATCCTCGGGGAGGTCGCCCTCGGCGAGTGCCTTCACGCTCGACTTGTCGAGGCCCGTCGACCCGACGACCGTGTCGATACCGACGCTGTCGACGACCGCGGCGAGGTCCTCAGCGTACTCGGCTTCGAGGTCGGCCGGCGACAGCCCCGACACGTCCATCCGCTGTTCGTGGAACATGAGCGGACGCTTCGGTGGGCCGGTACAAGGGCTTGCTGCATCCGGTCGAGGCGGTCGTGTTCGTGGACTCGCGCGGCGGCCACACCGTCGGCCCGGGACAGGGCCAGCCCGGCGAGCGCTCGTCCATGTTCCCGTCGAAGTCGCCGACACCGTTCTTGCCGGGCGGGACGACCACCAGCACGCCGACTTGATTCTCGAAGGTGACGCGGTCGGCCCGGCCGAGTCGTTCCCGGACGCCGTCGCCGTCGAGGTCGACCGCGACGGGGCCGCCGTCACGACTGTAGACGAACGACCCACCGGGGTCGTCGGGGCCGCCCTGGCGCGCCCGGACGGTGAACCGGGCGTAGGTCCCGCGGACGTCGACCACCCAGACGTTCGCCGTGGCGACCCAGGAGTAGAACGGGACGAGGGGCAGGCCCGCGAACACCGACAGCTTCGATTCGTTCCCGTACCGGGACGCCCGCGCCCCGCGGTCGAACTCGGCTGCCCCCGCCGTGTTGGCCGCCTTGGCCAGCGTGTCCTGTTTCGCCCGGAGGAAGCCCACGGCGTCCGCGACGGCCGCCTCGTCCGTTCTGGCGGTCTCTGACCGGACGGCGTCTCGTATCGACACTCGCGCGAGGACGGTCAGTTCGTCGCGCCAGCGGGTGGTGTTGGGTCGGGGCGACTGGGCGAGCACCGTGTCCGCAACCGCGGGCGCAAGCGAGCCGTTCACCGCGGCCTGTGCTCGCGTGCCGGTCGTCGGCCAGCGGTCCAGGGCCGCCGCGACCGCCGTCTCGGCGTCCGGTCGGTTCAGGTCGGTCTCGGCCGCGAGGTCGGCCGCGACGCGGTCCTGGACGCCCGAGAGCGAGTCCGAAACCGAGGTTTCCAGTGCGGCCCGCTTCCGGTTTGCTGCTTCCGCCTCGACGAGACTGCTCGCGTACTCCATCGCGACCAGCGCTCGCGTCGCGACCCGCAGGTCGACGGTCGAGGTGTCGGCGTCCCCGGTCGATGCGTCGACCACGGTGTCGCCCGCGTCGCCGTAGGGGACGGTGAACAGGTTGATGTTCCGCGCCGCGAGGGGGTGAAAGCCCGAGGAGCGGATGGCCGGTGCGCGATGGCTCTCGACCTCGTTCACCACCAGGTACGACGGGACGCCGTCGACCGCCAACTGGACCGGCCCGGTCGGGCCGCCGTGGCCGAAGGACCGGCTCTCGGGGACCGTCGCCCGCTCCTGGGCATCCATCGTCGCCGCCAGGCTGTCGAGGGAGAGGCCGTAGTCTCCGAGGACCGACCCGAGGCCCTGCCGGCTCCGGGCTGTCGCGTCAGCGCGCTCGCGCAGTTCCGCGCGGACGTGGTCGAGGTAGGCGACGCGAACCGCGGTTCGGGCGCGCTCGGCGACGCTGTCGTACCGGGCTGGCGCCTCCACGAGTTCTGCTTGCCTTTCCCGTATCCGATTCGCGAGGCCGAGTGCTGGAGTCGCGGTCGTGGCGAGGTCGCCGCGGGCGCGTTCGACCGAGAGATTCCGGACGGTCTCTCTGAGTTCGGGTAGCCCGGCGTACACGAACGACTCGATTCCTGCTGGGGGCTCGCCGGACAGTCGGGTCGAGCCCTCGTCGAGGTCTGCGGTGACGGCCCGGCGCGCAAGGGCGTCAGGGCCGCCGCGCGAATCCACGAGGTCCCCTGCGGGGGCCCGCACGTCGACCAGATTCCCGCCACCGAGTGGGCCGGGCTGCTCGAACACACCCCGGATGGGTCTGTCAGGGCCGGCTGCGCCCGGCGAGGGAGTCGCGACGACCGCCAGCCCGACCCGGAAGCGACTGCTGTGGGTCACCGCTGTCACCCGGGTCTCGGGCGAACTCGCGTTCCAGGGCAGGTCGGCGGAGCGGTTCGCAGCTCGCCAGTGCCACCGCGTCGTCCGGGTGACGTTCACGACGCGCTCGTAGGTCTGCAGGCGGGACAGCCCGTGCTGGGGAGCCGGGAGCGTGGCGTCTCCAGACTCGACAGCCGCCGACTCGAATTCCTTGGTCCCGACCAGCTCCCACCCCTCTCCCGGCGATTCGGGTTCCGGTTCCGGCTCGTGGGCGACGCGAGTCACGCTCGCCCGGAGAGAGACGTCCGCGCTGTAGGTCTCGCGGACGATGTCGGCGAGCGAGTCCGACTCGGAGCCGTCGCCACTCTCGGCCAACAGGTCCCTGAAGGCGTCGTCAGCGCTCTCGTTGACACCGACCCTGACCGGGTCGCTGGCGGTCGTCTCGGGCTCGGTCGGCGCGGGAATATCCGGCCCGGCGTTGGCGAGCGTCCCGCCCGGGTCGCCGAGGACGAGATCCAGCCACTCTTCAGGTGAGACCCCGGTCTCGACGGACTGTGCCTGTCCGATGACCTCGCTCGCGAGGATGCGGGCACGGGCTCTCCCGAGTGCGCGCTTCCCGGCGTCGTCCGGGCGGCCGAAGCTTCCCTTCTGTGTCGCGAGGGCGGCCTCGTTCGCCGAGAGCGAGACGTACGAGGTGGAGAGGACGTTCGAGACGACACCGCCGTCCTGGCCCTGCTTGCCGGCCGTGCTGGTGCCGTACTGGACGTAGCCTCGCGCCCATGCCCAGGCGTACAGGCGGGCGGCGAACTGCCGACCGAAACCGGGTCCCTCCGTCGGGCCGCGGTTCAGCCGGGCCTCGAAGTCGGTCACGCGCTCGTGGACGAGCAGGACGGGGGTCGCGGCGGTGAACCGGACCGTCCGTTCCTCGACGGCGACGACCCGGCCGCCGACGCGAACCCTGACGGTGACGTTCTCGATTCGGACTCGCATGGTCCCGTTGCCGGTCTGTTCGAGGTGGACTCGGTGTTTCGCCAGCCGTGCCGTGGTCGGGTCGGCGATGAGCGGCAGACTCGCCATCGCGTGGGCGTCCCCGACACGAACGTCGACCTCCGAGAGCGCGGTCTGTACCTGCCGGTAGATTCGCAGGCGAAGCACGTCACGGAACGGTGCCGAATCGTTCAGAATCCGGCCGTAGGGCGTGTCCGCGGTCGACAGCACGGGGTTCGCGCCGGCGTTGGCGCTCGCCCGCCGGACTGCGCCCCGGAGCGCGGTGCTCACTGCGGTATCGGCCCGTTCTGCGGCGAGGTCCGCCTGTGGGGTTGCCCCGCCGGGTGCTCGCGTCGCGAGCGTGCCGACCAGCGTCGCGCTACTGACCAGCAGAAGGACGCCGACGAGGGCGAAGGGGACCCGCGCCCGCTCGTCATCTGCCAGTCTCACGCCGACCACGTCCTGACGGTGACGACGACGGTCCCTGGTGCAATCGCGTCGGCTGCCGTGGCTGGCGAGTCATATCGACTGCGAAGCGCAGGTTCGACCCGCCCCGCGAGGGCCGCGGTCAGTCGCTGGTTGGCGCGATGGGCCGCCGCCTCGTCGAGTGTGCCGTCGAGGTCCGTCCCCAGGAATCCGGCCGCGCGGCGGTACCGGTACGCGGTCAGGCGGTCGCCCGGGTAGTCGCCGAGCAGGGCGAGGTGGCCCCGGTCCGGCGGGAACAGGGTTCCAATCGTGCACGAGGCCGTCCTGTAGGCCAGGTCGTTCCAGTCGTCGGGGGCGGAGGTGTCGACCACTGGCCCCACCGCGACCCGGACGCTCGCCGCGTGCACGTCGGTGGACGCCGGCGGTGTGTCTCCCACGGTGACCTGCCCGCGAACCGGGCCTTCGCCGGTCGGTTCCCAGGTCGCGACGACCTGCCAGTCATGGTCCAGGCCGCCGAGTCGTCGGTGTGTCGTGTTCGCGACGGCGCGCTCGAACTCGTTGCCAGCGTGCGAGATGGGCTGTCCGTCGACGGTGGCGTTCGCGATGGCGGCGCGGGCGAGCAGGTCGGCCAGCGACCCGTGGCTCTGGCGGTCGAACGCCTCGCCCTCGGTGTCGGGGAACGAGACGAGCGACTGGTCAGCTCGCCGTGCTCCCGGCGCGAGGGAGTACTCGACCGTCGCGGTCGTGGCGCCGAGGAGTTCGACGGCGTGGTCGGCTCCGGTCGCGTCGGAGCGGTCGGGACGCTCGGCGGTCACGACCACGAGGACGCTCGCCGAGACGAGCAGCAGGCAGAGCGTCACGTCGAGGACCGTACTGACCCCCCGTGACTGCTCGCCAGGTCTCACGGCCACACCTCCACGCGCAGGGTCCCACTGACCACGACGCCCGGGTCGAGTCGGACGCTGACCGGTCGGACCGCGGTCGAAACGTCCGGCGGCGCGGCGGGACCAGCCCGCCAGCGCTCGCCCTCGGCGGTGAGCGTGACGGCGACGTGGTAACCGTCGGGACCGGCCGTAGCCGCGGCGGCAGCGAGGCGCTCCGGGTTCGCGATGCCATCGGGCGCGACTGCGGCGTGGGCTTGCCCGAGCGTGGGCGTCGCGAGGTCGCGACGAACCTCGTCGCCGCCGTCGACCCGCGCCAGCGTGGAATCGAGCGTCCCGGCGAACAGCGCGAGGCCGACACAGACGGCGAAGACGGCCACGAGCGCGGCCGATGGCTCCAGCTGCCCCCGACAGTCTGTGGTCGCGGCTTGCCCGCTACGCATGGACCAGCGTGACATTCGTCCCCTCCCAGTGGACGCGGGTGATCAGGAGTCGGCTCCCGGCGGGTCGCCACCGTGGCTCGCCGGCGCTGGCGTGCGTCCGGGCTTCGGCGACGGCCTCGGCGAAGGCCGCTGGCGAGTCGAACACGCTCTCGGACGGCGTGCCGGTCGCGACCCGGTGGAGCCGGGTACCGGTCGTGACGGGGACGACCGGGCCGAACGCGAAGCGCGCGTGGGCGGCCCCGCCGGCGTTCCGGAGCGAGAGGCGGTGGGTGTCGAGGCGGATCGCACTCGCGTCAATCGGGTGCTCTGCCGTGGTCGGGTACGAGGCGGCCGCGACCGCGTCGACGGTGTCGGCGGCGGCCGCCGCGTCGGGAGCGGGTCTGGTCGGCAGTTCGACTGCCACGCCTGCGACGGCGAGGCTCGCCGCCGCGAGGCCGACCCAGCAGTACCACGCGTCTATCGGGAGGTCTGGCATGGCGCGTCTGGCCGCGGGTTCGTACTTGAAGGCTTGGCTGCGATTGGAAGCAAGGGATGGTCTCGTCGCTGTCGATGGGGCCTGTGTGGACGTAGTTGCGTTGGTGGGTCGTGGTGGCGTTGGTGGGCGGTGACGACGAGCGTCGTGCTCGCGCTGGCGGAGATGGAGACCGCACCACAGCCTCCCCAGCCGACTCCCTCCGCTCCGCGATGCTTCGCTCCGGTCGTCCCTCGCGCACCGCTGGCTCGCGGCCTGCTCACGGCTTCTTCTCGCGGGCTCTCGGCCCGCTCGAATGGTTCGCGGAACTTCGTTCCGCGCTATCGCCGTTCGCTTCGAGGCACTCCGTGCCTCGCCCGGCACGCTCGCCAGCGCGCGCCACAGTGGCAATTCGGTTTCCGTCGTTCACACCACCGCCCCGGCGGCCAGGAACGCCCCGAGGTACACCAGCGCCGCGGTCGGGAGGGCCCGGCCCACGCGCACACCCAGGAGGCTCCGGTCCAGCCCGTGCTGGAGTCCGGTCGCGAGTACGGTGAGGACGACCGAGAGCACGAGAACGTAGGCACCCACGGCGAGCCCGAGGTCGGCCGTGGCGAGGGCTGGGGCGGTGGCTGCGGCCGGGTCGCCACCCGCCAGGGACCCTGTCCCACCGTCGAGTCGCATCCCGTCCGCGAGCGCGACCGTCGCACCGGCGACCAGCGGCCCGAACGTCGTCGCGGTGCTTCGCAGGGTCCCCGTCACCCGGGCGAGGTCGTGCTGGCACTCGCGTTCGAGGGCCTGGAGGTCCTCCAGGTGGTCGGCCATCGAGACGAGGGCACGCCCGGCTGGCGCGCCCTCGTCGGCAGCCAGTCCGAGCAACGCGGCCGTGCTTCGGGCGCGGGGACTCGGAACGGTTGCGAGCGCGCCGTGCTCGCCCAGGAAGGCCTCGCGCACGCCGACCCGGAGCTGTCGCTGGCGGCGGCACGCCTCGGTCAGGACGGCTCCTGTTTCCCCGGCGACCTCGCTCGCTGCGTGGTCGAGCGCGGCCTCGACGGCGTCGCCCTCGGCGACCCGACGGCCGACGAGGTAGAGCGCGTCGACGAGGTTCGACTCGACGGCCGTCGCGTGGTCCCGGACGGTCGAGACGGGGCGGAACCAGACCGAGAGCGCGACGCCCGTGGCGAGTGCGGGGGCGACCAGTGGAACCAGCCAGTCCGGTGCGAGCAGGGGAACGGCGAAGACCGCCACCGTCAGCGTAACCCCGCCGGCAGCCAGCGCTCGCCAGGGGCGGTCCGGCACGGCCGGATGGTCCCGCGTGACCGCCGGTGGCGGGAACGCGACCGGCCGTCGGGTGAACAGCCAGGCGCTGGCGACGACGAGCCCGACAGGGAGCAGCCCATCGTATATCACGACGAGTGCGCCGAGCGTCACCGGGATTCCGGCGACCCGGGCCGCAGGCAGGACCGCGACGAGCGCGAGCGGGAGCAGGACGCCGAAGGCGTAGATGGCGGTGACCGGTCCCTGCACGGTCGCGGTGAAGGTGGCGAGCCGGTCACGGGTGCCCCGGAGGACCGCCGTCATCGCCCGGTCGAGGGTCCGGACGCGCTCACCGGCTGGCGCGTCGGCCGCCGCCTCGACGAGGTGGAGTGCGCGCCGGAGGGCCGGGAAGGCGTCGTGCCACGCCGCGACGAACGACCCGAACCCGGTTTCTGGGGTTCCGGCTGCCCGGCGGACGTGGCGGCCGAGACTGGCGGCCAGCGGGCCGTCGTCTGTCTCGGCGGCGAAGGCGGCTGCACCCTCGGCTGTCGGCTCGATGTGCATCCGGAGGACGGCGCGACCGACGAGGTCCGGGGCATCGCCGAGCGCGGCGGTCTGCCGGAGGCTCGCCAGCCAGACGGGAATCGAGTGGACCGCGTGCGCGAGGGCGAGGCCCACCGCGAGTGCAACCACCGGGACCGTGGCGGGGGCGAAGCCGGGGGCCGTACCGGCGACCGCGACGGGGACCGCGCCGAGGGCGGCTGTCACGTAGCCCGCTCGAGTCACCGTCTCCGGGGCGAGGTCGCTCTCGAGGAACGCGAGGGCCTGCCCGAGGTCGTCGCCGGGGTCGACGGGCCAGGGGTAGCCCCGGGCGAGATGTCGACAGGACCACGTCCCGAGGCCGCTCAACACGGTTCCCCCGGCAGGTCTGCGGGGTCGGTTCGCCCGTCAGCGACCAGTGCTGCCAGCTGGTCTGTCCGGTCGGCGAGGGCCGCTCGGACGTCCGCGTAGGTCTCCGTCGGTCCGGCGAGCGATGCCACGAGGGCGCTCTCGCCGCGGTCGATCCGGCCGGTCGAGGCGAGCGTCGTCCCGTCGAGTTCGAACAGGGACTCGAAGTGCACGCCATCAGCACCGGTCCGGACCTCCTCGATGCTCGCGACCCGACGCTGGGTTCCGGTGTCGGTCTCGACGGGGCGGCAGGTGACGACCAGGTCGGTGACGCCGAAGGAGGACTCGGGGACGCCGAGATCGGCGACGACGCGCTCGCGCACGTCGGCCCCGCCGTCGCCGTGGATGGTTCCGAGGACCGCGCTCCCGCTCGCGCCGACCCGCATCGCCTCGTAGAGGACGCGGGCCTCCTCGCCCCGGACCTCGCCGACGACCAGTGCGCCCTCACCGAGTCGCAGGGCGGTCCGGAGCGCCTCGTCGGGGGCGACGCTCGGCCCGTCGCCGGTGGTGGTGTGGAGGGCCTGTACGTCGCGCCCGCCAGCCTGGAGCGCCGAGACGGGCAGCTCCGGGGTGTCCTCGATGACGACGGTTCGGGTCTGGCGCGGGAGTTCCCACAGCAGCGCCCCGAGCGTCGTCGTCTTGCCTGCGCCGCGGGTCCCGGCGACGAGTATCGCGGCGGCACGCGCGACCGCCAGCGAGAGGAAGCCGGCCGCCTCGGCGGTGAGGCTCCCGGCGGCGACGAGTCGCGGGAGGGTCCAGGCGTCGCGCCCGTTCCGCCGGAAGGCGAACCCGTACCCATCGCTGACGGGGCGGGTGACGCCCGCGACGCGAACCGGGTCGCCGGCCATCTCGGCCGTGGCATCGAGCGTCGGACTGGCCCGGGAGAAGGCGCGCCCGCTCTCCTGGCGGAACCGGGAGGCCAGCGCGCCTGCCGCCGCCTCGGTGAGCCGGACGTTCGTCGGCATGGTGTGTCCCCCGGCGGTGACACGGAGCGGCGTCTCCCTGACCGGCGCGGAGGCGAACACGTCCGAGACGGCCGGGTCGCCGAACAGGTCGGTGAGGACGCCGTACTCGCGGGTGTGCTTGCGGAGGATGCGAGTGAGGGTCTCGACCGGGGCAGCGTCGTCGGCGACCGCCCGGACCGCCCGCCCTGGTGCTCGCGCCGCCCCGTCGATTCGGCCATCGGCGAGGTGAGCGTAGGCGTCCGCGAGTGTCTCGAGGGCCGGTTCGTCGAGCCGTGACTCGATGGGTTCGAGGTGGTAGCACCGCCGGCCCGTGGCGTCCTCGTACTCCCGGACGGTCGCATCGGTTCTTGCCTCGCGCGTGGCGACGAGCGTCGCACCGGGTGGGAGTGACGCCGCGATTCGCGCCTTGCTGACGGGTGGCCCCGAGAACGGGCGCAATGCGTCCTCGTAGCCGGCGGCCCGGTCTGCGAGGAGCGCGAGGCCGGTCTCGGCGACGAGGTCGGCGACCGGGCCTGCCCGAGCCGTCGCGTCGGCCGCGGCGCGCAGTGGGTCGGTCCGGGTACGACCCGCCAGCACCGGGTCGTGGAAGGCGGCCGCGTCGGCGAACCGGCCGGCTGCGACCAGCAACGCGGCCGCGTCGTCCTCGTAGGCCCGTTCCAGCCCGGCGGCCCTGACGACCACGCGCTCGGCGTCTCGGGATTCCAGGGCCACGATGGCGGTCGCCCGGCAGTCCGGGTCGGTCGCGAGGTCGCCGCCGGGGCAGTCTGTCGCGTCGAGCAGTAGCCGGTCACCCTCGAAGGAGACGGTGCAGCCGCAGGGGTCGTCGGTGCCGGTGCCGAGCAGCGAGTGCAGTGACATACCGGCGGTGGCCGCGGTCTCGGATTTAAACTCGGGGACGAGACGGGGCGGGGACGGTCGGCGAGCGACCTGCCCGACACCGGTCACGACCGGGCGACGTGGACCCCATCCGCCGCCAGGGTGAGGACGAGACGATGACTCCCGCTCCCGTCCAGGACCAGCGGCGCGCCGTCAGCCGTGTGCAGGGCGACGCCGGTCCGGACTTGCTGTACCGGTCCGCCGGCCAGCCGATACGACAGGAGACGCGAGTCCGGGTCGCCGGGCACCCCACCGACCGCGACCCACTCGACCTCGCGAGTCGTCCAGGCGGCATCGGGGAGCCGAACCGTCACCAGCCGGCGCGCTCCCGGCCCGCTGATTCGGTCCTCGCTGGCGACGAGGCCGTTGGCTGCGCGTTCCAGCCGGGCGAGGTCGGTCGAGACCTGCTGGTCGCTCCTGTGCTCGCGAGCGTCGTCCAGTGCCGGCGCAGTCACGGCCAGCAGCGCCAGCGCGAGAGCGACCGAGAGAACGGGACGGACGCTCACAGGACCTCTCGGATACGGGCGAGGAGCCCCCCTTGCTCGCTGTCCTCCTCGGAAGTTGGTATCGTGTACGGGTCGCCGTCGTCGGTCGGACCCTCCGAGTACTGGCGGGCTGACCCGCCGCCGTGGCGGCTCGTGCGGGTGGACCATTCGGCGGCCAGCGCACTGTCGGGTGGGTCGGCGCGGTCGGACGTTCCCTCGGTCTGTCTCCGGGCACTGGCCTCGAGTTCCTCGACCCGGGCCTCCAGCGACTCGACCGCAGCGAGCGCTCCATCCGCGCGTTTCTCCACCCGCTCGTTCACGCTCCGGACGTTGCCGGCGTACCCGCGCAGCGCCTGAACCGCGGCGTCGAGCTCGGCGACGGTGGCCTCGAGTTCGTCGAGCCGGTCGGTGAGCCTGGCTGCCCTGTTCTCGCCCGGCGTGGTCCCGTCGGTCGGTCCCGCTTCCGGGGCCGTCCCGACGGAGTCGACACCCATCGTTCCCGGGACCGCATCGTCGTCGGAGATGGCGCGCTCGACCGCCCGCAGTCGGTCGTTCAGTTGGTCGGACATGTCGCCACTGGCCGCGGCCTGGTATTTAAAGCCTCAGTCGGAACGTTTTACCCCCCGCTCTGCGGATGCCGATAGTATGAAAGTCGTCCTGATCGGTGTCGGACAGGCTGGTGGGAAGATCGCCCAGTCACTGGCCGAGTTCGACTACAACATGGACTTCGACGCGGTGCAGGGTGCGCTCGCGGTCAACTCCGCGCACGCAGACCTCCAGAATCTGGACATCGAGACGCAACTCGTCGGCCAGGATACGGTGAAAGGGCACGGCGTCGGCGGTGACAACGAACTCGGCGCACAGGTGATGCAAGACGACGCCATCGAGGTCATGGACAGCCTCGACGGGAAGATCACGGCGCAGGCGGAGGCCATCTTCGTCATCGCCGGCCTCGGCGGCGGAACCGGCTCCGGCGGTGCCCCGGTCCTCGTCCGCGAACTCCAGCGCGTCTACGACCTTCCCATCTACGCGCTGGGCGTCCTCCCCGGCCGCGGCGAGGGGTCGATGTACCAGGCCAACGCCGGTCGGTCGCTCAAGACCGTCGTGCGCGAGGCCGATTCGACCATCCTCGTGGACAACGACGCCTGGCACGACGCCGGCGAGTCCATCGAGGGGGCCTTCGACAGCATCAACCAGAACATCGCCCAGCGTATCGGCCTGCTGTTCGCCTCGGGCGAGGCGGTCGAGGGCGTCGGCGAGAGCGTCGTCGACACCTCCGAGGTCATCAACACGCTCCGCGAGGGCGGCATCGCCTGCATGGGCTACGCCAGCGCCATCTCGGGCGAGACCGCCGAGGACAACATCAACGCCGTCACCAGCGTCACCCGGTCCGCACTGTTCACCGGGACGAGCCTTCCCGATGCCGTCACGGCGGACTCCGCACTGCTGGTCGTCGCAGGTCGCCCCGAGGCGATTCCGCGGAAGGGCGTCGAACGCGCCCGGCGCTGGGTCGAGGACCAGACCGGCTCGATGCAGGTCCGTGGCGGCGACTTCCCGCTGGATTCGGACCGCATCGCCGCGCTCGTCCTCCTCGGTGGCGTCGAGCGCTCGCCCCGCATCGAGGAGTTCATGGAGCGCGCTCGCGAGGCCCAGCAGCAACAACAGAAAGCACCCGAGGACCACGCCGCGAACTTCCGCAACGACGACCTCGAAGACCTGTTCTGAGCCAGCTCAGTTCGGTTCGGTCTCCGGTTCCCTGTCTCGCTTCACCCGCGCCCGCGCGTCCTCCAGCGTCTCCGTGTCCAGCAGCGTCTCCAGTTTCCGTTCGAACTGTTCCTCCGAGAGTTCGCCCTGTGCGTAGCGCTCGCGGAGCGTGTCGAGGGCGTCGCGCTTCGAACTGGGGAGGTCCTCTCGCGTCGTCTTTCCGCGGAACGCCCCGTCCAGTGCCTCGTCCATCCGACGGTTCGTCTCGCCCAGGAGGTCTGCCTCGTCCTCCTCGCCGGAGAGGATGCTGACGATGGGGACGACGACGGCGTACCCGATGACCCAGATCAGCCACCAGTTGTTCACGTCGAGGAAGAGGCCAGCGAGTCCAGCACCGCAGACGAGCAACGACGCGACCCGGGTCAGGCGGGTGTCGTGAGGGCGGGTCGGCATAGCTGTCGATTGGACGAACGCGGTGAAAAACGTTCTCTCGCTCGTTCAGACCAGGCTCGCGCCGTCGAACTCGGTGCGCTGGAAGTCGACCTCCAGCAGGTCGAGGATGGTCGGCGCGATGTCGAAGAGGTCCGCGTCGGAGATGTTCGCCTCGGGGTCGTCGATGAACAGGGAGGCGTTGTCGAAGCTGTGCATCCCGTTGCGGGCACCCTTGGTGAACACCTCGTCGTGACCCTTGAAGCCGGCCTTGAGGTCGAAGCCGTGGTTCGGGATGATGACGAGGTCCGGCGCGATGTCGTCGTGGTCGCCGCGGAACGCCTCCTCCTTCTCGACGACACGCTCGGCGACCTTCTCGCCGTTCGGGCCTTCGAGGGCTTCGAGGTCGGCCTTGAGCTCGTCGCGGACCGCCTCGTACTCGTCCTGTGGGACCGAGCCACGCGGCTCACGGCCTTCGAGGTTGAGGTAGACGCGTCCCGGGATGAACGAGTAGGCGCGGGCGTCCGAGGAGATGTCGCCGAGCTCCTCGGGCTCGTCCGTGTCGAACTCCAGCCAGCCCTCGCGGCGGAGCCACTCGTTGAGGTGGACCTCGTTGTCGAGGGTGGTGAACCCGTGGTCGCTCGCGACGACCATCGTCACGTCCTCCGGAAGCTGCTCGCGGAGCTTGCCGAGGTAGTCGTCGACCTTCTCGTAGAAGTCGAGGAACTCCTGTTTGTAGTCGCCGTCGCGCTCGTAGTCCTCGAACAGGAAGTGGTTCACGCGGTCGGTCGTCATGAAGACGCCGAAGAACAGGTCCCAGTCGTCCTGCCCGACGTAGTGCGAGAACGCCTCATAGCGCTTGTCCAGCGTGAGGTGGGCGTCTTCGATGAACTCCGCTTTGTCGTCCTTGTGCCCGAGCTTGGCGTTGACGTCGAGCTTGTAGTCGATAGAGTCGAGGTAGCCCCCGAACTCGTCGGGGTAGGCGGCCTTGCTCATGTCGTTGACGGAGAGGAAGCCGCTGACCATGCGCTGGACGTTGCGCTGGGGTGGGAACGTCACGGGGACGTTCATCACGGTCGAATCGCGACCGTCCTCCTCCACGCGGTCCCAGAGGCGCTTGGCCTGCACGTCGTCGCCCATGGGGACGTAGGTGTCGTAGGTACCGATCTCACGGTCCTGGAAGCCGTAGACGCCGGTCTCGCCGGGGTTCACACCGGTCGTCAGCGACGGCCAGCAGGCGCTGGACTCGGGAGGAACGATGCTGTCGATGGGACCGGCGCTCCCCTCGCGAGCGAGCGCGGTCAGGTTCGGAAACCGCTCCTCGTTGTCGGAGATGAGGCTGTACGGTACCCCGTCGATGCCGAAGAACGCGACGCGGGGCGTGTCGTCGCCACGAAGACGGTCGAAGAGACCCATATCGGCCCGTACTGCGGTCGACTACAAGAAGCTTCTTTTCACCACTCAATCAGGCCGCAGGTCACGACTCCCGGCAAAAATTCGTTACTCGTCGCGCCGCGACGACCGCTCGAAGTTCGTGGGAACCACGGTAACGTGGTACATCCCGACGCCACCCGTTGATTCGCGTGATTCCGTCGTCTCGCGGGGCTCGACCTTCGTCGTCGGGTGTACGCTGTTGGTTGCCATCTCTATCAGGATGTACGGGGCACCACCGGATAAAATTACTCATGCTCATAAATTATCGGGGGTCGGCCCGACATTACCAGAGCGTATCTTCTCGTGCAGCTGGCGTGTTGGGCAGTCCGGTCCGGGCGGACGAGACACGTTTTTGAAGGGGGTACCCGAACGTGGGACCATGGAACGAAACGTAGACGACACCGGGCAGATGATCCGTGTCGGGCTGGGGTCGGTCGCGGTGTTTGCAGGGATGGTCGCGGGTGCGGGCTTCCAGCGCACGTCACTCGGCGTCCTCCTCGGCGTCCTCGGTGCGACGCTGTTGCTGACCGGTGCGTTGCGCGTCTGCCCGCTCGGGGCAGTGCTCGACTGAAAAGAACCGAACTCGGAGACGGTCGTTACTGGAAGTTCTCTTCGTAGAGGTCCATCGCGTGCTCGATGGCGTCCTTCGCCGCCTGCTTGTCCTCCCAGCCCTGCGTCTCGACTTCCTTGCCGGCCTCGAGGTTCTTGTAGGTCTTGAAGAACTCGTCGATCTCGTCGAGCTGCTGCTGCGGGATGTCTTCGAGGTCCTCGATGTGGTCGAAGCGCGGGTCCTCGGTCGGGACCGCGATGACCTTGTCGTCCTGCTCGCCGTCGTCGTCCATCTTCATCAGCGCGACGGGACGGGCTTCGATGACACAGCCCGGGAACGTCTGGTCCTCGACGAGGACGAGCACGTCGAAGGGGTCCTCGTCGTCGTAGTACGACTGCGGGATGAACCCGTAGTCGGAGGGGTAGTGGACGTTGCTGTGGAGCACGCGGTCGAGGACGACCCCGGGGATGTCCTTGTCGTACTCGTACTTGTTGCGCTCGCCTTTCAGGCACTCGACGACTGCGTAGATGGTCTCCGGCGCGTTCGGGCCAGTTTCCAGGTCTTCCCAGAGATTCGTCATACGTTCTGGCGTGGGAGTACGGGGCGGAAAGTCCTTTCGTATTTACCCATTCGTCACAGTTTATCCTCGGGCGAACGACTGTGTGGCACGATATCACGGCCCGGTAACTGGAAAAAAGTAACAGGAACCCGAAATCGCAATGCCTCAGGCAGTCTAGGGAGTGACGGGTCGGTGGAACTGCAAGTAAATGCACTAATAGTTGAGAAGTGTTAAATAGCCTGGTGACATTTAGTAAGGTATGTCAGAGGCACAAGCAGTCACCGGGCAACAGGGCATCGCGCGTGAGCTCACCGCGTTCCAGCACAACATTCTGGTCATTCTGGCAAAGGAGCCGATGTACGGTCTCGCGATTAAACGCGAGCTAGAGGATTACTATGGAACGGAGGTCAACCACGGCCGCCTGTACCCGAACCTCGACGAACTCGTCGGGCTCGGACTCATCGACAAGAGCGAACTCGACAAGCGGACCAACCAGTACGAGCTGACCGACGACGGCTACGACGCCGTCATGGACCAGCTCCAGTGGACGCTGTCGAAGATCGGTGAGGACGAAGAGCGCGCGAACGAAGTCCGCGCACTCCTCGACTAGGACGACAGATCGGGCACCCGTTTTTCCGCGGTTTCGAACACGAGCTCCAGCGACGTCTCCACCACTGCTTTCTCCTCCTCGGTCGGCCACGCGTTGCGCGGATAGTACCACTCCAGGAACTCCTGCAGCTCTGCGCTCGTCGCGGTGTCGGCCGGCCGGGCGTAGTGATTGCCCATGAAGTCGGCCAGCTTCCTGGCGTTGTTCGCGTGGACCTCGCCGTGTGCGTCGGCGATGGCGGCGACCAGTTCGTCGTTCTGCTCGGCGACCTCGGCCCACTCCTCGGGCTCGCCCGGGCCCGAGAGCGACGCCTCGACCGCCCGGTCGGTGTCCTCGATGCGGTCGGTCCGGATGACGCCGTCTTCGACCCACTCCTCCGGGTGCAGGACGAGCGTCTCGCCCTCGTCGTCGTCGCGGACGCGAGCCGTGAACTCGTGGTCCTCCAGCAGGTCGGTCCGTCGCGTCTCGTAGGACTCGACCGCCCCGTCGTCGACTGCTTCCCTCGCGAGGCGCGTGAGTCGTTCTGCCTCCTCGACCACGTCCTCGGGGAGTTCCTGGTCTTCGGTCTCGTCGGCCGATTCCGCCTCGTTCTCGTCCGGATGTGCGTCCTCAGGCATCGTCAAGAGCTTCGTTCGCAAGGTTGTCGGCGCGTTCGTTTATCTCTCGCGGAACGTGCGAGAGCGTCCAAGAGTCGAAGTTCGAGAGCAGCTCCCGGACGGTGACGCGTTTCTCGCGCAGCGTCGGGTTGTTCGTGTCGTACTCGCCGCGGACCTGCTTGACGATGAGCTCGGAGTCACCGCGGATCTCCAGTTCGTCGTAGCCGAAGTCGCGCGCGGCTTCGAGTACCCGGATGAGCGCGTCGTACTCGGCCTGGTTGTTCGTCGCGTTCCCGATGCGCTCGGACCCCTCACCGACGATTCCGTCGCTCGTCACGATGACCCAGCCGATGGCTGCGGGCCCGGGGTTTCCGCGGGACGCCCCGTCGAAGTAACAGTGCGCGCGCCCGCCGCCGTCGCGGAGGACGGCCTCGATGTCGGACGGCTGTGCGCCCTGGATCACGACCTTCTCGTCGTAGGCGACCGCGGACGCGTCCCCGTACTCCGCGCGCCAGCGCTCGTGTTCGGTGTTCCCGTCGGTGACGGTCGCACCCGCGGATTCCAGTCGTTCACGGGCCTCGTCGACGTCACACTCGATGACCGGCATTGACCGAACGTCACCGAACCTGGTGTAAAACCGTTCTGATTCGATTTCAGTGTCAGCTGGACAGAATTGCCGCAGTCTGCTGATTCGTTCTGAGCGGGACTTTCTGTCGCGGCCGAAGGGGCCAGAATCATACCAAGGGTTTAAGACTCTCCGAACTACTACTATAAAAGTGCGATGACACGGTCTACCCGCCAGCGGGAGCGAGAACTCGAGACCGAATCCTCGGACGAGCAAGAAGGGGTCAGGGAGTGCCCCGAGTGCGAATCCGATAATCTGGTCAAGAGTTCCGACAGGGGCGAACTCGTCTGCGACGACTGCGGGCTGGTCGTCGAAGAAGAGAAAATCGACCCCGGTCCAGAGTGGCGCGCCTTCAACCATCAGGAACGACAGGAGAAGTCGCGCGTCGGAGCCCCGACGACACAGACGATGCACGACAAAGGGCTCACGACGACGATCGACTGGAAAGACAAAGACGCATACGGGCGCTCTATCTCTTCGAAGAAACGCAGTCAGATGCATCGGCTGCGCAAGTGGCAAGAGCGTATCCGGACCAAGGACGCCGGCGAACGCAACCTGCAGTTCGCGCTCAGCGAGATCGACCGGATGGCGTCCGCACTCGGTGTGCCGCGCTCGGTCCGCGAGGTCGCGTCGGTGATCTACCGGCGCGCGCTCAAGGAGGACCTCATCCGAGGTCGCTCCATCGAGGGCGTCGCCACGAGTGCACTGTACGCGGCCTGCCGGAAGGAAGGCATTCCGCGAAGTCTCGAAGAGATCTCCGAGGTCTCCCGTGTGGAACGAAAAGAGATCGGCCGGACGTACCGGTACATCTCCCAGGAACTCGGCCTGGAGATGAAGCCGGTCGACCCGAAAAAGTACGTACCGCGGTTCTGTTCTGAACTCGAACTCTCCGAGGAGGTCCAGACGAAAGCAAACGAAATCATCGAAACCACCGCAGAGAAGGGACTGCTCTCGGGCAAGTCTCCCACTGGCTACGCCGCGGCCGCGATCTACGCCGCGTCGCTCCTGTGCAACGAGAAGAAGACCCAGCGTGAGGTCGCCGACGTCGCACAGGTGACGGAAGTCACTATCCGGAACCGCTATCAGGAACAGATCGAAGCGATGGGCATCCACAGCTAGGACCCGTCGGTAATCCTCTCCTATTTTCGAGCGCAGAGCGACTGCATTCTTCTTGCTCTGCTTACAGGACACGGTTCAGCTAGCCTGATTGATATGAGAAGCGGCGTAACCATTAACCCAGCAGGCGACGAGGTGATGGCGATGGGTTTGCTCATCGGTACCCCGGGGGGTCTCTTTCGCACCAGTGACGGCTTCGAGACCGTCGAACGGACGCTCGACGCGCGGGTCAATCGACTTCGCGTGTTCGACGCCGGTGCGTTCGCCGCGACACCGGCCGGTCTCTATCACTCCGAGGACGGCTGGGAGTGGAGGAAACTCGAATCGTTCGCCGGTCCGGTCCACTCGATGGCCGTCAGCCCCGACGAGGCGTACTGGTACGTCGGCATCCGGCCCGCGGCCGTCTACGTCTCCGAGGACGGTGGAGCGACGTGGGACGAGTCCGATGGCTTCCAGAACTTGCCTTCCCGCGACCGCTGGCGCGACCGCGCACCCGGCGACGACGCCGCGGTTCGGACCATGGCCGTCCACAGCAGCGCACCCGACAGGCTCGCGGTCGGTGTCGAACCGGGTGGGGTCTTCGTCAGCGTCGATGGCGGCTCGACCTGGAACGACCGGACTGCCGGGGTCCACGACGACGTCCACCACCTCCTCGCGCTGGAGATAGACGAGTACCTCGCAGCCACCGGGAACGGCCTCTACCGCACCACCGATGCGGGCCGGTCGTGGCTCCGACAGGACACCGACTTTCGCGACTTCTGGTTCAACTACTTCCGCGAGTCCATCGCCCACGACGGGACCCTCTACACTGCCGCGAACGGCTGGGGGCCGTCCGCCCCCGGCGGTGCGGTCTTCGAGACCCCGGTCGACGAGACGGGGCGGGAGGCGACACGCGTTCCGTATCCGGGCGAGAAGGAGTCGTTCGTCGTCTCCTGGGCGACCGACGAGGACGATATCTACGCGGGTACCCTGCGAATCGACGACGGGTTCCAGCAACGCGCTCCAGGCCGTATCCTCCGACGCGAGGAACACGGCTGGATCCAGGTCGGTGAGGTTCCCACTGCCGCGCGGTCGCTCGCCACGATTTAAATCGGAGCGAGCGGCCACTCGCGGTATGTCCTGACCACGCGCCCGGTCGCACCACGCGGTTGTGCGACACACTGCGACCGGGAACAACTGGGTGTCGCCTGTTCGCCAGACCAGTGCAACTGCCACCAGGGTGTGAGCACGCGATGGTTCGTCACCCATCACGGGCGCGAGACCTCACCCGGTGACGAGTGACGTCACGACTCGCAGGACTCCGTGACGGTCACCATCGCCGTCTCGGTCACTGGCTTGTCGTTGTTCTCGCGACGATACGCCGTGTCGACCGAGCAGTCCGGCCCGAAGTCGAACGTGGTGTCGCCGTCGACGTCCCTGTGCGGCATCGCGACGAGTCTCGTCTTCGATTCGAGTGTGTCGTCGAGCTCCACGCAGACGCTCTTGTGAGCGCCGGCCGGGAGGTACTCGGAGTGGCCGACGAGGGTTCCAGACGTGTCGTGGATGGCGATGTAGCCACCGTCGGGGAGGTCGGCACAGGCCTCGACGCTCGTTCCGTCGGTCGTCTGCTTCTCGAAGGTGACGGTCGCGGTGTAGTCGCCTTCGTCCTCGTCTTTCTGTTCTTCGTCTTCCTGTTCTCCGTCTTCGTCCTCGTCTTCCCGTTCTTCGTCCTCGGAGTCTTCCCCGCCGCCGGTTCCGGATTCGTCACCGTCGTCATCATCGGCGTCGCTGGACTGCCCGATGGTGAGCGTCGCCGTGGCGGTCTCGGCGGCGCTCTGTGCGTTCACCGTCACACCGACCGGAGCGTTCCCGGCCTCGCCGGGGTTCGAGACGTCACCGACGGTGACGACGAGCTCGTCACCGGCCTGCAACGAGTAGTTCCCGCCGAGCCCGACGGTCAGCGTCTTCCCGTCGTTGCTCGAATCGACGCTACTCACGTCGGCCGTCGCGTCGGTGTCGACCGTAGCACCGTCGGCGTCGTCGCCGCGGTCGATGCCGGCCGTGACGAGGTCGTCCTGCCCGACGTCGCTGATGTCCGCGTCGGTCTCGCTGTAGTCGACGACGAGCGAGTTCCAGGAACTGCCGGTGGCGTCTCCGTCTACGGTCACGGTGACCTTGTGAGTGGACACTGCGTCGGGGGTGTCCGGGTCGGCCTCGATCGTCGCGTTCTGTGCGCCCGAGACGGTCGCCGTCACACCGACCAGCGGGACGGTGCTAGCGGCGAGCGCGAGGGTCTGTCTGCGTGTCGTTCGTACCATCTTACCGTTCGAACCTTCGTTGAGACATTGGTTGCATAGCTCTCGTCCACGACGGTGCTGTGACACACCGGCGGGACGGTCGGGGGTTCTCACAGGAGCGGGAATATTATTCAGCTGTTAAGCGCTTGACAACAGTGTGAAACGGTCGATTTCGTCTCGGGTGCATCGTCGGTGGCGTCGGTTCGTCGGGGAAGGTTCTTACCCGCAGACAGACCATATGCGAACGAATGCGGCTCGACGACTACATCGAGAGCCTCGAACCCGACGAGGACGCCAGACGCCGGCAGCTGGCGAAGGAGAAGTCCTACGCCATCACCGACTACCTGCAGGACTTCCAATCGCGGTTCGAGGAGACGGTGCAAGGTGATTCCCTGTTCGGGGCGACGGCACCCTCCATCTTCGTGGGTCGGACCAACTACCCGCGGGTGTCGACCGGTCTGCTCTCGCCGGTCGCCGAGGGGGACCCGACGGACTTCGTCACCGACGGCGCGTGGTACCAGCAGGGCCTCGGTGTCGGCGACGTGGTCGAGCGCCGGACCGGTCTGTTGAACTCGACCCGGCGGGCCAACGTCGACGTGAACGACGTGTGGGACGGCTTCGTCGGTGTCCAGCGCGAGGTGGCCATCGCGGGTGACCCGGTCGACCTGGAGATCGGCCTCGATGGGAAACCGAACCTCGACCTCGACGTCGACGACGGCATAGCCACGCCGCGGGGACCGCGAGCGAAGGCCACGTCGGTCGACCTCACCGAGAACCCGTACGTCCCGAAACCGGTGAAGAAGACGCTGGAGGACGACGACTGGCAGGCCCAGGGCGCGATGACGTACCTCTACCGCCGGGGGTTCGACGTGTACGACGTGAACCGTATCCTCTCGGCGGGCGCGCTCGGCCAGGGCGAGAACCGGCGGCTCGTCCCGACCCGCTGGTCCATCACGGCCGTCGACGACACCATCGGGCAGTACCTCCGCGGGCAGATCCGCCACGCACCGAGCATCGATTCGGTCGAGGTGTGGGAGAACGAGTTCATGGGCAACCGCTACTGGGTCGTCCTCGCGCCGGGGCAGTGGGAGTACGAACTCGTCGAGATGAAGGCCCCGGGGAGCGTCTGGAACCCGGCCGAGTCCGGCGACATCTGGATGGGAAGCGCCTCGGAGGGCTACGAGGGCCGGACGGGGTACGTCGACGAGACGGCCGGCGCGTACTACGCCAGCCGGCTGGGCGTTCTCGAACACCTCGCCGACCGCGGCCGCCAGGCGAAGTGTCTGGTCCTGCGTGAAGTGAGCGACGACTACTGGGCACCGGTCGGCGTCTGGCAGGTCAGGGAGAGCGTCAGGAACGCCTTCGACGGCGAGCACGGTGAGGCGGAGACGTTCCACGAGGCGGTCCGGACGGTCGCCCAGCGCCTTCCGGTCTCACTGGGTCGCCTCCGCAGGAAATCGGAACTCGTCGCGGGGCTCCAGTCGTCGCTGTCTGATTTCTAACACCATCGGTTTCCGTAGCCGTCGGATTTATCGTCGCGCACACCATGGTACAATTTGTCATGGTGTGGCCGCTTCTGTTGGTCGACTTCGGCGGGCAGACGCCCGCCGTCGCCAGCCTGCTCGCGCTCGTCGTCGTCTCGCTCGTGCTCGATTACTACTACCAGCGCGTCGGCCTTCGGTAGCGGTTCATAATGTCTATTGTAGATCGTTACCGCTGGTTCGCCGGAATGTGGTGGCGAACCAGCAGTAAACAGCTACAATAAACATTATCAGACGTCGTTGACGTTGGCGAACGCCTGCTCGACGAGTTCGCCGGTGTCGGCGACGAGCTCGTCCCAGGTGTCGTCGTCGGGAGCCATCCCGAGCAGCCGCGCGATCTTCATGATGGAGACGTGGTAGACCTGCTGGCGGCCGGGTTCCTCCTCCCAGATAACTACGTTACAGGGCATCAGTCCGCCAATCTCCGGCGTTATCTCCATCGCACGGTCCGCCATCTCCGGGTTGCACGCACCGAGGACGTAGTACGGGTTGTGCTCGGAGCCGGTCTTCTCCTTGATGACCTCGGAGGGCGAGAACTCGACGAGTGTACCGAAGCCGGCGTCTTCGAACGCCTCGCGGACGTGTTCGACGGCCTCCTCGTGGTCCATCTCCAGGGTCGCACGCTTCTTGCCGATGTCGTCGTCACTCAGCTGGTCGGGGTCGATGTTGAGTGCCATCGACTAGAGAATTGCACGCACCGCCCAAAAACGTGTCTCCCCGGCCCGGGCTACACTGGAATCGGGAGCCAGCGGAGCAACCCGATGACGGTCTCGGGCGGGATGAGGGGCTCGTGCAGGACCAGCCAGTCCAGGAGGACGAGCCCCGCGCCGTGAGCGACGATGGAGGGGAGCAGCGAGTCGCTCTTGTAGTCGACTGCGCCGAACAGCACGTCCGTCGGCCCGGAGAGGAGCACTTCGAGCGGTGGCTTCCCGATGTGGTGGATCATGTAGACGAACGGGCTGATGAACGCGGCCTTGATGCCGAAGCGTTCACCGACGCCGACACAGAGCAGCCCACGGTAGTACGTCTCGACGGCGACGACCAGCCAGAACTGCTTGAGCGCGTGGACCGCGAACTGGTCCAGTGCGACGGTGCTGCCCCAGTCGCCCCACATCGGGTAGTACGCCCGGATACCCGGGAGCGACGACCCGATGACGTAGAACGGGAGGACGAACAGCGCCAGCAACAGCGTGTTGCGAATCGCCGGCCAGTCGACCCGGTAGCCGATGTTCTTCCCGTGGGTAATCGCGAGCGCCATCGGCCCGACGAAGAAAATGAGCGTGTCGGTTACCACCCGCTCGTTCAGTGGGTAGCGCGTGAACTCCATCCACAGCAACGCGAGCACGAACCCCAGCAGGAGTGACTTCTGTGTCCAGCTCAGGTTCGACGGGCGCAGGGAGGACAGTCGCTCGGAGAGCCACGACCGGGCGTCGTCGAAAGACCGTACGACCGTCGAGAACACGGTGGATTACTCGTCTGTGGTGGGAACGGCACCGCGGCCGACCACGTCGCGGACGGCGTTCTCGAACTCCTGGCGCTTCTCGAAGTAGGTGATGTCGATGTCCTCGAGCACCGCCGAGATGGTCTTCGGACCCTCGGGCGTCCGGATGGTGGACTCGCCCTCGAGCGCTTCGAGACGGCTCTTCTGGATGGGCCAGGTCAGTCGGGACGTGACGCGGGCCAGCGGTGCGCCCTCGACGGCGTCACCGGACCCGAGTTCGACGGCAGGTTCTGTCTCCTCTTCCTCGTCGTCAGCCATGTGCGGGGGTTTGCAATCCCGTCGATTCAACCTTTCGCTTCGCTGGCCGATGTCTGACGTACTGTTTTGTGTCGTGGGGCGTAAGTGAGGGACATGACTAGCCTCGCGGACGTGTACGAGGACAACGTCGGGGAGGTCGAGAACCTCCGTCGGTTCTACCTCGGGATGGGCCTGTTCCTCGCCGGTGCGCTGTTGACGGTCCTCGGTATCGTAGTCGGTGCGACCGACGTCCTCGCCGGTCTCGGCGTCGGCATCTACGGGTCGAGAGAGATAGCCGGTGTGTTGGGTGGCCTGGGCATCCCCGCCGTGCTCGTGGGCGTGTTCACGGTCCTGCCGGCGAGTCGGCGCATCCGGGCCGCGGCGGCCATCGGTGCCAGCGTCTGCGTGCTCGGCGTCGCGCTGTTCAGCCGTGTCTACCCGGGGGACTGGATCGGTTCGCCGACCGCGAGCCAGGGGATGACCCTGCTCGTCGCGGTCGTCTACTTCGTCGGCGTGTTCACCGCCATCGGGTGCCTGTTCAGCGCGGTCGTGACGTTCAAGACCCGTAACGACCCCGGCGGAACCGTCACCATGCAGGTGACCCGGGAGGGCGAGACGAAGTACGTCGAGGTCCCGGAGGAGAAGGTCGACGAGGTCGAGGGCGAGAAAGCCAGCGCCGCCCAGTACGGCAGCGTCGGGATGTTCGGCACCCAGCCCGACGGGAACGTCGAGACGCAGACGAACCGGCCGGGGCGCAAGGCCAGCGCCTCGTCCGGGTCTGGCTCGTGGTCGAACTCGTCGCCGACCCACCCGGCCGTGAACTCGCCGACCAGCGACGGCGGCACGACTCCGGACGACATCCGGTCGCCGCTGGACGAGGACGCCGAAGTCATGCGGACCGAGGAGCCGAGTCCCGCCGACAAGAACCTCGCCGACCGCTACTGCGGCAACTGCGCGCACTTCGACTACGTCCGGACGAACCGGGGTATCCAGCCCTACTGCGCCCACCACGACGAGGAGATGGACGACATGGAAGCCTGCCAGTCGTGGGAACCGAACAACTGACCGCGACTCGCTTGCTATCCTTGCCCAGCCCGAACTCGTTCTAACGTCGCACACATCCGGTCCCAGTGACTCCCGCGCCAGAAGCACTGCCCGCAGTCCCGGCACCGCCACGTCGGCGTGTCGTCGTCAGGGGCGTACTCGGGCGTCGACGACCCTTCGGCGACGCGTTCGACCGGGCCATTGCACCGGCCACAGCGCGTCGGCACGTCGGTCGGGGTGAGCGAAACGCCCGCAGCCGCGAGTTCCGCGAGCTGGTCCTCGGTTTCGCGCTGGCGAAGGAGAACCGCGTCCTCGGCCCGGTTCGATAGGTGTACGTCCCGCGTGACGAGGGTCCGGCGTTCGTCGGCCGCCATGGCCAGGAGTCGGTCGTCGTCGTCCTCGTCGCGGTCGAGGGCGTAGACGGTATCGTGGCCGCAGAGCCGGAGGTAGCTGGTGAGACCGCCGCACATCACGTCGAGCAGGAAGCGGGTCATCTGGTGGTCTTCAGCAGTCGTCAGTGCAGGAACTCCCGCACGCCCTCGGCGTCTCGGGCGTTGAGCACGTCCGCCGCCTCGGCCCAGCCCCGACGGGCGGTGTGGACGCCATAGCGGATGTACTCGAACGTCGCGGTCCGGTGGGAGTCCGTGTTGATGGCGATGGTCGCGCCCGCGTCGATTGCGTACTTCACGGCGCTCCCCGAGAGGTCGAGACGGTGCGGGTTGCTGTTGATCTCGAGTGCAACGTCGTGTTCGACCGCAGCCTCGGCGAGGCGTTCGGGGTCGATATCGAGACCCTTGCGCTGGTTGAGCAGGCGGCCGGTCGGGTGGCCGATGATGTCGACTGCGGGGTGTTGCATCGCCTCGATGATCCGGTCGGTCCCGTCGCCGTCGAGCGCGGCGTGCGGGGACGCGACGACCACGTCCAGTTCGTCGAGGACCTCGTCCGCGACCGAGATGCTGCCGTCGGCCGCGATGTTCGCCTCGACGCCGGTGAACACCTCGATGTCGACGTCCTCGGCTGCCTCTCGGACCGCGTCGGCCTGTTCGAGCAGGTCCTCGTCCTCGACACCGACGCCGCCGACGACACCGGGACCGGTCGCGTGGTCGGAGATGCAGAGGTAGTCGTGGCCGAACTCTGCTGCGCCGGCCAGCATCTCCTCGATGGTCTCGTTCCCGTCGGACCAGTCGGTGTGGTTGTGCAGGTCGCCGCGGATGTCGTCCTCCTCGAGGAGGTCCGGAAGGTCACCGTCGGCGGCCGCCCGTATCTCCCCTCTATCTTCGCGCAGCTCCGGCGGAATCCACGGTAAATCGAGGGCCTCGTACATCGACTCCTCCGTACTGCCGCCGATGCGGTCCCCGACGCGCTGGCCCGAATCGGGGTCGTCCACGTTCGAAACATCGAACGCGCCGTACTCGTTGAGCTTCATGCCGCGTTCGATGGCGTAGTTGCGCAACCGGACGTTGTGGTCCTTGCTGCCGGTGAAGTACTGTAGCGCCGAGCCGAACTCGTCGGGGACGACCACGCGGAGGTCGACCCGGAGCCCGTCGGTTCGGACCGCTGCCTTCTCCGTGCCGGCCTCGATGACGTTGTCCGCCTCGTCCCAGTCGGTGAAGGCGTCGACGACCGCCTCGCCGTCCTCGGTTCCGACGAGCACGTCCACGTCGCCGATGGTCGCACGCCAGCGCCGGAGCGACCCCGCGACCTCGACCGACTCCGCGGCGTCGACGGACTCGAGGTAGGCGACCACCGAGTCGGCGACCGGCCGGGCATCCCCCAGTAGGGTGCGTTCGCCCGCGGACTTCGCGAACTCCAGATTGTCGAGGATGTTCTGCTCGGTCTTCGCACCGAAGCCCTTGACGTTCTGTATCTCCCCGGCACGGGCCGCGGATTCGAGGTCCTCCAACGTCTCGACGCCGAGTTCGTCGTACAGCGTACCGACCGTCTTCGGCCCGACGCCCTCGACGCGCAGGAGGGCGGCCATATCGACGGGATAGCGCTCCCGTATCTCGGTCAACTCCTCGATCTCGCCGGTCTCGGCGTACTCGACGATCTTCGCGCTGATGGCGTCACCGACGTGGTCGAGTTCGTTCACCGCGTCCTCACCCTCCTCGACGAGTGCCTCGAACGAACCGGGGTACTCGCGGACGCTCTCGGCCGCCCGGCGGTACGCGTTCGGTTTGTACTCGACGCCGTCGGCCTCGAGCAGGTTGGCCATCTCTTCGAGTCGGTCTGCCACGTCCTGTTTCAGTGTCATGGGTTAGCGGTCGAGTGCTTTCTTCAGGAAGTTCATCCAGCGCTTCTGGTCGGCGGCCTCCTGGGCCATCGCCTCCTGTTCGAGGTTCGTCGGGCCGAGGTTCTCCAGCGCGTTCAGGGCGCGGTCGATGCCGATGATAGCGTTGACCAGTTCCTCGCCCTCCTCGCGCGAGAGCGCTTCCCAGTCCTCCTCGATGCGCTGGCGACGCTGGAGGCGCTCACGGCGGAGGTTCTTCTTCGCCTCGTCGACGCGCTCGCGTTCCCCCGGCGGGATGGTGTCCCGGCGCTTTATCTCGAAGACGAACTCCCGGAGGTCGAGCTCCGTCCCCTGCACGTCGATGCGGTCCGGGATGTCCGCACCGATGGTGGCTCCCTCGCGGTCGGCCCTCGCGAGGAGCTGCTTCTTCTCGTACTCTTTCACACCTGTACGTCGGTTCCGCCGGGTCAAAAACCCTGTCTCGCACCGTGGTTCCTCCCGAGTCCATCGACCACCGGGCCGCGAATCGAGACTCGATACGACGCCTGAACTCGTTGATACCTTTACAATCGACCCAGTCTACGTACTCGATAGGGAACATCAGTTCCCAGGCAGCCATGTCGACCCAACGAATCCGCACCCACCACGCGGCCGGACTCGACCTTTCCCCGGACGAGCCCGGACGCGACGATTTCACAGTCGTCACCGGGAGGCGTTCGTTCACACGATCGACGACATGGCGGTCGGTCAGACCTTTCGACTGAAGGTGACGGACTACTCCAATCCCGGACGATTCCGCGTTCATCGGCGGGCGGTTCACAGCGCCGCCCGCCCCCAATCACCCCTTCGCTGACGCAGACACTACTTCCACACGAGCGATGCGAGACGCTCGACGCCCGACCCCCGGATAGTTACTCCCCGGTTATCGCTCGATATTAGGAGCGACACGCCCGTTCCCAAACTCCTTTGCGTCTCCTCTGCTTACGTCAGTTCAATGGCTGAATGCGACGAGTGCGGCGACCACACCAGTATGCCGTACACGTGCAACCGGTGTGGTGAGAAGTTCTGTGGCAAACACCGGTTGCCCGAGAAGCACGACTGCCCCGGGTTGCAGTGGGGAGACCCGCAGGGCGTCTGGCAGGAAGACGACTCCGCCAGCGCGGGCCAGCAAGACAGTGGCGGTATCACGAGTGCGCTCTCTGGTCTCGGTTTCGGTCGCGGTGGCGCACTGAGTTACTTCCGCGGGAACATGACGTTCGTGTTCCTCGCGCTGATGTGGGTCACGTGGGGGCTGCAGTACTTCATCCTCCCCGTCGCCCTCGACATCGGCCCCCGGACCAGTCAGCTCTGGTACGACATCTTCACGCTCCAGAGCAACCACCCCGAGTACATCTGGGCGTGGTTCACCTCCATCTTCGCCCACGCGCCCGGATTCGGTCACATCGCCGGCAACAGCATCGTGATATTCTTCTTCGGCCGATTGGTCGAGGAGTACGTCGGCAGCCGTGACTACACGCTCATCTTCCTCGCGAGCGGTGTCGTCGCCGGCCTCGGCCAGATCGGCTTCGCGCTCATCCAGGGCAACCCGACGGCACTCTACGGTGCCTCGGGTGCAGCCCTGGCGATGCTCGGCGCGCTGACCATCATCCGGCCGAACCTCACCGTCCTCATCTACTTCCTCATCCCGACGCCCATCTGGGTCATCACCGGGCTCTACGCGCTGCTGAGTGTCACTGGCATCCTCGGTGGCGGTGTTCCGCTTCCGGGACAGGCCAACGTCGCCCACGGTGCGCACCTCGTCGGCCTGGTCATCGGTTTGCTGTACGGCCAGCGCGTCAAGGGCCAGATACGCCTGCCGCGCGAGACGCAACTCGGGGGCGGTGGTCGCCGCGGCGGTGGCCGCGGGCCCTTCTGAGGGATGCGCGACGAGTTCGTTCCGGACCCCGCCGCCTCCCGGGAGGAGATGGAGGCACAGCAACGCCGTGTCGCCGAGGTTGCGCTGTTTGAGGACGACTTCGACTTCGATTCTTCACAGGTCGGCTCCGACACCGGGCCGCTCGTCGCGGGCGTCGACCAGGCGTTCCTCGACGACCGGGCCGTGAGCGCCATCGTCGTCCTCCGGGGCGACACCGTGGTCGAGAAGACCTACGCAGTGTCGCCACTCGACATCCCGTATATCCCCGGGCTGCTCTCGTTCCGCGAGGGCGGTCCCATCCTCGACGCGTTCGAGACCCTCGACACGGACCCCGACCTCGTCATGTTCGACGGGAGCGGACGCATCCACTTTCGGCAGGCCGGGCTCGCGACCCACATGGGCGTCATCCTCGACGTGCCGAGCATCGGCGTCGCGAAGAGCCTGCTCTGTGGCACGCCGCAGGGCGAGACCGAGAACCTCCCCGTGGGCCAGCGCGTCGCCATCACGGCCGACGACCGGGTCGACGCGCCCGCGGGGACGACCATCGGCTACGCCGTCCAGACCCGGCAGTACGACACGCCGAACCGGTCGATAAACCCGCTCTACGTCAGTCCCGGCCACCGAGTGAGTGCCGAGACGGCGGCCGACCTCGTGGCCCGGCTGGCGACCCGGTACAAACTCCCCGAACCCACCCGGCTCGCCGATTCGTACGCCGACGAGGCGAAACGAACCATCGACACTTAGGTACCCGGCGGGAGAACGCCGGTCCATGACAGACGACTCGGACACGGACGCCGGGGGACCGGCGACCGACACGGGGTCGGGGAGCCCCGAACCGAAGCTGGAAACCGTGCTCATCACGGGCTGTTCCTCCGGAATCGGACGCGAGACGGCGAAGGCGTTCCTCGACGAGGACTGGCTGGTGTACGCGACCGCGCGCGACACCGACGATATCACGGACCTCGAAGCCGCTGGCTGCAAGACGGCGGAACTCGACGTGACCGACCGCGGACAGGTCGAACGCATCGTCGAGCGCATCGTCGACGAGCACGGGCGCATCGACTGCGTGGTCAACAACGCCGGGTTCGCCCAGATGGGACCGGTCGAGGACGTCCCGACGAAGAAGGTCCACGAGCAGTTCGACGTGAACCTCTACGGGCCACACCGGCTCATCCGCGCCGCACTCCCGCACATGCGCGAGTCCGAACGCGGGACCATCGTCAACGTCTCCAGCGCGCTCGGGCGCATCACGCTTCCGGGCTCGGGGGTGTACTCCGCCTCGAAGTTCGCACTCGAAGCGATGAGCGACGCGCTCCGCGGCGAGGTCGGCCAGCACGACGTGGACGTGGTGGTCGTCGAGCCGGGTCCGGTCGAGACGGATTTCTACGACCGCGCGGACAGCGAACTCGACGACCTGCCACGTTCGGACGCCTACGGTGACCTCTACGAGATGTACGACGACGCCAACACCGTCAGCGGTGGCAGCCCGATGTCGGTCAAGCCACGGGCGGTCGCCGAGACCATCCTGAACGCGGCGAGCAGTACCGACCCGGACCCGCGGTATCCGGTCGGGGCCGCCGCGAAGTACTTCATGCTCGTCCGGTTCGTCCCGGACCGCTGGCGGGACACCATCCTCCGGCTGGTCCAGAAGTTCGCGTCGTAGCGAGTCTGAGGGCCTCGTTCGGGCGGGCGCGAACGGGACGAACGTCACCGACCTTCGGGTCCTCGTCGTGACGTACAGGCGAACAGACGGTACGAGAACGACACACGCCGGTGTACCGTGCAGCCGCGGACCGGGCGTGTGGTGACGGTCAGAACACGGCCCGGTTGGCCGCCTACTCGTATTTCAATCCTCGGTCGGGCCGCATGTCATCGACCGCGAGTCTTGCGGTTCTCGCGGACGATTCCACCCGGAGCGTACACCTTCCCGCGTCGCTCCCTGTCGCCCCGGAGATGGAGGAACGCCAGGAGCGCGAGTGGCGAGAGGGCGGCCCCGGCCAGCAGGCCACCGGTCACGAGCGCTGGCTGACCGATCTCGACGATGCCTGCTTCCGGGTTGCCGACGACGATGGCACCCCGCATGTAGCTGGAACCGTGAGCAGGGCACGCGTACTTGCTGATACCATCACCGTCGAAGGTGAGCGTGTAGGTAGCGCCGGCTTCGTCGGTCGGGTCGCTTGCGTACGCGCCCTCGACGTCCTGCACGTCGTGGACACCGCCCTCGCCGGTCCACTCCCAGACGACGGTCGTCCCGGAGTCGACGCGGACCGCCGCCGGTTCGAAGGCGTGGTTCCCACCGTTCCCGGGTGCGCCGACGGTGATGCGGACCTCGTCCTCCCCGCGCATGTCGACGGTTCCCTCGTAGTTCTCGACATCGTCGAACCAGTCGCCGTAGTCCGGTTCGACCTCGACGAGACCGCCCGTGCCGATGTCGACCGGGACGTCACCGACGACGACCGCTCCTTTCATCCCCATCGCTTCGTGCGGGGAACAGACGTACGTACTCACGCCCTCCTCGGCGAAGTCGTGCTGGAAGGTGGCCCCAGCCTCGGTGAGAAGGTCGCTCTCGTACCCGCCTGCCTTCTCCACGACGTTGTGCATGCCACCCTCGCCGGTCCACTCCCAGACGACGGTCGTCCCCTGGTCGATGCGGACCGCCGCGGGTTCGAAAGCGAAGCCACCGCCGTTACCGGGTGCCCCGACACTGATGGAGACTTCTGCCTTGCCACGGGCGTCCACGAGGCCGTCGAAGTTCTCGACACCGACGAACCACTCGGCAAGTGCATTCCCTGGCTGTGCCCGTGCGGTCGATGCGCTCCCGGCGACGACCGCACCGGCGGCGAGTGCGCCGACCCCACGGAGGAACGTTCGGCGTGAACCGTCGTGTTGAACGAGACTCCTGTCCATGGGGAAACATAGGTGTATTGGAGATATATCGGCTCTTCAGATTCTCTAACGGCGAGAAATGTCTTTCTGATATATCTCTTCTGATGTGTAATATCTTCCTGTAAATCATGAGTTCCACCACGACCCGACGACGCTTCTTGCAGGCCATGGGAGTTGGCAGTGCGACCGCGCTCGCTGGCTGTACGATCGGCAGCCAACGAAACGACCTCTCGATCTTCGATCACGGGATGGCTGCTGGGCAGGCCAAGCTCTCACCGCCGAAGGCGGTCGACGTCGACCGGGTCGCGGCGGACCCGCGGGACATCCCTGCGCCCATCACGCGGACGGAACCGGCCGTCGTGGCGGTCGAGATGGAGACGCTGGAAGTCGTCGCCGAGGTCGAGCCCGGCGTCACGTTCACCTACATGACGTTCGACGGGCAGATTCCCGGGCCGATGGTCCGGACCCGCGTCGGTGACACGGTCGACCTGACCATCCGCAACCATCCCGACAATTCGATGGTCCACAACGTCGACTTCCACGCGTGCCGCGGCCCCGGTGGCGGGGCCGAAGCGACGGTCGTCGCACCCGGCGAGGAGACGCGCCTGCGCTTCAAGGTCACGTACCCCGGTGCGTTCGTCTACCACTGCGCGGTCGCGAACGTCGACTACCACATCTCCAGCGGGATGTTCGGCCTCATCGTCGTCGAACCCGAGGAAGGCCTCCCGCCGGTCGACCACGAGTTCTACCTCGGCCAGCACGAGCTGTACACGGCTGGAACGGCGGGCGAGCAGGGCCACCACGAGTTCGACTTCGCGGGCATGGCGGACGAGGACCCGACCTACGTCCTGATGAACGGCGAGAAGTACGCCATCGGGCCGCAGGGCTACGACGAGATGCGCGTGAAGACGGGCGAGACGGCCCGGATATTCTACGCGGTCGGTGGCCCGAACCTCACGTCGGCGTTCCACCCCATCGGGAGCGTCTGGGACGAGGTGTGGGAGCAGGGGGCGCTCGCGAGCCCGCCAGCCCGCTTCGTCCAGACGACGCCGGTCCTGCCGGGGTCGTCCTGTGTCGCGACGATGTCGTTCCCGGTCCCGGGCGACTTCAAACTCGTCGACCACGCGCTCAGCCGCGTCGCTCGAAAGGGCTGCCTCGCGGTCGTCCACGCTGACGGTCCCGAGGACCCGACGATATTCGACCCCGACCCGGCCTGAGCGCCGAGACGGGGCGAGAACGGTCTCGCCAGCTCAGTCCAGACAGGCCGCGACGATGCGCAGCATGCGTTCGCCACACACCTCTTCGGCGAACAGCGGGACGCGCTTGATGTCGTGGCCGACGAATATCTCCTGGGCCTCCGCCAGGGCCTTCTGCTGGACGTCCCAGCGACGCTGACAGAACTCACAGGAGTCCAGGTTCGGCTTGACGAACTCGTCCGGGTCCACGTCGTCGGTCACGTCGGCGAGGTCCTCCATCACCTTGTTGACGACGACGGTGCCAACGGGGATGCCGTACTCCTCTAACTGGGCGAGCAGGCGCTTGGACTCGAAGACGCTCATCTCCTCGGGGTTCATCACGACGCGGAAGTCGGTCTGCGTGGGGTCCCGGAGCACGGCTCGCAGGCGCTCTATCTGCTTCTGCAGTTCCTCGAGGTCGTCCGGCATCCCGTCGTCCTCCTGTGCGGGGCCACCGCCGAGCATGCCCTTCAGTCCCTCCATCATCCCGCCCAGACGCTCGCGGAGCTTGAGCATCCGGCCGACCATCGAGTCCATTATCTCGGGGAGTTCGAGCAATCGGAGCGTGTGGCCGGTCGGTGCGGTGTCGACGACGACCCGGTCGAACCGCGGGTCGTCGAGGTACTGGAGGAAGAGCTGCATGGCGGCGGCCTCGTCCGCGCCGGGCATCGCGCCGCCCATCAACTGTTCCATCGGACCGCCCTCGCCACCGAGCATGTCGCCGAGGCCACCCATCGGGCCGCCAGCGCCGCCGGGGCCGCCAGCGCCGCCCATGCCAGCGTCGTCCTCGTCGCCGGTCGACTGGCCGCCGCCGAAGACGGCTGCGCCCTGCTCCATCGCCACCTCGGGGTCTATCTCGGCCGCATAGAGGGGGATGTCGTCGCGAATCCGTGTCGGCTCGGCGGGGATGTCCGTCTCGAACGTGTCCGAGAGCGAGTGCGCCGGGTCGGTCGAGACCACGAGCGTGGTCGAACCGTCGCTGGCGCTTGCGAGCGCCGTCGAGGCCGCCATCGTCGTCTTGCCGACGCCGCCCTTGCCGCCGTAGAGGACGTACTTCGGCGCGTCGATACCGTCGAGGCCGACCTCGTCGGCTGCCTCCTCGACCACGTCCACGTCGATATCAGCGTCCGTCGCGTCGACGGACGGCTGTTCGTCGTCGCTTTCTTCTACGTCGTCGACCGCCTCGACGCTGATGTCAGTCATAGGCGCTGGTACCGGGTCACGACTTGTGTACTTCCCGG
The DNA here is from genome assembly GCF_025399835.1 of Haloarchaeobius sp. HME9146. Taxonomy (NCBI): domain Archaea; kingdom Methanobacteriati; phylum Methanobacteriota; class Halobacteria; order Halobacteriales; family Halorubellaceae; genus Haloarchaeobius; species Haloarchaeobius sp. HME9146. The sequence continues at coordinate 1,468,655 of NZ_JAODVR010000001.1, forward strand.
TTGGGGGCGAGACCGGGTCGGGGGTGGACAGTCGACTCAGGAGAAGTACGTCGCCAATCGCTCTGCGGCCTCCTCGACCCGGGGCGTCACCAGCGCGAATCGGAACCAGTCCGAGCGCGAGTCGCCGAACGCCTCCCCCGGCATGCCCGCGACGCCCGCCTCGTCTATCAGGCGCTTGGTGTTCTCGATGGACCCCGGCGTATCACCGAACCGGGCCATCACGTAGAACGCGCCGTCCGGCTGGGAGTACTCCGCGCCGGCCGCGTCCAGCGCGTCCGTGAACGTCTCGCGTCGCTCGCGCAGGAGTTCCCGGTTCGCCTCGTAGTACGCCGGGTCGGTCTCGCGAAGCGCGTGCAAGACGGCGTACTGGGCCGGCCGGGACGCCGAGATGGTGACCAGCATGTGCCGGGACTTCGCGGCCTCGACGTGCTCGGGCGGCAGGATGGCGTAGCCGACCCGGAACCCGGTAATCGCGAACGTCTTCGAGAACGAGTTCGTGACGATGCGGTGGTCCGAATCGACCGAAAGGGCGCTCGTGAACCGCCCGGAGAGGTCGTAGTGGTCGTACACCTCGTCGCTCACGAGGATGGCGTCGTACGCCTCCGCGATGGCCACGAGTTCCCGAACCACGTCCTCCCCGTACACCGCGCCGGTCGGGTTGTTCGGCGAGTTCACGACGATGGCGGCGGTGTCGTCGCTGGCGGCCGCCCGCACGTCGGCCGGGTCGAGCGTCCCGTCGGAAGCCGTGTCGACGAATCGCTGTTTCCCACCGAGCATGTCGGTCTTGCCGGGGTAGTAGGGGTACACCGGGTCCGTCAGGATGATCTCGTCACCGACCCCGCGTTCGAGCGCACGCGCCATCGCCAGGTAGTTCGCCTCGCACCCGCCGTTGGTGATGACGACCTGGGACTCGTCGACGTTCCGTCTGGCGGCGATCTCCTCGCGAAGCTCGCGCAGCCCCTCCGAGGGCGGGTACTGGAACTGGAGCGAGTCGAGGTCCGCGTACTCGTGGAGACCCTCTCGCAGGGATTCCGGCGGCTCCCAGTCCGGGTTCCCGCTGACCATGTCGACCACGTCCCGGTCGGCGTGGACCGCGTAGGACATGATCTCGAAGAACAGCGGCTTCTCGTAGTTCATGTGGCATGCCTCGGTGCGCGGGGTGGAGTTTCTTTCGCCACGTCGCCGGGAGCGCCCGGAACCCGGTTCGACACCGAGAGTCCTGCCATTCAAATCACTGCCACTCCTTCCTCCCACCATGACCCAGATCGCAGAACGTCTCGGCGACGTGCTCCGCGAGCGCAACCACACGCTCGCGACCGCGGAGTCCTGCACCGGGGGGCTCATCGGGGCCCGCATCACCGATGTGCCGGGCTCGTCGGACTACTTCGACCGGTCGCTCGTCACCTACGCCTACGGCGCGAAAGAGCAGTTGCTCGGCGTGAACCGCGAGGACCTCGACGCCCACGGCGCGGTCTCGGAGTCGGTCGCTCGCCAGATGGCCCAGGGCGTGCGCGACACCGCCGACGTGACGTGGGGCGTCTCCACGACGGGGGTCGCTGGTCCGTCCGGCGGCACCCCTGACACACCGGTCGGGACCGTGTTCATCGGCATCGCCTACGCGGGTCCGTGGGGGACCGAGTCCTCCTACACGACGGTCGAGCGCTACCAGTTCGACGGCGACCGCGCGACCGTCAGGGAGAAGACGGTGGAGCAGGCACTCACTGACGTGCTCGACGAGGTGGAGTCTCTCGAATGAACAAGAAAGGACACGTGATGAACGCGGTGCTGTTGAGTATCGGCCTCGGCTACATCCTCGAACCCGCCGGGACGGAAGCGACCTTCGTGAAGATAATCGAGGTCGGCCTGCCCGTCACGCTCGGGGCGCTGTTCCCCGACGTGGACACCGAGTTCGGCAAGCACCGGAAGACCCTGCACAACCTCGGCATCCTCGCGCTGTTCATCGCCTTCCCGATACTATTCGACGGCAATCTCCAGTACGTCTGGATCGGCGTCCTCACCCACTACGTGCTCGACATCATGGGAAGCAAGCGGGGTATCGCCCTGTTCTACCCGTGGTCGAAGGAGTTCGGCCTGCCCATCGGCGTCGCGGTCAAGAGCGACCATGCCGACCTGATGACGGTCGTCATCACCGGGTTCGAACTCGTCGTCTGCTACGTCATCGTCTTCCACGTCCCGTGGGCGACGCTGGAGTTCGGACAGGGCATCCAGGGTATCGGTCTCGCCGCGTTCGGGCTCTAACGCGCCCCGCGGACAGAATCAGTACACGGCAACGTCGTCGAATCGACCTTCGTACGCGATGTGTCGCGGGTGTGTCGGCTCGGTCCCCTGCAGGAACAGCCGGTCCATCTTCGACCAGGAGTTCTCGTAGCCGAGATGGGCGAACTCGACCACACAGCGGAGCTGATGGCGGAGGCCGCGCTCGCGGCGAACCTGCCGTGAAACCCCGTCCTTGAGCGCGGAGACCAGGGCCGCTTCCGTGTCGAGGACCTGGTCGAACTCGGTCCACACCTCACCGATGGACTGGCTGAGGTGGGCGTACGACGACCCGAACGGTGCCCACCCGTCACGCTCGACTATCTCACGAGCCCGGTCGGCCCACTTCAGCAGGAGCTTCGGGTTGTACGCCTCGACAGCGTCGATCTCGTCACCCCATGTCTGCAGTTCGTGCTCGTCGAGGCTCACGTTCAGGAACTCGGGATGGGGGGCGAGCACCGCGGCGTCCTGGCGCGTCAGTTCGGCCATCGCCCCGTCGATGGTGATGAAGTCGGGGACGGGCTCGTCGAGCCCGATCGCGAGGACGTGCCGGCGATTCCGCCAGTCACCGGTGAATATCTCTCGGGCCGGGACCACGAGCAACTCGTCGTCGCTGTACGCCTCTGCCCGTCGGCGGATCTCCGGCAGGCGGACGAAGTGCGGTGCGTACACCAGCACGTCCAGCCCCCGCGACTTCGCGCGCTCGACGACCCCGTCGTCGAGCACCTTGACGTGCATGTCCACCCGCGACCCCTCGCTATCGCTCACACGCAGTGGTATCGTCAGGACGAGTTTAGTGGTTCCGTTTCGCGTTCGCACTGTCGGCTGTCTCATCTCGCACGGGTTCGCCATGCCGGGATGGCGAACACCGGTCCGAACAGACAGCCGACAGTGCCAGGACAACAATGAAATAGCCGACCTCCGTAGTTTCGCCAACTGATGCCGTGGGAATGCCGAATCGACGAGTGCAACACGACGTACCAGACCGTCGAGGACCTCATCGTTCACCAGAGCACCGAGCACGAACGGCAGGAGTGCAAGGTCTGTGGCGTCGTCGTCCCGGACGGCTACCTTGCCATCCGACACGCGTTCAACGAACACTCCCGCGCCGAGTACGTCCGGGCCTACGGCGCGAGCTCGGAGGAGGTCAGAGAGCGCGAACAGATCAAAGACCTCGTCGAAGAGAGCGCCGACCTGCAGGCGGTGGTCGAACGGCTCGGCGGCTCACCCGCGTAGACCGATCTCTTCGGAATCGGTGCGAACGTTCTGAACCGCGTCAGCGCGCTATCGAGGCGCTATCGCTCTTCGTTCTTGACTCACGGGGCTCCGCCCCGTTCGGGTGTCCGAGGAACTATCGTTCCTCACTGTCTCGCGGCGATGCCGCTCGACTGTTCGAAGAGCTATCGCTCTTCGCTATCCAGCACCCGGATCTGGTCACCACGCACGGTGACCGGAATCGGGACCGTCGCCTCGTACAGCTCGACGGTGACCTGGTCCTTGCCCTCGTCGATGCGCTGGACCTGCGCCTTCTCGCCCTTGAACGGGCCAGCGATGAGTTCGACGATGTCGCCCTCCGCGATGCCCTCGACGTCCGGCTTCGGGGAGAGGAAGTGCTCGACTTCGGAGATGTCGGACTCCCCCGGGATGACGCTGCGAGCGTGCGGGATGTCCTCGAGCACGCGCTCGATGATGTTGTGGTCGTCTGCTTCGACCATCACGTAGCTCGTCAGCGAATCGGGGGCGAGCGCTGCGTGGATGGTGGACTCTTCACGGTTCATGATCATGTCCGCGACCGTTCGCTCCTGGCTCGCGGTGGTTTTGACGGCGTATATCGGCATTGTTAGGCTGGTACGAACTGCATCACGAGGGCGATGAGAAAGCCCATCAGGCCGACGAAGAGGATGCCGGCCCCGGCGATTTTGGCGATTTGCGAGAATTCATCCCACGAGGGTGTGCTCGCCATCTTGAGCACGCGAACGTAGGAGGTGAGGTCCTTGGGAACTTCCATGCCCGGGGCTTTGTCATCAGTGCTTTTCTATCTATTGATGCGCGCTATCGCCGTCGATGCCGCCCTACGCCGCGGAACCGGGGGTGCTGGCCGCGTGACACGACAGGACATCCGGCGAGTGCGGTGCCGTCGCTGTGGCGACTGAATCCAGAGAGAAGACGATGGACGTGACCGCCTATCGGTCCGGCGCGGACTATTCGACGAAGTCGATGTCCTGCTGGACGTCCTGAGATTGCTGGGCCTGCTGGGTCTGCTGGGCCTGGCCCTCGTTGGTGTTGCCGTAGATCTGCGGGGAGTCGACGCCGGTGACGACGATCATGGTGCGCATGCTGCCGTCGAGGGTCTCGTCGATGGAGGTCCCCCAGATGATGCGGGCGTCGGGGTCGATGCGGTCGTATATCTCCTCGACGACGCCCTCGGCCTCCTCGATGCTCATGTCCGAGCCACCGGTGACGTTGACCAGCGCGGAGGAGGCACCGGAGATGTCCACGTCGAGCAGGGGCGAGCGGAGTGCAGCCTTCACGGAGTCCGTCGACTTGGCGTCGGAGTCGGACTCGCCGAGGCCGATCATGGCGACGCCGCCGCGCTCCATGACGGTCCGAACGTCGGCGAAGTCCAGGTTGACGAGGCCGGGCTTCGTGATGAGTTCGGTGATGCCCTTGACCGAGCGCATGAGGACCTCGTCAGAGACCTTGAACGCCTGGCGGACCGGCAGTTTGCCGACGGAGTCGAGCAGGCGGTCGTTCGGCACGACGATGACCGTGTCGCTCACGTCACGGAGGCGTTCGAGGCCGGCTTCGGCGTTGGTCCGGCGGACCTCTCCCTCGGCGGTGAACGGCGTCGTGACGATGGCGATGGTGAGCGCGCCCGCCTCGCGGGCGGCCTTGGCGACGACCGGCGCGGAGCCGGTGCCGGTGCCACCACCGAGGCCGGCGGTGACGAACACCATGTCCGAGCCCTCGATGGACTCGTAGATCTCGCCCTGCGATTCGAGGGCGGCTTCCTCACCGACCTGGGGGAGCGACCCGGCACCGCGCCCGCCGGTCTTCTGCTCGCCCATGAGGATCTTCGTGTCCGCGTCGATCTCCACGAGATGCTGGACGTCGGTGTTCGCGGCGACGAGCTTCGCGCCGTGGATGCCTTCCTCGTGCATCCGGTTGATAGTGTTCCCGCCCGCACCACCGCACCCGACCACGGTGATGTTGGTCTGGAGCTCCTGTAGTACGTCCTCGAGCTCGTCGTCGGTCATCTTGCCGGTGCGCTTCGGCTCGGAGTCCTGTGGAACTCCACCGGAGCGCTGGGCGGGGTCTCGCTCCTGGGACCCGCCTTCGGCCTCGTCGATAGCGTCTTCAACGATCGAATCCATCCTTAGCACCCATTATTTTATCGAGGTTAATTACCTTTCCCCCACTGTCCGACGGTCGTCAGACGTTTCGGCGCTCACGTCGTGATAGATGCGATTCCAGGCATATCCCCGTGACGCGGTGCGTGTTTTATAACTCAGACCGGGAACCGTTCGATTCGCTCCGAAGACACGTCCTCTGGCGTAATCGTACGACCGTCGACCTCGACGGGCCGTCCCCCGGCGAGTTGGCCGAACTTCGGTCCCTCCGGCACGCCGGCCTCGTGCGCCAGTTCGGGGTCGAAGCTGTGCGAGCGCGCGACGACCTCGCCGTCCTCGCGACGAACCTCGTCGTACTTCTCCGAGATAACGTCGACCAAGGCTGCGACGAAGGCGTCGTACTCCCCGGGCGAGACGGCCGCACGGCCGTCGACGCGGCTCCCACTCTGTATCGTCTCGTAGGCGACGAGGGATTCCGCCGCGGCGGCGAGGACGGCCTCGCGGTCGGTCCCCTGTGCCGCGTCGAGCAGGGCCGCCGGCAGCTCGCGAACCTCCCAGTCCTCGCTGACGGACCCGAACCGGAGCCCGTCCGAAACCGGGCAGAGACGCTCCTCGAGCCGGGCGACCGTGTCGAGGTCCTGCTCGTCGACCGCGCGGAGCCACGTCTCGCTGACGACCCGGTAGCCGAGGTCCGCGACGACGGCTTCGAGGGTCGGTCGGTCGCCCTCGACCAGCGCGTACTCGGCTCCGCTCTGGACGAACGCCTGGTCGATGACCTCCCGGTGTTCCTCGGGATGGCCCATCGCGTCGAGGCCCCAGTCCGCCGCGATGTGGCCCACCGCCCACGCGGTCTCCCGGACGACCCGTTCGAACCGGGGGACGTAGTGGCCGCCGCCGAACCCGACGACGGTGCGCTCCCGGTGTGGCTCAGCGTCTTCGATATCGAGGATGGCCTGTGCGACGGCTCGCGCGCCCTCGGGGTCGTCCCACTGTTTCTCGTCGCTCCCCAGCTCGACGAACATCGAGGGAACGCCGACCCGGCTCGGGCCGTGGTGGGTGCACTCCATGCCGACCTCGTAGCCCTCCGGCGCGTGCTCCGTGAAGGCATCGAGGAGTTCGGCCTGGGCGTTCGGACACGCCTCGGCGAGGCTGTCGTCCTCCCCGCCGAACTCTGCCGGGCCGAAGTTCCCGGTGAAGTGGGCGGTGAGGAGCGCTCCGGTGTCGCCCGAGTGGCGCGAGGCGAACACGAGCATGTCGGGGTCGTCGAAGGCGGCCGCCACGTCGTCGAGGTCGAGATGCAGGTCGTCGAACTCGCGGAGTTCGAACCCGCCGGTCCAGTAGACGGTGCCCCCGCCCTCGCCGTCGGGACGGGTCGGGTCGTCGGTCGACTCCCAGTCGGCGAGGTCGAACAGGTGGGACCCGATGTGTGTCGACGCGGAGTCCGCACGGCTCACGACTATCGCGATCACGGGCGAGCGTTAGCGAAGCGAAAACAAGTGGGTATCGGGTCCGGTCGAGCGTCGTCAGTCCGAGTGGTCGGCGACGGGAGCGTCACCGCCCATCGATTCCCTGGCGCGGTTCGCGGTCCACTGGAAGGTCCGCGCGAGTTCGTGACGCCGCCGCCAGAACATGACGAGGGCGATGAGGACGTAGACGACGGTGTAGCCGTAGAGGATGTCCATGCTGAGTGCATCCGCCTCGGGCCCAGACATCGTCAGGATGATGGCGGACTCGGCGGCGACCTGCGAGACGAACAGGACCAGCAGGAGGACGGCCTCTCTGACGCTGATCTCGAAGTTCGTGATGATGGCGATGGCGAAGAGGCTCTGTGCGGCCGTGATCCAGATCTCGGCTGCCTGCTTGTCGTCGAAGGGCAGCGTCCCGACGTCACCGAGGGCGATGCTGTAGACGATAGCGAGGGTCCCGATGAGGAGGGTCCACTGGTTGAGCTTCGAGGAGATGAGGGCGTTGAACCCGGCGGTCGAGCGCGCCTTGTTCACGAGGTAGGCGACGACGATGAGTTCCGGGCTCTCGGAGGCGAGCGGTGCGACCCACTGGATCATGAAGAACGGCGGGGCACCGAGGTCCTTCCCGATGAGTTCCAGCCCGTGTGCGAACGGGTGGACGGCGGTGTAGATGATGAGACCGGAGTAGAGGAACAGCGAGATGGACGAGAGCGAACGGAACGCGAAGGGAAGTTCCTGGAGGTACGCCGGGACACCGACCTGTTCCTCGTGTTCCTCGACGTCGCCGCGGACGATGATGATGATGTAGGCGACGTAGAGGCCGAGGAGGACAAGGGTGTCTGCGACGCCGATACCGCCGTTCAGCGGCACGAGGAACGCGAACAGGGTCGCGCCGAGCAGGAAGACGATTTCCAGGCCGAGGTCACGGTCGAGCGACACGGTGTTCCGGAGGAAGCCGTCCTTCTTGGTGACGGAGGGGTCCGCCGACGAGGCGGCCCGGTAGACGGTGAACAGGGCGATGCCAGACCAGCCGAGGCCGATGAGGATGCGGTTCGCACCCGTCATGTTCGCCACGGCGAGGTTCGCGTCGTGACAGGCCGCGGCAACCGGCGTCACGCCGTTCTCTATCTGCGCCTTGGTGAACTGGTTACACGCTTCGGCCGTCGCGCCGCCGTTCCCAGCGCCGAAGGCGTAGAGAGCGTCGACGGCGTACTCGGGGGCGACCGCGAGCACGGCGAGCACGGCGATGGCGAACGCCCGTGGCACGTCTTTCTCTGCCGTCTCGGCACCCCACGCGAGCATAAAGGACGCGCCGAGGACCGAGAGACCACTTACCGCGACTGTCATGAGCGAGGAGAACCCGAACGCGTCGGGACCACCCAACAGCCTCACACCCACCCACGGTGCTGTGAGGAGGGCGGCGAAGAGAAGGGCGGCCAGCGGGTGCTGGAGTCGTTGCCGAATCATACCTGAACCGTTCGTAATCGCGTAGGTAATGCTTGTGGTTTTCCGAGTCCCCGTCCTATCAGGTAATGAACGCTCGACATCGCTGTCGCGTCATCCCAGTAACCCGGCTCAATCGGGCTGTTCTCTTCGTACCACTTTAGTACTGTGTCGACGAATATCCAGCAAGAAACATGTTCGAGCACGTCCTCATCGCAGTAGACGGAAGTGCCTGTGCGAGCCGCAGCGCCCAGGCCGGAATCGCGCTCGCAGCGGCGTCCGGCGGGCAGGTCACCGCGGTCGCCGCCGCCCACGGGGAACTCGACGAGGCAGCCGCGCGGGCGGCACTCGACGAGGTCGAGTCGTTCGGCGAAGATGCCGGGGTGGCCGTCACGACGCACGTCGTCTCGACGCCCCCGGCCCAATCCATCGTCAACCTCGCAGACGAGGTCGACGCGGGGCTCATCGTGATGGGCCGACACGGGAACACGGGCCTCAGAGACAGGCTGTTCGGCAGCGTCACCAACCGGGTCCTCCGCACGGCGGACACCCACGTGTTGACCGTGCCCGGTGGGGAGTCCCCCGTCAGCGACTTCGAGACCATCCTCTTGCCGACCGACGGGAGCGAAGCCGCGAGCACGGCCGTCGCTCCGGCAGCCGACCTCGCCGACCAGTACGGGGCGGCCCTGCACCTGCTCAGAGTCGTCGACGTGCGGCAGGAGGCTGGCCCGTTCAGTGCCGGTGGTGTCGACCAGGCGTACGTCGACGACCTCCTCGAGAGGGAACTGGCGTCACTCGGAGACCTGGCCGACGAGTACGCCACCCTCGCCGGTGACGGCGTGACCTTCGAGCAGGCGACCCGTGCCGGAACCCCGAGCGAGGGTATCTCGGAGTACGTCGACGAACACGACGTCGATCTGGTCGTCATGGCATCCACCGGCGAGTCGAGTCTGGCCGGACAGTTGCTCGGCAGCACGACCGACCGCGTGCTCCGGCTCGTCGACCAGCCGGTGCTGGTCGTCAACCCGAACCGCTGAGATAGACAGTACGAGAACGTTGCAGGCGACGGACGACTTTTCACTGCCGGACGCATCGGCTCCGCGTATGCAGGTATTCGGACTCGTGGGGAACCCCGTCGGGCACTCGTTGTCGCCGCCGATGCACGAGGCGGCCTACGAGGTCCACGACATGAACGCGCGGTACGTGACGTTCGAACCCGATCCAGCCGAGCTCGAAACGGCCATCGACGGTGCCGACGCGCTGGGTATCAGTGGGTTGAACGTGACCATCCCGTTCAAGCAGGACGTGCTCTCGCTCGTCGACCCCGACGAGATGGCAGCGCGAATCGGCGCGGTGAACACCATCGACTTCTCGGGTGACCAGCCGACCGGGCACAACACCGACGCCGAGGGTGCCCGCCGCGCACTCGAAGAACAGGGTGACGCGACGCTCGCTGGGGCGACCGCTGTCGTGGTCGGGGCGGGTGGCGCAGGACGCGCCATCGCCTTCGCGCTCGCCGACGCCGGCAGCACGGTCCACATCGTGAACCGGACGGTCGAGCGGGCGACGAGCCTCGCCGCGGAGGTCCCGGAGGCAAGCGGGTACGGGCTCGACGCGCTCCCCGAACTCGTCCCCGATGCTGACGTCCTCGTGAACGCGACCAGTGTCGGCATGGAGGAGGACGTCTCACCGGTCCCGGCCGATACGCTCCACGAGAACCTCGTGGTCCTCGACGCGGTTTACAAGCCGCTGGAGACGCGGCTGCTCCGGGATGCCGCCGAGTGCGGCGCGACGACCGTCGACGGGGCGTGGATGCTCCTCTACCAGGGGGCCATCGCGTTCGAACTCTGGATCGGGCGCGACGCACCCATCGACGAGATGAACGAAGCACTGCGAACCCGCTTGCGAAGCGACAGGTAGCGGGTTTAAGTGCCGTCACCCGATACTCTCCTGTAATGGCACTGCTCAAGAAGTTGAAGTCGCTGCTGGGGTTGGACGACGACTCGCAGCCACGGTCCTCACGCGACGTAGGCGTGACCGTGGAGAAAGAGCGGCGCGAGCCCTCGACGGCGGCCGAGACGACGAGTACCGAGGCGGCAGCTGCAGAACCGGAGACGACCGAGGCAGAGACCGCGGCGGAAGCCGACGTCTCGGAGTCGATCGACGAAGCCGAACCCGAGACGACGGAGCCCGAACCCGAGACGGCGGAACCCGAGCCCGAGGAGACGGCACCCGACGAAGAGGCAGAACCCGAACCCGAGACGGCGGAACCCGAGCCCGAGGAGACGGCACCCGACGAAGAGGCAGAACCCGAACCTGAGACGGCGGAACCCGAACGCGAGGAGAGCGAGGACGCCGCCGAGGAGACTAAGGACACTGAATCCGACGCGCCGGAGGCCGAACCGGAGGCCGAGCCGGAGCCCGAACCGGAACCCGAGGAACCGTCCGAGCCGACCGACGATATCAAGGGAATCGGTCCGGCGTACGCCGAGCGACTTTCGAACGCCGGCATCGAGACGGTCGCCGACCTTGCGGATGCCGACCCCGAGGCCGTCGCCGAGGATACCGACATCTCCGCGACCCGCATCGAGGAGTGGGTGAAACGGGCCAGGGCGCGACGGTAGTACCGAAACCGCAACACGGTTACGTTCCGTTCTCTTTCCTCAGGACATGACCGACCCCCACGTCGTGACCAGCCGCGAGGCGTTCGCCTCGGCGGCGGCGGACGCTCCGCCGGGGGCACGCGTTCCGGTCGAGGTCCATGTTCGCGTCGCCGACCCGTTCGATGCCTATCGACGGGCCCGCGAGGACGCAGACTGGAACGCGTACGTGGAGACCACCGGCGGCCAGCCCGGCTGGGGCTACTTCGCGGTCGACCCCGTCGACGCGATGACCGTCTCGGCCGATGCGACGGTGCGTTCGACAGACTCGCGACCAGCCCAGTCGCCGACGCTCGCCGCGTTACAGGGACTCCTCGACGGCGAGACGCTCGTCCGCGGGGACTGTGACGTTCCCTACCCGTGCGGTGCTATCGGGTGGCTCTCGTACGACGTCGCCCGGGAACTCGAATCCCTCCCGGAATCGGCCGTCGACGACCGACAACTCCCGCACCTGCAGGTCGGGGTGTACGACCGAATCGCCGCCTGGGAGGAACCCCGTGACAGCGAGGAGACGACGCTCCGGATCACCGCCTGTCCGAGCGTGGCCGCAGACGACGACCTCGAGGACATCTACGAGCGCAGTTGCGAGCATGCACTCGACCTCGCAACCCGCGCGACGACCGGCGACCCTGGTTTCGGCGACCCGCCGGTGGCACAGGAGGACGCGACGTTCCAGAGCGACTGCGGCCGCGAGGCCTACGCCGACCGGGTCCGCCGGGTGAAGGAGTACGTCCACGCCGGCGATACCTTCCAGGCGAACGTCTCACAGCGGCTCGTCGCCCCGGCAGCCGTCCACCCGGTCGCAGCCTACGACGCGCTCCGGACGGTGAACCCCGCGCCGTACTCCGGCCTGTTCGAGTTCCCCCGACTCGACCTCGTCAGCGCCAGCCCCGAGCTCCTGCTCGACCGGGACGGCGAGTCGGTTCGGACCGAACCCATCGCCGGCACGCGCCCCCGAGGACACACCCCTGAGGAAGACGACGAGCTCGCGGCCGACCTGACCAGCGACGAGAAAGAGCGGGCGGAACACGCGATGCTGGTCGACCTCGAACGCAACGACCTCGGGAAGGTGTGCGAGTACGGGACCGTCGAGGTGGCGGAGTACCGCCGCGTCGACCGGTACTCCGAGGTGATGCACCTCGTCTCGAACGTGACCGGTGACCTCCGGGACGACGCGACGCTGGCAGACGCTATCGCCGCGGTGTTCCCCGGCGGTACCATCACCGGCGCACCGAAGCCCCGGACGATGGAGATAATCGACGAGCTCGAATCGACCCGGCGAGGGCCCTACACGGGGAGCATGGGCCTGTTCGGGTTCGACGACCGCGCCACACTCAACATCGTCATCCGGACGCTCGTCCGCTCGGGCGACGAGTACCACCTCCGCGTTGGCGCGGGTATCGTCCACGATTCGGTACCCGAACGAGAATACGAGGAGACGCTGGACAAGGCCCGGGCGCTCGTCACGGCGGTTGACGAGGCGCTGGGCGACCGGGCGGGCCTGACCGTCGAGGGGGCAGGCGATGACTGAGATACTCGTCGTCGACAATTACGACTCGTTCGTCTACAACCTCGTCCAGTACGTCGGCGAGCTGGCCGACAGCGTCGTCGTCCGCCGGAACGACGCTATCGACGTGGCTGGCATCGAGGAACTGGACCCGGACGGTATCGTCGTCTCGCCGGGGCCGGGCACGCCCGCGGAAGCTGGGGTCTCCATCCCGGTGTTCCGCGACCTCGACTATCCGACGCTGGGGGTGTGCCTGGGGCACCAGGCGCTCTGTGCGGCCAACGGCGCGCCGGTGGTCCACGCCCCCGACGTGGTCCACGGGAAGCCCTCTGTCATCACCCACGACGGGCAAGGGATCTTCGCGGATGTGCCCGACCGGATTCGCGTCGGGCGCTACCACTCGCTGGCGGTCGAACGGGCGGACCTCCCCGACTCGCTGGTCGAGACGGCCGCGACCGACGACGAACGCGACGTGCTGATGGCGGTGCGCCACCGCGAGAAACCGCACGTCGGCGTGCAGTTCCACCCCGAGAGCATCCTCACGGGCGACGTGAGCGAACCGGCGGCCGGCGCGCACCTGTCGCTCCGCGTCGGCAAGCGACTCGTTGCGACGTTCATCGACCAATGCGATACCACGTAGACGGCGAACTGGTCCCGGCCGAGGACGCGACAATCAGCGTCCGGGACCGGGGATTCCAGTACGGTGACGCAGCGTTCGAGACCATGCGGGCCTACGGCGGCGACGTGTTCGAGTGGGAAGCCCACGCCGACCGGTTGCGCCGCTCGTGCGATACTCTCGGGTTCGACCACGGGTTCCCCGACGAGGAGCTTCGCGCTCGCATCGACGAGACGCTCGACGCGAACGACCTCGAAGACGCCTACGTCAAACTCTCGGTGACTCGTGGCATCCAGCCCGGGACGCTCGCCCCTCAGCCCGAAGTCGACCCGACGGTGGTCGTCATCGTCAAGCCACTGTCCAGGGGTGGCAAGGGAGCGGATCCAGTCTGGGACGGTCCCGCCGTCCTCCAGACGACGAAGACACGCAAGCCGCCGGCGAACGCACTCCCACCCCGGGCGAAGACCCACAACTACCTGAACGGTATCCTCGCCCGGAACGAGCTGGTCGAAGGTGCCGACGAAGCTCTGCTTCGCGACCAGGCGGGGAACGTCTGCGAGGGCGCGACGAGCAACCTCTTCTTCGTGAACGAGCACGGCCTGCACACCCCGAGTGCAGAGCTCCCGCTCCTGCCGGGCATCACCCGCAAGGTCGTGCTCGAACTCGCCGAGGAGGAGGGCATCCCGGTGTGGCAGGACCGCTATGGGCTGGAGGACGTCCGGACCGCGGACGAGGCGTTCCTGACGAACTCGACGTGGGAGCTTCGGCCGGTCGCGACGGTCGATGGGCTGGACGTGGGCGGTGGCCCCGTCACCGACCTGCTCCGGAGCAAGTTCGCCGCGCTCGTCGAGCGTCGCCACTACGATGGTGAGCGACTGGAGGAAGCGCCGTCGGAGTCCGGGGCTCCCGAGGACACAGACTAGCGAACAGGCGACGCGAATCGAGACCACGCGCGGGGGCGTCGCGCAACCGCGGACCGGCGCGTGGCGGGTCAGTGCACGCCGACGCTGGCCGCGGTTTCGTACTTGAATTCTCGCTACGTCCCGCCCACGTCGACCCGTTCGACCCCGTCGACCTCGAGCACGAGGTCCTTCCCGTAGGCGGTCGAGGGGGTCTGGTACCCGGTTTTCAGGTCGCCGTCGAGTGCGCGCTTCGTGGTGAGTAGCGCAGTGTCGCGGGTCAGCGCGTACCCGTTCGGTGTCTCCAGCCGGGAGACGACCGTCTTCTCGCCGTCGGTGGCTTCGCCCCATATCTCGCCGCGTCCCTCGCGGAGCTGTTCGTCGTCGGGGCCCTTCACGCGCCGGTTCACGAGCCACTTCAGGAGTTTCTGTGCGGGGGCCGTGCCGAGGACGGGCGCGAGTTTCCGGAACTTCCGGAGCCGGTTGATGGTCTTCGGGTGGGTCTCGGAGTACACCTGGACGTTGGGGATGCCCGTCGAGTGGTAGGCGGTGAACACGTCGCCCCAGGGGATGGTCATCGTGCTGCGTTCGCCGTAGCTGAACTCGATCTCGCGGTCGCGGTACGCCTGGGGCACCTGGACGATCTCGCCGTCTTCCCTGACGACGCCACCCTCGGCGATGTTCTCGACCATCGTCATCGCGGTTCCACGGGACATGCCGCCGAGGCCGCCGAGCGCCAGCGAGAGGTCGGTCGCGCTGGGCAGACGGTCGTGGAGGTGCGCGGCGAGGCAGTCCGACGGGACCACGTCGAAGCCGACGCCGGGGAGGAGCATGACACCGGCTGCGTCGGCGTCCTCGCCCCGTTCGGCGATGTCGCGGAACACGTGCCACTCGCCGGTGATGTCGAGGTAGTGCGTTCCGGTCTCGATGCAGCCCTCGACGATGGGGTCGGCGGTGTGGGCGAACGGGCCGGCACAGTTCAGCACCACCTCGACGCCTTCGAGGTAGTCCGCGACGGTCCGGGGATTCTTCGCCTCGAAGACGCGCGAGCGACAGCCCAACTCCTCGGCCTGGTCGTGAACCTTCTCGGCGGTTCGGCCCGCGAGGATGGGGTCGAGGCCGTCGACGGTGGCCTGCTGGGCGATGAGCCGCCCGGTGTAGCCGTAGGAGCCGTAGATGAGCAGGTCGGACATAGGTGACACACCTCACGCCGGGGACAAAAGCATGCGTGAACCCCACGCCACGACCGTGGCGTTCAAATCGGTCCGGGCGTAACGGCCACTGCATGGACGCGGACAGTCGTGTGACGACGGTCGCGGAGGTCCCCGAGGACGAGACCTTCCTGTTCACCGTGATGGAGGGGTTCGACGAGCGCGAGGTCGTCCTCACGAAGCTTCCCGACGGCACCGTCGAGGCCTACATGAACTACTGTCAGCACTGGACCGACGTACGACTCGACAAGGGTTCCGGTGGCACCGTCAGGGACGACGAACTGGTGTGTACGAGACACGCCGCGACCTTCCGCAAGGACGACGGGGTCTGTACCCACGGCCCCTGCGAGGGCGCGGTACTCGAGACGGTGGACGTGACCGTCGAGGACGGTGCGGTCTACCTGACGGACGACGACTACCGGTTCGACCACGTCGGACAGGCCAGCGACATCGACCTATCCTCCGGTGGGCGAATCGGCTTCGACGGGCCCTGACGGGCCTGTGACTGTCGGACGCTTATTCGACGACGAACGCTGGTTCCTCCAGCGATTCGCTCTTGCACTCCGGACAGCGTGAGGGACGGTTCAGAAGGTCGTCGAAGTCCGTGAACCCGCATTCCCGACATTCAGGTGGTGCCACGAGCAGTTCCTCCTCGGCGTTGTCGAGCGACCGGGAGATGTGTTCGACGTGGCGAAGGGCGGTGCCGGCTGTCACCTCGAACTCCGTGGCGAGTGCACTCGGGGTCGAGGCACCCTCGCGAAGTCTGTCGGTGATGCGCTGGCGGGTGGTTTCGTCAGCCTGGCGCATGGGCGTGAGTCGGACCCACACAGGTAAATCTCTTGTTCTCACCGCGGGTAGGAGTCGAGGATGCGACGGCGGACCTATCTGGCTGGTGTCGGGAGTGTGTCGGGTGCCCTGGGTTCGCTGGCGGGGTGTCTGGGTGCGCGAGGGGACGGGGAGTCGAACCGGACGTCGACCGCCTCCCGTTCGCGCACTGCCGGGGCCAGCACTGCGCCTCGGTCCAACACGCCCACCGACCCGGACACACCAGTCGCGTACACGTATTGCCGGCCGACGGGGAACCGCGTCGCCGCTGGAGCGGGTGCTGTCGATGCGGTGGACCCGGTCGACGTCGACCTCGGTGGCATCCCGCAGTGGCTCGTCGCCCTTCCCGAATCGAAGTGGCAGGGCGCGGGGACGCTCTGGGTCGCGATGCTGGGCGATGGCACGCTGGAGAGCGTCCGAACAGTGGGCCGCGACGTCGAACCGGGACCCTCGTTCCGCGCACTTTCACGGGCAAGTCCGGTCGCACTCGTCGGTGAGACAGGCGACTCGACCGACGAGGCTCCACGGTTGCTCGCACCCACTGGTTCCGAGTCACCACTCTCACATCCGGTCTCGGTCGCTGGCACACTGGTCCGGGTCGGTGGGTCCGGCGACCTGCTTGTCGGCGAGAACCGCCTCGACATCGATGCGCTCCCCGATAGCCGCGTGACCGTCGACCCCGATTCCGGTCGGGCCGTCGTCCTAGCCGGCGCGACCGACCGCTACGCCCACGGCGCACTCGGCGACGATATCGAGGCCAGTCGGGTCGTGGTCGTCGACGTGGCGAGTGCGACGGTCGAGGCGTCCATCGACGTCTCGCCGGCGGTCGTCGAGGGTATCGCACCCATCCTCGCGGACCTCACCGGCGACGGCCAGCGCGACATCGTCGTCACCGAGACCGACGCCGAGTCCGGTGCCCGACTGGTCGCCTACGACATGGCTGGCTCGCTGGTGGCCCGCGGGCCCGCCATCGGCTCGGGCTTTCGCTGGCGGCACCAGCTCGCGGTCGCGCCGTTCGCCCCCGATGGCGAGCCCGAACTCGCCGTCACGAAGACGCCACACATCGGCGGCACGGTCGAGTTCTATCGCCGCCGCGGCGACCGACTGGACATCGCCGCGACGCGGGAGACGTACTCCTCGCACGCACTCGGCTCGCGCAATCTCGATATGGCCCGTGCGGGCGACTTCGACGGCGACGGCCGGCTCGAACTCGTCGTGCCGACGCAGGACCGCCGTCGGCTCTGTGGATTGCATCGCATCGATGACACACCCGGCGTCACAGAGGCGTGGTGTCGGCGCGTTGATGGGGAGATTGCGACGAATCTGGCAGCTCAAGCGGCCGGCGCACTCGAACTCGGTGTCGGCCGGGCGGACGGCGTACTCCGTATCTGGCCGACATGAAAGACAAAGACCTTAGTGTAGGCTACGAAACGCGCGGGTAATGAAAGCCGTCGTTCTCGCTGGAGGATACGCAACGCGACTGTGGCCCATCACCAAACATCGCCCCAAGATGTTCCTCCCTGTCGGCGACTCGACAGTCATCGACCAGATATTCGCCGAACTGGAAAACGACGACCGCATCGACGAGGTGTTCGTGAGCACGAACGAGAAGTTCGCGCCCGAGTTCGAGGAGCACCTCGCCGAGACCGACTTCGAGAAACCGACCCTCTCCGTCGAGGACACCTCCGAGGAGGACGAGAAGTTCGGCGTCATCGGCGCGCTCGCCCAGCTCGTCGACCGCGAGGGCGTCGACGAGGACCTCGTCGTCATCGCCGGTGACAACCTCATCAGCTTCGACGTCTCGGAGTTCGTCGACTTCTTCGAGGCACAGGACTCGCCGTGTCTCGCGGCCTACGACGTGGGCTCGAAGGAGCTCGCGAAGTCCTACGGCCTCGTCGAGCTCGACGGGAAGCAGATCGTCGACTTCCAGGAGAAGCCCGACGACCCCAAGAGCACGCTGGTCTCCATCGCCTGCTACGCCTTCACCCGCGACACCGTCGGCCTGCTGGAGGAGTACCTCGAGGGCGACAACAACCCCGACGAGCCCGGCTGGTTCATCCAGTGGCTCCAGAACCGCGAGCCGACGTACGCCTTCACCTTCGAGGGGGCGTGGTTCGACATCGGGACCCCCGACTCCTACCTCGACGCGGTCGCGTGGTACCTCGGCGGCGAGAACTACGTCGCGGAGTCGGCCGAAATCGCCAACACGACCCTCGGCGAGAACGTCCACGTGATGGAGGGCGCAGAGATCACGGACAGCCACATCGAGGGGTCGGTCATCTTCCCGAACGCGACCATCGAGGACTCGGACATCCGCGACTCCATCATCGACGAGAACACGCACCTCGACAACCTCGACCTCGCCGGCGCGCTCATCGGCGCACACACCCACATCACGAACGGGCACTGAGCCGGTTCGGGCGACGTTCTGGTTCTCTGCTCGACTACTCGCCGCGGTCGCGCTCCCAGTCCGGGGGCGGGTCCCGGACGGTCTCGCTCTCTTTCGCGACGATACGCAGGTAGATCGCCAGGACGCTCCCCATGATGACGACACCGCCGACCAGCAGGTAGACGATGAGCGTCCCGGTCTCGTTCAACGCGAGCGTCGAGAGCAGGAGCAACAGGAGCAAGCCGAGGCCGACGATGACCGCGATGGCCTTGCGGAACGAGAGGAGGTGGTCGATGAGGTCGCTCATGTGAGACGGGTCTGTGGGAGGGGAATTGACTGTTTTGGGTGCTGTTCGCTGGCGCTGTCGAGACGGGAACCGGTAGTCGCTCCGAATCGAGGGGCGGAACTCGTACTATCGATGGTGGGGACGGCGAGCAGCTGACTCGCGCTGGTGGCGATGGAGACCGCATCCGCACCGGCAACCACACCGCACCACACCCTCCCCAGCCGATTGCGCGCTTCCTTTCGCTCCGCTGGCGCTTCGCTCCAGTCCAGTGCTCATCCCTCGCGCGGCTCCGACTCGCGGTCGCACTGGCTCACGGGTCGTTCCTCCCCGTTCGCTGTCGAGGCGACTGCGTCGCCTCGCACGACACGCTCCTCGGCGCGCGCCAGAGAGAAAGAAAGGGAATCGAGGCTATGGGCTGGGCCGGGTCTACAGCAGACCCAGCTCTTCGAGGTCCGCTTCGAGCGCGGCGGTGTCTTCCTCGTCCATCGTGGTGAGGGGGTCGCGAAGATCGCCCGCGTCGAAGCCGCGCAGGGAGAGCGCGGTCTTCACGCCGGCCATGTACGGGCCGCGCTTGAGGGCGTCGCGGATGTCGTACACCTGGCTCTGGAGTTCGCGGGCGCGGGCTTCGTCGCCCTCGTCGTAGGCGTCGTAGAGGTCGACGACGATCTCGGGGAAGACGTTCGCGACGGCCGAGACCATCCCGCTACAGCCGACTTCGAGACCGGGGAACAGCAGGGAGTCCGACCCGGAGAGGAACGTGAGTTCGGGGTGGGCGTCGATGGCCTGCCCGAGCCACGGGACGTTCTTGCTGGAGTCCTTGATGCCGACGAGGTTGTCGATGGTCGCGAGCTCGTCCACGGTGTCCAGCGAGAGGCTGTTTCCGGTCTTCGAGGGGATGTGGTAGACGTACACCGGGAGGTCGGTGGCGGCGCAGACCCGGCGGTAGTGTCGCAATGCGGCGTCGTGGTCGAGGGGGAAGTAGTACGGCGTGACGACGACGAGGCCGTCGGCACCGGCCTGTTCGGCGGCTTCGGCGCGTCGAAGCGTCTGGTGGGTGCTGGGTGCACCGACGCCGGCGATGACGGGAACACGGTCACCGACCGCGTCGACGACGGCCTCGATGGCACGGTCGCTTTCTTCGCCGCCGAGCATCGGGCCCTCGCCGTTGGTCCCGAGCGGGAACACGCCGTGTGCGCCGCCGTCGACGACGTACTCCGCGTGGGCCGCCGTCTGCTCGTAGTCGACCGATTCGTCCTCGTGGAACGCCGTGATGGTCGGCGGGACGACCCCGTGGATGTCGAGCGGGTCGTCGCTGCCGGATGTGGGTGCGTGGCTGACCATGTGGCTAACAAATTACACGGAATCGAGTTAATTGTTGCTGTGCTCGTTCCATCGACCGCGGACCGTCTTCGCGAGTGGGCGGGCGACCAGCACGATCGCGAGGACACCGAACACCGCCAGCAGTCGCAGGTCGACGGGTGCCGTGCCGGTCGCGGCGCGGGCAGACTGGACGATGACCATATACATCAGCACCCAGGGGGTGATACCGATGGCCGTCCCGAGCGCGAAGGAACCCGTGGGGACGTTCGAGAGCCCGGCTCCGTAGGACACCACGTCCGCGGGGGTGGGCGTGAGCCGGATGGCAATCATCCCGCGGAGGTCACCGGTCGCGCCGAACGCGTCGCTTCCAAGCTCGCGGAACCGGCCGAGGATAGCCGAGTCGCCCTCGTAGCGTTGCGCGAGCAGGTACGGGGGCATGGAGGTGAACACCGTCCCGACGATGGCGATGGGGAACCCGAGCCAGCCGAACCGGAGCAGGATTATCAACGAGAACAGGCTCACCGGGAGCGCGAGGAACGGCCTGACGAGGTAGGCGAGGACCAGCGCGAGGAGGAAGACGTAGTCGTTCTCGACGGCCGCGACCAGCCCGGAGACGTCACCCTTGAGGAGGGTTCGGCCGACGATGGCGACGCTCACCAGCGCTAGGACGACGAGGACCGACCGGCGGGAAGCTCGCATCTACCCTGTTTCAAGGGTAGGATTCACTTGACGGTTGCGAGATGGGGAGAGACGAACTGTTCCATCACTCCGTTCGTCGAGCTGCTGGGGTCACTCGCTGTCGCTATCGCCGGCGGTGTTCCCGGTGAGCACGCCGTAGAGGAACCCGAGGACGACCACGACGAAGCCGCCTTTGACGAGGCCGTCCGCGAGCGGGGACTGGGGAGGGAGCCCGGTCTGCTGGGTGATGAGGGCCTGGATGGTGAGGATACCGCCGGTGAGGATGGCTGCGATGCCGAGGAGCATGGGTCGGACACCTGCGAGTCGCGTCGTGGTGGAGGGACTGCTATCACTCATTGTGTTGTCTGTGTGTCGTTGAACCGACGATTCCCGTGGGCGATAAATCAGTTTTCTGCTCGCGCGAAAAGAGCGCCCGAGAGCGGGCACGAGACCTCCGAGAAGCCAACCTACGACAGCCCGGCCAGCCGGTTCAGCGCGTAGACGGTCCGCAGCATCTCGGCGCTCTTGCCGCGGTCGAAGACGAGTTCGTCGGTCGAGAGGACGAAGTCGAGCACGTCGCTGGAGGAGTGTTCGGGCGCTGCACCGATACCCGAATCGGTCTCGGCGGCCCAGCGCATCACCCGCAGGTCGGACTTCGAGTCGCCCATCACGAGCGCGAAGGGGTCCTCGACGCCGAGCACGTCGAGCGCGGCCTCGACGCCGGCGACCTTGTCGAGTTCGAGGCTGGTGACCTCGGCGGCGTCGGCCTCGTAGTAGGCCACGTCGATGCGCTCGAACGTATCTCGCACCGCGTCGGGCATCGCGTCGAGGTCCACGTCGGGGAAGCCGCCCTCTCGTTCGAGGACGCCGCGAATCTCCGGGTCGGCCTTCGCGTAGTACCGGCGGGACCAGTTGGCAGTCGACTCGGGGTCGGTGTCGGTCGCACGCGCCACCGCCTCTCCGACGAGGTCGAGTTGGTACACCAGCGCCTCGTCGATTATCTCTCGCGACCGCTTGCTCCCGGTCTCGAAGTTCGGCTTGAGGGTGACGTTGAACTCGTTGCCCTGCAGGTGACAGCCGTGACGGATGCTCTCGGGCGCGTCGGTGAGCACGCGGGCGCGCACGTCGTCGAACACGTCCCTGACCGATTCGTCGAGGTCCTCGTAGAGGAGTTGCTTCGTATCTGCGCCGTGGCCCGGCGTGAACACGCCGTTGCCGGCCTCGTAGACGATGCTCAGGTCACCCGAGTGGACGACCTCGCTCCCGAGGCCCTGTATCATGAAGCCCTTGACGTTCTCCAGGGTCTGCCCCGTGCAGATGACGATGGGGACACCGTCCTCGTGGAACTCGGTCAGCAGGTGGAGCGTCTCGCGCGGAATCTCGTTGTCGGTGTTGCCGGCCGAGCGCAGCGTCTCGTCTACGTCGAGCACGAGGACGTTCACGGCGCGGCCGTACTTCGAGTAGAGGTCGAGCGCGGTGAACGCCTGGTCGCGGGTGGCGCGCGCGGCGACCTCGGCGAAGGTCTCGCCCGCGGCGAACGCCTCACGGACCTCCGCCTTTCGGTCCTCGAGTTCGTCGCTCGCGTCCTGCCAGTGTTCGAGGGCGACGCGAGAATCCACCGGGGGAAACACGTCGACGAACTCCTGGTAATCGCGCAAGGTCGCGGTGTCGAAATCGTCGTACAGCTGGTAGAGCAGGTCGTATCGTTCCATGAGTATAGGAGCCTTCGAAGGGCACGGATAAAACGGTGGATGCTGGCACGGGATGTGGCTGCAGACACCTGCTGTGCGCGGTTGGGGGTGTGTTGGGGGCACCTGCCGAGTTGCGAGTCAGGTGGCATCCACCGTCACTTCAGATGTTTACTCGCAAGAGAATAAATCTTTTGTCGGTGGGGGTTCTCGTACTCTGTATGCAAGCAGTCGCAGTTCGACGGGGCGAGACCGAACCCGTCGTCATCGAGAAACCACGGCCGGAGCCAGGTCCAGGCGAAGCGCTCGTCCGGACGCTCAGGGTCGGCATCGACGGCACGGACCACGAAGTGCTCAGCGGCGGGCACGGCGGCTTCCCGGCCGACGACGACCACCTCGTCATCGGCCACGAGGCCGTCGGAGTGGTCGAGGACCCGAACGGCACCGACCTCGAGGTCGGTGATGTGGTCGTTCCGACGGTCCGGCGCGCGCCCAACGGCCCGAACGAGTACTTCGAGCGCGGCGAGCCGGACATGGCCCCCGACGGCCAGTACTTCGAGCGCGGAATCGTCGGCGCGCACGGGTTCATGAGCGAGTACTTCACCAGCCCGGCGGAGTACCTTGTGCCCCTGCCGCGAGAGATGACGGACCTCGGTTTCCTGGTCGAGCCGGTCAGCATCTCCGAGAAGGCGTTCGAGCACGCGTTCGCCTCTCGCTCCGCCTTCGAGTGGAACCCGGAGTCCGCGATGGTCCTCGGAAACGGGAGTCTCGGCCTGCTCACGCTCGCCATGCTCGAAGCGAGCGACGGGTTCGAGCGAACCTACTGTCTCGGCCGCCGCGACCGACCGGACCCGACCATCGACATCATCGAGAAACTGGGCGGCACCTACGTCGACTCACGCGAGACGCCGGTCTCTGCGGTCCCCGGCGCGCACGAGTCGATGGACTTCATCTACGAGGCGACCGGGTACGCGCCCCACGCGTTCGATACCATCGAGGCGCTCGCGCCAAACGGTGTCGGCGCGCTGCTCGGCGTGCCGACCGACTGGGAGTTCGAGATCGACGGTGGCAGACTCCACCGTGAGTTCGTCCTCCACAACAAGGCGCTCGTCGGGAGCGTCAACTCCCACGTCGGCCACTTCGAGGCCGCTGTCGACCGTCTCCAGGGCCTCCCGGAGTGGTTCTTCGACGAACTCGTCACCGGTGTGTACGGTCTGGACGAGCTCGACGCTGCCTTTGCGGACGACGACAGCACTATAAAAACTGCCATCGAATTCGACCGTATATGAAGAACGTCGACGACCTCATCGAGAGTGCCGCCGAGCTCGCAGAGCGTGGCCTGTCGAAGGGCGAGATCGCAGACGAACTGAACGTCTCCCGAGAGACCGCCTCCTGGCTGGTCGAGCGCTCGGGCAGTGCCCCCTCCCAGGCCGACAGCGAGACGGCAGAGACGAGCGGCGGGACCCACGACATCCACGTCGACTGGTCCGCCATCGGCCGCGACAGCTTCCGCCTCGAAGCCGTCACCTCCGCGATGGCCGACCTCCTCGCCAAGCAGGGCGACGAGGTCGACCTCACCATCGGAATCGAGAAAGCTGGTGCGCCCATCGCCACCCACATCGCGCGCGAACTCGACACCGACCTCGCGTCCTACGCGCCGCGCAAGCACCAGTGGGACGAAGGTGACCTCGAAGACCTCGGTGGGTCGTTCTCCCGGAACTTCGCACAGATCCGCGGGCGCGACTGCTACGTGGTCGACGACACCATCACGAGCGGGACGACCATGACCGAGACCATCGAAGCCATCCGCGAGCAGGGTGGCAACCCGGTCGCGGCCTGCGTCCTCGTGGACAAGCAGGGACTCGACGAGGTCGAGGGCGTCCCCATCTACTCGCTGTTGCAGGTCATCACCGTCGGCAGCGACGACTGAGCCGTCGGCTGACAGCTTTCCGACCTACGTTTCGAGTACGCGAGGAGCGGTAGCGCTCGACTCGGCAGAAAGCACTTGTAGAAATGTCGGGTAGTCAGAACTATGCCCCCGGATCACTCTCGCCGGTCCCTCCTCGCGAGCCTCGGGTCGCTCGCGCTCGCCGGGTGCGTGAGCGACAGCGCCGGCGACGGGACCACGACGAAACCAATGACGGCAGCGACGTCCGAGCAACCGACGACAACCGGGCGACCCGAGACACCGGACCAGATAGCCAGTTCCTGGCCGATGCCCGCCGCTGACCCCGGCCGGAGCAACTACGTGCCCGATGCGACCGGACCGACGGAACCAGTTGCCGAACTCTGGAGAACGACCGCCTCGGCGTCCCTGTCGAAACCCGTCCTCGCCGAAGGGGTACTCTACGTCGGTGGTGACGACGGCACGGTGCGCGCACTCGACGCCCGAACAGGAGAGACGCGCTGGCAGCAGTCGGTCGGCTCCGCGGCCCGGACACCGTGGCTGTACCAGGGGCAGCTGTTCGTTCCCACGTCGGAGGCCATCGTCGTACTCGCCGCCGGGGACGGTGCGGAACAGTGGCGCGTCGAGACGCCCGACTGCGCCGCGATGCTGGTCGCCGCCCACGGGGTGTACTGGCTCTCGCGTGGTCCGCCCACCGTGGTCGCACTTGCGCCCGCCGACGGGAGCGAACGCTGGCGAACCGAACTCGCGGACCCCTGGGAGCCGCCCCTGCTCGCGGGCGAGGATGCCGTGTTCGTCTCCAGCGGGACGTACGATACTCGGTTCTGGCGGCTCGCCGCGGACACCGGTTCCCTGCTGGGCGAGGACCCCAGTTCTGGAGCCGACTTCCCGGCCGAGCAGTGCTATCGGGACGGGACGGTGTTCGCCGTCGAGGGCTTCTTCGGTGGGGTCAGGGCGACCTCCGTCCGCGACGACGGGAACGGGTGGCGACAGGTCGATGTTCCGCCTGCAGGCGGCGGTGCAGGCGGGCTGAGTGTCGGAGCGGAGTACGTGTTCTACACCTCGAACTACGAGACGAGCCAGGTGTTCGCGCTGTCGAGGACCGACGGCACGGTCGCGTGGACTGCTGCCGTAGGAGCGGCGCTCTCGGGGCGGCCCGTGGTCGCGGGCGAGGCGGTTCTCGTCAGAACCAAAGACGGCCTTCGCTGCCTCGACCCCGCGGACGGAACCGAGCGGTGGACCGAGTCGAGCATCGGTTCCGACGCCTCCGTGGTCGTGGCCGACGACCTGCTCTTCACGACACAGGCCGACACCGTGCGCGCGCTTCGTCCCGTCTGAAGGTACTCCCCGTGGCTGTCCTCGGCTGCAGCGTCGCCGCGCGCCCGACGCAACTTCTTTCCGCGCCGGTTTCCTATCCCGCTACATGACGTTCGACCCCAACCAGAGTCTTCCCCAGGAGGAAGTCGACGAGACCGTGCGCGAGACCATCGAGAACAACGAGGTCGTGCTGTTCATGAAGGGCACGGAGGTCATGCCCCAGTGCGGCTACTCCGACCGCGCGCTCGGGCTCATCCGACAGTATCGAGACGACTACGAGACGGTCGACGTGCTCCAGTCACTCGAGGAGTTCCGGACCGCTCTCTCGGAGCACTCCGGCTGGGAGACCATCCCGCAGACGTTCGTGAACGGCGAGTTCGTCGGTGGGAGCGACGTGCTCGCAGAGCTCGAGGAGCGCGGGGAACTCGAAGAAACGCTGACCAACTGAAGCGAACCCAGAGTTTTCTCGATTCCTGATTGAAATAAACAGCAGGTCATTTAAACTCTACGCCCCTACGTACGGGCAAGCGGTTGGCTATTCGACGCGCCGTGATACCCCCCCTTCACTATGTCAGCAGAAAACTCCGGCCAAGTATTCCGGTTGCATTCCACACTGGAACTGCCGCTCGAGACAGTTCGGGACTTCCTGAACAGCGACCCAGAAATGCCCGACGGCATCGAATCCGTCGACCTGACCCGCCGTAACAACACCCTCATTCTCAAGGCTATTGCATCGGACAACAGCCTGAGCAAGTACACCCCGACGGCGCAGCTGAAAGCGAGCGTCACGGAGAACCGGGTGTACGAGGAGGACCCCGACGAGCGACGCGGGCCGCGCTGGGGCGAGGAAGAGGAAGAGGAGATCCCGTCCGAACTCGTCGAGTTCGCCGCGTTCAAGGGCGACCGCGAGACGGTGCTCCAGAACTCGCTGCTCCAGTACGAGATGTTCAAGGTCCTCTGCGATATCGCGCGTGAAGCAGAGAAGGGCACCTTGACGGCCATCACGGCCCTCGACGACGAGCTCGAAGCGACGCGCATCGTCGACGGCGAGGACCGTCCCGCGACCATCGAGGTCGTGGAAGGTCGCAACGAGAGCAAGGCAGCGAGCAACGGCGTGAACTGGCGCGACAACAAGTTCATCAGCTAACCTTCTCGCGAGCGGTTGCGTGCTTCGGCAGTGGGCGGGGTAGCTCGCCGCATCCCCAACCCACTTTTCCGTCCTCGGCATAGCCCACAAGCATGTCCGACCAGCAGCAGGTGACACCGGAGAGTGTGCCGCTCGCAGATGACATGCCGATGCTCGGCCTCGGTACCTGGCAGAACACGGACCCCGACCAGTGCGCCGAGAGCGTCGCGAACGCCCTGGAGATGGGCTATCGCCACATCGACACCGCGCAGGCGTACGACAACGAGGAATCGGTCGGCGAGGGTATCGCCCAGGCCGACGTGGCCCGCGAGGACGTGTTCCTCGCGACGAAGGTCTGGATTACGAACCTCGCGCACGACGACGTACTGGAGACCGCCCGCGAGAGCCTCGACCGCCTCGGCGTCGACTACGTCGACCTCCTCTACGTCCACTGGCCGTCCGACACCTACGCCCCCGAGGAGACCCTCTCGGCGTTCGACGAACTCTACGACGAGGGGCTCATCCGCCACGTCGGCGTCTCGAACTTCGAACCCGAGCACCTCGACGACGCGCGCGAGCTGCTCGACGCCCCCGTCTTCGCCAACCAGGTCGAGTGCCACCCGCTCCTCCCGCAGGACGAACTGCGCGAGTACGGCGAGGAACACGACGTGAACCTCGTCGCCTACTCGCCGCTGGCCCGCGGCGAGGTGTTCGACGTCCCCGAGATCCAGGACGTTGCGGAGAAGCACGACGCCTCGGCCGCCCAGGTCAGCCTCGCGTGGCTCCGCGAGAAGGGCGTCACCGCCATCCCGAAGGCGACCGGCGACGCCCACCTGCGCGACAACCTCCAGTCGGTCGCGCTCGACCTCGACGAGGAGGACATCGCGACCATCGACGGTATCGACACCGAGAACCGCGTGGTCGACCCCGACTTCGCGCCCTGGTAGGACGACTGAAAAACCTCTGGCTCGGGGTTCTTTTCTGTAACCGAACTACCCGTTCTGGCGCGCGCTGGCGAGCGTGCCGAGCGAGGCGACGCAGTCGCCTCGCAATGCGAGGCCGCGAGACAGTGTCGCGCGAGGGATGAGTACCGGAGCGAACGGAGCGAAGCGGAGTGAGGCGAGGAACGGAATCGGCTGGGGAGGGTGTGGTGCGGTGGCGGTGCGGGTGCGGGGCGGTCTCCACTGCCACCAGCGCGAGTCACGTGCTCGGAGCCACCGGAAATCCCTGTACAGGCCAGCGGCCAGAACCGAGAACAGTCGGACCTCAGACCAGTTACCTGCCGAACCATACTCGCGGGAGGCCGAAAACGTAAACAGCGGGCGCACGCACCTCTCTTGCAATGGCAGGTGTCGTCGCCGGGCTCCGCATCGACCTGAAACGGCTTCACGAGACGTGGATGGAGATCGTCTTCCCACGCCAGCGAAACGCCGACCGGTCGGTGCTCGGCAAGTGGAAGCCACAGACGGCCAGCGGGAAGCTGGCCTACAGGCTCTGGGGAGCCATCGGCGCGTTGTTCGTCGCGCTGCTGTACCCGTTCGCGCTGGCCGGCACCGTCGTCCGCTGGGCCGCCTACAACTTCGACGACCTCGGCGACTACCTCGGCGTTCTCGGGACGGTCGTCATCGTGGCGCTGCTCTGGGGGGCGCTCTCGGCGCTCGCCCGGTTCCAGTTCTCCTTCGCGGGCTTCATCGCGGTGGTCGTCGCGGCCGCGGTCGCGACCGTCTCGGCCGGGCTCGCCGTGGCCGTCTCTCGAATCGGCGGGCGCACGAGTTCCATCCTCGTGGCGTACCCGCTGGGGATGACGGCGGTGTTCCTCCCGCCGGTCGTCGCCGCGTTCTACTCGCCCGCGCTGGGCCAACTCGTGTTCACCGAAAGCGAGTCTCTCGCCATCTGGTTCCTCGAGACCGTCCTCGCGGTCGGAGACATCAACGAGTACCTCCGGACCCAGTACGACCTCACGGGTATCGCCTACGTGCTGATGTGGCTCGGGGTGGCGATTCCCCTGGGGTGGATTCTGGGCGTGCTGGTGTCGCTGGCGGAGCTGGCGCGGCCGACGAACTGAGGGGTCGGCGAAGCGTCTAATCCCGCCCAGAGTCCCTCCCGTCCCGATACGCCGCCATGGCGACACGGACCACGTGACCACCACCGATACCGATGGTCAAGAACAGCAACAGCGCGATGAACGGGAGCCCCCATCGCGCGGTGACTCCATCGCCGAGGACGCCGATTGCCAGCGCGAGCGTCGCGCCGAGTCCCGCGATGGCTGCGACACCGAGTCTCGTCGGTTCACCCTCCCGGCGTGCGAGCAGCATCTGCGGGAGCGTGATACCGACGACGAGGTAGAGGGCGACGCCCAGGGGTGTCTCCGCCAGGAAGATGTACGGCTGGTCGAAGACGACTGCTGCTGCCAGGGCCACGAGAACTGCCAGTAGTGGGCCACCCCACGTGACCTGCCGGTCGCTGGGAGTCCGGGGCCGGTCGACTCTGCCCATGTCGTGCCCTTGGCGTGATCGCGACATCAACTATCGGCTTGCCAACCAGTCGAACCGGCGAGATCTTCTGCCCTCCGCTGCGATTATCCCCCTCCAGCCCCGACTCACCCGCATGGAATTCGACCTGCAGAAGACCGCGCTGGTGTTCCTCGCGCTCATCGCGGTGGGCACCCTCGCGCTCGTCGCCGCACCGATGATGACCACCCAGACCGTCCTGATGATGGTGACGCCGTCGATGCTCGTCTTCGGGCTCATCTGCCTCGTCATCGGCGTGAAACACGGCGAGTGGCGCGCGACGCACTGAATCCTCCATGACAGCGCCCACCGGCACCGGTGGGCGGTGCGCACCGCAGACGAAAACTCCTTTCTGGCGACACGACGAGGGACGCCCATGAGCAACTCCGACTCCTCGATTCTCGGCAATCTCGACCCGGTCCTCCTCGGCCGTGGCGGGGCTGCCCTCGCGGGCGTGCTCGGCCTCGTCTTCCTCGCCAGCCCGCTGTTCCTCCTGACGGCCGTCGCCGCCGACCCTGAGGTCGCCCAGGTGGCGTTCATCATCCAGGGGACGGCGGTCGTCTTCGGGCTGTGTCTCGTCGCCATCTCCGTGGTTGGCAGACACGGGCGGAGCATCCTCGCAACGGGTGCGCCCGCGCTCCTCGCGGTCGTGTTGCTACTCACCGGGCCGGTGCTCGGGTACGTCATCGGCGTGTTCAGCTGGGCGGGGCTGTTGCTCGCGTCGGTGTTCGTCGCCGGGATTCCCGGTATCTGGACGGCCTACAAAGCACGTCCCGAGAGCTGAGTTCGCGAGAGAGCGCTCAGTGGTCGTCTTCGCGCCACTTGTGCTCGCACTCGGTGCAGATGAAGAATCGCGTCTCGGACTCGTCCGCGGACCGGATCTGTTGCATGTACCAGTACGCCTGGTCGTTCTCACACTTCGGACAGATGGCGTTGGTCTTGGCCAGCCCCTTGTCCTCGGCGTCGCTCACGTCGACGACCTCGCTCACTTCCTGGGCTTCGGTCGTAACCATCGAGGCTTCAGAGACCGCATCGCGGGCTTTCTCGAAGTCGCAGTTCCCACAGACCCAGTAGTCGCCCTCGGTCTTCATCATGGAACCGCATTCGTCACAGAACTCCATTGATACACTGTGGTACGCCCGGCCGGAAACTTAAGGTGCCCGCTTCACCCCTCGCGGACCTGTCATCCCTCGAACGGCGGTCACACCTCACACGCGTCTCACCCTTCGCCTTCGGACTGGCCAGGCTCGCCGACGGCCTCGATCGGCATGACGCTGTTCAGTTCGAGCAGGAGGTCGTCGGCGGAGTCGAACGAGTCGCTGTTGGTCTCCGAGACGAGTTCGCCCAGGTTCACTTCCCCGTCGGCGAGGAGGACGGTCACGTCCGCGAGGTCGACGGCGAGGTCGTCACGAATCGCCGGATAGCTCACGTCCTCGAGGAGCCGTTCCAGGTGGCTCAGTTTCACAGTCTGTGGCATAGGCGTGCCTACGTTTGCCACACCCTTTATGTTGCTGCCAACTTCCGCGCTCTGGTAGCGGAACCGGGCGGTCGTCGCCAGACAGAACTCCCAAATAGCGGCTGTGCGTATCCGCGCTCAATGACCCTCTCGGACGAGGCTCGCGAGCGTCTGGCCGACGTCGTCGAACTCCAGCCGACGAAGAACGGCGAGCTACAGAAGCGGTGGGGTATGGAGAGCGGGAGCGAGGTCCACCAGTACCTCGAGAACGAACTGAAGGAGTACTACTATCGAGACGACAACAGCCTCATCCGCGCGACCGCCGAGGCCGCAGAGCTGGTCGACGTCGAGCCGGGCGTGCAGGCCGACGAGGACGGTGACGGGACCCCGACCGCGGTCCGCGTCCCCGAACTCCAGGCCCACATCTTCGAGGTGCTGGCCGGTCCGGAGGAGGACGGCCAGAGCGTCGTGAGCGTCCTCCACGCGGTCCGTGACGCCTTCGACGTGGACGACGACGTGAGCGCGGACGAGGTTCGCTCGGCGCTCCAGGCACTCCGGCGCAAGGGCGTCGTCGAGGTCATCTACACGACGGTCCCGACGTTCCGCCTCGCGGTCGCCCGTGAGGACATCGACGTCGCCGTCGCGTCCTGATGACCGTCGTCTGCTGTGGCATCGGTGCCGACACCACGAACGTCTCCTTGCGCGATTCTCGTGTCCCACTCGTCGACGATGCGGGCCGCTTCGAGTACCTCCCGATTCCCGAGAAGACCCGCGACACCCGTGAGGAACTGACCTTTGGAACCATACCGCGACGAACCGGTGACGGGACGATGGCCGACCTGCTCGCCAGCCTCACGCCTGACCCGGACGGGTCCGGGGAGTCGATCACCGACCCCGCGGCCATCGCGGCGTACCCAACGCACCACGACCCGAACTTCGACGCGCTGACCTACGGCGAGCATCGGCCGGGGTACGTCAACCGGCTGGCCGCGCTCGAGAGCAACGGCGACGACGCGGTCGCGTTCTACGCCGGGCTCGAGGACGACGACGGCCGGCTCCATCGCTACCTCGTCGGCTGGTTTCCGGTGGGCAAGAAGACCGTCGTCGAGGCCGACGACGACCCCGCCACGAAACGGCAGAAACTCGCCGGACACCCCGACAACGCCCACACCAAGCGGGCGGTCGACGGGCTTCCCTACAGGGACGACCGGCGCGTCGTACTGCTCGATGGTGATTCCGACACCGACGACCTCGGCGGCGGCCTTCTCGACCGCGCCGGGCCGAAGATGAGCACCTTCGCGGCCTTCGATGGCGAACGCCGGGGGTACTTCCTCGACGACGAGTTCGTCCGCGAGTTCGAGGTGAACAAACCTGATCACGACCCCGACAGCAGTCTGCGCGCCGACAAGGCGGGCGTGACCCGCAAGCCGGCTATCGTCTGCGACCTGACCGCACGGGAGTTCCGGGACCGACTCTCCTCGCACCAGGACGCTTCCTGACTACTCCAGTCCCGGTCGCTGCCGCCGTCTCCGGTCCGCCAGCAGTCGCTTGAGTCTGGTGCCCGGCCCGCCCGCGATCGGCCACCCCTTGGTCCGCCACGCGGGCGGTTCGGGTTCGAAGTCGCCACATCGCCCCGAGCACTCGCCCGCGGTCTGGCACCGGCCCTTCGCCGCACACCACGGGAGCAGGGGACCGTCCTCGCGCAACTCGAAGTACCGGCAGTCCGGGCGCATCGTGTCGGCGAACGACCGCCAGCCGCGCTCGTAGGCGCGCTCGGCGATCTCGAGGCGCTTCTGGGCCTTCCACTCGGGGTCGGCGTACCGGAACTCGGCGGCCGAGGCGTCGAAGTCGCCGCCGTCGGGCCGGTCGAGTATCATCGTCCCCGGGTCGTCGACCGCGAGGCGGCGGGCGTGCCACGCCACGGTCGCGTCGTTCGCGTCGGTGTCGACCGTGAGGATGCCCGCTTGCACCGGCATCCCCTCCAGCAGGACGGGTTCGACCGTCTCTCCCGTCGCGCGGGAGGCGACCCACACCTCGTCGGCGAGCGTCAGCGCCACGTCGTACTGGATCTGTTCGACCAGCGCGTCGGCCGCTTTCGCGTCGAGGTCGGGCTTGTTCTCGATGGCGACGATTCGATTCACCCAGTCGGGGTACGCCCACTTGCGGCGAATCTGGATGCGGTTGCCATCTTTGCGTTCTTCCAGGATACCCCGCGTGCTCGCCCGGTGGATAGCCTCGCGGACGTAGCGCCACGGGTAGCCCGGTTCCGGCAGGCAGTCGCGGTAGTAGGTCCACTCGGCGGGTGCATGGCGGACGACGTGGAGGAGGTCGGAGTCGAGCGCCTCGTGGCCGAAGTTGGCCCGCTGGCGAAGCGCGTCAGCACCGCATTCGAGGACGATTGTGTCCCAGCATCGGCGTTTCGTGCCGAGCTGGCGGGCGACGACGATGGGATTCTCCCGTTCTTCTCCGGGCGGCCACGACCGCTCGGCCCACCGACACACCCGCAACTCGAAGCCGAACTCGGTGTCCTCGCCCGGAAGCATATAGCGGGGTCGGGGTGCGCGAGTGGAAGGTGTTTCGGTGCTTTCTTGTCGGATTTCGATATAGTTTCGCGTATGTCCTCCCGAACGGTCGAGACCCTCCTCGTCCTCGTCGTGTTCTTGCTCGCCCTGCTCGTCGACATGCTCGCCACGTACCTCTCCTGGCAGGGGGTGTCGACCGGGTTCGCGGACCTCGCGGCCACTATCGTCGCCGTGCTCACCGGGGGCTACCTCGCCCTCGCAGTCGTCGCGTTCGTCACCGAAGGGGACGACGACCCGACCGCGCTGATCGCCGACGTGCTGGCCGGTGACGAGTCCTGATCCGCGGCCGACCCGACCACCGAGAAGACAGTCGCTGTAGAGCGGTAATGCGTCTGAAAAGCCGGGATCGGCTCGCGGGGCCGGTGGCGGCTAGATGCCGCCGTTCTTCTCGAGTTCGTTCAGGAACTCGTGGGCGTCCTCGAGTATCTCTCGTGGACCGTCCTGGGTGACGGTGTTGAACGCCTGGTCGTAATCGCGCCACTGCAGGTCGCGATGTTCCGTCGACAGTTCTGCCGACGCTTCGTAGGACTTCGCGATGAACAGGTGGACCGTCTTGTGGATGGTCTTCCCGTTCGCCTCGAAGACGTAGTCGTAATCTTTGCGGAATCCGTCGATGAGACGGAAGTCGTTGATGCCTGCTTCCTCTTTTACTTCTCGTATTGCGGTCTGTTGGAGCTCTTCGTCTCCTTCGACGCCGCCCTTGGGGAATTCCCAGTCCCCGGGGCGACTCTTCAGCAGCAAGTACTCGCGCCGGCCCCGCGTATCCCGAAAGAGGATGGCACCTGCGCTCGTAGCATCTACTGCCATTACCCATTGGTAAACCATCCCCAGTTAAGAGAATATCGGAGAGCGCGCCAGAAATCGGGGCTGGATTCGCCTCGTCCCCGGCCACGGAACAATCTCAATGGCTTTTTGGTGGTGTCGCGTCTCAAAATCAGTACCTGACCATGAGTTTCGTCACACGCCTCACATTACAGAGCGGGGACCGGGCGGTCCTCGACTCCGTCGTCGACGACATCCGAGCGACAGTCTCGCGCAAGGGCGCAGAGATGAAAGGGCCACACTCCGCACCCCCGGAGCACCTGCGCGTTCCGCAGCATCGCACCCTCTCCGACGACGAGACGGCACCGTTCGACCACTGGAACTACACGGTGTACAGCCGCGAGATAGAGATCGTCGGCCACGACGAGGTCGCGCGACTGGTCGCAGGGCAGGACATGCCCCCGTCCGTCCACGTCGAGGTCGAGGTCGAACAGATCCGCTCGATGGGTTCGTAAGCCGCTCTCCTCCCCGGCAGCAACGGTCACAGAGCACCAGCAGTGGCGCTACTCCTCCCGTCGCCAGCGCAGGATGACCCGACCGGTCCGTTCCGAGCCACCGAGCAGCCGCGGGCGGCTGATGTGCTCGCTCTGGGCCTCGGCGATGTCGGGTTCGGGCACCGTCACCGAGGTCCCCCCGACCGTGATGGTCACCTCCCCACCGTCGTCGAGCGCCGCCTGGAGCGCTGCGAGGTCACGGTCCAGGTCGTCGAACTCGGGGGTGTCGATGGATTCGGCGTGCCAGCCGAGGTTCTGCACGTCTTCGGAGCGACCCGCCAGCACCGCGTTCAGCGCCGCCCCGACGAGGATGATGAGGCCCGAGAAGTACAGCCACGTCACGAGCAGCAGGATGGCACCGACGACCCCGTAGGCGTCGGCTTTCCCCGCGACGGCGACGTAGTACTGGAACAGGGACTCGAGCGTCGTCCAGCCGGCCGCGGCGAAGACCGTCCCGGGGATGACCTCGCGGACGGTCACGTCCTCGTCGGGGAAGACGTAGTACATCGGGAAGAACACCAGCGAGAGCCCCGCGACGAGCAGCAAGAAGCCGAACGCCTCTCCCGCGAACGAACCGTCCAGACTCACGAGCGTCCCGACGCCGGCTGCGACCGCGGCCGCGACCCCGACGGAGAGCAACACGAGGATACCGTCGGAGAGCTGGTCCGCGAACGTGTTCTCGGCTTCGGACTCGTAGATGTCCGAGAAGGCGGTGTCGAGGCTCCGGAATATCTTCAGGGTACCCCACACGAGCGCGACCACGCCGAGGATGGAGACGCTGGCGCTGGCGGTGGCACGCTGGACCGTGTCGGTCAGGAGCTCGCCCGCGTTCGGCGAGAGGTAGCTCCCGACGCTGAACACCACCTCGAGCGCCATGCCCTCGCCCCCGATGGCGGTTATCGCGGCGAGCAAGACGAGCAAGAACGGGAGGAGCGAGATGAACGCGTGGTAGGCGATGCTCCCGGCCATGAAGGTGAGGTTCTCGGCCTTCACCTCGCGCTGGACTGCGCGGAGGACGGTGAGGACGCGTGGCGTATTCATATTCCACCCCTTCGTCACGCCCGGGGAAAAGCTCGCGCCGTTAAGTAGGCGCGGCCCGTCGGTTCGACCATGGTAGACCGCGACAGGTTAGTCGAACTGCGACGCGAGTTCCACCGCTACCCGGAGCCCGCCTGGCGGGAGTTCTGGACGACGTGCCGGCTGGTCGAGGAGCTGGAGGCCATCGGCGTCGACGAACTCCACGTCGGCCCGGAGGCGCTCGATTCCACAGAGCGCATGGCGGTCCCCGACGAGGACGAACTGCAAGAGTGGTACGAGGCGGCGCGCGAGAGCGGCGCCCGCGAGGACATCCTCGAACAGCTCGCGGGCGGCCACACCGGTGCCGTCGCCGTCGTCGAGATGGGGCCGGGGCCGACGGTCGGCCTGCGCGTCGACATCGACGCCCTGCCGATCTGGGAGTCCGACGAGGACAGCCACCATCCTGCAGGAACCGGCTTCCGCTCCGAGAACGAGGGGTACATGCACTCCTGTGGCCACGACGGCCACATCACGCTCGGACTCGGCACACTGGAAGCTATCAAGGAGAGCGAGTTCT
Source organism: Haloarchaeobius sp. HME9146 (assembly GCF_025399835.1). Taxonomy (NCBI): domain Archaea; kingdom Methanobacteriati; phylum Methanobacteriota; class Halobacteria; order Halobacteriales; family Halorubellaceae; genus Haloarchaeobius; species Haloarchaeobius sp. HME9146. The sequence continues at coordinate 1,505,074 of NZ_JAODVR010000001.1, forward strand.
CGGGCACACTCAAGGTGTTCTTCCAGCCCGCCGAGGAGGTCGTCGGCGGCGGAAAGGCGATGGCGAAGTCGGGCCACCTCGACGACGTGGACTACTTCTTCGCCACCCACGTCGGCCTCGACCACCCCACCGGGGAGATCGTCGCCGGCATCGACGACTTCCTGGCCGTGAAGCACCTCGACGTGGAGTTCACGGGTGCGCCCTCGCACGCGGGTGCGAAGCCCGAGGAGGGCCGGAACGCGGTCCAGGCGCTCGCGACGGCGGTCCAGAACCTCTATGCGATTCCCCGCCACTCCGACGGCGCGACGCGGGTCAACGCGGGCAAGCTCGAAGCGGGCACCGCGGCGAACATCGTCCCCGAGCGCGCTGTGATGGAGTGCGAGGTCCGCGGCGAGGCGACCCACCTGAAGGACTACATGGACGAGCGCGCCATGCAGGTCCTCGAATCCGCCGCCGAGATGCACGGCTGTGAGGTGAGTACCGAGGTCGGCGGTGAGGCCCCGAGCGCGACGAGCGACCAGGACCTCGTCGACCTCGTCGGAACCATCGCGAGCGGCCACCCCGACGTCGAGCGACTGGTCGAGCGCGACGCCCTCGGCGGCAGCGAGGACGCGACGTTCCTGATGAACGAGGTCCAGAGCCGCGGCGGCCTCGCGGCCTACGTCTGCGTCGGGACCGACCACCCCGGCGGCCACCACACGAGCACCTTCGACGTGGACGAGGCGAGCCTCCCCATCGGCGTCGACGTGCTCGCCGGTGCCATCGAGACGGTCGCGGCCGAGCGTCCGTGACCCTGCTGTCTCTCGACTAAATCCACGAAGTACTCGTTTTTCCGTTTCTACGAATACATTAGTAAATTATACAGTACTGTGAATAGATAGTTCAGTCGATGGTTGGGAGTATGCAGCGGCCGGCAGGGGTCTCGTTCGCGGCGCTCATCGCCGCCGGCGGCGGGTTCTGGACGCTCCTCGTGAGCGGTATCTTCGTCGTGTTCAGCGCGTCGTTCCAGTCCGTCGGTGGCGTGATACTGGCAGTCCTGATGATACTGTACGGGTTGTTCAGGATCTTCCTCGCGGGGGCGCTGTTCAAGCTGTCCTCGTGGGCGCGGTTCGTCGGTATCCTCGTGTTCACACTGGCCGCCCTCGCCAACGGCGTCCTCGTGCTCGACGACCCGACGGCGCTGTTCGCGTGCGGGCTGAACGCCGCGAGCGCCGTCTTGCTGTTCCTCAACGGCGACGCCTTCGGCGCGAGCACGAAACGCGCAGACCTGACGGACGAACACGCGACCCGCATCGGGAGCGGGCTGTAGAATCAACGCGAACGCTTTCCGCCTTCGTCGCGCAGTTTTCGTATGGGGGAACGATACACATCGGGAGTGACGCGTCGCGGGTTCCTCCGCGGCGTCGCGGCCACCTCGGCACTGGCGGGGGTCGAGGCTGCGAGCGCCCAGGAGGGAACGACGCACACGGTCGATATGACCGACTCGCTCGTGTTCGACCCGGACGAGCTCATCGTCGCACCCGGCGACACCGTCGAGTGGGTGAACGTCGGGAACGTCGGCCACAGCGTTACGGCGTACGAGGACGCGATTCCGGCCGAGGCGGAGTACTTCGCCAGCGGTGGCTTCGAGTCGGAATCGGCGGCGAGACAGCGGTACCCGGTCGGTGACATCGGCGGCGGCGGGCGCTACTCGCACACCTTCGACACCCTCGGGACCTACGAGTACTTCTGTATCCCACACGAGGGCGTCGGGATGGTCGGGAGCATCGAGGTCCGGGAGGGTGGCGCACCCGAGCCCGAGGTCACCGGGCCGGTGCTCCCCGACAGCGCGAAGACCATCGGCATCGCCCTGACGACCGCGATGGTGTCGGTGCTCGGACTGGCGTACGTGTTCCTCAAGTACGGCGGTGACTACGGCGAGGGCGGCGGAAAAGGCGGTTCCGAAGGCGGGCGTGGCGCGGTCTAGTACTTCGGGTCCGCACCGGTCGTCTCGTACACCTTCTCCATGATGGAGTCACGGCGCGAGCGCCACATGCCGAAGTCGTTCGGGTTGCTCGGGTAGTCCTCGTAGTGCGCCATGAGCTCGTCGGCGCGCTGTTTCGTCCTGTAGAACTGCAGGATGTTGCGCCAGTAGCCGAAGCTCTTGATGGCGAGCTGGGCCTTGAGCAGCATGCTCATCTGGGTGCTGCCCTCGTAGAGCGCCTCGGCGAGCTTCTCGCCGGGGAGTGCGGCGAGCAGGCCCATCAGGTCGTCCACGTCGACGGCGGTCGAGAGGATGTTGTAGACGTCGAGTGCGGCGTACCGGCTCCCGAAGTGGTCCATCACCTGCTGGTTGTACTCCCAGAGTGCCGCCTCGCTCACATCGCCCTGCTCGATGGCCTGGATGGCCTGTTCGCCGGCGTACTTGCCGGAGTAGGCCGCGCCCGCGATGCCGCCGCCGGTCGTCGGGTTGACGAGGCCAGCGGCGTCACCGACCGCGATGAAGCCGGGGGCGACCGCGGAGTCGTAGGGCCGGCGGGTCGGGAGCGCGGCTCCGAGCTTGTCCTCGACGCGGGCACCCTTGAACTCGGGGCGGTCGCGCAGGTCCTGTTTGAGGTCCTCGACCAGCTTCATCGGCTGTTCGGTCATCTGGAAGCCGAGGCCAGCGTTGATCTCGGTCTCGGTACGCGGGAAGTACCAGAGGTACCCCGCGGCGCGCTTGGTCGGCTTGAACACGAGTGCGTCGTCCCACTCGACCGGTTCCTGGACGTGGACGACCTCGCGGTAGGCCGAACAGAACTGCGAGTAGCTGACGTTGGTGTCGAACGTGGCGTCGTCGAACTCGACCTTGTCCTGGAGGAGCGAGAGCGCGCCCGCACCGTCGATGACGATATCGGCCTCGTACTCGACGGGCTGGCCCTTCCGCGTCGCGCGGACGCCCGTCACGCTCCCGTCGGCTTCCTGCACGACGTCCTGGACGACGGTGTCGTAGTGGAACTCTGCGCCGGCCTCCTTCGCGCCCTTGATGATGAGGCGGCCGTACTCCCAGCGGTCGATGACGGCGAGTTCGCCGGGGATCGGAATGTCCAGGACGGTGTCCTCCTGGGGGATCTCGAACCGCCCGTGGTCCACGCCCGTGTTGGTGAACGCGGACTCGATCTTCGATTTGGGAATCGCCTCCGGGAAGGCGTCTGCACCCTTCAGCGCGTCGCCACAGGCGATGTGTCCGGCTTCTTCCTCGGACTTTCGCTCGACGACGACGACGTCGTAGCCCTCGCGTGCGATGGTCGCAGCGGCGTAGCAGCCGGAGGTCCCGGCACCGACGACCGCGACGTCGGGCGTGTGTGTAGTCATGAATTGCCGTCTTCGCCGCAGGGAAAAAACGTTTTATCCCCGATTCTGTCGGCATGTCGAAGTCACAATGGGAATAAAGAGTTTTGTTGCGCAGTGCTGAAGACGGGATTATGACCGACTACACCGTCGAATTCGTCGGGACGGGCGAGACCATCACCGTCTCCGACAAGCAGACCATCCTGCGACGATGCATCGAGGAGGGCATCGCCCAGGAGTACTCCTGCCGGGTCGGGATGTGCCTGGCGTGCTCGGCCGAGATCGTCGAGGGCGAGGTGACCCAGCCCGCGGCACACGGCCTCACCGACGAGGAGCGCGAGAACTACGCGCTGACCTGCATGGCCCGCCCCGCCTCGGACCTCAAACTCGACCGCGGGAAGTACCCGCCGAGCATCGAGGCCGACGCGGAAGCCCTCTCCGAGACGGCGACGGCGGACGACGACTGAGACTGTTTCTTGTAGCTGATTCCCGCTGGTTCACCGGAACGTGGTGGCGACCCAGCGGTACCGATCTCCAATAGACAGTACGACCGGTCTCTCTACTCCAGGCTCTCTGGCCTGTTCTCCGTGAACCACTCGGCCGCGAAATCGACCAGTTCGGGCTGGTCGAGCAGCCGCGCGGTCGCTTCGCCGACCTGTCCGACGGTGACCGCGTCCGGGTGGGCCGCCTCGAACGCCTCGCCGGCGTCGGGGAAATCATCGGTGTCGAGTTCGATGTCGACGAAGCGCAGCCAGACGCGCTCGCCGTCCTGGATGACGGGTGCACCGTCCGGTTCTAACTGCTTGTCGAGCCCGTTGCGGTACTCCGCGAGGTGGAGCGAGGTGTTGGTGCCGTGGTCGGTGCCGAGCATGAGGACCGTCGCGTCGCGCTCGTACAGGCGTGCGAGGGGTGACTGCTCGCCGAGCGGTTCGTCGTAGCTGTGGTCCGCCGTGATGGCCTCGGCGTCGGCTCCCCACGCCGCGAAGGAGACGACGGGGTGGCGGCTCCGGACCACGTCGGGGTACGACCGGAAGGTGTCGGGGACGGCCCCGAGCCGGGTACACGGTGTGACCTCGGGTCGATAGGCGGGCATCGTGTCGCGTATCTCCTGTTCCCACTCGTCGGGGACCGGCGGGTTCCGCCAGGAACCGGGGTCGGAGTAGTCGCCGGTGTGGGCGGGCATCACCAGCGTCCCTGCTTCGGTGACCACCCGCTGGAGGGCATCGACGACCGCGACAGGCCCGCCACACACCCACCCGAGCGACGAGAGCGAGGAGTGGACGAGGACGGTGTCACCGGCCGCGAGGCCGAGGTCGCGCAGGTCGCTCGCGATTCGCTCGACCGTTATCGGTTCGTCGGAGCGGTCTTCGGGGAGGGTGTCTGTCATCGCTGTGTCACGCCTCAGGCGGTGGGATAATGAGTCTTCTGCGTGCCTGTCAGGTGTTGCCTATCGCGTCGCTGCGCAGTTGTTCGGCCCGAGTTCTATCTCGAACGCCTCCGCGTCGTCCAGGTCCTCGCGGCCGAGGTTCGTCTCGATGATGCGCTCGTAGTTGTTCGGACGCGGCGGCATGTCGGCGAGGACGTACTCGACGAACTCGTCCTCGCGCATGCGCAGGGCGTCGAGCCGACCTTCGAGGTCGCCCACGGTCGCGGTGTAGGTCCCGTCCTCGGCCTGCTCGGCCGCCTCGCTGTAGTGGGCCGGGGCGATGCGGACGCTGTCGGGATAGGGCAGGACCGTCTCCTGCAGCGAGTGGTACAGCTCGCGTGCCGCCTCGGGCGCGCCCTCGTCGCCGTCCTCGAGGTCCGGGCGCGCGACGCTCTCGAGGAACAGCCCGTCACCGGTGAACAGCAGGCCGTCGTACTCGATGGCGGTCATCTCGCTCGTGTGGCCGGGGGTCGCGACCGCGGTGAGCCGCTCCTTCCCGAGGTCGAGCGTCTCCCCGTCGGCGAGTGGGCGCGCGTCGAAGGCGAGGCCGCGCTCTCTGGCGAGTTCCGGCAGGACCGGCGTCGCGTCGCTCAACTCGGCCACTGCCCGAACGCCGGAGACGTGGTCGGCGTGGACGTGGGTGTCGATGGCGTACGTCAGGTCCGCGCCGTAGTCGGACGCGTCGGCGACGTACCGGTCGGCGAACGCCCGAAGCGGGTCGATGACCGCGGCCTCGTCGCCCGAGACGACGAGATAGCTCAGGCAGCCACTGGACGGACGGTCGTACTGAACGACGGTCCCCGGCACGTCGGCGAGTTCCCGTGCGACGAGGAGCTCGGCCCACGCCTCCATGCCGCCGGCGAGGTTGCGCGCGTCGAGGCCGGCGCTGGTGAGCAAGCCCGCGGCGTGCGCGCTGGCCTCACCCTCGCCACAGACCACGACGATGGGCTCGGGCAGGTCCTCGACGAGGTCGGCCGCGTTGCCCGTGACCTCCGCCTGGATGAACTTCACGTGTGGAACCTGCCGCGCGGTGACCGCTGGACCGTCGACGTGCCATGCCTCGAACTCGTCGCGGTCGCGCACGTCGAGAACGGTGACGGGCTCACCGGCCGCCACCAGCTCGTGGAGGTCGGCCGGCGAGACCGACGGGACAGACTCGCCAGACTCGGGTTGAACGCTCATGCACGAGGGTACGGGCGTTTTGCCCTTAAACACCGACACCGGGTGGATGGCGGACAGGCCAAGGTTGAAGCCGGCTGGCGTCGACTTTCCGACATGGACCCAGCCGCCTTCCACGAGGCCGTCGAATCGGCGAAACAGACAGAGCTCGACCGCCTCGGCTCCAACAAACTCCTCATCGCGCTCACCGACGCGAGCCTGGAGGAGGAGACCATCCTCCGGGCCGCCGCCCTCTCCGAGTACCTCGCCCGCGAGACGTTTCAGTCGTGGGCCGAGAGCGAGGAAAGCGAGACCGCCCGCGAGGTGTTCGAGGACGTGGCCACTCAGGAAGACGAGCACTACGAGCGCGTCGTCGAACGCCTCGGCGAACCCGTCGAACCCGACAGCGTCGGCCCGATGCACAGCTACCTCCGCCAGCGCGAGGACATGGTCGAGCGTGCGGCGGCCGGGCTCGTCGGCCGTGGGCTGGTCAGTCTGAAGACGCACATGCAGATAATCAGCTTCTACATCAACGAGGCGGACGAGCCGGGCGCGAACCTGTTCCGCGAACTCCGGAGCGAGACCGAAGCGTCGCTGCAGAAGGGACTGGACCTGCTGGAGGAGTGCTGCGAGGACGACGAGGACTGGGAGCGCGCGCAGATGGTCGCCGAGTACGTGGTCCAGGTCGCCTACGACGACTACGCCGACTCGCTGTCGGAGCTGGGTGTGGACCCGAAACCGATCTGTTGAGCGAGCATCTGTTGAGCGAGCTGTTCTGTCCCGCGTGCGGCCCCTCGGTGCGTTTCACTCTTTGAAATATCAAGCAGAATCTGTGTCAGAGCGCCTCAAACAAGAAGAACTAAATAAATTCCTTAGTTAATCAGCCCTACCTTCACGGGCAGCCACATGAAGTCAGATTCAATTTCATCGACCAGGGATGGATTCGCACAGGAGCTAGAGACACTCATTCGCGAGTTCGAAGCGACCGGTCTCGACCTCGAAGGGGGCTACACACTCCGGGACGACGACGAGCGGAACCTGGAGGTACAGATCGTCCAGATCGCAAACCAACCCGACGGAGAGTAATCGACTGGGGCACTTCGAGGGGACACGGCTCGGCGGGCCACCGGTTTCGGGCACGGCTCGTTCTCGCCGATTGGTGGGTGGGCTCGCGAGGGAACGCGCTCGTGTTCGTCGAGCTGTGCTGCTCAGGCCGCCTTGCCACGGCGGAGGGCGGCGAGCACCACCCCTTCCGGGTACACCGACACTGGGCCGGTGCCGACGACGCGCGAGAGCACGCCCCCGCTGTGGTCGCGGTCGAACCCGCCGACGCTCACGTCGCCGACGCGCACGTCGAGTGCGACGCCGGAGAACGCGAGCGCGTCCAGCAGCCGTCTGACCGGCCACTGACTGGCGGCTCGCCGGAGCTGTCTGGCCGCGCGCAGGCTCGGTGCCTGGACGACGACCGTGTTGCCGTACCCTTTGACGAGCACGTCGGTGTCGCCGAGGCGCAGTCGCAGGTCAGCATCGACGGTCAGGGGCGTCCCGATCGGGGACTTCACGTCGGTCACCGATTCGACGCCGCTCACTGCTCCATCGTGGTGATGGTGAGCTTCCCGTCGATGTGCCACTCGGCGTGCTTCGCACCCTTGCCAGCCTTGCTCGGGACCTGGACCGTCATGTCCTCGAACTCGTAGACGATGGCGGCACCGCGTCCGGTGAGCCGGTCGTACAGGCCGATGGCCAGCTCGGGCCAGGTGGTCGTCTCGGCTATCTCCTGTTTCGTGGGTTTCTGCTGTGCTTCAGCCATGCCCCCCATAGGACGGGCAACGAGAAATATGCGCGTGTCGACAGTTCGTATCGTGCTGCTGAAGAAACCACTAGAAGCGTACCCGGTGACCGCCGTCTCAGTCGTTCCGGGCGAACGTCAGGTAGCCGGTGTGACCGACGCCGCGGGTGCTCGGGCGCGAGCCGCGGTCGTCGAAGTCCATCTTGCGCTGGATGGTCTCGTAGCTCGTCACGTTCGAGAGCCCGACCTCGCGGGCGGCCTCGACTGCGTCTCGCGTCTGCTCGACGAACGGGGAGTACACCGAGACGAACCCGCCGCGGACGAGCAACTCGGGGACCTGGCTCACGACCTCGGCCGCATCGATGGTGTCGAGGGTGACCACGTCGAACTCGCCGAGCTCGTCGAGGTGCTCGGTCACGTCGCCGGTGCGCACGTCGACGCGGTCGTCGATACCGGCCAGACGCATGTTCTCGCGAGCCACGTCGGCGAACTCCGCTTTCTGCTCGAACGTCGTCACGTCCGCGCCAGCGCGGGCCATGTACGCCGACAGGACGCCGGTGCCGGTCCCCGCGTCGAGGACGCGGTCGCCGCCCGAGATGCCGGTCTCGCCCATGATGATGCCGATGTCGCGGGGCATCATCGGCGCGCCGGTGCGCTCGAAGTGGTTGAAAAGGTCGGGGCCACGGAGCGGCCGGACGTGGAACGCCTCGCCGAGATGGGTCTCCAGGACGGCACCGGGCTCGACGTCGTCGGGGACCTGCAGGACGCCGAGGTCGGTCTGGAGTTCGTCGCCGGGCGGAACGAGGTACTCTCGGTCGTCGTGGACGAGTAGGACGCTCACTCTAGCTGGCTGACGGCGGCCGCGAGGTCACCGTCGTTGTCTTCGAGCGCCTTGCGTGCGTCTTCCTCGCTGGCACCGGTCCGGGTGACCACGAGTTCGACGTCGGAGTCCGGGATGGCCGAGCCGGCGTCGGCAGCGTCGTCGTCGTCGGTCGCTTCGACGGCACCTGCTGCGCCACGCTCGCGCTCCTCGGGTGTCCCGACGACCTGGTAGGTCTCCTGGCCGCGAGCGTCCATCTTGGTCACCTGGGCGTCCTCGAAGACGAGGTCGAACTCCTCGGTCCGGATGATGACCTCTTCGGCGTCGACCTCCTCGACGTCGATACCCATCTGCTTCATCATCTGCTTCATCTTGCGCGGGTTCATCCCGCCACCTCCTCCAAACATACCCGGAGCGTCGCGGTGTACCGGCAAAAGGATGACGAACTTCCCGATGACGAACGTCGTACCTGTCCGGTTACGACACGAGGGCTGGGAAGGCCCACGGAGTGGTTCATCCCAGTTGAGCGCGTACGTGGGGTATGGACGTGGTCATCGGTACCGGCTCGCTCGGGTCGGCCGTCGTGCGCCAGCTCACGGCGCAGGGACGGCTGGTCAGGGCAGTGAACAGCACTGGGGAGGGGGAGACACCGGAGGGCGTCGCGGTCACGGCGGCGGATATCTGCGACCCCGAGGAGGCGAAACGCATCCTCTCGGACGCGGACACGGTCTTTCTATGCACGAATCCGGAGCGCTGTCGGGGCGCGCGCAGGGTCATGGACGTCGCGAGCGCCGTCATCGAGGGCGCTGCGGCGGCTGGCGCGACCGTCGCGTACGGCGACACGGTCGCGGCGTACGGCCCGGCGGACGAACCCTACCACGAGGAGATGCAACCGACCGCACCCGGGCGCTGGGGGCGCGCCCGGGCCGACGCGAGCGAGACCCTGCTGGCCGCCCACGCGGCCGGGCGGATTCGGGCGGTCGTCCTCCGGACGAGCGACCTGTACGGCCCGGGCGTGCGCGACTCACCCTATGGCCAGCCGATATTCGGCCGGTTGCTAGACGGGAAGGCCGCGCTCGTCCTGGGCGACCCGGACGCGACGCACGCCGTGACCTACGTCGAGGACGCGGCACGGGCGCTCGTCGCACTCGCCCAGCAACCCGTCACCCACGGAGAGGTGTGGCACGCGCCGACGCCGACCGCTGTGACACCGCGGGAGTTCGTCGAACTGGTCGCGGCCGCGGCCGACGTACAGCCCGACCTCCGGCGGGTCCCCGGCTGGTTCGCGCTGCTCGCCGCGCCGTTCTCGAAGCGCTACCGGCGGCTCCGTGAACTGTGGTACTGCTACGACGAACCGCACCTGGTCGACGACCGCAAGTACGTCTCGACGTTCGGTGACGTGGCGACGCCGCTCGAGGACGGCATCGAGCGCACGGTCGAGTGGTACCGCGACGGCGGGCGGCAGGCCGTCGTCCAGCCACCGCCGGCGGCAGAATAGGGCGGGAGGGCGACGCTACTGGGCTTCTGCGTCGCCTGCACCGTCGCGGACGTTGACGGCCATCCCGGAGTCGAAGTCCCGCATCGCGTCGGCGGCGAGTTCTGCCCGTCCCACGGCGAGGAGGTGCCCCTCGTAGTGGACGACCAGCACCTCGTCACCGGGCCTGATGTCCGGGTCGGCGTCCTGGACGAACTTCGCGAACACGTTCTTGCCGTCGCGGACGAACGGCTCGCTGTCGTCGCCGACGACGACGCGACCGGTGGGTTCGTCGAGTGCCTCGTGGAGCTGCCGGCCGCCCTCGATACCGAGCGTGAACCGACCGTCGGTCCCGTGACTGACCAGTCTGCCGGCGTCGGCCAGTATCTGTTCGGGCCGGCCCGAGGAGGTTCGTTTCACGACGAGGTCTGCCGTCGGGGGGAACAGTGCCGCGCCCGCGCCACGACCGAACTGGTAGTCGGCGAGCACCCGCAACTCGGGTGCGTCGTCGAAGGCGTCAGGGTGAGTCATGCTCCGGGGTTCGAGACCGGTCGGTGAAAGCGTGTCGGAGCGCCCGTGAGACCAACACGGTTTTGCATGAGACAAGACACCACGCACCTTGGCATGCGGTACCATTATTCTCGCACCGTTCGGTGGCGAAAGTTATATTCTGTTGCAACACGAGAATACTGACACGATGAATTCAACAAAGATACTCCTCGGCGCGGTCCTGCTGTTCATCAGCTCGGCCCTGCTGCTGTACCTCGGGACACCCGGCGCGAACATCCCGATCGTGGCAGGCGGTGCGGCGTCGCTCGCGATGGCGGCCGGTGCGCTGCTGGTCGGCACGTCGGAAGGCGGCCGCCCGGTCTAAGCCGGATTCTTTCTCTCCCTGTTTGGTTCTCACAGTCCGTAGCGACCGCTGTCTCGGGCGTCTCGCGGCGACGAACGCCGGTCGCCCGGCTACAGCAAGAAGGTGTCCGGGCGCTCGGAGAGGTCGATGAACGCGTCCGATGCCTCGACGAGTTCGTCCGCGGTCGAGGATTCGAAGCCCATCACCTCGACGCGCACGCCCTCGTGCCGGAGGTGCGAGCAGAGTCGCGCGAAGTCGCCATCACCGGAACAGAGGATGATGGTGTCGTTGTGGCTCGCCAGCGTCACCGCGTCGAGCGCCATCCCGAGGTCCCAGTCGGCCTTCTTCGAGCCGTCCGCGAACGTCTTGATGTCCTTTATCTTCGGCTCGAAGCCGATGTCCGCCAGCGCCTCGAAGAAACTCTCCTCGTCGGGCGAATCGGCGCGGATGACGTACGCGATGGCGCGGGTCAGGGTTCGGTCCTGGATGCCCTTCTCCAGTAACGAGGAGTAATCGATGTTGCGGGTGTAGATGCTCTGGGCCGTGTGATAGAGGTTCTGCGCGTCGACGAGCATGGCGACACGCTGGCCCGGATGTATCTCGGTCATAGTCGAAACGTGCAGACGGGGGGTGAAAGCCCTTTATGCCCGCCCGCGCCCGGCGGCCGCCGCGATCCGAGTCGTCGTCGTCAGTTCCGGAGGCGCTCGATGCGCTTCTCGACGGGCGGGTGGGTCGCAAAGAGGGTTCGCAGGAGACCCTTGTCGCTGTCGAAGATACAGAGCGCGGCCGTGCTGTCGTCGATGCGGCTCTCGTCGACGCGCTCGCTGGCACCCTGGATCTTCTCCAGGGCGCGGGCGAGCGGTTCGCCGCTACCAACGTGTTCGCGCGCGTCGGCGTCCGCGACGTACTCCCGGTACCGGGAGATGGCGAGGACGAACACCATCACGAGCATCTGGGAGATCATGCCGGCGATCCAGCCGAGGATGAAGTCGGCGAAGTCGTTGTCGCCCGCGAGGATGACCCCCCACTGGACGGCGATGCCGACGAGGGCGGCGATGGACTGGCCGAGCACCATCGTCACCACGTCACGGTTGCGGATGTGTGCGAGTTCGTGCGCGATGACGCCCTCGAGCTCGTCACGGGAGAGTATCTGCATGAGTTCGACGCTCACGACGACGACGCCGGCACCGCGCCGGCCGGTCGCGAACGCGTTCGGCACGCCCATGCGGGCGTACTTGAGTTTCGGTTTCTCGATGCCCATGTCGTCCGAGAGTCGCTCGACCATCCGGTGAATCTCGGCGTACTCCTGCTCTGGCATGTCCTCAGCGCCGACGCTCCGGAGCGCCGCCCACTTGCCGAACTTGTACTGGAAGCCGACGAACAGGATAGTCCCGAGGGCCACGAACGGCCAGACACCCGTCCCGAACATCGTCAGCGCGACCCCGGCGATGGCCGCGTAGAATCCGAACAGGATGGTTCCGACGAACAGCATCCTGAGCTTGAGCCCTGTGTGTCGCATGGGCGCCCCTTGCTCGTCAGGCCTTGTAAACTTCTCACCTCACTATCTTCCCTAGCGTGTGTCTCTCACCCATGGCACAGCCCTGTCGTTGCGGACACATCTGCGAGCGGCACAAACGTTATTGTATGCAAGAACAGTGTATGCAGTGATGACTGCCGCCACTCCAGTCCGGGCCCGAGGTCCCACGAAGAGTGGCACATTCCGTTTTACATTTGGGAAAAAATTCGCGCAGTAGAGTGCTCGAAGCGGGCGTGGCGACCCCGTTCCGGGTGCGTTCGGCTGACCTGAACTGCGCGACAGACGAATTCCCACGATACACACTACACACCACATGACAGACATCGATTTCAGCGGCGTCTATCCCGCCATCACCACACCGTTCCACGAGGACGGAAGCATCGACTTCGAGACCCTCCGAGAGAACGTCTCTCGCCTCGAAACGGCCGGCGTCGACGGTATCGTCCCGGTCGGCTCCACCGGCGAATCGGCCACGCTCAGCCACGACGAACACATCGAGGTCGTCGAGGCCGTCGCCGACGAGGCAGAGGAGATTCCGGTCATCGCTGGCTCGGGGTCGAACAACACCGCCGAGGCGCTGTCGCTCTCGCAGCGGTCGGTCGAGGCAGGCGCGGACGCCCTGTTGCTCATCTCGCCGTACTACAACAAGCCCGAACAGCGCGGCTTCGTCGAGCACTACGAGGCCATCGCGGACGCGGTGGACGCGCCACAGATCGTCTACAACGTCCCCTCGCGAACCGGCCAGAACATCGAGGCCGACACCGCGATCGAACTCGCGAGCCACGAGAACATCGCGGGCTTCAAGGCCGCCTCGGGCGACCTCGGGCAGATAACGGAGATTACGGAGCGCACCCGCGACGAGGACTTCGCGGTCCTCTCGGGGGACGACGCGCTCACGCTCCCGATGATCTCCGTGGGGGCGACCGGCACCATCTCGGTGTCCGCGAACATCGAACCCGAGCGCACCTGCGCGATGGTCGGGGCGGCGCTCGCCGGCGACTACGAACGCGCACAGGCGCTCCACCACGAACTCGGGCCGCTGTTCCGCGCCCTGTTCTGGGAGACGAACCCGATTCCGGTCAAGGAGGCGATGCGCATCCGGGGCTACAGCGAGGCACACATGCGCTCGCCCCTGACCCGGCTCTCGGATGAGTACGTCGAGCCACTCGCCGAGATTCTCGAGGAACTCGACTCGGACATGGTGCGCGAGGAACCCCAGGAGGTAGAGCACTGATGGTCCGTCTCGGTGTCACCGGTGCGACCGGCGCGATGGGACAGGAGGTACTCGAAGCGGTCGCGGAGCGGACCGAGTTCGCCACCGTCGTCGGCTTCACCGCCTCCGGCGTCGACGACACGGTCGCCGGCGTCGAGGTCGTCTCCGACGACGACATCGAGGCCGTCCTCGCAGACCGCGAGATCGACGTGGTCGTGGACTTCACCGTCCCCGACGCCACCGTCGACTACGCTGCGGCCTGTGCCGAATCGGGCACCGCACTGGTCACCGGGACGACCGGCCTCTCGGCCGAGCAGGAGGCGGCACTCGACGACGCGAGCGAGTCCGTCCCCGTCCTGCACGCCGCGAACTTCTCGAAGGGAATCGCGGTACTCCGGAGCCTCGTCCGTGAGGCTGCTGGGGCGCTCGACGACTACGACATCGAACTCGTCGAGGCGCATCACAACCGGAAGCGCGACGCCCCATCGGGCACCGCGAACACGCTGCTGGACGACGTCGAGTCCGTCCGCGGCGAGGAAGAGCGCGTCCACGGCCGCGAGGGTGAGGCCCCGCGGTCCGAGGGCGAAGTCGGCGTCCACGCGCTGCGAGCCGGGAACGTCACCGGCATGCACGAGGTGTGGCTCGCCGGCGGGCACGAGGAACTGCGACTCAGTCACCGCGCCGAGTCCCGCGGCGTCTTCGCCGAGGGGGCACTCGACGCGGCCCAGTGGCTGGCCGGCCGCGACGCCGGCTGGTACGATTTTGCAGACGTTCTGGAGGGAGACGACGAATGAGCTTGCAATCCGACATCGACGACCTGTGGCAGCGACATCAGACAGACGAACTCGACGCCGACGACCCCGAGGCGCACGACGTGCTGGCCGAACTGCTCGCCGCGCTCGAAGCGGGCGAGGTCCGGGCCGCCGAGAAGCGCGGCGGCGAGTGGGAGGCGAACGCGTGGGTCAAGCAGGGCGTCCTGCTCAGCTTCGTGCTCAACGACATCCAGCAGTACGAACACGGCGGCGTGGTCTACAACGACGTTCTGCCCCTGCAGGACACCTCGGACCTCGGCGAGCGCGGTAGCCGCAACACGCCCGACGGGACCGTCGTCCGCGCCGGGGCCCACATCGGCTCGGACTGCATCATGATGAGCCCGAGTTTCGTGAACATCGGGGCCTACGTCGGCGACGGCACGCTGGTCGACTCGTGTGACACGGTCGGCTCCTGTGCCCAGATCGGTGAGAACGTCAAGCTCGGCGCGAACACGCTCATCGGCGGCGTCCTCGAACCGGTCGAGGGCGCGCCCGTGGTCGTCGAAGACGGCGTCTCGCTCGGCGCGGGTTGCCGGGTGACCTCGGGCTTCGTCGTGGGCGAGAACTCGGTCGTGGGCGAGAACACCCTGCTCACGCCGCGCATCCCCGTCTACGACCTCGTGGACGAGGAGGTGTACTACGGCGAGCTGCCGCCGGAGCGCCGGGCGTTCCAGCGCTTCGTCGAGTCCTCGCTGGGCGACCACGACCTCATCCCGGGCGGCGCGTACAAGCCCGCGGTCGTGGCGACCGGCCTCGAGGCCGAAACCCTGGAAGCGACCCAGCGCGAGGAGGTGCTGCGCGAATGAGCGGCGAGGTCGCGCGGGCCGACGACGTGGCGGCCCAGGATGGCGGTGCCAGTATCCGCAGGCTCGCGGACTGGGACGCCGCCGGTCTGCGCGACTTCGCCGCCGAGTACGGCAGCCCACTCTACGTCCTCGACCTCGACCGGGTGCGCGAGAACTACCGCCGGCTCGACGCGGCGTTCCCCCAATCCGACGTGTTCTACGCCGCGAAGGCGAACACGCTGGGCCGGTGTCTCGCAACCCTGCACGACGAGGGCGCGGGCATCGAGTGTGCCAGCGCCGGCGAGGTCGCACGGGCACTCGACGCGGGCGTCCCGGGTGACCGCATCCAGTACACCGCGGTCAACCCGCCCGCCGAGGACCTGATGACGGTCGTGGGGCTCTGGCAGGACTACCCCGACCTGACGGTCACGGTGGGCGCGGCCGACACCCTCGACCGCCTCGAAGCGCGAGGGTACGACGGCCGGCTCTGCCTGCGGGTGAACCCGGGCGTCGGCGCGGGCCACCACGAGAAGGTCCAGACCGGCGCGGACGCCAAGTTCGGCGTCCCCTACGACGAGGCGACCGACCTGCTCGCCGAGGCCGCCGACCGCGGCTTCGACGTGGTCGGCATCCACGCCCACGCCGGGTCCGGCATCTCGGGCGAGGAGGACCTCGCGAGTCACCGCGAGCTGGTGGCCAGAATGGGCGACCTCGCGCGTGACGCGCCGGTCGACCTCGAGTTCGTGGACGTGGGCGGCGGCTTCGGCGTCCCGTACCACGAGGACGAGGAGCCTCTCGACCTCGACGCGGTGGCCGAAGCCACCCGTGAGGCCGTCGGCGACATCGACGCGACGCTCCAGGTCGAACCGGGGCGCTACCTCGTCGCCGACGCGGGTGTCCTGCTGACGACGATAAACACGGTCAAGGAGGCGCCCGACACCACCGTGGTCGGCCTCGACGCGGGCATGACGACGCTGCTTCGCCCGGCGATGTACGACGCCTACCACGCCATGCGGAACCTGAACGCGGAAGACCGCGATGGAGACCTCGTCGACCAGACGGTCGTCGGCCCCATCTGCGAGAGTTCGGACGCGTTCTGCCAGAATCGACCGCTCCCTGCACCGGAGCGAGACGACATCCTCGCCATCGGCAACGCCGGCGCGTACGGCTACGAGATGGCGAGCCACTACAACTCCCGCCCGCGACCAGCCACCATCACGATCGCGGACGGGGCGGCGTCGCTCGCACGGCGTCGTGAAACCATCGCGGACATCACGCGACAGGAGGTATCAGAATGAGCATCTCACAGCGAAACATCGAGTATCGAAAGTACAACGGCACCGGCAACGACTTCATCGTAGTAGACGCGGACGAGTACGTCCCCGACCGCTTCGCCTTCGCGACGCGGAACTGCGACCGCGAGGATGGCGTCGCCGGAACCGACGAGACCAGCGTGCAGCGCAACGACATGGGAACGACCGGCGCGGACGGCGTCCTCTTCTTGCATCTGGAAGCCAAGTACCGCCCACCACGCGTCGTCATGACGCTCGTCCAGCCCGACGGCTCCACCGCGGAGATGTGCGGGAACGGCGCGCGTGTCGCCGCCGAGTGGGCGATGGAGCAGACCGGTGCTCCCGAGGTCATGATCGACACGCAGGCGGGTACCCGCCACGCCCGACAGGTCGGCGACGACATCGCCATCGAGATGGGCGAGCCGTCGTTCCGGCCCGAGGTCGTCCCACTCGCACAGGACGAGCCGCTCGTCGAGGAGCAACTCGCCGGCTACGAGGTCACCGGCATCAACACGGGGGTCCCCCACGCCGTCGTCTTTGTCGAGGACGTGGACGCCATCGACCTCGATGCAGACGCCCCGGACATCCGCCACCACGACGTGTTCCCGGAGGGCGCGAACGTCACGTTCGCCTCCGAGCGCGCCGACGGCGGCTACGACCAGCGCACCTTCGAGCGCGGCGTCGAGGGCGAGACCCGCTCCTGTGGCACGGGGGCGGTCGCCATCGCGGCGGTCGGCAAGTACCTGGGCAAGCTCGAGGCCGAGGAGGTCGTCGTCTCGCCGCCCGGTGGCGACCTCACCGTCGAGGTGCCGGACGACGGCCCCGCGGTACTCCGCGGCCCGGTAGTACACGAGTTCGACGGTGAAGCGTCCATCACGCCGCCCTCTGCCGACTGATGGTCGGCGAGTTCGACCCGGTCGGATTCCTCGACGCAGCGGTCCAGATACAGTCGCACGAGGACGTGTCCGAGATGCGCACGTTCCTCGTGGACACACTGGCCGACCACGGCGTCGAGGCCCACGTCGACGACGCGGGCAACACGATTGCGACACGGGGCAGTGGCAGCCCCCACGTCGTTTTGAATACACACATCGACACTGTCCCGCCACACGTCCCCTACGAACGGGACGACGAGGCGGGCGTCATCCGCGGCCGCGGCTCCTGCGACGCGAAGGGGCCACTCGCCGCGCTGCTGGCCGGTTTTCTGGCTGCTGACGTGGATTCCGACAATGGTGCCGGGAGAGTTACACTCGCCATTTCACCCGACGAGGAGACGCTCTCGACGGGTGCAGCCGCCATGGAGTTCGACGACCCGGACTGTTTCATCGTCGGCGAACCGACCGACCTGGACGTCTGTACCGCCGCGAAGGGCCGGTTCCAGGGGACAATCACCCTCACCGGGGAGAACGCCCACGCCGCCGAGCCCGAATCCGGAATCAACGCCATCAGTGCGGTGCGGGAGGTCATCGACGCCATCGAGACGTTCGGTGACCGGCCCGATGCGCCGCCGGTCCATCCACAACTCGGCGGGGCAACGCTCACGCCGACGATGGTCGACGGCGGCACCGCGACCAACCAGGTTCCAGCCGAGACGAGCATCGTTGTGGATCGCCGGAGCGTCCCGCCGGAGTCGGCAGATGGGTTCCACGCGGCGCTCTCTGAACACCTGCGCGAGTCCGTCCCAGCCGCGGTCGGGGTCGAGTTCGCGCTCACAGAACGGGATACACCCTTCCTCGAGGCGTGGGACACCGACGAGGGTAGTGCGGTAGTGCAGGCGCTGACCGCGGCAGCCGACGCCAAGACGCGGCACTTCACCGCCGCGACCGAGGCCTCCTACTTCGCGAAGCTGGCCCCGACCGTGGTGTTCGGGCCTGGTGTGCTCGCGGACGAGGACGGCGCTGTCGCACACTCTCCCCAGGAGTACGTCCGCATCGCCGAGGTCGAGCAGGCGGCCGACGCGGTGACCGAGGCCATCGCGACCCTGCTTTCCTGACCTGCAGAACTGTCCCGTCTCTCTCAGCGACGCTCGGTTCGACGAGCCCGGAGCGCCGCGGCCGCTGTGGCCCCGAGGACGCCGGCCAGGAGGCCGAAGCCGGGAATCGGCCCATCGTCGGAGACGGTTCCCACCGTCGCGGTGGTCGTGCGCCTGGTAGTGCCCGGCTGGGTGGTTGTGCCCGGCCGGGTGGTCGTGGCCGAGGTCGTCGCGGCCGTGGTCGTGGTCTCCTTCTGCCGGGCGGCCGTGGTCGTGGTCGTGCGGGTTGTCGTCTGTGTCGTCGTCAACTCGTCGGGGTCGACGAACTCGACGACGGGGGTATCCGGGGTAGTCTCCCGCGACAAGTCGTCGGAGAGGCCGTAGCCGAACTGGAAGGCGAACCGCTCACCACCGTATATCTCCACGGGTTCGTTCACCTCGTGGTAGACGAAGTTCAGGTCGCCGGTGTCCACGACCGCGTACACGGTCGTCTTGTCCTGGTACGCCGTCACGTTCGCAGGCCCGAGTATTGCGCGTATGGGGTTCCGCTGCGGGGTGGGGTTCGTCTGGACGATACGGAACTCGGCGTCCCCGTCGAGGGCCGCGAAGAACCGGGTGGTCGCCGACCCGTTCGATTCGTTCATCGTCTCGGTCAGTCGGTCGGACGAGATGGTGACGACGAGCGTGTCCCCGGCGACGATTCTGTCTGCGGGTTCGAACGTCCCGTTCCCGATGGACCGCTGGATGGGCCCGACATCCTCGACCGATTCGTTTGTAGCCCGGTACACCGAGACGTGTTCGTCGGTCTCGCCTGCGGCGGCGGGGGCAACACCGAGCCAGACGAGTGCTGGTCCGAGTACCAGCAGGACTCCGAGGACCAGCCAGGTGCTGCCACGGCGGTTGCTCGTACTGGAATCGAACATCTGTTGAATATCTTTGACGAAGTGTGTTAACCGTTGGTGAGGGTACAATCGGCGTTTCAGCCTGGGGATTCGATATCCCTCGCGGGTCGAGTTCGGGGGCCTCCTGTCGCGTTACCGACCACTCACTCTCGCAACTGTCTGGCTACGGGCACGAGTAGACACACGAACCCTGCCACCGCCGAGAGCGCCGCGCCCATCCCGAACGTCGTCCCGAAATCGACGTAGACGCGCCGCCGGAAGACCTGCCAGGTGTTGGCCCGGTCGTCGTAGACAGCCAGCTTCCCGCGGCCGGGGCCCGGCGCGGCCTCAGGACTCTCGTAGACCAGTCGCTCGCCCGCGACGGCGCGGTCGAGGGCCGCCCGGTCGGCCGCGGTGAGGTCGGTCCGGTCGATGCTCCAGCGGGCCTCGGGGGCCTCGACCGGCCCCTCGTACACCAGCGCGACGCGAATCGCGCCGATGGTGAGGACGGCGGCGAGCGTCAGCAGGAGGACGCCGACGAAGAAGAGGGCGAAGCGACGGCTCGACGTGCTGGCGATGCCGCGTCTGGAACCGGCTGCAGTCGGCCCGGAGTACACGCTAGAGAGAGGGTCCCGACGGCTATCCGGTTCCCGCCTCGCCTCAGTCGAGGAAGGTGTCGACGACCTCGGCCTCGGCGGTCTGGCTGTCGTCGTAGAACTCCGAGTAGCCGCAGTGCTCGCAGGTGACGACGTGGAACTGCCTGGTCTTGATGTCGAACAGGCGCGCGAGTCCGGAGCCGGTCGTCGACACCACGTCGGTCGTCACCGAGTCGCGGTCGCACTTCGGACACCCCTGTGGGGCGGGCTGGTCGCGAACGTCGTCGCCTGGGCAATCGGTTGGGGAGGAGGTAGGGGACTGCTGCGGGCGGGGCATGGCCGCGACTTCTCCTGTCAGTGGTAAGTGTTTGTTGGTGGAACTGATTCTGATTGTCGGTAATGGCCCACAGATACCCGAAAACGCACGTCAGGCGCCTCAAAAATATATGAACGATATATTTATGAGTTCATTCCTCGTAGTCCTGAGTAATGAGCGCGATCTCGGTGTCCGGTCTGACGAAGGATTACGGCGAGGTGCTCGCCAACGACGACGTGTCGTTCAGCGTCGCAGAGGGCGAGGTCTTCGGGTACCTCGGTCCGAACGGGGCCGGCAAGACGACGACCATCCGGACCCTGATGGGGTTCCTCGAACCGACGGCGGGCACCGCGAGCCTGCTCGGGCACGACATCCGCGACGAAGCGGCCCTCATCCAGGCGAAACAGCGCATCGGCTACCTGCCGGCGAACCCGAGCTTCGACGAGAACGCGACCGGTCGCGAGGTCCTCGACCTTCACGCGTCCATCAAGGGAGACACCCGTCGCGCGGAACTGCTGGAGCTGTTCGACCCGCCGCTCGACCGCAAGATCCGCGAGTACTCGACCGGGAACAAGCAGAAGCTCGGGCTCGTGCAGGCGTTCATGCACGACCCGGACCTCGTCATCATGGACGAGCCGACGGCCGGGCTGGACCCGCTGATGCAACAGCGCTTCAACGAGTTCATCCGCCAGGAGAAAGAGGCGGGGACGACCATCTTCCTCTCCTCACACGTCCTCAGCGAGGTCCGCCGGGTGTGCGACCGCATCGGCATCATCCGCGAGGGGAACATCGTCACGGTCGAGACGGTCTCCGACCTGCTCGACCGCAGCGGGAAGTTCGTCCGGCTCCGCGTCGCGAGCGACCTCGCGCCGGCGGACGTGACCCTCGACGGCGTCCACGACCTGTCGGTCCGACCGGTCGATGGCCTCGTCACCGAAGCCCCGATGGCCAACGGCGGCAGCGTTCCGGGGTCGGCGTCGGAGCTCACGTTCACCTACACGGGTGATTTCAACTCGCTCGTCGACTTCGTCGACGGCTACGACGTGCTCGAACTCGACGTCGAGGAGGCCCCGCTCGAACAGGTGTTCATGCGGTTCTACGGCGACGACGAGGTGGTCGCCTGATGTTCGAGCTCGCGCGCTACCACGGCAGGCGCCGGGTGAAGGGAGCCGGGCTCATGACGCTCGGGCTGGGGCTGATGACCGCCCTCTACATCTACATGTTCCCGACCATCACGGCCGCGGTCGACCTCGACGAGTACATGCAGGCGTTCCCGCCGGCACTCCGGGAAGCGTTCGGCACGGAGTCGCTCGGCACCATCGAGGGGTTCCTCGCTGCAGAGCTGTACGCCTTCGGCTGGGTCATCCTCCTCGGGCTGTACATGGCCTACGCCGCGGCGTCGCTCGTCGCGGACGACATCGAGCACGGGCGCATGGACATGACGCTCTCGCTGCCGGTCTCGCGCTCGCGGGTCCTGCTGGAGAAGTTCGGGTCGATGCTCGTCCCGGTGCTCGTCATCAACGCGGCGATGCCGGTCATCGTGTTCGCGGGCGTCGTCGCCATCGGCGAATCCATCTCCGTCGCCGACCTCGTGATGGTCCACCTGCTGTCGATTCCGTACCTGCTCACGGCGGCCGCCATCGGGCTGGTCACCTCGGTCGTCTTCGACCGGGCCGGCATCGCCCAGCGGGCCGCCATGGGTGTCGTGTTCGGCCTGTTCCTCATCGACTCGGTCACCGCTGGGACCGACTTCTCGTGGCTCGGGGCCATCGCACCCCAGCGCTACTACGACCCGGGTGCCGTCCTCGTCCACAGCGAGTGGGACCTCGGGGGCGCTGTCCTCCTGCTCGCCGCCAGCGCGGTGCTGGTCCTGGCGAGCCGCGAGTACTTCCGCCGGAAGGACATCGCATGAGCGGCGGGTTCAGCGAGACCGAGCGCGAGCGCATCCGCGAGCGCCTGGTCGAAGAGGGACGCGAGCTGTTCAGCCACTACGGGCTGAAGAAGACGACCATCGCGGACCTGACGGAGCCCGTCGGAATCGCCACCAGCACCTTCTACCAGTTCTTCGATTCGAAGGAGGAGCTGTACGTCGAGATTCTCGAACGCGAGGGCGAGGAGATGCTGCCTCGCATCATCGCAGCCTTCGAGGAACACGACGACCCGGAAGCGGCCATCGTGGGGTTCCTGACCGCACTGATGGACGAGATAGAGACGAACCCACTGGTGCGCCGGCTCGTGGTCGAACCACAGGAGATGCAGCTGCTGCGGGACTACCACACCGACGAGGAACTGCGCGAGGGCCGCGAGGAATCGCTCGCGTACTTCCTGCCCTACGTCGAGGCGTGGTACGAGGCGGGCGAGGTCCAGGGACCGAGCCCGAAGGTGGTCGCGAACGCCATCCGGTCGGTGTCGTTTCTCACGCTGCACCAGGACGACATCGGAGATGACCTCTACCCCGAGACGCGCGACCTCGTTATCCGGGCGGTCGCGAAGGGGCTTACTGGTTCTCACACAGCACGCTGACCGCGTCTGTGAGAGCCTCGGCTGCTCCGTCGCGCTGTTCGTCGGTCGCGTCGGCCTGTTCCATCACCGTCTCGAAGTTGAGCATCGCGTGGCAGAGCGCAAGCAACTCGTAGCACTCGCCGTGTGTTTCGTACTGCTCGACGACGTGGCCAGGTCCGACCTCGCGATAGCCGTCGAGGAACCCACGCCGGATGGTCGCCTCGTGGTTCGGCACGCCGGGGACGTACGCCCACGCCCCGCCCGCCATGCTGTGCGTGACGAACGCGAGGTCATAGGCCGGCGTCCCGGCGAACTGGAACTCCCAGTCGAGGAATCCGGTCACTTCACTCGTTTCGGGGTCGACGAGCAGGTTGTCGATGGAGTTGTCGATGCGACAGACGACCGGGTCGAACCGGCCGGAGAGCCGGTCGAGACGGCCGTCGAGCGCCGGTTCAACGCCCCCGACGAGGTTGTCGAAACGCGTCTCGGCCAGTCCCTCGACGATGGCCTCGACGGAGTCGCGCAGGCAGGATTTCCAGTCGTCGGTCGGATTGCGGACGACCAGCTGGTCAGGGTTGGAACTGGGCCGGTCGCCCGCGAGTGGGCGGTCGTACTCGACGCCGACGTAGCCGTACCCCGAAACCAGGTCGAGGTCGTGCAGGCTGGCGAGGTGGCGGCCGCACGAGCGCGCGAGCGTTTCGAGGTCCACGTCGGCGACGCGTGCCAGTTCGGTCCGCTGGTAGTCTTCCCCCGGGAGCGTCGACGCGAGGAAGAACGGTGCCGGGAGGTCGCCGTGCTCGTCCACGACCCCGAACACCTCGGGGACGGGCATCGTCGTGTTCGCCGCGACGATGGCGAGCATCCGGGCCTCCACGTCGCACATTGGGTCTTTCCCTGGTGGTGTCGCCTTGAGGACGCAGTCACGTGTGCCTGTCTCGGTCTCGACGGTGAGCAGGTAGACGATGTGGTGGCCGCCGGTCGCGGGCGTCGCGTCGGAAACTGTCCAGGTCGGTTCGATGTGCTGTACCATCCGGGTGAGCGTCTCGTCGGAGACGGTTCTGTCGTACTTCATGGGTGTCGTGTGTCGTGGGCGCTGGCTGCGTGTTCTGTCGGGCTGTTCGTCGCGGGTGTCTTGGCTGCTGTGTCGTGTGTCGAATCGGTGTGCATCGTGTCTGTGTGGATACCCGCTGGGCTGTCCGGGATAGATGCGAGAGAACACTGCTGGTCGCGTCGGTAGCGACGTGGCTACCGGGACGTGGCGACCGGCGGTGTCCGGCCTGCACGGTCCGCTGGCGTCGGGACTACGTCGGTACCAGCGCGTGGACCGTGGCGCGGCCGAAGGAGGGACCTCAGTTCATCGCTGTTAGCTCGAATGTCGGCCCAGAATACTAAAATTCTACTGGCGGTGTGTTACTCTCTTCCAATCTCGCTCGCCGTCTCTTCCCCCCGTGGAATGAGGGGAAGCGGCGGGTTGAACCCGCTATGTGTGGTACTAGCACGGTATGGGGGAAGTTGCCGACCGGTGGCACCTGCTCGTCGGGGCTGGTGTCGGCCTGTTGCCCGGGTTCGTGCTCGTCGCCGTCCTCGGCCCGCCGGGGCTGCTTGTCGGCGTGGGCTGTGGCGTGCTGTACTGCACCGGTTTCCGAACGACGACCGGGACACCGGTCGACCACGGCCTGACCGCCGCGGCGCTGTCCGTTCCGGCGTGGGCGATCGTCCAGCTGGTCGTCGGGCCGCTGGCTGCCGGTGCCCCGGTCGGGTGGACGCTCGCTGGTGTTGCGGCCGGCCTCCCGGCGCTCCCGGTGTGGATGCTCGCCGGGCTGGCGTTCGGGATTGCGGTCGTTCCGGCGAGCACACGCGTTCGGAGCGCTGTCGAAACGGGGAGCGAGGAACCAGTGCCGGAGTCGTCGGTTGCGGCGACGCGAATCGTCGTCCTGGGCGGTGGCTTTGCAGGTCTCACCGCCGCCCGCGAACTCGAATCCCGGTTCGGGCCGGACCCGACGGTCCAGTTGACGCTCGTGAGCGAGACGAACACGACCCTGTATACGCCATTGCTGGCCGAGGTCGCGGCCGGGAGCCTCGACCCGTCACACGTCGTCACGCCGCTCCGGACCACCCTGCGGCGGACCCGGGTCGTCCGCGGGGAAGCGACGGCGGTCGACACCGTCGCGAAGCGGGTGTTTCTCGGGTCACCCCGGACCGATACCGAACGCGTCCCGGACCGTGGCCGGGTCGCGCCCGACGGTGGGCTGGCAGGGAACGTCGTGGCCGCCGACATCGAGGGCGACGCCATCGACTACGACCACCTCGTCCTCGCGGTCGGGTCGGTCGCACAGACCGGGCTGGTGTCCGGCGTCGAGGAGCACGCCTTCGGGTTCAAGACGCTGGCAGACGCGGTGGCCCTGCGGAACCACGTCATCGACTGCTTCGAGCGCGCCGACCGCGAACCGGACCCCGAGACTCAGCGCGCACTCGTCACGTTCGTCGTGGCGGGGGCCGGCTTCGCCGGGGCCGAACTCGCGGGAACCCTGAACGACTTCGTCCGCGGCATGGCAGTCTACTACCCGAACGTTCCCGCGGACGCCATCGGCGTGACGGTCGTCCACTCCCACGGACACATCCTGCCCGAGTTGCCCGCGTCACTCGGCGAGTACGCGCTGGCGACGATGCGCGAGCGCGGGGTCGACTTCCGCCTCGGCCAGCGCGTGGACGAGGTCGCTGAGGGCGTCGTCTCGCTCTCGACCGGAGACCGGATCGAGACGGAGACGGTCGTCTGGACCATCGGGGTGCGTCCGAATCCGCTCGTACAGACCCTCGGCGTCCCGTTGACCGAGGGAAAGGCGGTGCCCACGACCGCGACGTTGCAGGTGCCCGACCACGCTGACCTGTGGGCCGCGGGCGACTGCGCCGCCGTGACCGACCCCGACTCCGGGCAGCGGTATCCGGCGACAGCCCAGCACGCGGTCCGGGCCGCGAGGGCACTCGCGCGGAACCTCCACGCGGTCGTGAGCGGCCACGAGCCGACGCCGTTCCGGTACCAGTCCCGGGGGTCCCTCTGCGTCGTCGGCCACCAGCAGGCGTGTGCGGAGCTGTGCCTTCGGGGGCGGTCACACCGGTTCGTCGGGCTGTTCGCCTGGGTCCTGTGGCGGACGGCGTACCTCGCGAAACTGCCCGACGCCGAGCGCCAGCTCCAGGTGCTCGTGAAGTGGACGACCGAACTCGTCTTCCCCCGTGACATCGCGCAGGTCGTGGCGGGGGAGGGGCGGTGCTGATGGCCGCTCCCGTCCCTCGGGCAGAGGCCACCGTCCCGTCGTCGCGTCCGACGCTGGCGGTCACATCGACCGCCTTCGCCGGGAGTCTTGCCGGACTGGCTGGCGGGCTCGTCGTCGTCGCCGTGGGAGACGTCGCATCACCGCTGTGGCTCCCCACAGGCATCGCGTTCGGTGCGGGCTTCGCGCTGGCCCTGGGTGGCCGGTCGTCGAACCCCGGGCGCGGGCTGATGTGGGGACTGGCGACGGCGGTTCTCGCCTGGGTCGTGGTACTTGGGTGTCTGGCCCTCGGCGGGTCGCTCGGGGTGTTGCCGACCCTCGGTACGGCGGGCATCCGGGACAGGCTCCCCTGGCTGGCCGGGGCCGTGCTCGGTCTCGGTGCGCCCGTCGGGCTTGCGGTGGGCGGCTGGCAGGCGCGTGCTCGTGCCGCAACCGATGGCCCAGGGCACGAGAGCGACGAGAGCGACGAGACCGCCGAACCGCGTATCGACAGGAACAGGGCACTCCTCGTCGGCGGCGTCGCCGGAATCGCCGGCGGGTGGGCGTTCAGCGTCTGGATGGTGCAGGTCGGGATGCTCCCGCTCGTCGCGTCGCTGGTCGGTCGCACCGGGGCAGGGACCGGCCTGCTGGTCCACTTCACCGTCGCGGCGACCATCGGGGCGACCTTCGGGTTCCTCTTCCAGCGCGACACCCGCGGGACCGGGTCCGCACTCGGCTGGGGAATGGCCTACGGGCTGTTCTGGTGGCTGCTCGGCGCGCTCACGCTCATGCCCCTGCTTCGGGGCTTCCCCGTCGACTGGTCCGCGACCGCGATGCAGGCCGGTGGTGGCACGCTCGTTGGCCACGTCGTGTACGGGCTCGTCGTCGGCGCGAGCTACGCGTTCGTCGACCGCGTCTGGGTCGTGCTGTTCTACGCTTCGGACCCGCTGAACCGGGCGGTCGAGGGGCCAGGTATCAAGGTCTTGCAGGCGACCGTCTGGGGGACACTCGGGAGCGTCACCGGCGGCCTCCTGTTCGGGATGGTGATGGTCGCCACCGGGGACATCGTGCTCGTCGCGTCGCTCGTCGGGTCGGACTCGCCCGTCGTCGGGTTCCTCGTGCACATGGGTATCAGTGCCTTCGTCGGGGCGACGTACGTCCAGCTGTTCCGGTACGAGTCACCGGACCTCGGGTCGGGTGCAGCCTGGGGACTCTCCTACGGGCTCGTCTGGTGGTTCATCGGGCCGCTGACGCTCATGCCGACGCTGCTCGGCCAGCCTCTCGCCTGGCATCCGGCCGGCATCGCCGCGGCGATTCCGTCGCTGGTCGGGCACCTGGTATACGGGGCAGCAACCGGGGTGAGTTTCTCCCTGCTGGAGCGTCGCCAGCGCGCCTGGGGCCGACTGGACCCGCGAATCGCGGCGCGACTGGCGAAGCGGACCCGGCCGGTCGGCACGCCTGCACCGGCGGTCTGGGCGTTCGTGCTGGCGATCGTCGCGTTCGCACTGCTGGGTGTGCTCGGGCTGGGATAGGCGCTCAGTCGAGTTCGTCCACGAGGTCCGAGCCGACGCCGACGTAGCCCTCCGGGGTCAGCGCCTTCAGCTCCTCGCGCACGTCCTCGCTGACGTCGAGGTCGTCGAACAGGTCGTAGAAGTCCTCGATGGTGACGCGCTTGCCGCGGGTGAGTTCCTTGACGCGCTCGTAGGCCGCGGTGTCGCCCTCGCGCCGGAGGATGGTCTGGACGGCCTCGCCGATGATTTCCGGTGTTTCCTGCAGGTCCTCGCGCATGACGTGCTCGTTCGGGACGACCTTCGCGAGTCCGTTCTGGGCCTTGGTGTAGCCGATGAGACAGTGGGCGAAGGCGGCGCCGATGTTCCGTTTCACTGTGGAATCGGAGAGGTCACGCTGGAGTCGCGAGGTCGTCACGTAGTCCGCGAGGAAGGTGAGGTCGGAGTTCGCCTTCGAGAGGTTTCCTTCGCTGTTCTCGAAGTCGATGGGGTTGACCTTGTGCGGCATCGTCGAGGAGCCGGTCTCGCCCTCGACGGCTTCCTGCCCGAGGTAGCGCTTCGAGACGTAGAGCCAGAAGTCGCGGTCCATGTCGAGCAGGACGTTGTTGACGCCGCGGGCCGCGTCGAAGACTTCGGCAAGGTCGTCGCAGGGGTTGACCTGCGTGGTGACCGGCGCGAAGTCGAGGCCGAGGTCGGTGACGAACTCCTGGGCGAAGGACCGCCAGTCCACGTCGGGGTAGGCGGCGACGTGGGCCGCGTAGGTGCCGGAGGCGCCGCCGAGCTTGCCTGCCAGCGACTCGACCGCGCCCTGGAGCCGGGCGCGCGTTCTGCCCAGTCGGGCCGCGTACACCGCGGCCTCTTTTCCCCAGGTCGTCGGCGTGGCGGGCTGGCCGTGGGTGTGTGCGAGCATCGGCAGGTCGCGGTGTTCCTGGGCCATCTCGGTGAGCTGGTCGACCAGGGAATCGAGTTCGGGGAACAGGACCTCCTCGACCGCTCCCGAGACGAGCAGGCGGTGTGCGAGGTTGTTCACGTCCTCGCTGGTGAGCCCGAAGTGGATCCACTGGGCGGCGTCGAGGTCCTCGGGCAGGTTCACCCGAACGAAGTACTCGACCGCCTTCACGTCGTGGTTCGTGGCGGTGAACTCGCCGTAGCCGTCGGTTTCGATGGTCTTGACGAGGTCGGCGTCCGCCTCGTCCCATTCCTCGTACAGCGAGCGCAGGTGGGCGCGCTGTGCCTCGTCGATTTCGAGCGGTGTCGCGTCGAGGTCGGCGAGCGCGACGAGGTACTCGACTTCGACCTGCACGCGAGCGCGCATGAGCGCGGACTCGCTGGCGTACGGCGCGAGCGGTCGGGTGCGACCGGCGTAACGGCCGTCGAGGGGCGAGACGGCGAAGAGCGGATTCGGCATGGACGACACTGCCCGGGCGGGTCGCAAAAGCCTGTCGGAACCATCCGCGTTCGTGCACAGGAAACTCGTTTCTTGGCGCTCGAATCGGGAAAGTATGCAGACTCGTGCATACTTTTGCGCTCGCAACCGCAACTACTTTCCTGCCCGCACCACGCCACACAGGTATGACACGCATCGCCGGTCTCGCCGGGAACCGTGGTCGCAATCTCCTGCACATCGACGACCTCACACCGGGCGGCGCGGAGCTCGCCGTCGTCCTGACGAACGACGAGGACGCGCCCGTCCTCGCCGACGCCGAGGAGCGCGGCATCGCCACCGAGGCGGTCCCCATGGAAGACGGGGAGAGCCGACGCGAGCACGAGCAGCGCGTGGTCGAGGCGCTTTCGAACTACGACTTCGACCTCGTCTGTCTGGACGGCTACATGCGCGTGCTCTCGGAGACCTTCCTCGACGAGATGCCGCTGACGCTGAACGTCCACCCGAGCCTGCTCCCGTCGTTCCCCGGCATGGACGCCTGGGGCGACGCGCTCGACGCGGGCGTGAAGACCGTCGGCTGCACGGTCCACGCCGTCACGAACGCGGTCGACGAGGACGGCAACGTGGTCGACACCGACGTCGACGCCGGCCCCATCGTCACGCAGGAACCCGTCCCCGTCTACGAGGGTGACGACACGGACTCGCTGAAAGAGCGCGTCCTCTACGAGGGCGAGTTCAAGGCGTACCCGCGCGCCGTCAAGTGGTTCGCACAGGACCGCCTCAGCGTCGACTTCGAGTCCAATTCGGTTTCGGTCGAGGGCGACGAGGCCGCCGACCTGCCCCAGCGCCGGGTCGTCACCGAGGACCGCCACGCCGACCTCCGCTACGGCGAGAACCCGCACCAGGACGCCGCCCTCTACGCCGACAACACCTGCGAGGAGGCCAGCGTCGTCCACGCCGAGCAGCTCAACGAGGGCGCGAAGGCACTCAGCTACAACAACTACAACGACGCCGACGGCGCGCTGAACCTCATCAAGGAGTTCGACGAGCCCGCCGCCGCGGTCATCAAGCACACCAACCCGGCCGGCTGTGCCGTCGCCGACACCCTGAGCGAGGCGTACGCCGACGCCCTCGCGACGGACGCAAAGTCCGCCTTCGGCGGCATCGTCGCGCTCAACCGCGAATGCGACGCCGAGACGGCCGAACTCATCACCGACTCGTTCAAGGAGGTCGTCGTCGCCCCCGGCTACACCGACGACGCGCTCGACGTCCTCACCGAGAAGAAGAACCTCCGCGTGCTCGACGTGGGCGAACTCGGCGAGGTCACGGAGACGTTCACCAGCAAGGAACTCGTCGGTGGCCGCCTCGTGCAGGAGCGCGACCTCGACGAGGTCACCCGAGAGGACCTCGAAGTCGTCACCGAGCGCGAGCCGACCGAGGAGGAACTCGAGACGATGCTGTTCGCGTGGAAGGTCCAGAAGCACGTGAAGTCCAACGGTATCGTCTTCGCGAAGGGGACCGAGACCGTGGGCCTCGGCGTGGGTCAGGTCTCCCGCGTGGACGCGGTCGAGATCGCGGCGATGAAGGCTGAGCGTGACGCCGAGGGCAAGTCCGCCGACGGGGCCGTGATGGGCAGCGACGCGTTCTTCCCGTTCCCGGACGCCGTCGAGGAAGCCGCGGAAGCCGGCGTGGAAGCGGTCATCCAGCCCGGCGGGTCGAAGAACGACGACAAGGTCATCGAGGCCGCCGACGAACTCGGCATGACGATGGTCATGACCGGGACTCGGTGCTTCCGTCACGACTGAGCGACGGAGAGTCGACTTTTTGACGGCGGTTGGCGCGCGCTGACGAGTGTGCCGTGCGAGGCGACGCAGTCGCCTCGACAGCGAACGGGGAGGAACGACCCGTGAGCGAGGCCACGAGTCAGTGCCGTGCGAGGGACGACCGGAGTGCAACGGAGGGAGTCGGCTGGGGAGGGTGTGGGTGCGGTGCTGTGCGGTGGCGGTCATAGCCACCAGCGCGAGTCGTCTGCTTCTCGCCACCGAGCACACTCGTACTGCCAGCCACACCCATCGTCGTTCCCACTCGAACCGCCCGACGAACCCACGACCACCCCCCAGACAGGAACCTTCTCGTTTGAAGTACGCCGCCGCCCTACAGGATACCACATGGGTCTGCTCTCCAGTCGGAAGGTCAAGGCGCTCGTGGCCATGCTCGTCCTGACCCTGTTCACCCTCGTCGGCGTCTCGGCGTGGGGGCTCCTCCAGGCGGTCGCGGCGCTCGGGACCGCCGGGAGCCTGTTCACCTTCGTCGGAGCCATCGCCCCCTGGGTCGTCGCAGCTCTCCTGCTGACGCTCCTCTCGGGGGTCTGGGTGCTCTGGCTGGTGGTGGCCATCGTCAGCCAGGTGTCGATGCCGAGCCTGAACAGCCAGCGCATCTCCAACGCCGCGGCACTGGTCGAGTTCGCGGTCCCGCAGGCGCGCCAGTACGGGGTCTCGGAGTGGTTCGCGCCGCCGGAGCCGACCCTCGAAGAGAAGCGCGAGGAACTGACGGAGCGGTACGTCGACGGCGACCTCTCCGATTCGGAGTTCGAGCGCGAACTCCAGCGGCTGTACGAGGACGAGGAGGGGTTCGAGAACAGGGAGTTCCGTGACGACCTCGACGCGCTGCTGGACGACACGGAGCGGGACCGGCGACGAGAGGTCGACCGCGAGACGACGTAGGTCTCTCCTCCCGCCTCCGGCCGAGGGCAAGACATTCCACGGTCGGCCGATTCTGTTCTCACATGGGACTGTTCGACCGGTTGCGAGGTCTGTTCGGTGGGAGCGACGAGACTGCATCGACGGGGGACGAATCCGTCGGGCCAGCGGCGGGGTACGACGACGCGGACGTGACACCCGGGGAGATGTCGGACCCCGAGGGGCGGGGGCGTTCCGGGGTGAACGTGGCCCGCGAGGGGGCCAAGAGTGGGAGCCACGGGAGCCACTGGGACACAGTCGTCGAAGGCGACGACGCCGTCATGCAGGCGATCATGGGCGCGGTCGAGTCGGGGACCGCGACCGAGGGCAGGCAGGTCGACGACGAGATCGTCGTCGGGTACCGGGGCGGCACCGGTGCGCTCTCGACCATGGCCATCGCCAGCGAGGCCGGTGAGATTTGGTCCGGCTACCCGACCGCGGAGGGAATCACCCACGAGGTGACCGTCTCCGAACTCATCCCGTGGGCGAACGGGGCCGAAGCACAGCTCTCGGGCACGCTCGGCGACGCGACGGTCTCGTTCTTCACGACGAACTTCTGGGAGCACGAGGACGACTACTTCGGCGGGGACTGCGAGGTCGAACTCGCGGCGCTGGCGTACGACCTGAACCCGGCCGAGACGGAGACCCTCACCGACGACGAGGGCAACGAGTTCTCGACCGAGGGAATGGCCGGGTTCGTCCCGTTCGAGGGTGGTGACGTGGACGACTACATCTTCCAGACGACGGTCGAGACCGTCACCGAGGTCGACTTCGGCGGCCAGCCGCTCTACCGGATGCGCGTTCCCCTGTTCCGCGGCGACGACGGGACCGAGTACCAGGTGATGCTGTATGCCGCGGAGCGACTCTGTGGCGACTTCGAGCCCGAGAAAGGCGACGACGTGGAGGGCGTGTTCTGGTTGCAGGGTCGGGTACACTGACGGCGTGCTGGATGGCACCCCGCCGGCAGCGTCACAGCGTGACCGTCCGCCGGGAGCGTCACAGTGTGACCGTCCGGCGGTGATACGTGCTCCCCCAGCCGAGGACGACGGTCACTTCGGCTGTGTCCTCCGCGTAGACTGACACGCTCTCTTCTGTCGTCACCGTCTCGCCAGCCGGAACCTCGAACGTCACCTCGGGGGTGTCGCTGATGTAGTCCGTGCCCAGCTCGGCCATGAACCGCCCGTCGCGGTCGCCCTCGTTCGTGACCTCGAGGGTCGCGCGGGCCGACGCGTTGCCGCCTTCGACGGTGAACGACTCGAGGGTGAACTGTGGGACGCGAGCGATTCGGGCGAGCTGGGCAGCGGTGAACTCGTGTCGGATACCGCCGTCTCCCGCAGGACCGACGGCGAGCTCGCCCGTCCCGGGTTCGATGCCGGTGGGGACCGGGACGGCGATGGTCGTCGCGTACTGGCTGCCGAACTCGGTCGCGAAGGCGTTCCCGTACGACTCGCCGTCGAGTGTGACCGTGAACTCGAGGTCGGTCGGTGCGGGCGGGTCCGCTGCGGTCTCGCCATCTTCCGGGGGCAACACGCCGACGTCCGCGACGACGTACTGGCGCTCGGGGTCGGCAGCGACGTCGACGTGGACGCCGTTCGCGGCGGTCGTCGTCCGGCGGTACACCGCGACGTTCTCGACGACGAGGTCGTACCCGTCTCCGGACGCGGGGTCGGTCGCCGTGCTGTCGAGGGCTGTCGAGTCGGTCGGCGATGGGTCGGTGCCCGTCTCGGCCGGCTCCCGACCGGAGTCGGTACCCAGCCCGTCCGAGCCGACACAGCCGGCGAGGGCTACTGGAATCGCGGCTCCGGCGGTGGCGAGGAAACGCCGTCTGTTCATGTTCCCGACTTCCCACTACCCGGATAAGTGCTTTCAGCTAGCTGAAACGTCCGTTGTACGTTACGCGGCAAGCCGACGACGCGGACCGCGCTCAGAGATCGACCGTCTGCTCGTGGACGGTGTCGCCCCAGCGCAGGAGGACGGTCGCCTGGTCGTGGTCGGCCCGCGGAACCGGGGCGCTGGTGTGGTACGTGACCGGTTCGTCGAGGGGGACGCCGAACGAGATGGACTCGCCCTGTGTCGCCGATTTGGTCCGAAGTTCGGCGAGGAAGCGACCGGCTCGACTGCCCTGATTGCTGACCGAGAGCCGGACCGGTAGCTGGGTGTCTCCCGGCCCGACCTCGAACGATTCGAGCACGAAACGCGGCGTCCGGTCGAGCTGGTCGAAGTGTCCCGACGAGAGCGGCCACCGAACGGTGGTGCCACCGGGCGCGTACCACATCACAGCGCCGTTCGACGCGTCGATACCGGCGGGGACCGGGACGGCGAACGAGCCATGCCCGTCCTCGCAGGTGTCCGTCGGAAAGACGCGCGTGTAGGTCACGCCATCGAGCGAGAGGGCCAGTGAGAGCTCGTTCGCGTCCGGGGACGTTGCGGTGGTCCGGGTGGCGGAGGCGGAGGTGGTCGACTGGGCAGCCGCCGGCGTCTCGGTGGCGGCCGGCTCGGCATGAGCCGTCCTGACGTGAAAGACGAGGTACTGGCGGTCTGCGGCGGCGACGACCGACCGGTCGGTGCCGGTTCGCGTCGTCCGCCGCCACACGCCCGCAGCGGTGACGGTGGCGGCGATATCACCGACGCTCGCCGGGGAACCGATGTCGGTCGTGACGACCTTCGTCGTCGGCCGCACGGTCGCCGGGGCGGTCTGGGTCTCGGAGCGTGTCCCTCCGCCCCCGGGAGGGCCTGTATCCTCTGAGAGGGCGTCGAGGCAGCCGGCGGTGGCACTCAGCCCACCGGCCGCGACAGCGAGGAACCGTCGTCGATTCATGTGGCTTCGTACTGTACCCGACAACTTATAGGTTCATCATACTGAAAAATGATTTTCAGTGGAGCCGCGTCTCGGTAAAACAGGCAGCTTGGGCCGGGTTCAGGTGGGTAAAATCCCTGTATCCGCGCCCGGAAATAGCACAACTGGTACAAGATATTACAGAAGCACGCGGCTGTCACGCGTCCGTGGCCGTCGACCGAGTCTGGCTTCGCAGTTCGACAGGCTAAAGCGGGCCGCCCCGGACCTTCGGATATGCAGTACCACGAGGCCGCGAACGCGCTCTTCGACCTGCGCCGGTACGGGCCCCGCCCCGGCACCGAGTCGACCGCGGACCTCCTCGCCCACCTCGGCGACCCCCACGACGACCTCACTGTGGTCCAGGTCGCCGGCTCGAACGGCAAAGGCAGTACGGCCCGCATGGTGGAGTCGGTGCTTCGCGACACCGACCGGACGGTCGGGCTGTACACCTCGCCCCACTTCGAGGACGTGCGAGAGCGGGTTCGCGTCGACGGGCGCAAGGTCA
The DNA here is from genome assembly GCF_025399835.1 of Haloarchaeobius sp. HME9146. Taxonomy (NCBI): domain Archaea; kingdom Methanobacteriati; phylum Methanobacteriota; class Halobacteria; order Halobacteriales; family Halorubellaceae; genus Haloarchaeobius; species Haloarchaeobius sp. HME9146. The sequence continues at coordinate 1,540,028 of NZ_JAODVR010000001.1, forward strand.
CCCGGACCGCACTCACCGAGTTCGTCGAGACGGTCCAGCCGTACGTCACCGACCGCGGCGCGGCCGGCGAATCCCCCACCTTCTTCGAGGCGATGACCGCCCTCGCGCTCTGGTACTTCGACCGCCAGGGCGTCGACGTGGCCGTCCTCGAGGTCGGTATCGGCGGCAAGTACGACGCGACGAGCGTCGTCGACCCCGCCGCGAGTGCGGTCACGAGCGTCTCGCTCGAACACACCAGCGTCCTCGGCGACACCGTCGAGGAGATCGCCACCGACAAGGCCCACGTCGCGCCCGACGATGCCCCACTCGTGACGGGGACGACGGGAGCCGCGCTGAAGGCCGTGAAGAAGCAGGCTGGCGACGTGATTACGGTCGGCCCCGACGGCGACGTCGAGACCACCTACGAGGGTCGTGTCGATGGCGCCGAAGCGGGTATCGTCCTCGACGGTCCGGACTGGCGCGTCGAGACGCGGATTCCGGTCCTCGGGGAGTTCCAGTCGGTCAACGCCGGTATCGCGGCGACCCTCGCCAGACAGGTCGCCGACGTGGACGAGGCGACGCTCGCGAGAGGGCTGCGGAACGCCCACTGGCCGGGGCGCTTCGAGGTGCTCTCGGAATCGCCACTGACCGTCCTCGACGGGGCGCACAACCCCGGTGCCTGCGAGAAGGTCGCGACGGTCCTCGACGAGTTCGAGTACGACGAGTTACACCTCGTCTTCGGTGCGATGCACGACAAGGACCACGCCGAGATGGCCGCGGTCCTGCCCACACCCGACGCGGTGTACACCTGCGAGCCGAACCTCGACCGTGCCGAGGACTCGGCGGTCCTCGCTCGGGTGTTCGAGGAGGCGGGCGTGACGGACCGCACGGTCAGAACGTCGGTCGACACCGCACTCGACCGGGCCATGGAGGCCGCCGACGAAGACGACTGCGTGCTGGTCACGGGGTCGCTGTTCACCGTCGCCGAGGCCCGCACGCGCTGGACCCGCGTCGAGATTCCGAAGACGGTTCGCGACCTCGACGACGCCCGCGACGTGCTCGAATCAGCCAGCGTCACCGAACCCGGCATCTGGCGGATGCGTGCCAAGGGCGTCCACCGCGTGCTGAAGACCCGCGTCCAGAAGCGCCAGGCGTCCTATCTCAAGGAGGAGATGCTCAGCCTGGGCGGCGAGTGTTCCGTCTCCGGCCTGGAGACCGACGGTGAACGCCTCGACGTCGTGCTCATGGGGACGCTCTCGCAGTTCAAGCGGCTCACAGACAAGCTCGACGGGCAACCCTACGGGCTGGCCCAGTTCGCGACCGAACTCCGCGAGGCGCTCGACATCCAGCAGCCCGACTCCCCCACCGACTATCCCTGGCAGGACGGGACCGCCGTCATGGGCATCCTGAACGTCACGCCGGACTCCTTCCACGACGGCGGCGAGTTCGACGCCGTCGACGCGGCCGTCGAACACGCCCAGGAGATGGTCGACGCCGGGGTGGACATCATCGACATCGGCGGCGAGTCGACCCGCCCCGGTGCCGAGGAAGTCTCCGTCGAGGACGAGATCGACCGCGTCGTCCCCGCCATCGAGGCCATCCGTGACGCCGGCATCGACACCACCATCTCGGTCGACACCCGGAAGGCCGCGGTCGCTCGCGCCGCCCTCGACGCCGGGGCGGACGTGCTCAACGACGTGTCCGGGCTGGACGACCCGGAGATGCGCTTCGTCGCGGCCGAGTTCGACGCCCCGCTCATCGTGATGCACAGCATCGACACGCCGGTCGACCCCGACAACGACATCGAGTACGACGACGTGGTCGACGACGTCATCGACCAGCTCGGCGAGCAGGTCTTGCTCGCGGAGAAGGCCGGGCTCGACCGCGAGCAGATACTCGTCGACCCGGGTCTCGGCTTCGGCAAGACCGCCGCGGAGTCCTTCGACCTGCTCGGGCGCATCGACGAGTTCCGCGCGCTCGGCTGTCCCGTCCTTGTCGGCCACTCGCACAAGTCGATGTTCGGCTATATCGGCCGCGACGCCGACGAGCGCGAACACGCGACCGTCGCCGCGACCGCCATCGCGGCCGACCGCGGCGCGGACATCGTCCGCGTCCACGACGTCGCGGAGAACATCGCCGCAGTCCGCGTCGCGACGGCGGCGCGTGACCCCGGCGCGTTCTCGAAGTAAGCACTCTCGAATCCGCCCCGACCCTTCTTATCGGATGCCGCGGCCAGTCTCGCTATCTCCTGAGAACCGACCCGTCGTCGGTCGAGGCTGGTGTGCGGGTCGCCGCGACGGGAATCCGATTCGGTCACCGACCCGCCTGTTTGCCCTGCCGACACACCCGGTCACACACCACCCGAAGTGATTTCTCTCCGCCGCGAGTCGCTCCGGCAGATGACCAACGACGAGCACCGCCGCGTCGTCCGCGAGGGGTACGACGTGGTCGCCGACGCCTACGCCGCGGAGCGCGACGATGGGCCAGCCGGCGCGCCACTGCTCGACGACTTCCGCCAGCGCGTCGCCAGCGCCAGCGCAGTCCTCGACGCCGGCTGTGGCGATGGCCAGCGCTGTGCCGCACGCCTCGTCCCCGAGTACGACGTGACCGGACTCGACATCTCGCGCGAGCAGGTCCGTCGCGCGACCGATGCGGTCCCTGATGGCGACTTCGTCCAGGGCGACCTCACTCGGCTGCCGTTCGCCACTGGCGCGTTCGCCGGGCTCGTCTGCTACCACGCGACCATCCACGTCCCGCGAGCGGAGCACGCTGAACTCTACCGTGAGTTCGCGCGGGTCGTCGAGCCCGGCGGCTGGCTCCTCGTGAGCACCGGCGCGGGCGAGTGGGAGGGCTCGAACCCGAACTGGCTCGACGGCGGCGTCGAGATGCGCTGGAGTTTCTACGACGCCGAGACCGAGCGCGAACTCGTCGAGGACGCCGGTTTCGCGGTCGAGAGAGCCGACATCGTCGGTGACGAGATGGGTGACGGTGCCTTCCAGTTCCTGCTCGGCCAGCGCCGAGCCTAAGTGATTAAGGAGAACGGGGATACCCCCGGTCTTCGTGGCTGTTGACCATGGCGACGACGACTCCCCGCGGCGATCTCGATACTGCGACGCAACACGGTGACGACCCGACGGTGACCCGGCTCGAACGTGGCGGCCCCGGTTCCATGGCGGCGGCCCTCCAGGCGGTGCTCGACGACGACGCAGACCTGCTCGTCGGCAAGACCGACGACCCCCTCTCTGCCCTCGACCTTCCGGAGCCCCGGCGAACGGTCGACGCCGAGATGCCCATCGGTGACACCTGCACCATCGACGCGGTGGTCGCCGCGACCCCGGCACACGACACGCTCGTCGAGTACCGGCGGGTCTTGCGGCCGAACGGGTACCTCCTGACGAGCGTCACCGCCGAGACCGGGTACACGCCGCTCGACGTCGCCGGGTTCGAACCCGTCCTCGAACTCGTGGTCGAGGGTGGCGACACGCTGGTCGTGCTGGCACAGGCGGCCTGAGTCGTTCGGTGTGACCCACTGGCCGCTCAGAATAGACCGGCGGACTCCATCTCCTCGCGGTAGCAGTCGAGGTACCGTTCCAGCACCGGCCGGTGGTCGAACTCGGCGAAACTCTCGTCGACGACCTTGTGCTCCATGTCGGCAGCCTCGCGGATCGCGTCCGCGAGTTCGGACTCACTGGTCGTCCGGAAGCCTCGTTCGGCGTCCATCTGGCGCAGTTCGACCAGCTCGTGTGCCGAGGAGTCGGCGTGGTACTCCACGATACCGATACAGCCCGAGGCCAGCGCCCACAGGAGTTCGGTCGCGAACAGGCACTCGTGGGCGGTCTGGGCGAAGACGTGTGCGCCCTTGTAAACCGCGACCCGCTGCTCGCGGTCGCATTCGCCCAGCCAGGTGATGCGGTCGTCGATGCGGAGGTCGCGCGCCTGTCGCTGGTAGTTCTCACGCTCCGGGCCGTCCCCGACCACCACGGCGGACCAGTCGACCTGCCGGAGTTCCGCGAGCGCCAGCAGGACGGATTCCAGGTTCGCTCCTTCGTCCAGCCGGCGGGAGTAGACGATGTCGCCGGCGTTGACCGGGTCGACCGACTCGATGTAGTCCATGTCGACGCTGTTCGGGATGACCTCGACCGCGTCCTCGGCGACACCGTGCTCCCAGACGCGTGTCTGTACGAGCCGGGACGGGACGACGACTGCGTCCGATCGCTTCAGCGCCTTGCGGTGGCTGCGGCTGACGTTCGCCGCGTCGCCGTACCAGTCGGTGATGACCGGTGCGCGGGCGACCCGTGCGCCCTTGCTCGCGGCCGAAACCTGCCCCGGCGGGATGGCCCCGACGTGGACGACGTCGGGAGAGAACTTCGGCAGCGCGACGGCCAGGCTGTAGCGGAACTTCCGGGCATCGGCCAGGTCGTCGACGAGCCCCCGGTAGCAGACGCCTTCGTGCTCCCACTCGGATTTCTCCCCGGTCCACCACTTCGCACAGAACCAGGTCACGTCGTGCCCGCGCGCCGCGAGGAGTTCCGCGGTTCGCGTGAGGCGGTCTATCGCCTCGTAGTCGCAGTGGAGGGCAGTTTCAAGCGAGACGAAGGCGATACGCATTGCTCGTTTCGAGAGGCACTGTATAGCGTATTAAAAATCCCCCTTTCCGCGTGATTCGAATCGGGCGTGGATGCGGTAGTGGATGGCGTCGTAGCCTTCACCAGGCAGTGCGGAACCACACACGAAATCCCCCGCCACCACAACCGCTTAACGGCGTGGCGTCCCATGATACTGTATGTCGTACGACATCGAGCGGTATCTCCATATCCGGAGCGCCGGCAGCGCGTCTTTCTCGCCGGACGGCGAGCGACTCTCCTTCCTGATGGACACGACCGGCGTCTCGCAGGTCTGGACCATCGACGAACCCGGCGGGTGGCCGGACCAGCGGACCTTTTACGACGAGCGCGTCACCTTCGCCTCGTGGTCGCCCGAGCGCGACGAACTCGTCTTCGGGATGGACAAGGGTGGCAACGAGCGCCAGCAGTTCTACCGGCTCTCGGGTGACGGTCGCGAGGAGGTGAACCTGACCGAACACCCCGACGCGAAGCACCGCTGGGGCGGCTGGAGCCACGACGGGGAGCGCTTCGCGTTCACGTCGAACCGCCGGGACGAGAGTGTCTTCGACGTGTACGTCCAGGGTCGGGACGAGCGCGGGAACGAGGCGACGCTGGTCCACGAGGGCGACGGCTGGCTCACGGTCAGCGGCTGGAGCCCGGACGACTCGCGACTCATCGTCTCGCAGGCGTACTCGAACTTCGACCAGGACCTCTACGTCCTCGACATCGACTCGGGCGACATGCGCCACGTCACGCCCCACGAGGGGAACGTCCGGTTCTACAGCGCGACGTGGGCACCCGACGGAGACGCACTGTACGTCAGCACGGACGAGGACTCGGACACGCTGTACCTCGCCCGGCTCGACCTCGACACGCTCGAACTGGAGACCGTCGTCGAGGGTGACGGCTGGAACGTCGACGGCATCGCGCTCGACCAGGACACCAGTCGGTTCGTCTACTCGCGCAACGTCGACGGGTTCACCCAGATAACGGTCGGGAAGTTCACCGGGCCGACCAGCTACGAGACCTACCCATCCCCAGACCTCCCAGGGGGTATCGCAGGCGGGGTCTCCTGGGGACCGGACGCGGAGCGATTCGCCATCACCGCCACCGGGGCCGCGGTCAACACGAACGTCTACGTCGTCAAGACCGAAACTGGAGAAACCGAGCGCTGGACCTACGCGGCCACGGCGGGCATCCCCGAGGAGACGTTCCGCGAGCCCGAACTGGTCCACGTCGAGAGCTTCGACGACCTGGAGGTTCCCGGGTTCCTCACCCTCCCCGACGGCTACGACGAGGGCGAGGTACCGGTCATCGTCTCCATCCACGGTGGCCCCGAATCACAGCGCCGCCCGTCGTTCAACCCGGTCAAGCAGTACTTCCTGAACCGCGGCTACGGCTACTTCGAGCCGAACGTCCGCGGGTCCTCCGGGTACGGAAAGGCGTACAGCCACCTCGACGACGTGCGAAAGCGGATGGATTCTGTCAAAGATATCGAGGCCTGTGTGGACTGGCTCCACGCCCACCCGGCGGTCGACGACGACCGGCTCGTCGCCATGGGCGGCTCCTACGGCGGGTTCATGGTGCTCGCCTGTCTGACCGAGTACCCGGACCTGTGGGCTGCGGGTGTCGACGTGGTCGGCATCGCCAACTTCGTCACGTTCCTCGAGAACACCGGCGAGTGGCGGCGGAAGCTCCGTGAGGCCGAGTACGGCTCGCTGGAAGACGACCGCGAGTTCCTCGAGTCCATCTCACCCACCAACAACATCGAGGCCATCCAGGCCCCGCTGTTCGTCATCCACGGCGAGAACGACCCGCGGGTGCCGGTGAGCGAGGCCCACCAGATCGTCGAGGAAGCCCGCGGGCAGGGCGTCCCCGTCCGCGAACTCATCTTCGAGGACGAAGGCCACGGGCTCTCGAAGCTGGAGAACAAGATCGAGGCGTACTCCGCGGTCGCGGAGTTCCTCGACGAACACGTCTGAGTCGGCGGGAGTCCGTCTCCGTCTCTGTCTCCAGTTCGGGACCGCGTCAGAGGAACACCGTAATCCCGTACAGGCCCACGGCGAGCCCGACGCTGGCGAACAAGACTCCCCGCATCGCGCCACCGGCCGGCGACTTGACGCTGTCGTCGTGTTTCGACCACGTATCGAACCGGCCGACGGTCTGTTCGGGGAACTGTATCATCGCGCTCCCGACGTAGATGGGGCCGAGGCTGAGCGGCGCGACGAGCAGGAGAGCGAACGCGCTGACAGTGGGACCTGCTCCCTGCAGGTAGGCGAAGCTCGCCGGCGCAGTGATGATGCCGACGGCCACGAGCTTCCAGCCTCTGACGAGGCGCTCGTCGTAGGCCTCTTCCGCGTCCTCGTCGTGGTCGAGACCGAGTGGATGTCCGTCGTCGTCTCCTGAACCCGTGGTCTTGGCGGACTCGGGCTCGTCACCGGTCGCTGCGGGCATAGATTGAACGATGAAACGGTTCGTACAAAAGTCGTCTGGCCGGGCGGCTCAGATGACGCCCGTCTTCGTGGCGACCTCGCGGGCGGCGCGCTCGTTCATCCCGTCGCCCAGGATGGTGTAGCGGTCGCGGATGGTGTGGCAGGTGGTGAGCGCCTCGATGACCGTGTCGGCGTCGATGCCGAGTTCGCGGGCGGTCGTCGGCGCGTCGATGCTGCGGAGCGCGTCGCGGATGTCCGTCCAGATGCCGCGGTCGCCCTCGTGCAGGTACGCGGTCATGATGGAGCCGACGCCGACCTGGTGGCCGTGGAGGGCCGGGTCGGGCGCGATGCGGTCGAGCTGGTGGGAGAACAGGTGTTCTGCTCCCGATGCGGGGCGCGAGGAGCCGGCGATGGACATCGCGACGCCGGAGGAGACGAGCGCCTTCGTGACGACCCAGGCGGACTCCTCGAGGCCGGGTTTGACGAGGTCGGCGTTGTCGACCAGGATCTCCGCGGTCATCTCCGAGAGCGCGGCCGCGTACTCGGAGTACTCCACGTTCTTCAGTCGGTTCGCGAGTCGCCAGTCCATCACGGCGGTGTAGTTCGAGATGATGTCGGCACAGCCCGCGGTCGTCAGCTCCCAGGGGGCCTCGGCGAGGAGTTCGGTGTCCGCGATGACCGCCAGCGGCGGGTCCGCGGCGACCGAGTGCCGGGTGTCGCCTTCGGGGACCGACCCGCGCCCGGAGACGATACCGTCGTGGCTCGCCGCGGTCGGAACCGAGACGAAGCCACGGCCGATGTGGTCGGCGGCCATCTTCGCGATGTCGATGGCCTTGCCGCCGCCGACGCCGAGCAGGAATCCGGCGTCTATCTCCTCAGCAGCCTCGATGACGCGCTCGACCGCCTCGAAACTCGCCGTGTCGACGACGACGGTTTCGGCGTCCAGCCCGCGCTCGGCGAACTGCTCGATGATGGCCTCACCCGCTATCTTGCGGGGCGTCGGGCTCGTGACGATGAGCGGTCGCCCGTGCAAGTGGAGCTCCTCGACGGCCTCGACCGTCTGGTCGAGGACGCCGTGGCCCACCACGACGTTCCGTGGCAGCCGGATCCAGGTGGATTTGGTGAACATACGTGACAGTCATCGGGGGGACAGGAAACTCTTTTTCGTCTGCGCCGGGCTCAGTCGACTGACTCTTTCAGGTCGAGGTCCTCCTCGTACCCCTCCTCGTCGCCCTGCTTGCGGGCCGGGTCGTCCGCGGGGTCGTCGAACTGCAGTTCGAGGTCCTCGTGGTATCGGTCATCCGCCCCCGTCTCGGTCGACACCGCCGCGTCCGGGAAGTGGACGTAGTAGTTGAACAGGTCCGAGACGCGGGGCTGTTCGACCGTCGCCGTGGCCAGCGACGCGGCTGGCAGCAACTGCTCGACGGTCGCGGGGGCCACGCCCTCGGCCAGGAACCCACGGCGCTCCGCGCCCGCCTCCAGTAGTTTGCCGTCCCGGACCAGGTCCCGGAGTTCGTCGACCTGTCCGTCGGCCTGGAGCAGGTCGAACACCTCGCTGAGGCCACCCTCGACGCGGACCACGGGCGGCACGTCGTCGAGGAGTTCGGTCGGGCTCGCGCGGGCGACGACGCCACCGTCCCGGAGGAAGGCGAGGTCGTCGGCGGCCGACGCGTCGACTGGGCGGTGACTGGTCAGCACCACGGTCCGCCCCTCGGCCCGTAGCTCCCGGAGTATCGTGTGCAACCGGTCGACGGCGGCGAGGTCGAGTTCGGCCGTCGGCTCGTCGAGCAGGTACAACTGGACGTCGGCCGACAGCGTGATGAGCAGGTCGAGCTTCTTTCGCATCCCCTTCGAGTACTCGTGGACGGGCCGGTCGAGCGCGTCCGCGATGTCGAGCGTCTCGGCGAAGTCGCGCCACCGGTCGGTCCAGCGCGGGTGGAGGTCGGCGTGGAACGCGAGGTTCTCGCGACCGGTCAGTGCCGGGTCGCTCAGGCCGTCGTCCAGCATGAACCGGAACCGGTGGCGCACGTCCCGGGGCGCGTGGCCGAACAGACTCGCACCACCCTCGTCGGGGCGGAGACTCCCGGCGAGACAGGACAACAGCACGGTCTTGCCGACCCCGTTCGGGCCCATGACCACGGATATCTTGGCTTCCTCGACGCCGAGGTCGATTCCATCGAGGACCGGTTCGCCGCCGAGGCGGACCGTCACGTCCGAGGCGTCGACGACCCACATCTCAGCGACCACCCCTGTCGTAGATGGACCGGGTGGCGACAGCCACGCCGAGCCCGTAGCCGAGTCCGCCCCAGCCCAGCACGGTCGCGAGGGCCACCGCCGCGCCAGGCGGTTGCGGGTCGGACGGGAGTGGGGTGCCGATGAGGTGGGACGTGATGGTCCGCGTCCCGACCGTGTTCGGCACGATGTTCAGCAGGTGCCGGGCCTGCTCGGGGAGCAACGACGGCACGCCGCCGTTGAAGCCGCTGAAGAAGAACCAGACGAGGAGTCCGACGGTGCCCACCGCGACGACGTACTCGCGCCGCCGGACGACCTCGGCGAGGACGACGCTCACGCCGGCGCTCGTGAGGCAGACGCCGAGCAGACAGCCAAGGACGACCGGAACCGCGAGCGGCCCTGCGACCGGGTAGAGCGCGCCATCGACCAGACTGATGGCGACGATGGTGCAGAAGGACGCAATCGAGAACGCGAACGTCGCGAGGAAGCGGCCGGTCAGGTCGGCCGACGGCGACACCGGGAGCGTCCGGAGCATCCGGTAGCGTCGCTCGGTTCGGTCCGCCGAGAGGCGGGTCCCGAGGACGATGAGCGAGACCGACATCGCGCCGAAGACGCCGATGGAGATGGCGGTCCCTGCCTTCGCGTACCCCAGTTCCTGGGCCGGGTTCGACGCGTCTGCGGGTGCGGAGATGAACGTTAGACTCGTCATGACGTACCAGAATGCGGGCCAGACGAACGCCCAGAACAGCGCGGACCGGTCCCGGACGATTGTCCGGGTCGACCGGACGGCGAAACTTCGAACCTGCTGGGGCCACGGGACCGACTCAGCGTCGGTGTGCCGGCGCGAGGTGTCTGTCTCCGTGGCCATCGTGGGAGGTTGTTACTACACTACATCTTTCGCGCTGAATAAATCTATCTGCCGATTCGGCTCAGGCGGGGTAGCCGATGAAGAACCGCTTCTCGGCGAGCAGACCGTCCTCGGTCTCGACCGTGAGGACCAGCCAGTTCCCGTCGTCGGAGTACTCGTAGTCGACGTAGTCGTCCGGCCCGTACTCGACGACGTGGCCGGCGTCGTCGTCCGCCACGCGGAAGGTGGGATTCTCGTCCGGGCCGGTGGGTGGGTCAGGTTGCTCGAGCGCCATGCGAGTGATTGGCACTGTGCCGGTATAGCCACTGTCGCCGGCGTGGTGAGGTGTCAGTGCCGTCACAGCGTGTCCAGCACGCCCAGCACGCGCTCTTCGTTCTCGCGGCCGGGGTCGTGCTCGCTGCCATCGCGGTCGGAATCCAGGTGGTCGTCGACGGCACGCTGCATCGCGTCTTCGAGGGGGGTCGACTCCCAGCCGAGGGAGGCGAGTTTGTTCGTATCGAGCACGTGCGGGTAGTCGCGATACAGGATGTAGTCCTCGCCCGAGAGGTCGCCGATGGACAACTCGCGCTCGGAAGCGTGGACGACCTCCACACTCGTATCGAGACAGTCCGCCACGAGGTCGACCATCTCCTCCAGCGTCACGAGCCGCTGGTCGCCGACGTTGTACACCTCGCCCGCCTCGCCCTCCTCGGCGACGATGCGCAGTGCTGCGGCCACGTCCTCGACGTAGGCACGGTGCCAGACGTTCGTGCCGTCGCCCGGGATGACGATTCGGTCGTACTCGTTCACCCGCGAAATCCAGAAGTCGAGGCGCTCGGAGTAGTCGTGCGGGCCGTAGACGATGCAAGGACGGACGGACATCGCGTTGACGCCGTCCTCGGCGGCGGCGAACACCGCGCGGTCGCCCTCGGCCTTACGGTTCCCGTACGTCTCGTCGGAGTCGTCTTTCGCCTGCTCGTCAGTACACTCGCGCATCGGGGTGACGCCCTCGCGCTTTGGAATCTCCTCTCGCCCGTAGGCGTCGCCCGAGGAGATGTAGACGTAGGCGTCGGCGTCCGAGAAGACCCGACAGGCCATGCGCACCTCACGGGGCTTGTATGCCACGCAATCGATGACGACGTCCGGGTCGACTGCATGGGCGGCCGACGCGAGGTCGCCGTCGTCGGTGCGGTCGCCCTCGACGTGGGTCACGCGGTCGTCGTCCGCGAAGGGGTTCTCGTGGTTGCCGCGGTTGAAGATGGTGACCTCGTAGTCGTGTTCGAGGAGTTCCGAGACGGTGTGGCGGCCGATGAAGCGGGTCCCGCCGATGACCATCGCTGTGTCCATGCTCGGGGCGAAGGGAGCAGCGTGAAAAACCGTGGTGGTTGTGGTCGACAGTCGAGCCGAGGGCGCTGTGTCGAAGCCCTCGTTGTCACTGGACAGTCACAGGTTGTTCGAGCGTCGTGACCAGGGTCGAACGGATTACTCCTGCCGGAGCCGGTCAGAGAGCTCGACGATCTCGACGTCCCAACCGGCCTCACCGTTCGCTCCTTCGACTTCCCAGCCGCCTTCGAGTGCTACCCCGCTGTCGTTGGCCCGCCGTACGAGGGCTACCAATTCCTCGTGAAACTGCTGTTCGGGACCGGTTGTATCACTGTCCGTCATTTTGTACACTCTACGTCGTGTGCCTTGAGGTAGGGTAGCACACGATAAAGGTGTGTTGTGACTTCCCGAGTTACAGAAATAACCGGCGGCTATCGTCCCGTTAGAGAATGTCCACCCCACTGTCTGGCCTGTGCGCCGAGACCGTTCACCCGGGAGAGCTCACTCGGAAGACCTGTTCCCCGACCGCCACGACTTGAGTACCGGCAGATACGTCGACACGAGGACGTTTCGCGTCCCCTCGCCCCAGAGTCCAGAGAGGTTTCCCTCGTCCGGGGAGGTGACGAGTACAGCGGACTCGTCGACCATGAGGAGCGACTCGATGAGCGACCCGGCCCAGATACCCGTGGACGGAATCACAGAGATTCCCTCGAAATCGCCTTCCAGCGGGTCGTCGACCCCACCGATGGTGACGTCCACTCCACGCCGAGTCGCCGCTCGAAGCGACCGTCGAATCGTTGCGGCGATGTCGCCGTCGACAGCGACGAAGACGACGCTCTCGGTCGCTTCGTCGATTAGCTTGACCGCACGGCTGTGGACCGCGTTCGTGCCCGTGGTGACCCAGACGCCGTCTACCTTCTGGGTCCCATCGAGCGGTGGGAAGCTGGCGAGGATCTCGAAGAGTTCCGTGATGGCTCGTTCGTACTCCTGCTGGAACCGCTGTCGCGTGGTCTCCTTCGACGTCGGGTAGAACTCCTGGGGATTCTTCCGGCGAACCTCGACCAGGCCGAAGTCCTGGAGCTCTTCCACCGCGTCATACACTTTCGTCCGTGGGACCGACGACGAGTCACTGACCTCTCGCGCCGTCCCACCACTGAGCCGGTAGAGGGTCAGGAAGGTTCGTGCAGCGTACTTCGTGAGCCCGAGCTTGTTGAGCAGCGTGACTGCCTCGTTCATCGACTCGGTCGGAATACTGTCTCGGTCCTCGCTCGTCTCGTTCATTCGTCGAATGCCTGCCAACCTGCGCGGCGGACTAGTTCGACACCAACTAAAGATGACATCAACTGGCTCCTTGCTTTAGATGGGCTTCCGACGGGTAATAGTGTTTTGTGATTATTCGAGTTACAGCTATCGTCCATCGAAACAGACTGTCGTAACTATCGTCGTCACAAAGATGAAGACCTAAATCCGCTCGTCCCGAATCTAGTAGCATGGAAACAGTGGAGACGGTGGCTTTCGAACGGTCCGTCCATCCCCCTCCTTGCCACGTCGCCCCGGTCGTCCGCAGGGCTGATTCGCGATGAGCGACGAGGAGGGGAACGGGGAACGGGCAGTCGAGTTGTTACAGCAGGTCGGCCTCAAGGAGTACGAATCGAAGGCGTTCGTCACGCTGACTGGGGCACCGGAGGGTACTGCTCGGTCTGTCAGCGACCAGAGTGGGATTCCACGGCCACGCGTGTACGACGCGATGCGGGTACTCGAGTCGAAGGGACTGGTCGAGACGCAGCACACGACCCCACAGAAGTTCAGGGCGGTCTCCATCGAAGAAGCGGTCGCTATCCTCCGACGTCAGTACGAGGCGCGCTTCACGGATCTGGACGACGCCCTCAAACAGATAGAGCGCGACCAGCGCCCGTCGGACCAGCCGTCCGAAGAAGTATGGAGCTTGTCCGGTAGCGAAGCGGTGACCAGTCGGATGCTCCGGGTGTTCGATAACGCCGATTCAGAGCTCGTCCTCCTGTTCGGTGACGACAGCCTCCTCACGCCGGACCTGTTCGAGAGCCTCCGCGACGCGGTCGAGCGAGACATGGACGTGACAATCGGTGTCCTCGACGACAAGAGCCGCAAGCGCATCGAGCAGTCTCTCCCGGGTGCGACAGTGTTCGCGTCCGGATTGGACTGGCTCACTGTGCAGGGCGACGACAAGACGCAGGTCGGCCGGTTCCTCCTCGCCGACGGGAACGTGCTGTTGGTGAGTTCGCTCGGACCGCACAGGAGTCCAGCAGTAGAGTCGGCGGTATGGGCGGAAGGCGTCGGCAACGGACTGGTCGTGATCGCCCGTCGGCTGTTACGCGCGGGGCTGGGCGACAAAAAGTGAGTCGGTGACGATAAGGGAGCGACCCGGACCGGTCAGTCGTCGCTGGAGGCGAACCCGGCCGCGGCGGACTCGCTCACGACGGTCGCGCTGTCTGGCAGGTTCTCGCGCACGTCCTCGGCGTCCTCCTCGGTCAGCACGCGCTCGTAGGCATCGGGCATGACCTTCACGAAGGCGTCGAGCGTCTCCTCCCAGTTCTCCAGCAGTTCCTCGGCGCGCCCGGAGTCGACGTAGGCGCGGTGGTTCTCGACGAGGCGCTTGAGCATCGCGCGGTCGCGCTCGTCGAGCTGGTGGTCGACGTGGACCATGCCGGTGTTGACGCGCTCCTCGAAGTCGCCCTCTTCGTCCAGCACGTAGGCGATACCGCCGGACATGCCGGCCGCGAAGTTCTTGCCCGTGTCGCCCAGCACCGCGACGACGCCGCCGGTCATGTACTCACAGCCGTGGTCGCCGACACCTTCGACGACCGCCGTCGCACCGGAGTTCCGGACCGCGAAGCGTTCGCCAGCGACGCCGTTGACGTAGCACTCGCCGTCGGTCGCGCCGTAGAGCGCGACGTTGCCGACCGCGACGTTCGTGGTCGGGTCGTACCCGGCGTCCATGGGGGTCTCGACGGCGATCCGGCCGCCGGAGAGGCCCTTGCCGACGTGGTCGTTCGCGCTGCCGTTGAGGTGGAGCGCGACACCGGGGGCGAGGAACGCGCCGAAGGACTGGCCGGCGGTCCCGCGCAGCGAGACGTTGACCGTGTTGTCCGGGAGGCCGCGCTCGCCGTACTCGGTGGAGATGGCGTTGCTCAGCATCGCGCCGACGGTGCGGTCGGTGTTGGTGACCTCGGCGGCGATGCCGACCGGCTCCTCGCGTTCGATGGCCGGCTCGGCCTCCTCGAGGAGGTCGTAGTCGAGGTGGCCGTCGAGTTCGTGGTCCTGTTCGCGGACCTTGGTGCGCGGGCCCTCGCCGACGTCGGCCAGGACGGCCGAGAGGTCGAGGTGACGGGCCTTCTCGTGGTCGGTCTCGCGCTGGGTCAGGCAGTCGACCCGGCCGATCATCTCCTCGACGGTCTCGAAGCCGAGTTCGGCCATTATCTCGCGCAGCTCCTGGGCCATGAACGTCATGTAGTTGATGACGTGTTCGGGCTGGCCGGGGAAGCGCTGGCGCAGGTCCTCGCGCTGGGTCGCGACGCCGACCGGACAGGTGTTCTTGTGGCACTGGCGGGCCATCACGCAGCCGCCGGTGACGAGCGACGAGGTACCGAAGATGTACTCCTCGCCACCCAGGAGGGCGGCGACGGCCACGTCACGGCCGGTCTTCATGCCCCCGTCGACCGAGACGCGGATGCGGTCGCGCAGGTTGGTCTGGCGGAGCATCTGGACGGCCTCGGTGAGACCGAGTTCCCAGGGCAGTCCCGCGCTCTTGATGGACGTACGCGGCGACGCGCCCGTCCCGCCGTCGTGTCCGGAGATGTGGACCACGTCGGCGTTGGCCTTCGCGACGCCGGCCGCGATGGTGCCGATGCCGGCCTCGGAGACCAGCTTGACGTTGATGTCGGCGTCCGGGCTGGAGGCCTTCAGGTCGAAGATGAGCTGCTTGAGGTCCTCGATGGAGTAGATGTCGTGCAGCGGCGGCGGCGAGATGAGGCCGACGCCGGGCGTCGACTTGCGCACGTGGGCGATCATCTCGTTGACCTTCTCGCCGGGCAGGTGGCCACCTTCGCCGGGCTTCGAGCCCTGGGCCATCTTGATCTGGAGTTCGTCCGCGTTCGCGAGGTAGGTCGAGGTGACGCCGAAGCGGCCGGAGGCAACCTGCTTGACGTTGCACTCCTTCTCGGTGCCGAAGCGCTCCGGGGGTTCGCCACCCTCACCGGAGTTGCTCTTGCCACCGATGCGGTTCATCGCGATGGAGTTGTTCTCGTGGGCCTCGGGGGAGAGGCTGCCGAGACTCATCGCGGCCGTCGAGAAGCGCTCGACGATGTCGCTGATGGGTTCGACCTCTTCGACAGGAATCGGGTCGCGGTCGGAGTCGAACTCCAGCAGGCCGCGCAGCGACTGGAGCTCCTCGTTCTGGTCGTTGACGAGCTCGGCGAAGTCCTGGTAACGCTCGTAGTCGCCCGAGCGAACGGACTGCTGGAGCGTCCCGACCGTCTCGGGGTTCCAGCCGTGGCGGATACCGTCCGAGCGGTGCTCGAACTCGCCGGAGCGGTCGAGCTGGGGGTCCTCGCCGTAGGCGACCTCGTGGCGGTCGCGCAGGTCGGACTCGATGTCGGTGATGCCGATGCCCTCGGTGCGGTTCTCGGTGCCCTCGAAGTACTCGGCGACGAAGTCGGAGTTCAGCCCGACGGCCTCGAAGATCTGGGCCCCCTGGTAGCTCTCCACCGTCGAGATGCCCATCTTGGCCATCGTCTTCAGCAGGCCGCTCTCGACCGCGTTGATGTACGCGTCGACCGCGGCCTCGAGCTCTGCGCCGTCAGCGCCCGCGGTGATGTCCGCGATGGTCTGGAACGCGAGGTAGGGGTTGACCGCGTCGGCCCCGTAGCCGACGAGGGTCGCGACGTGGTGGACGGTGCGCGGGTCGCCCGATTCCACCACGATGCCGGCGTGGTTGCGCAGTCCGTTGCGGACGAGGTGGTGATGCACCGCGCCCATCGCGAGCAGGGCCGGGACCGGCAGCCGGTCGGCGCCGATGTTCTTGTCCGAGAGGACGACGACGTCCGCGCCGTCGCGGATGGCCGCCTCGGCGTCCGCCCGGACGCGTTCGACGGCGGATTCGAGGTCGCTCTCGACGTCGAACGTCGTGTCGACGACCTCGGTCGAGAGGCCGTTCGTCGAGAGGCCCTTGACCGCGTCGGTTTCGGCGTCGGTGAGGACGGGCGAATCGGCCACGAGTTGCCGGGCGTGCTCCGGCGACTCGTCGAGCATGTTGCGCTGGTAGCCCATCCGGGTCTCGAGGGAGGTGACGAGTTCCTCGCGGATGTAGTCCAGCGGCGGGTTCGTCACCTGCGCGAACAGCTGCTTGAAGTACGAGAACAGCGGGCGGTTGTAGTCCGAGAGCACGGAGAGGGGCGTGTCGTCACCCATCGAGCCGACGGGGTCCTTGCCCTTCTTCGTCATCGGCTCTATCATGTGCTGGAGTTCGTCGTGGGTGTAGCCGAAGACGGCCTGTCGCGAGCGCAGGTTCCCGTCGAACTCGCCCGGTCGCGGGTCGTCGTCGGCCTCGTCTTCCAGTTGCACCTGTTCGTTGGCGAGCCACTCGCCGTACTTCTCGTCGGTGAGGTCGTCGAAGACCTCGGCGTCGGGGACGACGCGGCCCTCGTTCGGGTCGGCGAGGAAGAGCTGGCCCGGCTGGAGCCGGCCGCGCTCTTCGATGTCCGCCTCGTCGATCTCGAGTGCGCCGGCCTCGCTGGCCATGATGAGTCGGTCGTCGGTGGTCACGTCGTACCGGCACGGGCGCAGCCCGTTGCGGTCGAGGACGGCACCGACGCGTTCGCCATCGGTCGCCGCGACGAGCGCGGGCCCGTCCCACGGTTCGACGAGGGAGGCGTGGAAGTCGTAGAACTCCTTGCGAGCCTCGTCCATGTCGTCGTTGCCGCGCCACGCCTCGGGCACGAGCATCCGGAGCGCGTGGGGCAGGTCGCGGTTCTGGGTGAGCAGTTCGAGGGCGTTGTCGACGCTCGCGGTGTCGGACTGGTCCGGGTCCTGGATGATGGGCGTGACCGCGTCGAGGTCGAGGTCGTCGGATTCGAGGTCCGTCTCGCGGGCACGCATCCAGTTCACGTTGCCCTGGATGGTGTTGAACTCGCCGTTGTGGATGATGCCGCGGTAGGGATGGGCGAGGTGCCACGCGCCGAGCGTGTTGGTCGAGAAGCGCTCGTGGACCATCACGAACGTCGAGGTGACGCGCTCGTCGCGCAGGTCGGGGTAGTAGGATGGGACCTGTTCACCCGTGAGCAGGCCCTTGTAGACGACCGTCTTGCGGTCGAGGGAGCAGATGTAGAAGCGGTCGGCACCGTCGTAGTCGCCGTCGTCGACGGTCGTCTCTATCTCGCGTCGGGCTTCGTAGAGCGCTCGGTCGAACGCCCGCTCCGAGCTGTCGGTGTCGGTCGGCTCGACGAAGGCCTGCCAGACGTCCGGTTCGGAGTCGAGTGCGGTCTGGCCGAGGCCGTCGTTGTCGGTCGGCACGTCGCGCCAGTGGAGCACGTCGACGCCGCGGTCGGCGAGCTGGGATTCGACGAGCGACTGGAACGACTCGCGAGCCGCCGAATCTTGCGGGAAGAAGAAGGACCCGACCGCGTATTCGTCGGGCAGGTCGACCGGGAGCGTCTCGGCGAAGAAATCGTCGGGAAGCTGGAGCAAGATACCCGCGCCGTCGCCGGTGTTCGGTTCTGCACCGGTCGTGCCGCGGTGTTCGAGGTTGTGCAGGAGCTGGAGTCCATCGGCGACCACGTCGTGGTCGGTCGCGCCGTCGAGGTTCATGACTACCCCGACACCGCAGTTCGAGCGTTCATCGGTGGGGTCGGCCAGGCCCTCGGTGGCAGGGGCTGCCCGGTGTGGCTGAGTCATGTGTACTGCTGCCACGCACTCGTATAAGAGGCTACTCCTCAATGACTAAGGGTATTAATAACACATATTAGTGGATTTAAGGTGTATAGTTGAGTGACTTGCAGAACCGAGAGAAATCGCCGACACAGTGGTGATTACACCGGAATTCGACTCAGCAAGCACGGTCTACGCCGGTGAACTCGAAACGCGCCCCACCTGTCTCGCCGGCGGTCACCCGGGCCGACCAGCCGTGGGCGTCCGCGATGCGCTCGACGATGGCGAGTCCGAACCCGGTCCCACGAGGGACGGTCGTGTAGCCCGTCTCGAACACGGCGGCCTGTTCTGCAGGGGGGATGCCTGCACCGTCGTCTTCGACGTAGAACCCGTTCGACAGGGTACCGACGGTGACCGTGGTCGCCCCGTCGGCGTGGGTCGCTGCGTTCGCGAAGAGGTTCTCCAGCAGGCGTTCGAGCCGTGCGTCGTCCGCCTGCACGTCGACATCGTCCCCGACGTGGAGCGACAGCGAGGCCGTCTCCGCGGTCTCCCAGGCGTCCTGGGCCACGTCGGCGAGCCCGACCGCCGTCAGGTCGTCGACCGTCCGTCCGTCGCGGGCGAGCGAGAGCAGTTCGTCGATAAGACGCTCCATCCGGTCGAGACCGTTCCGAGCGTCGGCGACGTAGGTCGTCTGGCCGGTGTCTTCGATGAGGTCGAGGAACCCGCGGACCGCGCCCAGCGGGTTCTTCAGGTCGTGGGCGACCACCGACGCGAACTCGTCGAGGCGCTCGCGCTCCGTCTCGAGCTGCTGGCGCTGGTCGGCGCGGTCGAGCACCGCGGTCGTGTTCCCCGCCAGAATCTCCGCCAGGGCGACCTCCCGCTCGGTGAACCCGCCGTCGGTCTTCCCGACGCTCAGGAGCCCGTGGTCGCCGAGAGGGACGTACATCGTCTGGACGAAGGAGTCACGGTCGAACCGGTCGTCGTCCGGGATGTCCTCGACGACGGTCTCGCCACACTGGAACGCCCGACCGTGTGGCGAATCCGCGACGTCGTACGAGGGGCGGCTCTCGATGCCGCCGACCCGGCCCCCCAGCGCGACGTGCCGGAGCGTCTCCGACTCGGGGTCGTACGCCCGCACGCCCGACCCCGGGAACCCGAGTACGTCGTTCGCTGCCTCGCCGGCGACCGTCAGGATGGCCTCCGTCCCCTCGGCCCTGAGCAGCCGTCGCGTCGCCGCGTGGAGTTCGTCGAGCGCTTCGTCTTCGGTGTCGAGCGGGACGTCTCGCACCGCCGTCGCCGGTTCGTTGCTGTCACTCATCGTTCGTCGAGTCCCGTCCGTGGACCCGGTCGCCAGATACTGGAACGTGCTCGTACTTTGCTCTTGTTACCCGCCTGTCGCGTCGAAAAAGAAACGAGATCGCGGACTCAGTACGACTTCGCGAAGTAGGCGATCTCGGTCGCTTCGTCGCCGCACATGGTACACTCGTCGGCGTCGGGGGTCTCCTCCTCGTCCATCGGGAGCATGACGATCTCCGCGTGGACCTTCTCCTTGACGGCGGCCTCACAGGCCTCGTCGCCACACCACGGCGTCTTCACGTAGCCGCCGTGCTGGCCGATGGTGCCGAGAATCTCGTTGACCTCGTCGACCTCGCGGACGTTCTCCTCGAGGTTCTCCTCGGCCGCCTCGTAGAGCTTGTCGAACACCGAATCGAGGTGCTCGTGGGTCGCCTCGACGATGTCTGCGCGGTCCTCGACGACCTCTTCGCCGTCGGGGCGGTGGACCACGGTGACCTCCTCGTCCTCGACCTCGTAGCCGCCGATCTCGAAGCGGACCGGGACGCCCTTGAGCTCCCACTCGTTGAACTTGAAGCCGGGGTTGCGCTCGTCGCGGTCGTCGAGGTGGACGCGCACGCCGTCCTCCTGCAGTTCCGCGGCGACCTCGTTGGAGTACTGGAGCACCTCGTCCTTGTTGTCCTCGTTGTAGATGGGGACGATGACGACCTGCTCGGGCGCGAGTGCCGGGGGCAGCACGAGCCCCTGGTCGTCCGAGTGCGTCATGATGAGCGCGCCGAGTGCGCGCCACGAGAGCCCCCACGAGGTCGTCCACGCGGTCTGCTCCTCCTCGTCCTCGTCGGTGTAGGTGAGGTCGTACGCGTCGGCGAACGACTGCCCGAGGTGGTGGGAGGTACCGCCCTGGACCGACTTCCCGTCGGGCATCAGCGCCTCGACGGTCGTCGTCATGTTCGCGCCGGGGAACTTGTCGTGGTCGGGCTTGCGGCCGCGCATCACCGGGATGGCGAGCACGTCCTCGTACAGCTGTTCGTACTGGCCCAGACGCATCATGACCTCGTCCCAGGCGTCCTCCTCGGTCGCGTGGGCGGTGTGGCCCTCCTGCCAGAGGAACTCCTTGGTGCGGAAGAACGGCTTGGTCTCCGTCGCCTCCCACCGGATGACGCTGCACCACTGGTTGAGCTGCAGGGGCAGGTCGCGGTGGCTGCGGATCCAGTCGCTCATGAAGGGCGTGATGATGGACTCGCTGGTCGGGCGGACCGCGAGGCGCTCCTCCAGCTCCTCGTGCCCGCCGTGGGTAACCCAGGCGACCTCGGGGTCGAACCCTTCGACGATGTCCTTCTCCTGTTCGAGATAGCTTTCGGGGATGAGAACGGGGAAGTAGCTGTTCTGGACGCCGGTCTCCTTGAACCACCCGTCGAGGTGGTTCTGGAGTCGCTCCCAGAGTTCGTAGCCGCGGGGTCGCGTGACGATGAACCCACCCATGGGGGCGTAGTCCGCGAGTTTCGCCTTCTGGACGAGTTCGGCGTACCACTCGCCTGTGTTGTACTCCTTGCTCTTGGTCATCCCAAGTTCCTGCTCTCCACTCATTGTATGGAAGAACTCTCGTCGGTATCTTAAACCCCTTGAAGGTGTGCCAGGCAGGCGCGAACGGCCTCGCTATCGGCTGGCACACCTCGTTACCCACGGCATACTTATCACCTCAGCAAACCTCTCTACAGAACATGATATCGGGGGAACCGGTTCAGGGGGCGGCACAGTGACGAAGATGCTCAAGGGCGAGTGGCGCGTGCTCGGCTTCCGCGCGGACGAGGAGAAACTGCTCCTCCACCCGCTGTTCGAGATCGAGGACTCGGGCAAGTACTGGGTCGGCGCTTCCATGCCCATCGGAACAGCGAACTACGGCGGCGAGATGCAGGACCTCGTCGACGACCTCGAACCCGGCAACCGCGTCAGGGCGGGCGTCTACCCCGGCAACCCGGGCCGCTTCGCCGAACTCGAACTGCTCGACGACCAGCGCCTGCTCATCGGCTTCGAGTCCGAGACGGTTCCGACGTTCGTCCACGACGTGTGGCTCGAAGCGCTCTCGAACCACGACGGGTCCGGCCCGGTCGCCGCGACCAGGGCGCTCGACGTCCCCGGCACCATCGCGGAGCTGTACGTCGCCTCGTCGACGCAGGAGAGACCGAACGACCTCTGGTGGGTGTTCGTCGGCGGTGGCGGTGACGACGAGTTCTTCGAGTCCTTCGAGGTATACGAGGGTACACCCGCGGAGTTCGTCGCGGCCAACCCGGCCTCGACCCCGTACTTCTGGGTCGTGAAGTTCGGCGAGCGCGACACCGAGGTGGCGACGAACCTCGCCAAGCAGACCGGCATCACCCGCGACCCCGAGGCGGCGCTCGAAGAACTGCTTGAGAAGCACGGACTGGGCGGAAGCGTCGTCACGAAGTAGCCGCACCGACGGAATCTCCTGTTCAGTCCGTCAGTCAGGGGACATTTATTTTGCGTTTCGATCTGGATGCAAGAACGAGGGGTCCCGGCAACAGCGCACCAGTCCTGCGCGCTATCCCCCCAGAACCGAACGTCAACACATGTCCCCCACACGTAGAACCTACCTGAAAACCGTCGTCCCTGCCCTGGTCGGTGGGAGCACCGCTGGCTGTCTGTCCGGACAGAACCGTGGTGCCGCCGACATCGTCATCCACAACGAGGGCGACGCCGAACAGACCATCGACCTCACCGTCACCGGTTCCGACGGCACCGACATCGTCACCGAGTCCGTCACCCTCGCCGGTGGTGAGCAATCGAAGATAAACAACGAAGTCGCGATGGAACAGACCGTATCGGTCACGGTTGCGGCCGATGGCGACACGGACCACACCGAAGACTGGTCGGTCGCCAGTACACTGCACGTCCGCATCCGGTCAGACGGTATCGTGTTCGACGAGGAGTAGGCCGGCGGTCAGTCAGTGAAACGGTCGACGACACGCACGTCGTACCCCAGTAACTCCTCGCCATCCTCGTCGAATCGGAAGGTCCCCTGTACCCGGTCACCGTCGAGCAGGCGCGGGAGCCAGTACTGGTCGTCTTCCCACATCTCGCCGTACGGGATGTCCCGGCGAATGACCCACAGCGGGTCCGCTTCGTCGGTTTCCGTCGCGGTGCCCTCGAAGGCACGAGAGACGTACGTGTGACAGCGGAACAGTGGGTCGGAACCGAAGTAGAACAGCAGTTCCGCACGCTTCTCCACTTCGATCAGTTCGAGGTGGACCTCCTCATCGACCTCACGCTTCACTGCTTCGAGCGGGGTCTCACCCGCTTCGACCTTTCCGCCGGGGCCGTTGTAGAGCCCGGCCCCGATACCGCGCTTTTTCTCGATGAGGAGGAGTTCGTCGTCCGGCGACAGCGGGAGGTCACCACGCAGGGGGAAACAGAGCGTCGCCTCGTCGGGCGAATCCTCGTCCATACGTCACGTCGGGACTGCCGGGCAATCATCCTTGCTGTCCCGACGGACCCGTCTAGGGAAGACGGCTCCTGTCGACCAGCCACACCACGCCCGCCGTCGGAATCGCCACCAGTGACGGCCACCGGCTCGAACTCAGGTACACGTCGACAGAGGGGAGTTCCGCCCACGTAAGAGGGTAGAGATACGGCGGGGCGACGCCGCTAGCCCGGATGACCAGGTAGTCCATCGCGACGTGGAGCGCGACCGCACCGAGCAGGACCCCGAGGACGACCCGGCGCTCCCGTTTCGGCACGAGCAGCGACCCGGCCAGCGAGAAGCAGAACGCTGCCCCCACGGTCTGCAGGGCGTACCACGACCCGGTGACGCCCGCGACGGTGAACCGGTCCGTGCCGGTCAGCAGGTACACCTTCGCGGCGTCCGGGACGACCGCGCCGATCATCGCCACCGGAACGTGATGGGGTTCGAGCCAGTTCAGCGACCACGAGGCCACCGTCGCGAGGACGTAGGCCGCGAGGACGTGGGTCAGCAGGTCACTCATCCCGGTCACCCCACTCGTCGCCGTCCTGCGCTCCCCCGGCTCCCCGCGGGACGAACCGCAGTCGGGCGGGGTCGGGCCGCCACCGGCCGAACACCAG
Organism: Haloarchaeobius sp. HME9146; assembly: GCF_025399835.1. Taxonomy (NCBI): domain Archaea; kingdom Methanobacteriati; phylum Methanobacteriota; class Halobacteria; order Halobacteriales; family Halorubellaceae; genus Haloarchaeobius; species Haloarchaeobius sp. HME9146. The sequence goes on from NZ_JAODVR010000001.1 coordinate 1,563,736, forward strand.
CCCGAGCGTCAGCACGACCGAGAGTCCCGAGACGGCGAGCATGTAGGTCCGGTTCCCCTGCTCGGAGACGACCAGCCGCTGCGGGTCGATGCGCTGGTCGGGCCGGGCGACGCCGTACACCTGGACCTCGTCACCGACGTCGACCGCGGCCCGGGTGTCGGTCACCACGACACGGTCGTCCGTGGGGCCGAACTCGGCGACGAAACTCGCGTCACGCACCGCGACCACCTCGACCCAGATGAACACCTCGTCGCCGTGGAACCGCTCGAACGACCGGTCCAGCTCCTGGTCGGTCGGGTAGGTCGACACCGACTCCTCGGTGGCGGCGTAGTCCAGAGTGAACACGCCGACGGCACCGAGAAGGCAGACGACGAGGAGGAGGCGCGCGACCGGCCGACTATCCATACCCCGTCGTGTGCGGGCGGTCGGCTAACCGCTTGTGGTTCCTGGCACTCGCCTAGCTGGTTCCGTCGTCGGCCAGTCGTCGGTCGAGTTCCGCCCGGAGGATGGTCCGGTGGCAGTGCTTCTTCTCGGTGTTCTCGAAGCAGACGAGGACGAGTCCCTCGCCGTCGTGGACGCGTCGCAGGAGGTCGTCCATCGCCTCGCTTGCCTCTGGTGACTCTCGCAGGTGTGCCCGGTAGCGCGCGTCGAAATCGACGGCGTCCCAGGCCGCGTTGTGGGCCTCCTCGTCACAGATTCCTCGCATCTTCAGCGTCTCTTCCTCGTCTTTCACCGCGTCGAGCAGGTCAGCCGGCGGGCCGAGCGCCGGAACGTTCTCGTCGACCGCCCCGGCGAACCAGCGCGTCGGTCGGCGGACGACCCCGACGAGCGTCTCGTCGGGCTGTGGGTCGAACAGGTCGTGCTGGAGCGCGGCGAGATAGGTATCGCGGATGCGCGCTGAATCCGGTCCCGTCACGGCTCCTCCTCGCCGACCGGGGGCACGGAGAACGGGCTCTCGCGTGCGGTCCAGCCCCAGCCCGGGATGACCTCCTGGAAGCCCGCGGCGAGGGCGGCGTCGAGGTCGTCCGCGCCGGCGGCGTCCCCTGCCTCGCCGTGGGTCATGATGTCGGCGTAGTGGAACGTCGCCTCGCCGAGCAGTCGAAGCGGCTGTTTCCCGGCGATGGTCGCCGCGAGCTCGCGGCCGAGCACCTCGTCGACGATGAAGCCAGGATAGTCGCCGTCGACGTCGAGGTCGCGCAGGATGGCGACCATGGCCGCGACGTTCACCGCCCGGTCGCCGTCCGCGAACAGGTCGTCGACGGCGGCGTGGTACTGATCCGCCGAGATCGGATCGACCGACACGGCGAACTGCTCTGCCAGGGCAGCGCGGATGTCGTTGACCAGCGGAACGATGACGTTCGCACGCGCTCTGACCCAGTCTCGCTCCTGTGCGACGCGCTCGGGTGTCACTTCCATACACCGATGTTCGGGGGTGAACCCCCTGAGTATTGCGAAGGCTTTTATAACTCGAATGGCATACCGTCGAATAAGCGGGTTCTCCCTGGGTCCTCCCGCGCAGACGACTGTCTGGGACGGGCTCCAACCGCAGGTACCACGAACATGTACCCGGCCGATACTACAGACTTCCAGCGATTCCAGTGTGACCGCCGACACGGTACACAGCGACGTGACCGTTCCGCGGTGGCCCCAGCGCCGGGCACTCCTGCGACCGGAATCCAAGGACCCGTCCGCAGGTGCGGTGACAGACACCGCCCGCATTCGGACATCATGGCACTACCTTTTCCCGAGATATGAGTTCCGTAGACCAACAACTCGAAGAACTACGAGCAGAGATCACGAGCGAAATCCCGAACGACATCTCCGTCTCCGCGGTCAAGTACGAAGGCCCGGAGCTGGTCGTCTATACGCGCGACCCGAAGAAGTTCGCCCAGCAGGGCGACCTCATCCGGAAACTCGCCTCGAAGCTACGCAAGCGCATCACCGTCAGGCCCGACCCCGACGTCCTCTCGCCGCCTGAATCCGCACGCGAAGAGGTCATGAGCGTCATCCCCGAGGAGGCCGGCGTCACCGACCTCGACTTCCACGCTGACACCGGCGAGGTCGTCATCGAGGCACAAAAGCCGGGGATGGTCATCGGCCGTCACGGCTCCACGCTCCGCGAGATAACGCAGAAGGTCGGCTGGACACCCGAGGTCGTCCGCACGCCGCCGATCGAGTCCTCCACCGTCTCGAACGTCCGTAACTTCCTCAAGCAAGAGCGCGAGGACCGCCGGGACATCCTCGAACGCGTCGGTCGACAGATCCACCGCGACGAGATGTCCAAGGACGAGTGGGTCCGCATCACCACGCTCGGCTGCTGTCGCGAGGTCGGACGGGCTTCGTTCATCCTCTCGACGCCCGAGACCCGCATCCTCATCGACTGCGGTGACAAGCCCGGTGCCGAGGACGAGGTCCCCTACCTCCACGTCCCCGAGGCGACCCCGCTCAACAGCATCGACGCGGTCGTGCTCACCCACGCCCACCTCGACCACTCCGCACTCGTCCCGCTGCTGTACAAGTACGGCTACGACGGCCCGATCTACACCACGGAGCCGAGCCGTGACCTGATGGGGCTGCTCACGCTGGACTACCTCGACGTGGCCGCCAAGGAAGGCCGTACCCCGCCGTACGAGTCCGAGATGGTCCGCGAGGCGATCAAGCACACCATCCCGCTCGAGTACGGCGACGTGACCGACATCGCGCCCGACGTGAAGCTCACGTTCCACAACGCGGGCCACATCCTCGGCTCTGCGGTGTCGCACTTCCACATCGGCGACGGCCTCTACAACGTCGCGTTCTCCGGCGACATCCACTACAAGGACACCCGCCTGTTCAACGGCGCGGTGAACGACTTCCCGCGGGTCGAGACGCTCGTCATGGAGTCGACCTACGGTGGCAGAAACGACTACCAGACCGACCAGGAGGACTCCGAGCAGAAACTCATCGACGTCATCAACAAGACCCACGACAAGGGTGGGAAGGTCCTCATCCCGGCGTTCGCGGTCGGTCGGTCCCAGGAGATCATGCTCGTGCTCGAACGGGCGATGCGCAACGGCGATATCCCCAGGATGCCCGTCCACCTCGACGGGATGATCTGGGAGGCGACCGCCATCCACACCACGTATCCCGAGTACCTGCGTGACGACCTCCGCGACCGCATCTTCCACGAGGACGAGAACCCCTTCCTCGCCGAGGAGTTCAACCACATCGACGGCGGCGAAGAGGAGCGACAGGACGTCGCCGACGGCGGCCCGTGTATCATCCTCTCCACCTCAGGGATGGTCACCGGTGGCCCCATCATGTCCTGGCTCCGCCACGTCGGCCCCGACGAGGACTCCCGCCTCGTCTTCGTCGGCTACCAGGCACAGGGGACGCTCGGTCGCCGCATCCAGAACGGCTGGGACGAGATTCCGGTCAACGGCCGCAACGGCGGCGGGCGCTCGGACACGATGAAGATGAAGATGGACGTCGAGACCGTCGACGGCTTCTCCGGCCACGCCGACCGGCAGGGCCTGATGGACTTCGTCCGCACGATGAACCCGCGCCCCGAGAAGGTGCTCTGTGTCCACGGCGACGAGTCCTCGGTGCAGGACCTCTCCTCCGCGCTCTACCACGAGTTCAACATGCGGACGTTCGCCCCGAAGAACCTGGAGACGTTCCGGTTCAAGTGACCTGACCACCTGAAGATATTTTCGTCGGTCCGTCGAGACCGACACATCACACTGCGCTCCAGCCGTAGAGTCCTCGCGAGCACCGCGGCTCCGGGGCGAAAGCGGTGCGATGACCCCTTTGAAGAGCTGGCCGGGCTGTTGCTCCCGGCCTTCCGCCTGCGAATCCGCTACAGGAGCACCGAGAGTATCGCGAGGATGAGGAACACGCCGACGAGTATCTTGGCGATCCGCATCGAGATTCCGGCGACTCCCTGCATCCCGACGACGCCGGCGACGATCGCCACGATGAAGAACACCACGCCGTAGTAGAGGAAGTCTCCCGAGAACAGCAGTGGGAGCAGGTCCCCGGCGGTCGTGGCTGCGAGCGATGCGAGCGTCATAGCCAGTCCTCCGTCGAACGGCGGTCGATGGTCGGTCCAGTCATGCTCGTACGACCGACTGCTCGCGCCAGCCGCATGAATCGGTGGCCGAACGTACATAGGGCCGGCAAGCCGGAGTGTCTCGGTATCGAGACAGTCGCGGCACGTGCAGGCCTCGTTCGGACCGGACGAACGGTCTCGCTACTCACCGTTGAAATACGAGGCCGCAGCCACACCCGGTGTGCCGTAACCGATACCGCACGGTGGTCGCGGTCGTGTGACACTCCCACCGTGCCGGACGAGCAGCGAGTGTCGCCTGTTCGCCACCCCGAGTGACAACGTTTTTCCACGCGCGAGCGGTCCGACAGACCATGCTCAACTCTCCCGTCTCGTGGGCGGTGCTGGCAATGCTCGCCTGGGGGCTCTGGGCCGTCGTCGCCGACCTCGCGACCCAGACCGTCTCTCCGACCGTCGCGATGGTCGTCTCCTACCTCGTCGGTGCCGGCCTCGCCCTGGGGTACGTGTTCACTCAGCCGGAGAGCATCGAGTACACCCGTGACGGGCTGGTCACCGCGGGAGTCGCCGGGGTGTTCGCCGGGCTCGGTGCGGTCGCGTTCTACGCCGGGCTCGCCCGCGGTTCGACCAGCGTGGTCACCACCGTCTCCGCGCTCTACTTCGTCGTCGCAGCAGCCATCGGCATCGCGGTCCTCGACGAGCCGGTGACCGTCCATCGCATCGCCGGCATCGGGTTCGCGGTCGTCGCGGTCGTCCTGCTGGCGCGGTAAGAATCCGGCACGCGCCAACATTCTTGTCGGTCGCCTTCGCACCGACGAGCATGCGACTCGCGCTCATCGCCCACGACGAGAAGAAGCCAGACCTCATCGACTTCGCGAGCAGCCGGAGTGACGACCTCGCCCGCTTCGACCTGATGGCCACCGGAACCACCGGCAAGCGGCTCATGGAGGCGACCGGTCTCGACATCGAGCGCAAGCAGTCGGGTCCCATCGGCGGCGACCTGCAGATCGGGGCCGAGATTGCCGACGACGACTGCGAGGGTGTCATCTTCCTGCGCGACCCGCTCACGGCACAGCCCCACGAGCCCGACGTGGCGGCCCTGCTCCGCATCTGTGACGTACACGAGGTCCCGCTGGCGACGAACCTCGCGAGTGCCGACGCCGTGCTGGACGAGCTGGTCGAGCGGCTGGAATCGCAGGCGGAGTGACGACCCTCAGTCGGGCGCGTCGGCGGGGTCGACGACCTCGTCCGTCTCCGGGTAGACACCGACCTGGTCACAGACGTCCGCGAGTGGACACGCTTCCGGGTCGTCCAGGCACGCTGGCTTGCGGGCGGTGCAGTACTCTCGTCCAAATTGAATCATCGCGGTGTGTCCGAAGCCACATTTCTCGGCGGGCACGTCACGCTCCAGGTACTCGCGGACGTCCTCGTGGTCTGCATCCGCAGGAGCGAGCCCCATCCGGCGAGCGATGCGGTGGACGTGCGTGTCGACGGGGAAGACGCCGCCACGACCACCCGAGAAGAGGAGGACGCAGTCGGCGGTCTTCGGGCCGACGCCCTTGACGCCCAGCAGGGTTCCCCGAACGTCGTCGGGGTTGCCGTCTCGCACGTACTCGTCGAACGCGGTGGTCGAGCCGAACTCGTCGAGGACCCACTCCGCGGCGCGCTGGATGACCGTCGACTTCTGGTTGTAGAGCCCTGCAGCGGAGATGGTCTCGGCGAGGTCGTCCTGGGAGACGTCGACCAGCGTCTCCGCCAGCTCGTCCTCGGGGCCGTACCGGGCCATCAGCTGGTCGTGGGCGGGCTGGCTCGCCTTGTCGCTCGTGTTCTGGCTCAGGATGGTGCGCACGAGGCACTCGAAGGCGTCCTGCCCACCGTACGCTTTCTGCCAGTACATCTCACCGAGGCGGTCCACGACCGCTTCGGCGGGGGTCGCACCCTCGCCGGGCTGGAACTCGGCGGCGATGCCGCCGCCACCGGGGCCGCCGGAGATGTTCTCCGTGGGTTCGTCGTCTGGCATGACTGGAGGTTGGGACGGGAGGGTGAAAACCGCCGCGCTCTCCGGGGTCGGACTCTACAACGAGTTCAGGCGTCGACTTCGAGCGTCACCGTCACCTCGGCTCCCTCGGCCAGCGCAGCGACCAGGTCGCGGTCGAAACCCTCGGCGGCGAACGGGGCGGCGAGCATGATGGTCCGGTCGTCGACGTAGTCGGAGGTACGCCCGACCATGCTCCGGTCGTTGGTGAACTCGAGCGAGGGGTGGCCGAGGCCGGTCACGGAGTCCGAGTAGCCGTCGGCTTCGATGGTGAAGGTGATACGCGAGCCCTGTGTCTGGCACGCCTCGACGAACTCGGGGTCGAAGTCGGCGGGGCTGCGGTCGGCGTCGATGGCGAGGATGCAGTCGCCGGCCGGGGTGAGATAGTCGTCCGTGGTCACTTCGAACGTGCTCGTGTGCTCGGCGGAGACGTTCTCGTGGCCGCGGGCGTGGATGACCTCTTGCATGCCCCGGCGTATCCGACCGGTGAACTTAGTCCTCGCGAACGACCGTGACGGTCACCGCACCGCAGGTGCACTCGTAGGCGCGCCGTACGCCACCGTCGGTCCGCATGGTGAGCATCAGGCGGTCCGCGTCGAGTGTCGCGTCACAGCCCTCGCAGGTGCCGGTCAGATGTTCGAGCATGGATGGAGACACGACGCCACCCCATGTCAAGGTCCGCCAACCGCGCGGTGAAAGTGAAAGTAGTCACAAGACCTTTCGTGATAGCGGTAGGTCTGTCTGTTCGTATGACGAGCCAGTGGGAGGGGGCTACGATCGTGGAGGCACACGACGACGAGCCACCGGCGGTCGACTCGTGGGAACCCGTCACGGTTCCTGGTCGGCCGACCGCGTTCGCTGGCGACGATTCGGTCGCCTACCGGCTCCGGTTCGGCGACCCACGGTCGGCTAGCGACCAGCGGGTGCTCCTGGATTTCCGTGGCGTGTACGGACGCGCTCGTGTCTGGCTGAACGGCGAGTTGCTCGGCGAGCACGACACGTACTTCCAATCGGCGCAGTTCGAGTTCGATCCGGAGCAGGAGAACGAACTCATCGTAGAGTGCCACCGTCCGACGGACGGGTTCGGTGGCGTGTACGAGACGGAGATGGTGCCGGATTCCCTCGCAGTCCCCGGCATCTGGTGGGCGGCGCACCTTCGATTGCGCCCGCCCGCGTTCGTCACCGACCTCATGATAAACCCGCGACTGACCGACGAGGGCGCGGTCATCGACACCGCGGTCTGTGTGGATGCGGCGGAGCCGGTCGACGAACCGGTGACGCTCTCCCTCCGCCCCGAAGGGTTCCGTGGTGGTGGCGCGATGGAACGTGTCCACGTCGACGCGGCCGCGGGAGAGCGCGTCACCGTCACCCGAACGCTGACGCTTCGTGACCCGGCGTACTGGTGGCCTCGTGGGTACGGGGACCAGCACCGGTACACGGTCCGGGCGAAGTTCCGCGACCACGAACGGAGCCGGACGACTGGGGTCTGTCCCGTCCGGTACGACGGCGGACTCTGGGCGAACGGCGAAAAGGTGCAGGCTCGCGGGGTGAACATCATGCCGAGTGACTCCCCCACTGCAGACCTCGAACGCGCCGCGGCGGCGAACTGTAACCTCGTCCGGGTTCACGCGCACGTGCTGCCGCAGTCGTTCTACGACGCGGCGGACGAGGCGGGGATACTGGTCTGGCAGGATCTTCCCCTCACTGGGACACAGACGGTCGACTCGGGGCGCGGGCAGGAACTCGCCCGGACGTTGTCGGGGGAATACGATCACCACCCGTCGGTCGCCCTGTTCGGCGTCCACGACGACCCCGTCGACCCGTTCCCGGAGCGACTTGGGAGCGGTCGCCTCGCTCGGCTTCGGTTCCGGCGGCGCGTCAGCGGGACCTCGTTCGACCGGTCGACCGCGGACACCATCGCGAGCGCGTTCCCCGAGAGCGCGACCGTGTTCCCGGTGTGTGGCCCGCCTGGCTGTTCCCCGGATGCGGCGCACCTCTACCCCGGCTGGGACTACGGCGACGCCGACACGGTCGACTGGCTCCTCGACAAGTACCCCGAGTTCGGTCAGGTCGTGTCGGAGTTCGGCGCTGGCTCGCTCACGGAACGCGGGGCGACACCGGTCGGCCTCGACCGGGAACGACACGACGCGGTCGTCGGCGACGACGGGGCAGGGGCTTCGCAGACAGCGCAGGCACGGCTTGTCAAGCGCGTCGCGGAAGCGCTCCGCCGCCATGGCACGGACATCCTCGCCGGATTCTGTCTGCGTGACGTCGACGCCGGCGGCGGCATGGGTATCGTCTCCGTCGACGGGACCGAGAAACCCGCGTACGACGCGCTGGCCGACTCGTTCCAGCCGGTCGTCGCGCTGCTCGACGGCGAGCCGACGGGCACTGTCGGTGTCACGGTGGTCAACGATTCGCCCGCACAGGTCGATGGGACCTTCTCGTGGACCGCCGGAGACGCTGGTGAATCGATACCGGTCGTGGTCGCGCCGAGTGCCCGCGAGCCTGTTGGCACCATCTCGATTCCGAGTGGTGCGGACCGGCTCGAACTCGTCGTCGAGGCTGGTGGGACGCGGTACGTCAACGAGTACTCTTTATAACCCGAATCGTCGTGTGTGGTAGCAATTTACACACCCTGTGTCGGCGCTGTCTCCCGATTCCGGGAATATAGGCAATCGGTACCTTTAAATTACTTGCCGTGGTAGTAATCGATACCAGAACGCCGCCGGTGTTCCGGTAGCATCGCTAGCCGACCAGAATGACACGGAATCTTGTCCCCGAGAGGTCGCAGGCCGCCAGCGAGAGCTACCGTTCCGGCGCGGGACGGAATCGAGGTACGAATACACAATGGCTGATTCGATAGACACATCCAAGAACGTAGAACTCACAGAAGACGACCTTGCGAACAAATCCAAAGGTCAACTTATCAAGCTCGCAGGACAGCTGCGAGACCGACGTAACGATCTCAACCAGATGGCTTCTGAGCGGGCTTCCAGCCGTGACGACCTGAACGCGAAGACTCGCGAGAAGGTCGACGAGGCCCAGGAACACCGCGAGAAGCGTGACGAGCTCAACGAGCTGGTCCAGGAGCACAAACAGAAGCGTAACGACCTCAACGCCGACGCCAACGAGCTCTTCGACAAGGTCGAGGAGATGAAGTCCGACCTCGAGCTCGACGACGGCAAGGACCTCGAAGAGCTCGAGTCCGAGATCGAGGACCTGGAGTTCAAGCAGCAGACCGAGGTTCTCTCCTCCGAGGAGGAGAAAGAGCTCATCGAGAAGATCGAGAGCAAGCGCGAGGAGTACCAGAGCCGCAAGGAGAAGATGGGACAGAACGACGACCTCGACGAGCTCGTCGAGGAGGCCGAGGAGGTCCGTTCTGAAGCATCCAAGCACCACCAGAAGGTCACGGAGCTCGCCGACAAGGCACAGGAGCACCACAACCAGATGATCGAGGCCTACCGCGAGGCCGACGACATCCGTGACGAGGCCGACGAGATGCACGAGAAGTTCGTCGAGGCCCAGGAAGCGGCCGACCGTCACCACGAAGACTTCGTCCGCGTCCAGAAGCGCCTGCGCGAGCTGGACAAGAAGGAGGAGGAGGCCAAGCAGTCCAAGCGCGACCAGAAGCGCGAGGAAGTCGAGGCCGAGGCCGAGGAGATCTACCAGAAGTTCAAGGAAGGCGAGACCCTCGACACCGAGGACCTGATGAAGCTGCAGAAGGCTGGCCGCCTCTAAGCGCCCGACTCGGGGACTCTCTCTGTTTGCGGTCCCGACGTGCAGCACTTTGATTGCGTTTTTCTCGACCGTCCGTGAGCGACAGCACCGCCGGTCACGGCAGTTTTTTATCCCTTCTCGTGCTCGCATTGGGTAGTGGCTACGCTGGTCGTGTGCGTCGACCGTACCGACGACATCGGACGGAAGACGGGGTTGGAGACGCCAGTCGTCGGCTGGGAAGCCGTGCGCTCGCTCGTCACGGACGTGGGGTTGGCCGACCCGGAAGACTCCAACGTGAACTGCCTGCTGGAGACACTCCGGGTCGCGCGTGACCTGCGCGACGAGGACGAAGAGACCGTCGTGGCGGTCATCTCCGGTGCGAGCGAGAACGTCGTGGGGGCCGACCGGTCGGTCGCCCACCAGCTCGACGAGCTGATAGAGCGCTACGAGCTCGATTCCGCAGTCGTCGTCATCGACAGTGCACAGGACGAACGCCTGGTGCCGGTCGTCGAGTCACGACTCCGCGTCGATTCGGTCGACCGCGTCGTCGTGCGACAGGCCCGCGACATCGAGTCGACGTACTACCTGCTGAAGCAGTTCCTCGCCGACGAGGAGCTGCGCCAGACCGTGCTGGTCCCACTGGGTGTGGCGCTGGTTGCCTTCCCGGCGCTGGCGCTCACCGCGGGGCCGGCCGTCGGCGCGGCGACCATCACCGCAATCGTGGGGCTGTTCCTGCTCTACAAGGGCTTCGCGGTGGACGAACTGGCCAAAGACGGGGCGGCGCAGGTCCAGACCGCGCTCTACTCCGGCAACGTCTCCGTCGTCACGTACGTCGTCGCGGCGGGGCTGACGATGGTCGGGATGTTCGTCGGGGCGCTCGAGGTCTCACGGATGAGCGGTGTCGAAGGCGTCGTGTTGCCGTCGATGATGTTCGTCTTCCACGCGGTGCCGTGGTTAGCGATGGCGGGGGCGACCGCGAGCATCGGGCGGGTGCTCGACGAGGCCATCGACTCCGAGGCCGTCCCGAACGCGATGTTGAACATGCCGTTCATCCTCGTCGCCGTCTCGCTGGTCATCCGCGGGTTCTCGGCGTACTTCCTCGAGCGCAGCGGTCTCATCGACGCGCTCCAGATTCCCCGGGTGACCGTCGGCCAGAGCGAGTTCGGTGCGTTCGCCTTGCTCCCGGGTGAGCGCCTCGCCGGGTTCGTCGTCGTCGCAGTCCTGCTCGCCCTCGTGGGCGTGCGCATCGCCGCGGCGCTCTCGGGGACGGGTATCGAGGAGGCCGAACTCGAACAGGGTTCGTAGCGTCGTCCGCGGTCCGTCACACGTTTACTCTCGCGGTCCACTTGGTCAGCTATGACAGCCGACGGTTCCTGGGTGAGCCTCTTCTCCGGCGGGAAGGACTCCTCGTGGGCGCTCTACCGGGCGCTCGAAGCGGGGCTTCCGGTCTCGCACATGCTGACGGTCCACCCCGAGGGCGAGTCGTACATGTACCACGTGCCGGCGACCGAACTCACGTCGCTGGCGGCCGAGAGCATCGGCCTGCAGCACGTCAACGTCACGCCCGAGGATTTCGACGCGATGACCGCGACGGACTCCGGCGAACAGGGTGATGCCGAACTGGAACCACTGGAGGCCGCGCTGGCCGACCTCAGCGACGACCTGGAGGGGGGCCTCGCGGGCGTCACCGCGGGTGCCATCGAGAGCGAGTACCAGACCTCGCGCATCCAGGCGATGGCCGACCGCCTCGGCTGCGACGTGTTCGCGCCGCTGTGGCAGCGCGACCCCTCCGAGCTGGCGCGCGAAATGCTCGACGCTGGCTTCGAGATAACCATCCTGCAGGTCGCTGCACACGGCCTCGACGAGTCCTGGCTCGGGCGCACCCTCGACGCCGACGCGTTCGCGGAACTGGAGGCGCTCAACGAGGAGTACGGCGTCCACGTTCTCGGAGAAGGTGGCGAGTTTGAGACGTTCGTGACCGACGGGCCGCACATGGACCGCCCAATCGAGCTGGAGTACGAGACGGTGTGGGAGGGGACGCGCGGACACATCGAGATTACGGACGCTCGGCTCGGGTAGGTTCGGGCTGGAATCGCTCGACACGGGCTCCTTGTGAACCAGTATCAGTACACTGAATAGCACACGCGCCGTCCTGGTAACTGGCCGTTCTTCCGACACACCGATGCGGATTGCCCAACATTTACTATGTTGCGAGTAAATCACGAGGTATGGGAATCGATTACTCGGACCTTCACGATCCGAACGCGGAGTACACGATGCGTGAGCTCTCCGGCGAGACGATGGGAGTCACGCGCGAGCGCGGCGGCGGCCGGGACGTCCAGATAACGGACGTCCAGACCACGATGATCGACGGGAACTTCCCGTGGACACTCGTGCGAATCTACACCGACGCAGGCGTCGTCGGCACCGGTGAGGCCTACTGGGGCGCGGGCGTCCCGGAGCTCATCGAGCGCATGAAGCCGATGGTCGTCGGCGAGAACCCGCTCGACATCGACCGACTCTACGAGCACCTCATCCAGAAGATGTCCGGCGAGGGCTCCGTCGAGGGCGTCACCGTCACGGCCATCTCCGGCATCGAGATCGCCCTGCACGACCTCGCGGGCAAGATTCTCGACATCCCGGCGTACCAGCTGCTCGGCGGCAAATACCGCGACGAGATGCGCGTCTACTGTGACTGCCACACCGAGGAAGAGGCCGACCCCGAAGCCTGTGCCGACGAGGCAGAGCGCGTCGTCGAGGACCTGGGCTACGACGCCCTCAAGTTCGACCTCGACGTGCCCTCCGGCTTCGAGAAGGACCGCGCGAACCGCCACCTTCGCCCTGGCGAGATCCGGCACAAGGCCGAGATCGTCGAGAAGGTCACCGAGCGGGTCAAGGACCGCGCCGACGTGGCGTTCGACTGCCACTGGACGTTCTCCGGTGGCTCCGCGAAGCGGCTGGCCAACGCCATCGAGGACTACGACGTCTGGTGGCTCGAGGACCCCGTGCCGCCGGAGAACCTCGACGTGCAGGAGGAGGTCACGAAGTCCACCATCACGCCCATCACGGTCGGCGAGAACCGCTATCGCGTGACCGAGGAGCGCCGCCTCATCGAGAACCAGGCGGTCGACATCATCGCGCCCGACATGCCGAAGGTCGGCGGCATGCGCGAGACCCGCAAGATCGCGGACGTCGCCAACCAGTACTACATCCCCGTCGCGATGCACAACGTCTCCTCGCCCGTCGCGACGATGGCCTCTGCCCACGTCGGCGCGGCCATCCCGAACGCGCTCGCCGTCGAGTACCACTCCTACGAGCTCGGCTGGTGGGAGGATCTGGTCGAGGAGGACGTCATCGTCGACGGTTACATCGAGGTGCCGGAGAAGCCGGGTCTCGGTGTCACGCTGGACATGGACGCCGTCGAGGAGCACATGGTCGAAGGCGAGACGCTGTTCGACGAAGCGTAGCGAAGCGAGCCTGTCGGTGTTCGACGAGGAGTGAAACGACTCGTCGAGCCAGCAAATCTCCGATTTGCGTTGTTTGACGAGGCGTAAGCCGAAGTCAAGCTCGTGAAGCTCTGCTTCGCGGTGTTTGACGAAGCGTAGCGAAGCGGAGCTTCGTCAAATCAACGAGTCACTGCGCGAACGAAGTGAGCGACCGTCTCGTGCGATTCGGCGAGCAGGGAACTATTCGATCTCTCCGAATCCGTGCGCCGGTCTGCCCAGATAGCAATCACCACTGCCGAGTACCGTTCTGTGTGAATCCCGGCCAATCGAGCTTTGTATCTCAGGGTATAGTCTTTGATGACGTGCCGAACACCTACGTTGTCTCCCTGGTGATCGCGGGAGGCATCAGTCTGGCACTGGCGGTTGTCGGGCTTCGTCGGTCCGAGGCGGTCGGGTCACGATGGTTCGTCCTCTTACTGACGAGCATCGCGGTCTGGTGTCTCGGAAACGCCGTCCGCTACGGCCAGACCGACCCCGAAGCGTTCCTGTTCTGGTACCGCGTTAGCAGGTTCGGCGCACAGACGGCTGTCGCGCTCGGACTGGTGTTTGTCCTGGCCTATGCGGGGTACGACCGATGGACCCGGTGGCCGCGGGTCGGCCTGTTCGTCGTCCCACCACTCGCAATGTTGACGGTCGTCTGGCTCGCACCGTCGATAATCTGGGCCGACACCACGGTCGTCCGGGAGTCGCCGGTGCTCGTGATGGACTTCACCTACACGCCGCTGTTCTCGGCGTGGTACTTCCTGCAGTACGCCCAGATAGCGATAACGCTGGGAGTACTCGTCATGGTCGCGTCCCGGGACCAGCGCCTCTACCGGTTGCAGGCGTTGACCATGCTCGGGGGCGTCATGGTTCCGGTGTTCGGGAACCTCCTCTGGTGGTTCGGTGTCAGTCCCGTCGAACACCTCGACCTCTCTCCGTTCCTGTTGTTGGTGACCGGGGTGTCGTTCGCGGTGAGCCTGTTCTCGTTCGAGCTGTTGCGGGTCCTCCCGGTCGCCAGGCACACGCTGGTCGCGGAGATGCAGGACGGATTCGTCGCGCTCGACGACGACGGGCGGATCGTCGACGCGAACGCCGCCATGGCGGGGATACTGCAGCGGTCCATGAACGATCTGGTCGGCGAGCAGTTCTCGGCAGTCGTGCCAGACGGCGGGAACGGGAACACGGCCGAGCGATACCCCGAGGACGTGGTCGTCACCGTCGCCGGGGAGCGCCGCCACTTCGATATGCGCCGGACGTACGTTTCCGAGAACTCCGATCGAACCGACCAGTTGCTCGTCTTCCGGGATATCACGGCCAGGCGACGCGCCGAGAAGCGACACAGTCGGCTCGTCGAGGAGTCCTCGGACCTCGTGACTGTCTTCGACCACGAGGGCGTCATCGAGTACGTCAGCCCCTCGGTTCGGGGCGTACTCGGGTACAACCCGAACGCCATCCGTCGTAACTCGGTCGAGCAGTTCACGCATCCGGAAGACAGGGACCGGGTCTGGGCCGACATCGAGACGGTCCTCTCGGACCCGGGCGGGTCAGTGACGTTCGAGCATCGGCTCCGTCGGGCCGACGGCTCGTGGTGTCTCGTCGAGTCGAAGGCGCGCAACCTCGTCGAGGACCCCGTCATCGGGGGCATCGTCGTCAACTCCCGCGATATCACGGTTCGAGAGGACCGAAAGCGCCAGCTCGAAGCGCAGAACGAGCGCCTCGAACGCTTCACCAGCGTCGTGAGTCACGACCTGCGCAACCCCCTTGGCGTGGCCACGGGCTATCTCGAACTCGGTCGCCAGACCGGGGAGGATGCGGCCTTTGAGGAGGTGAACGACGCACTCAAGCGGATGGACCGGATGATACAGGACCTGCTGACCCTGGCGCGTGAGGGGCGGACCATCGACGACAAGCATCCAGTCGATCTCGAGAGCGTCGCTCGAGAGGCTTGGGAGGCGGTCCCGGACTCGACAGGCCACTTGCTGGTGGACGTGTCCGACACGGTTACGGCGGACCGACAGCGTCTCCGGGAACTGTTCGAGAACCTGTTTCGCAATAGCGTGGAACACGGTTCCACGAACAGCCGGTCGGAGACCGGTGACGCCGTCGAGCACGGCTCGACGAACATTCGAGCAGGCCCAGACGACCCGCCCGGCGTCTCCGTCACGCTCGGGGAGACTCCGGGGGGATTCTTCGTCGAGGACGACGGCCCCGGCATTCCACCCGAGAAGCGCGACGCCGTCTTCGAGTTCGGGCACACCTCGACCGAGAGTGGAACCGGGTTCGGACTGAGTATCGTCAGTCGCATCGCGGAGGCACACGGCTGGTCCGTCACCCTCACCGAGAGCGACGCGGGCGGGGCACGGTTCGAGTTCGAGACGGATGGCACGACCGGCGGCGTCGGAGAGGACCGGCCAGAACCCGAGTCGGTGATGGACGACTAAGTCACCGACAGAATACTGGCGGTTCCCGACGGCCGAGGCTCAGCCGTGGGCCGCGCCGACGGGGTCCATCTTCCCGCCGGAGTAGACGAGGCTGGCAAGCAACAGCAGGACGCCGACGGGGAGGAGCCACTCGAACACGGTCAGGAGCGCGCCGGAGGCGGAGACCCCGAGCGCGATGAGGACGACCGGGCCACAGCACGCGCTCCCCGAGAGCAGCGCCGGAACCGCCGCGAGGACGCTGGTCCCGGAGCCCGCGCCACTTCGGTCGATGCCACACGCCTTCGGGTGCCGCCACGTCAGGTACGTGACGCCGAGGTTGATGCCCACGAGGGCGGCGAGGACCAGCCCGAGCGCGATGTTCAGGGGCGAGACCAGCAGGCGGACGACTTCGAGGTTCACCAGCGCGATAGCCTCCCAGGCGAACCGGCTCGTCGTCGTCTCGAACATCCGTGCGACCGGGTCGCTGACGACGATATAGCCGACCCCGAAGCCGCTCCGAATCGCGAGGTCACCGATGGCCAGCAGGTAGATTGCGAGGTACAGGGCAGTCACGGCGAGCGTGACTGCAAGTGAGTCTCGACGACCGAGTGCGAGTCGGACCGCGTGACCGGTCCGGGACACCCTGGCGGGAACCGGCCAGGACCGCTGGTTCGTCTCAGACATAGATCTCGGTCGAGGGGTAGAACGCGAACCAGGCGAACCACATCGCGTCGAACGCCGGAATCGACTCGAGCGGGAGGGCGTCGCCCGTGTAGGTCTCGCCGTCGACCTCGTACTGCTCGCCATCGGCGACGACCTCGCTGTCGGCCCGGTAGACGTAGCCCGTGTCCAGGTCGGGTTCGTACACCGCGACGACGGGCACGTCGCCGGCCATGCCGGTCACGACGCGCTCCTGGCTGAGGTGTATCTTCGAGGCGGCGAAGGCACCGCTGCCGGTCCGCGCGCCGATGACGACCATCTTCGGGGCGTGGCGGCCGTCCTGTTTCTCGGGCTCGAACAGCATCCCGTCGGTCTTGTAGTAGCCCGCTTTCGGGTTGTACGTCCCGTAGGGGTCACGCCCGTAGTCCCGGATGTAGCCGGTGTCCTCGGTGAGGAGTGTCGTGTCGGGGTGGATTGCCTTCCACTTGTCCCAGGTGGTCCAGGTGACCCGGACGTGCTGGAGGCTGTGGTCCCGGTAGCCGCCCGAGATGGCCGTGCCCATCACCTGTGGCCACCGGCTGTCGGTCTCGCGGTCGTACATCACCAGGTTGGAGTTGAGCAGGTTACCGGAGACACCGAACTCCGTGTCGCCACGCAGGTAGCCGATGGCCGTCCCGGTCAGCGGACAGTACGAGACGGCGACGTTCTCGTTACCGAAAGTATCGTTGACGATCTCGTGCCAGACCAGGATGGACTGGGGGTACGCCTTGGTCTCGCCGTTCAGTTCGACACCGAAGACGGGGTCGCCCGGCCGGACCCGCGAGCCGACCTTCGATGCGGCCTCGAATTTGGGCTCGTCGATGGAGGGGATGCCGTCCTTTGGTGGTCCGCCCGAACGGACCCAGTCGTTCAGCGTCGCGTAGTCGTACTCGACGGTGAACCGCTCGTCAGCCAGCGGAACGGCGGTTCCGGGGCTGCCGCCGCCGGTCGTGGGGTCGCTTCCGGTGTCGGCGGCCGTCGTGTCGGGTCCGCCGCCACCACCACCGCCACCGACCGAGGCGGTGTTCCCACCACCTGAACCGAGACATCCGGCGAGGGCGGCAAGGCCACCACCGGTCGCGGCGAGCATCGCTCGGCGCGTGTGTTTCTCTCCCATGCTGGTAGGGAGGTCGCGAGCCCTCTTACCCGTATCCGGAGCGTGCATCGTCGCCGCACGAGCGAGGGACCTACATGTACCCCAACTCGCGCAGCCGCCGCATGTACGCTTCCGGCTCGTCTGCGCGGGCCGCGCGCTCTGGCACGCCGTTGCCCGCGAGCACCCAGGCTGGCCGGTCGGATTCCCGTCCCGAGCCCGACGCCGTACCCAGACTCCGGTAGCCGTGGAAGTACTGTGGAGCGACCGGCAGGTCCGAGACCGAGAGGTCCGGCGGCAGGTCCGCTGCGTTCCGGGGGATGTGGCCCATCGGGTACCCGACCACGGCCTCCGGGACCATCGTCTCCCAGGTCACCGCCCACACGTCGCGCTCGCCGAGCGCCAGCAGCGGCTGGACCCGGTCGTGCGGGACCGGTGCGTCTCGACGTGGCGAGAAGAACGTCTCGTCGGCCCTGGCGTACTGTTCGTCCCAGCGAACGCCGGTGAGCACTGCGTCGAACCCGTGGTTCTCGAGTTCGTCAACGAGTGCCCGCGTCGTCAGCATGTGCGCCCCCTCGGTCGTGTCGGCACTGACGACGAACTCGTCACGGTCGTAGTCGAGGACGGTCCGGAGCTCTCGGCGGGCACGCTCGGGGAGCGCCCCGACCGGGACCGATTCACCGGGTTCGAACGTTCGGAAGTCCCGGTTGCGCGCCACGTGCAGGTCCAGCTTCCAGCGGGTCGCCCAGCGTTCGACGAACGCCGCGGTCTCTCGGAAGTGCTGGTAGTGGTCGATGAAGACGACCGGCGGAATCGGGAGGTCCCGTTCGGCCGCGACCTGGCGGACCAGCCACAGCAACAGCGTGGAGTCCTTCCCGCCGGTCCAGCAGACGACGGGGTTGTCGTAGGTCGTGAGCGCCGTTGTGACCACCCCACGTGCCCGCTCGAGGCGCGATTCGACCGTCGGGTAATCCTCGGCTGTCTCGCCAGTACCGAGGGTGTAATCGACAGCAGGGGTGGATTCCATACCCCTAGAGAAGGGGTGTGAGAAAGTATCGCTATCGGGTGTGTGACTCGGCGGCCGAGCTTACATGTAGCCGAGGTCGCGCAGGCGCTCCATCAGGTCTTCCTTGTCCTGGGCGCGGCCGGCGCGTTCGGTCGTGTTCTCGAGGTCCTGCAGCCACGCGGGCTCCTGGTCGGCCTTGTCGGTCGACACTTCGGAGCCGAGCGAGCGGAAGCCCTCGAAGTACTTCGGCGAGACCGGGATGTCGGCGTGGGTCAGGCCGTTCGGCAGGTCGTCGTAGTCCTGCGGGACGTAGCCCTCGTCGGGGTAATCCTCGACGGTCTCGGGCACCACGAAGTGCCAGAAGGCCTCCCAGACGTCGGCCTCGGCGAACTGGAGGATGGGCTGGATGCGGTCGTGGGGCGGGTAGATGTCGGGGTCGTGGCGCGGGCTGAAGAACGTCTCGTCGGCACGAGCTTCCTGCTCGTCCCAGCGGATACCGGAGATGATGCCGTCGATGCCCTCGGATTCGAGGGTGTCGTTCAGCGCGACGGTCTTGAGCAGGTGGTTGCCGACGTAGGTGTCGAGCAGGAACGGGAACGTCTCCTCCTCGTACTCGAGGATGTTCCGGATGTGGTGCTGGTTGTGCTCGGAGAGCGCGTCGACCGGGATGTCGTCGCCCGGTTCGAGGTCGTTCTCCTCGACGTACTGCCCGACGTCGGAGTTACGGGCCCACTTGACCTCGAGGTCCCACTCGTCGGCCCAGTGCTCGACGAAGTCCATGAGCTCGTCGAAGTGCTGGTAGTGGTCGATGAAGACCGTGGTCGGCAGGTCGAGGTCGTACTGCTCGGCGACCTCCTTGACGAAGTAGAGCGTGAGCGTGGAGTCCTTGCCGCCGGTCCACATCACGGCCGGGTTCTCGTACTGTTCGAGACCTTTCTTGGTCACGTCGAGCGCTTTCTCGAGTTTGTGCTCGATGGACGGGTAGTCTGCGGGGGACTCGCCTTCGCCGTCCGTGTAATCGACGTCGAGGTAGTCGGGGAACTCGGACATCTGTAATGAGATGTAATTACGACCCTCGAAAAAGGTCTTTTGGGTTCGGCCTGCTGTGCCAGACCTTGTCGCACCCGCGTCACCCCGATAGCCGGAACCTTCTTAGCCGACCGCGGGGACGTTCCGGACATGGATACGAGGCGCGGGATGGCCGCCGTGGCTATCGCCGCAGTGCTGGTTACGAGCGGATGTCTCGGCTTCGTCATGGGCGAGGAGCCGCTGGAGTACTCGGCGAACAAGGCGACGGTGGCCGACGGGGCACTCGGTGACAGCGGAACCGGCTACACAGAGCGCAGCGTCGAGAATCAGACCATCGAGATCAACGGCACCGAGGTCGGTATCGGCGACCGGACCATCATCGTCGACAACTGGATCGCCCAGTACGAGAAGCAGGACGACTTCATCGACCAGCAGGTCGGGCTGTTCGCGGTCGTCTCCACCCACGAGGTCGACGTCATCGGCCAGCCGCAGAACCCGGTCAAGAACATGAGCAACAGCGACCTCATCGACCAGGTGCTCGGCCAGTACCAGACGGGCTACGGCGACATCTCGAACGTCCGCCAGACCGGCACCGAGCAGGTGACCATGCTCGGCCAGCAGACCGAGGTGACCATCTTCACCGGCGAGACCACCCTGGAGGGTCAGACGGTCGAGATCAACCTCTACGTCACGAAGGTCAAACACGGTGAGGACTACGTCATCGCCATCGGCGGCCACCCGACGAAACTACCGAACGAGGAGGCCGACATCTACACGATGATGCAGAACGTCCGCCACGACTCCGACGAGGAGTAGGCCCGCCCACGGACCGCAGCCGTTTTCAGTCGAATCTTCGTTCTCGCAGCAATGACCGACGAGTCGGAGCGACCGCTGGCACACGACGCCTACGAGCGACTCGCCGAGGGGTACGACGAGCTGGGCGACACGAAGCCCTGGAACGCGTATCTCGAACGCCCCGCGACGCTCTCTCTGCTCCCCGACATCGAGGGCGCGCGAGTCCTCGACGCGGGCTGTGGCGCGGGCCACCTCACGCGGGAACTCGGCACGCGCGGCGCGGCGGTGGTCGGACTCGACGCCAGCCCGCGGATGTTGCAGTACGCCCGGAAGCGGGCACCCGACGCCGACTTCCTCCGGGCAGACCTCGGGAGTCCACTCCCGTTCTCCGACGACTCGTTCGACGGTATCGCCAGTTCGCTGGCGTTTCATTACGTTCGGGACTGGGACTCGCTGTTCGCCGAGCTTCGCCGCGTCCTCACGGAAGACGGCTGGGTCGTCTGCTCGGTCCAGCACCCCCACGCCGACTTCGAGGGCTACGACGATGCGGAGAACTACCACGAGATAGAGCGCGTCTCCGCGGTGTGGGAGTCCTTCGGCGAACCGGTCGAAGTCCCCGCCTACCGGCGCCCGCTCTCGGCCATAATCGAACCGGCGCTGACGAACGGATTTGGACTCGATGAGCTCAAGGAAGCGACGCCGGTCGAGGAGTTTCGAGAAATCGACCCGGAGGCATACGAGCGCGCGGCGACGAAGCCGTACTTTCTGTGTCTGCGATTCCGCCTCGAATAGGCGGGTCGATAGCTGGACAGAAAATACAATCGTCGACAGCACGAGCGGTTCGTAGAACCCGAGTGCTGTCGTTCACTGGTCGCGAGTGAAACGAGCGACCAGCCTTTTTAGCGTAGCTTTTTGGACCGAGTGGTTCCCGCAGTGGTCGAACGAAGTGAGACCCGAGGAAACCCGAGGTCTAAAAAGGTCCTCTTAGTAGAACTCTCTCACTAAGTCCATCGCGTTCTCGGGCGCGCCGTCCGGAATCTCGGACATGTTCTCGGTGACGCCGTGGACCTCGTGGTACGGGACGGAGTCCTCGTCCTGGTAGAGGACGCCCATGTACTCCTTGTCGCCTTCGAGGATCTTCTTCTTCGCGGCCTCGCGGTCGGTCGGGTCGTGGCCCTCTTCCTTGAGGTCGACGAGGGAGTCGCGGAAGTAGTCGTAGGTGTCGACGTCGTTGAACGTCACGCAGGGGCTGAACGTGTTGACGAAGCCGAAGCCGTCGTGCTCGATGGCCTGCTGGATGATCTCGGCGTGGCGCATCGCGTCGGAGCTGAACGACTGGGCGATGAACGTCGCGCCGGCGGCGAGGGCGAGCGCGAGCGGGTTGACCGGGGGCTGCTGCGGCCCTTCCGGGGTCGTGCTCGTCTCGAAGTCCGAGCGCGAGGTCGGGGAGGCCTGGCCCTTGGTCAGCCCGTAGATGCGGTTGTCCATGACGACGTAGGTCATGTCGGGGTTGCGGCGGACGGCGTGGACGAAGTGGCCGGCACCGATGGAGTAGCCGTCACCGTCGCCACCCGCGACCATCACTTCGAGGTCGGGGTTGGCGAGCTTGACGCCCGTGCCGACGGGGAGCGCGCGGCCGTGGACGCCGTGGAGCGCGTAGCTGTGCATGTAGGTGCCTATCTTACCGGAACAGCCGATACCGGCGACGACGAACGTGTTGTCGGGGTCGTTGCCCGTGTTCGCCAGTGCCTTCATCATGCCGTTCATCGTACCGAAGTCACCACACCCGGGACACCAGGTGGGCTGCTTGTCGGACTTGAAGTCGGTGAATCTAACGTCTGAGCTCATTGGTCTGCCTCCTGGGAGATCGCGTCCTTGATGTCTGCAGCGAGTTCGTCCGCCTTGAACCGGACGCCGTTGTACTTGTTGATGCGGGTGACGCGCTGGAGCACGTCGTGTTCGATGAGGTCCGCGAACTGGCCGGTCGCGTTACACTCGACGACGACGACCTCGTCTGCGGCCTCGACCTCCTCGGTGAGGTCGGGGCGCGGGAAGATGTACGGGACGGAGAGGACGCGGACGTCGACGCCGTCTTCCTCGAGGTAGTCGAGCGCCTCGACGAGTGCGCCCTCGTTCGACCCCCACGAGATGACGAGGTTGTCGGCGTCCTCGTTCCCGAACTCGCGGTAGTCGAAGTTCTCCTGTTCCTTCGCGGTCTCGACCTTGCGGTTGCGCTTGTCGACCTGTTCGACGCGCACCTCGGTACTCTCGGTCCGGCGACCGAGTTCGTCGTGTTCGAGGCCGGTGCTCATGTGAGCGCCCTGGGCCGTTCCGGGGAAGGCGCGCGGCGAGACGCCGTCCTCGGTGTTGGCGTGGGGTGTGAAGCGGCCCTCGTCGTCGAGCCACTCGTCGATGGTGTCGTCGTCGACGACCTTGCCGCGGTCGACCTCGACGGCGTCCATGTCGAACGTGTCCGGCGTGAACGTCTGCTCGGTGACGGCGAGCGAGAGGTCGGCGAGCACGTAGACGGGCGTCTGGTACTTCTCGGCGAAGTTGAACGCCTCGACGGTCTTCCAGAAACACTCGGCGATGGTGGTCGGGGCGACAACGAAGCGCGGAATCTCGCCGTGGCCGCCGAACAGGGCCATGTTGATGTCGGCCTGCTCCTGCTTGGTCGGCATCCCGGTCGAGGGACCGGAGCGCATGACGTCGACGATGACCAGCGGGGTCTCGCTGGTGGCGACGAGGCCGAACGTCTCGGCCATGAGGTCGATACCGGGACCGGAGGTCGCCGTCATCGAACGGGCACCCGCGCGCGCCGCGCCCAGTGCCATGTTGATGGCGGAGAGTTCGTCTTCGGCCTGCACGACGTGCCCGCCGTACTGTTCGATGCGGCCGGTGAGGTACTCCATCACGTCCGTCGCGGGGGTGATGGGGTAGCCGGAGTAGAAGCGACAGCCGGCGGCGATTGCGCCCATCCCGATGGCCTCGTCACCGTTGAGCAGGACGTAGTCCTCGTCCGTGGTGTCGAGGTCGTAGTCGGTGTCGAGGTCGTAGTTCTCGCGGACGTACTCCGCACCCATGCGGGCCGCCTGCTTGTTGTTCTCGACGAGCTTCTCGCCCTTCGAGCCGAAGCGCTTCTTGAGCGCCTCGTCGAGGTTCTCGATGGGGAAGTTGGTGATCTCACACGCGGCACCGAGTGCGACGACGTTGCGCATGATGGCACCACCTGCGTCCACCGCGATGGATTTCAGCGGTACGTCGACGCCGGTTATCTCGTCGGGGTACTCGGCGTCCCACGAGCGCTCGCCGTCGTAGATGATGACGCTGTCCTCGTGGAGTTCGTCGAGGTTCTCGTCGATGGTGCGCTGCGTGAGCGCGACGAGCAGGTCCAGTCGGTCGACCACGCTCTGTACGGGGTCGACTGCTGTGCGGATCTTGTAGGCTGTGTAGCCGCCGCGAATCCGCGATGCGAAGTCCTTCGAGGTGAATACGTGACGTCCAGCACGTGACAGTGCCTGGGCGAAAATCTTCCCGGTGGAGTCGATACCGTCTCCGGCCTCCCCGCCGATTGCCCAGTTTAAGTCCTCGGCCATGTTGGTGCGGGGGTACCCCTCGTGGGAGTAAAAGGGTTCTGAAACATGGGGAAACGCGCCGGAACGGAAGGAATTTACTCAGGAACGTAATAACTAGAATTATGGACGAGACGGCAGTCGCTGTGCGGGACGTTCGCACGGTCGGTCCTGACACTGTGGCACTGGACCTCGAGACACCCGACGGATTCGACGCGCTCCCCGGGCAATTCGTGCTGCTCAGGGCCGAGGTCGACGGTGAGGAACTGAGCCGGTACTACACGCTGTCGTCGCCGACGGTCGGGGAGACGTTCGAGATAACCGTGGGCGTCGACCCCGACGGCGACCTCACGCCGTGGCTCGCCGACCTCGACGAGGGCACGGAGGTCCGCATCGAGGGACCGTTCGGCAACGTGAGCTACGACGACGCGGGCGACGTGGTCGTCGTCGCTGGTGGGCCCGGTATCGGCCCCGCGATCGCCATCGCAGAACGTGCGGTCGAGCACGGGCACGAGGCGACCGTCGTGTACCAGGACGACGAGCCGGCACACGAGGACCGCCTGGTCGAACTCGAAGACTCGGGAGCACTGGTACAGGTGTTCGACGACGACGCGGACGCCGAGGTCGGCGACGCGGTAGTCGCCGCCAGTGACCGCGGTGAACTGTACGTCTTCGGTTTCCAGGACTTCTGCGAGCTGGTCCAGGACGCGCTCGAGGAGGCTGGGCTCGACCCCGACGAGGCCCACGTCGAGAGCTTCGGGTAACGACCGGTTACCTCCCGGTGACACCGGTCAGATTTTCGCACTCTCTAAACGAGAAATCGGGCTTCTTACCACTCAAAGAATGCTGAATTCGGCGTTTCAGGTACCCTAATGGTCTTTTATGAGGGATTCCATTAGGGTACTATGCGACGCCGACAACTGCTCACAGCAATCGGTGGCACCGCATCACTCGCAGCTGTTGGCTCCGTTGGGGGAGCCACGGGGCGCGGCAACAACCGGTTCGACGCCAGACGGCGCTACTACCGGTCCAGGTACGGACGAAGGGCAGGTCACGAACCACGGGGCGGCACGTTCCCGGAGAGTGAACCGTTCGCGCGCGTGACGCTCGGCACGCGCGACGGAGTTGACTTCCCGGACAACCAGGTCGCACGGACGATCAGACTCTGGAACGACAGTCCCGAGCCGCGGACCATCGGGGTCCGGATCAGGGACGGTAAGCGCATGCAGCTCTGGCAGATCCGTGAATACCCGGCGAACGGCTGGCTCGAGATAACCCTGAACCAGCCGAAGGAGTACGTCGTCGCCGTCGACGTCGAGGGACGGTTCGGCGGTCAGACCAAGATCACCGATTACGACTGCAACACCGCGACCACGACCATCCGCGTCGAGCCGACGGGGACGGTCAAGTCGACCACGGCGACGACCCGCAAGGGATGTCCTGGAGCGGAACTCCTCGAGACGACCCTCACCGCCGAGAGCGGTCGATGTGGCACCCTCGAAGATGCGGAGGTCATCCGCGAGAACGAGGAGGTGGTGGTCGACGGGCTCGTGCTGACGCCGAACCCGTGTTACACCGCCAGGGTCACCGGGACCGAACTCAAGGACGACGTGTTGACGGTCACCATCGGTGCCACGAAGTCGGCCGATGCGGCCTGTATCCAGTGTATCGGACACGTCCCGTACCAGTCGCGGATGCGGTTCCGCAACGCCTACCCGAAGCGCGTGGTCGTCGACCACGAGGTCAACGGGCGCAAGACGCGGATGGTCGACACCGAACTGGAGTGAGACGAACCACAGAGTGAAC
Organism: Haloarchaeobius sp. HME9146; assembly: GCF_025399835.1. NCBI lineage: Archaea > Methanobacteriati > Methanobacteriota > Halobacteria > Halobacteriales > Halorubellaceae > Haloarchaeobius > Haloarchaeobius sp. HME9146. Next base: position 1,589,444 of record NZ_JAODVR010000001.1, read on the forward strand.
CGAACCGTGATGATGGGTCACTCGCCGACCGACTCGTCGTAACAGACGAACTCGACACGGTTTTCTTCGGGGTCTGAGAAGTAGAGCGACCGCCACGACACCCACTCGTGGGTGGCGAAGTCGAGCTCGATACCCAGTGATTCGAGCCGGTCGCGTTCGGTCTCGAAGTCCGCGAGATCGATGGTGAACGCGAAGTGGTCGACCGTCGTGCGTGCCGGGTCCGGTGGGACGTACTCGTCGCCACCTGCGCGGTCGAAGAGCGCGACGATCTGGGTGTGGCCGCCGTAGCCCTCGCGCAGGCGGAAGAAGGTGCAGTCGTCGAAGCGTCGGAGCACCTCCAGGCCGACAACGTCGCGGTAGAATTCGGTCATCTCGTCGAGGTTCTCCACGCGCAGGGCCAGTTCACCGAGCTCCTTCACCGGTCTGTCGTCTGTCATGCTGCTCGACACGACTCGTCAACATATCGCCGTTTCGGTAGGACAGGTGTCAGCACGCCGCGAGGGGCGGGGTTCGGCTGGCCGTCAGCGCCGCGGTGCGAACGCATCGGCGTGGTCGGCGACGACCTCGGCGTCGGAAGGGAGGGTCGCAATCGCGGGGTTCCGGACGGCCGCCCGGACCTGAACGCCCCGGTCATGGAGGGCGTCGACCAGCGGCGAGCCGACGGTCCCGGTCGCGCCGGTCACGAGGACAGGGTCATCTATGCTGGACGTGATGGTGTCGAGTCACTAACGATAGCCCAATCAGTGCGCCCGATTCGAAGCTCGGAAGACCGGAACGTCGTGTGGGAACGATGGGCACGGAGGCCAACAGTTTCATCAAAGTCGTTCACGGAGTGCGACAGTAGGTAATGCCGCCCGCCCGCTACAACGCGAACGAGGTCGCCAGACGTGTCGGTCGTCTCACGGACGAGTACGACGACGTGACCGTCGTCACCGAACGGGAGGAGCCACAGGACCAGTTCGACGAGCTCCGCCAGCACGCCGAGGAGGGGTATCTCGGGGGTGCCTACTGCTGGACGGTCCGGTCCGGTAGCGGTTCGGACGGTCGAGACCGGCAACAGAACGAGGACTGCGAGGACGCCAGGAAGGAACGAAAGCGCGTCCTGCTCGGGATGGGCTGCGAGCGCGACAGCTGGTGTCCCCCCGGTGGTGGAGTGGACGGGTACGACCCGGCCCAGCCCGGCAGTGGCGAACGCTTCGAAGAGACCGCGCGCCGGACGGTTCGCGAAGAGACCGGTATCGAGTGCGAGCCCACCGAGTGCGTGTTCGTCCACTGGGCCGTCGTCGGGGACCCGAACAGCGACGACGAGGTGCACCTCGCCTACGTCGTCTTCGACGCCGAGTACCGCGACGGGAGCGTCGCCATCGAACCCGAACAGCTCAACGGCGCGGCGTGGTTCGCCGAGTTGCCGCCGAACCTCCACTACTTCGCCCAGCGGCGGGCCGACCAGTGGCCGGTCTGACCGCGGAAACCGATAGTTTCTTTTCGGCTGACAGACTGCTCACGAAGTCCATGCCGCCCACACGATACAACGCCGACGAGGTGACACGCCGCATCGAGCGACTGCAGGAGACGTACGAGGAGGTGCACGTGAGCCGCAGGCGCGACGACCCGATGGACGAGTTCGACGAGCTCCGCGGGTACGCCGAGGAGGGCTACATCGGTGGCGCCTACGCCTGGGTCGTCCGGAGACCCGAGCAGGCACACGACCTCACCGAGTCGATGCCCGACGACGCCTTCGGGGACCAGGAGCGCGTGTTGCTCGGGATGGGTCGCGGGTCGAACCATTGGGGACCGTCCGGTGGGGGTCTGGAGGGATTCGACCCCGACGAGCCGGGCAGCGGTGAGACATACGAGGACGCCGCGGTTCGCGAGGTCGAGGAAGAGACGGGGGTCGAGTGCGAGGTCCACGGCCCGGTGACGGTCGACCGAGTGGTCGTCGCGAATCCCGAGGGAGAGGACGAGGTCCACCTCGCCTACGTCATCTTCGGCGGTCGGTACACCGGCGGCAGCATCGACGTCCAGCCGGGCGAACTCAACGGCGCGGCGTGGTTCGCTGCCCTCCCCGACGAGATCCACCCGAACGTCGAGTTCTGGCCGGAGTACTGGGAGGCCAGGCGAGACGACTCGTGACGACCTTCTCGCGCGACTGGGACGACTGCCCGGTCAACACGGAGACCTTCGCGGTCGACGCGGACCGGTTCGCGTCGGCCAGGCGAGAGGCAAAGCGCGGCATCCTCGGCGGCGGTCGCGTCCTCGTTGAAAACGAAACCGGCCTGCTGTTCTGCCGGGTCAAGGACGATTTCGACGGTTGGGACGTGGTCGGCGGGAGTTGCGAGCCGGACGATGGGTCGCTCGAAGCGACGGCCCGCCGCGAGGCCGACGAGGAGGTCGGCCTCGACGTAACCATCACCGACCTGCTCGCCATCAATCGGTTCTCGCTCGAACACGACGGCGAGACGGTCACGGGCGAGTGGGCCATCTTCGCCGGGACGACCCGAGAGTCGTCACTGGACGTGCAGACCGAAGAACTCCACGAAGCGCGGTGGTTCGAGTCACCACCCGAGCACGTGAACCGACATCTGGAACCGGCACTCGCCCAGTTCTCGCGTCGTCGCCGTTAGTGCTGGACGAACTCCAGCAACACGCCACCGGTGTCCTTCGGGTGCATGAAGGCCACGTCGTGCCCCCAGGCACCGGTTCGCGGCTCCTCGTCGATGAGCCGCACGTCGTGCGCACGGGCCGTCTCGAGGGCCGCCTCGATATCGTCGGTGGCGACCGCGAGGTGGTGGATGCCCGCGCCGCGGTTCCCGAGGTAGCGGGCGATAGTGCCCTCGTCCGAGAGCGGTTCGAGCAGTTCGAAGTAGCCGTTGCCAGTGTCGAGAAAGACGACCTGCATCCCGTCGAACTCCTCTTCGTGTGCCACGTCGAACCCGAACAGATCGGCGTACAGCGCGGCCATCGAGGTGGCATCGTCGGTCGCGATGCCGGCGTGGTCGAAGTGCATACGAGGACCGACACGTCGAGGGACCAAGAAGGTACAGAATCTGCGCTAGCGCGATACAGCAGGACCAGCAGTCGGCTGTCTGTTTTCGGTCACCACCTGGCCGACGTTCTCGGTGGACGGGAATGGTCTTGCACATTTATGGGCTTTGCGTGCAATATTACTGCTATGGAACGCAATGTCGGCTCCACAGATCGGCTCGTCCGCCTCGCACTCGGTGCAGTACTCCTCGTCGCAGCCGCCGTCGTCGCTGCTGGCGTCGTCAGCCTCGGCAGCGGCACCGTCGCCACGGTCGTGGCTCCGTTGCTCCTGGCGGTCGTCGGGCTCGTCATGCTCGTCACCGGCTACACGCAGTCCTGTCCGGCCTACGGGCTCATCGGGATGCGGACCCTCCGCCGCGGGCAGTGAGGCACTGACCGTCTCGCACCCGACTCCTCAGCACGTCCTGTTCTCCGACCACCACGAGCAGAAACACACACCTATCCACGCTACACACCTCACCACATGCACCCCTCCGACCTCCGCGACGACATGCCCGTCCTCGACCGAACAGTCTACCTGAACACCGGCGCGAGCGGCCCGAGTCCTCGCCGCGTCACCGACGCGGTCGAATCGTGGTACGAGTTCCACGAGTTCGAATCCCCCGCCGGCGAGGGGATGTACATGCCCGCGTTCGACCTGTTCGACGACGTGCGCGAGACCGTCGCCGGTCACATCGGGTCGCGCCCCGAAGAGGTCGCCCTCACCGGGAGCACCACGGATGGAATCAGTCGCCTCCCGCTCGCGATGGACTGGGACTCCGACGACGTCATCGTCCGGACCGACGCGGAACACGCGGCGGGTATCCTCCCCTGGCGACGCCTGCGCGACGAGTACGGCGTCGAGGTCCGCGTCGTCGAGACTGACGACGGCCGAATCCCCCGCGAGGAGTGGAAAGAAGCGGTCGAGGGGGCCACGCTCGCCACGTTCTCCTCCATCTGTTGGACCTCCGGCGTGCTCGCACCGGTCAGCGACCTTGTCGACATCGCCCACGACGCCGGGGCCCGGGTGCTGGTGGACGCGGTCCAGTCGACCGGCCAGCACGCCTTCGACGTGCACGAGTGGGGTGCCGACGCCGTCGCCGGGTCGGCCCACAAGTGGCTGCTCGGGCCGTGGGGCGCGGGCTACCTGTTCGTCGAGCAGGACTTCGCGGAGACGCTCGAACCGGCCCAGCTGGGCTACCGGAACCTGGAGGACCCCTACGCCGACCCCTACGAGTACGCGCCGGGCGCGAAGCGATTCGAGTTCGGGACGGTCGCGCCGGCCCCGTACGCCGGCTTGCAGGAAGCCATCGAGATGATGGAGGACATCGGGATGGACACCATCGAGGACCACATCGCCGACCTCACGGACTATTTCAAGGCCGAACTCGGCGAGGACCGCCTGGTGTCGCCCCGCGAGTACCACTCCGGGCTGGTGTCGTTCTCGGACCCCGACCCCGAGGCGACGGTCGAGCAGGTTGCCGAACAGGGTATCAAGATTCGGTCCATCCCGACCGCGAACGTCGTCCGGGCGTCGCTGCACGTGTTCAACACGCGTGACGACGTTGATGCACTGCTGGACGCGCTCTGAGCGGGCGGGCGACAGAGCCAAACTCTCGTTTCAGTCTTCGGACCTGTTTTATTTGGTGAGCGAGTCGAGGCGACTGTGCGACGACGTGCCCTCCTCTCAACGGTCGCAGGCGGCATCGGCGCTGGCGTACTCGCGGGCTGTCTCGGCTCGCAGGACAGGGACCGCTCCTCGTTCGACCCGGCCGCCGATAGCCCGGTCGAGACGCTCTCTGTCGGGTCACGCGAGTCGGTTGCGTTCCCTGCGAACAACCAGCCCCACCGTATCCACGTTCGGAACGTCGCTCCCGACCCGCAGACGTTCGAACTGTCAGTCGATGGGCTGTCCATCGACGAGCACGCGACGACCGTGTCCGTCCAACCGGACGAGTACGCCAGCATCGTCCTCAACGGTCCCTCGGAGTACATGGTTCGCATCGGTCGTCCCGGAACCCCCGAACTGCAGACGTTCTTCTTCGAGCCCGACCACTTCGACTGCAACGAGCAGGCCGCCATCGTCTCTGTGCCGGCCGACGACGCAATCGAGGTCCGCGGCGTCGGACCTGCCACAGTGTGCCCCTCCCCGACACCCGCCGACCACAGCATCGCGGTCACGGGTACCAGCTGTCGGCGGGAGGGCGCGAGCAGCGCCCGGGTCGCCTTCGGACCCGACGGCATCGGCATCACGGGGGACTTCTTCTGGAAAGCCCGATGCGACACACTCTCGCTCGACTCGGTGGTCTACCGAGAAGAACCGGACAGCCTCGACGTGGTCGTTGCGCCCGCGGGCGACGGGTCGTGTTCGTCCCCGGACGGAGACGCAACCTGTCCCGATAGCGACCCGATTGCGGTCACGGCGTACGAGGCCACCGTCGCGTTCGAGCACGACCTGCCGTCGGTCGTGCGTGTGTTCCATCTCGTTGCCGGCGGGAGCCAACACCTCGCCGCAGAAGTGACACGGGATATGTCGAACTGAGGAGTTTGGATAACCTACCCATGTGAAGGGCCCACCACAAAAACTATAAGATTACTGAATTTTATATCGGGCATGCAGATAACCACGACAGAGACGGTTCCGGGGGCCGATATCGACCGCGTCCTCGGCGTCGCACAGGGGAGCACCGTCCAGTCCCGCGGCCTCGGCTCCGACATCGGGGCCGGGCTCAAGAACCTCGTCGGTGGCGAGTTGAAGGGATACTCGAAACTGATGACGAAAGCGCGCGACGAGGCGCTCGAACGCATGGAGGCCGACGCCCGAGAGATGGGTGCGGATGCCGTGGTCAACGTTCGGTTCGAAACCTCCGAGATAACGCAGGGCGGTGCCGAGATTCTCGCGTACGGGACGGCCGTGACGCTCCGGTAGGCCGCCCAAACTGCCCTCTCTCAGACCGTGCCGCCGGGGCGGTACTCCCCGAACACGTCCCGCATCACGTTACAGACCTCGCCGACCGTCCCGTACGCCTTCACGGCATCGACGATGTACGGCATGACGTTCTCGTCACCTTCGCAGGCTTGCCGGAGCGCCTCCAGTTTCGCGTCGAGCTTCTCGTCGTCGCGAGCCTCACGGACGTCTTCGAGGCGGCGAATCTGGCGCTGTTCGTCCTCCTCGGTGACCTCCTGGATGTCCATCTCGGGCTCCTCGTCGACCTCGAACTCGTTGACGCCGACGATGATGCGCTCGCCCGATTCGATCTCCTGCTGGCGGTCGAACGCGGTGTCCTGAATCTGGCGCTGGACCCACTGGTTCTCGACAGCCTGGAGCATCCCGCCCTTCTCGTCGACCGTCTCGATGATGTCGAACGCCTCCTCCTCCAGCTGGTCGGTGAGCGCCTCGACGTAGTAGCTGCCGGCGAGGGGGTCGATGGTGTCCGCCGCACCGGACTCGTGGGCAAGTATCTGCTGGGTGCGCAGGGCGGTCCTGACGGACTTCTCGGTGGGCAGGGCGAGGGCCTCGTCCTTCCCGTTGGTGTGCAGGCTCTGGGTACCGCCCAGAACGGCAGCCAGGGCCTGGTAGGCGACGCGGACGACGTTGTTCTCTATCTGCTGGGCGGTCAGGGTCGAGCCGGCGGTCTGGGTGTGGAACTTGAGCTGCTTCGATTTCGGGTTCTCGGCGTCGAAGCGCTCCTCCATTATCGTGGCCCACATGCGCCGGGCGGCGCGGAACTTCGCGACCTCCTCCAGGATGTTGTTGTGCGCGTTGAAGAAGAAGGAGAGCTGGGGGGCGAACTCGTCGACGTCCAGTCCGGCGTCGAGCGCGGCTTCGACGTACTCGATGCCGTCGCCGAGGGTGAACGCGAGTTCCTGGGCCGCCGTCGAGCCGGCCTCGCGGACGTGGTAGCCGGAGATGGAGATGGTGTTGAACTTCGGCGTCTCGTCGGCGCAGAACTCGAAGATGTCCGTGATGATGCGCATCGACGGCTCGGGCGGGTAGATGTACGTGTTCCGGGCGATGTACTCCTTGAGCACGTCGTTCTGGATGGTCCCGCGAAGCTCCTCGCGGTCGACGCCCTGCTTGTCGCCGACGGCGATGTACATCGCGAGGAGGACCGAGGCAGGGGCGTTGATGGTCATCGAGGTCGAGACCTCGTCGAGCGGGATGCCGTCGAACACTGTCTCCATGTCCTCCAGCGTGTCGATGGCGACGCCGGACTTGCCGACCTCGCCCGCGGACATGGCGTCGTCGGAGGAGTAGCCCATCTGGGTGGGCAGGTCGAACGCCATCGAGAGCCCGGTCTGGCCCTGGTCGAGCAGGTAGTGAAACCGCTCGTTGGTCTCGTCAGGCGTCCCGAACCCGGCGTACTGGCGCATCGTCCAGAGGCGACCGCGGTATCCCGTGGAGTAGACCCCCCGGGTGTACGGGTCCTGCCCGGGGAACCCGAGGTCCTCGTCGTAGTCCAGCTCTGCCACGTCGTCCGGCGTGTAGAGTCGGTCGACCGTCTGGCCCCCCGTATCTGTGGTGAACTCCTCTTTGCGCTCGCCGAAGCGGTCGACAACCGGGTCGACCGAGTCGGTCTCCCACTCCGATTTCCCGGAGCGAATCGCGTCGAGGTCGTCCTCGTCGAACATAGGAAAACCGAGGGCCACCCCGGCCTTAACTGTTCACGAACGTCCGTGATATCCCCGAGCGTTCACCGACGCCGGTCAGACCTGGTCGTCGGGGTCGTGCGTGGCCGCCATCCGCTTCGCTTCGGTCGCGTACTGCTCGCGCTCGTCGGGGTCCGTGACCGGCCCGTACTTGCTCGCCGGAACGTCGAGGGCGGCGTGTGTCACCCGATGCTCGCCGGTGAAACTCGTCAGGGCGCGCTCGCGGCGATGGTAGAACTGTCCGTCTTCGCTGGCGTAGACGAGGATGACGATGTTCTGCTCGTCGTCCGAGTAGGTCCGTTCGACCAGCCACATCTGTTTCGTGTCGGTCTCTTCGGTCTGGGCTCCCATACTGTAGTTTCGCCGTCGAAACCCAAACCGGTATCGGGTACTTTTTGGCGGTTCGAGCCCCAGAACCGGCCATGGATGCGCCACTACCGGACGAGGACGGGGAGGCCGGCTCGGGACAGGCTGGCGCACCGATTCCCGACGACGACGACGAGGTCTCACGCAAGCAGGCGTTCCTGTTCATCCTCCCGTTCTTGCTCCTCGGGCTCGCGGACGTCGTCTTGCTCCTTGGCTGGGGCCTCAACCCGCTCTGGGGGTTCATGATACTCCCGCCCATCCTCGCCATCAGTTTCATCGGCTGGATCGCGTTCAAGTACGGGTTCGTCAGCGACAACAAGAACTACGACTACGCGGAGGATGAAGAGCCGAAAAATGCGGTCGAAGACGCCTGATTCGCGGTTCCGTTCCCGTTCTAACTTCCAGTGTCGTACTTGTAGGTCGCCGTCTCGCTGTCGATACCGAAGTCCTCCGGTGAGACCTCGTCGGGGACTACTTCGGCCTTCGACGCCTGCTTGAACCGCTCGCGGAGCCGGTCGGGCATGGAGAACTCGTCGATTCCAAGCGTCATCGGGCGGGCGTTCGGCGCGGTCTCCTCACGTTTCTCCGAGAGCCGTTCCTGGAGAACCGGCGGAAGCTCGTCCTCTGCGATGGCGGTGAAGCCGAACTGGGCGAGGTACCCGCCCTCGTCGGTCAGCGAGTACACCGTCTCGAAGCCCTGGTCGCGAGCGTACTCGATGAGTCGCTCGATGACGTGGGCACCGACACCCTGCTCTTTCCAGCCGTCGAGGACGCCGATACTGGTCAGTTCACAGATGTCCTCGGCGGCCTCGACCTCTCGGCGGCCGCTCTGTTTCCGGTCACCCTCGTCGGTCGTGTGGAGCCGGATGCGGCCGAAGCCAGCCTTCGACCCGGACTCTTCGTCCACAGCGATGACGTAGTCGCGGGACCGGAACGCTGTGTCGTCCAGACCCATCTCCTCGATGCGGTCGAGCAACCAGACCTCGTCCCTGTTTTTCGCGTCCCGGACGTACATGGTAGTTGGTAGCTTCCCGAAGGGCATAGGATTTGTCCCCAGACTGGTGGCTGGTTAGGGGACGACGGCCCGTTATCGGTCGGCTCGAAGCGTGTCGAGCACGACGGGCCAGGCGTCGATTGCGGCCTCGGCATCGCCCAGTGCGGACCCGCCGAAGCCAGCCACGCGCTCGCGGTAGTCGTGGTACGGTTCGACGATGCCGTGACCGCCATCGGGGTGGTCGACGTGGGTCGTGTCGCGGTCCGCCTGGTCGCGCCACATGGTGATGCGCTCGCAGAAGGCGGTCGCGGGCCAGACGGTGTCGTGGCCGCCGGAGACGACGGTCACGGTCTCGATGTCGGCCCAGGGAAGCGCGGCCGCCTCCATCGATTCGAAGTCGGCCTCGTCGATGGCGCGCTGGAAGCGGCTGGGCGCTGGGCCGTCGTCGTCCCCGGATTCGCTCTCCTCGTCGGGGAGCGAGATGGGCGACACGAACTCCGCTGCACCGTCGATGCCGGGGAAGGCGTACGCCGAGGGTGCGTAGCCGGCGACCGTGTCGACGGCGTCGTGGCTGGCACCGACGAGTGCGGCGGCCTCGGTCCCACGGCCAGCCCCGAACAGCGAGACCGGGGTCTGCACGTCGTCGCGGGCAGCCAACTGGTCGACCGCCTGCGTGACAGATGCCAGGGAGAGGTCGGCCGATTCGTCGTCGTGGTGGTCCGGCACCAGCACGGCGACTCCGGCCGTCGCGAGCATCTCGACCTGACGAGCCTGGTCGATGTCGTCGCCGCCGGATAGGAAGACCGCACCCGGATGCGGGCCGTCACCCGGCGGGCGGAAGAGGTCAGAATCGGCGTCGTCGGCTCCCAGGGAGTCGACTGTCACGCCGGAATCGACCAGCGTCCGGGTGGTGTCGCCGCGGTACATCTCGTCGTCGACCTTCGCCGAGACCGCGATGGAGACCTGCTCGGACTCGTCGAAGATGGCATAGGGGAACTGGTACTCCTCCTCGGGCCGGACCTGCGAGAGGGGCAGCCGGCCACCGATGTCCGGCCCGCGGACGACGTTCGCTTTCGTGGTGTCGAGGTCGCCGTCGGTGGTCGTCCGGTAGATGGTCTGTGCGTTCAACTCCCGGCCGGCGTCGTCGGTGACGGTGAGTCGGACCGACACCTCGTCCATGGTGGGACCGCCGGAGAGCTGGATCGGCAGGGGCTCGCCAACGCGCGTTTCGTCGGGGAGCGAGAGTTCAGGCATGCTGGTTCGGTGGCCCGCCAACGGGGTAAGGGTCACGACCGAGGGCGGAAAGCATCACGAAAGAAGAGGGCAATTTCTTTGTCACCCCCACGAGTTTTTTCGGACGAGATGGAATCCCTGGAAGACGTATCCGAGGTGGCGTTCGAACCGTCCCGCGAGTTCGTCGAGTCGACGAACGTCTGGGCGTTCATGCAGGACCACGATATCGCCGACTACGACGAACTCATCGAGCGAACCACGCAGGAGGTCGAGGGGGTCGACGAGAGCGGGGTCGACTGGTTCTGGGACGAACTGGTCGACTACCTCGACATCGAGTTCTACGAGTCGTACGACTCAGTGCGAGACGACAGCGACGGGCCCCAGTTCACGGACTGGTACCCCGGCGGGAAGATAAACATCGCCCACAACACGCTCGACCGCTGGGCCGAGGTCGACGAGCCGACACGGAACTCGGTCGCCTGCATCTGGGAGGGCGAACCGGGCGACGTGCGCGAGGTCACGTACCACGAACTCCACCGGCAGGCGAACAAGGTCGCGAACTACCTCGAATCGACCGGCATCGAGACGGGCGACACGGTCGGGCTGTACATGCCGATGGTGCCCGAGGTCATCTCCATCCTCTACGGCTGTTTCAAGGTCGGGGCCATCGCGGTACCCATCTTCTCGGGCTTCGGGGTCGACGCGACCGCGACCCGCATCGCGGACTCGGAGTGCTCGGTGCTGTTCACCGGTGACGGGTTCTACCGCCGCGGCGGCGAGATCACGCTCAAGGGTGCCGCGGACGAGGCCATCGAGGAGGCCGGCTACGTCGAGCACACCGTCACCTTCCAGCGCCTCGGCCACGAACCGGGCGAGGAGCTTCCCTGGGACGCCGACCGCGACGAGACGTGGGACGAGGCGGTCGAGACGCAGGACGACGACTACGAGACGAAGGAACTCGACGCCAGCCAGGAGTCCATGCTGCTGTACTCCTCGGGGACGACGGGCACCCCGAAGGGTATCGTCCACACCCACGCTGGCGTGCAGATGCAGTGCGCGAAAGAACTCTACTTCGGCTTCGACCTGAAGCCCGCCGATCGGTTCTTCTGGGTTAGCGACATCGGCTGGATGATGGGCCCGTGGACGCTCATCGGGAACCACAGCTTCGGGAACACGATGTTCATGTACGAGGGCGCGCCGGACCACCCCGAGCCCGACCGGTTCTGGGAGATGGTCGACCGCCACAAGCTCACCCAGTTCGGCATCTCGCCGACCGCGATTCGCGCCCTGCGCAAGCACGGCGACGAGTGGCTCGAGGGCCACGACCTCTCCAGCCTCCGCATCCTCGGCTCGACCGGGGAACCGTGGGACCCCGAGTCCTGGCAGTGGTTCATCGACGAGGTCGGCCGCGGCGAGGCACCCATCATCAACATCTCCGGCGGCACCGAGATCTGTGGCTGCTTCCTCATGCCGATGCCCATCAACGACCTCAAGCCCTGCACCCTCGGCGGGCCGGGCCTCGGGATGGACATCGACATCGTGAACTCCGCGGGCGAGTCCATCGCGGACACCCACGAGCGCGGCTTCCTCGTCGCCCGTGACTCCTGTCCGAGCATGACCAAGAGCCTCTGGTCGGGCGACGAACGCTACCTCGAGGAGTACTGGTCCTCCTTCGAGGACCCGCCGATGTGGGACCACGGCGACTGGGCCCAGAAGGACGAGGACGGCTTCTGGTTCCTTCACGGCCGCGCCGACGACGCCCTCAACGTGGCCGGTCGGAAGGTCGGCCCCGCGGAGGTCGAGGGCGCGCTCATCGACCACGAGGCAGTGAACCAGGCCGCGGCGGTCGGTGCGCCCGACGACACGACCGGTACCGCCGTCATCGCCTACGTCATCCTCGAGGACGGCGTCGCGGAGACCGACGACCTCAAGGACGAACTTCGCGCACAGGTCGGCGAGGAACTCGGCAAGCCGTTCCGCCCGCGGGAGGTCCTGTTCGTCGACGAGTTCCCGAAGACCCAGTCCGGGAAGATAATCCGGCGTGCCATCGGTGCGACCTACAAGGGCGAAGAGCTCGGTGACATGTCCAGCATCGAGAACCCCGAGGCGCTCGAGAACCTCGAAGACGCGCGCTGACACACGTAGCAGGTTAAACGTCCGCGGAGCCTACACACTCCGTGGACGGAACGTCCAGAAAGACACAGGGTCCGGGCGCGGAACTGAAGCGGTGGTCGCTCGTCAGCATCGGCACGATCGCGATCGTATTCTCCATCGGTAGCTACGCCATCGAACAGGACGCCGGTCTCTTCGATGTACTCATCGCACTCCTGCCGTCCCTCGTCGGCCTCTGGATCGTCGCGACTGGCTATCGCGTCGCGCGAAGCGACATGGAGCCTGCCCGTGTCTGGAAACTGACCCGGCGGGCACTGCTCGGTGCGGCTGTCGCCGGCTTCGGGACGGTCGGCATCATCCTGCTCCTCGCGCTCTCCCTGGTCGGTCCCGACATGGCCCAGCTCCTCTTCGAGAACGTCCTCGAGCTGAACACCTCCTTCCTCGGCCAGCTCGTCATCATCGACGTCATGCTCGCGACCATCATCGGCGAGGGCGGCGGGCTACTCGTCGGCATCTACGAGGACCGGATGGAGCAGCGGGCGCGCGAACTGGAACGGGCCAACGAACGCCTCGACGAGTTCGCTGGCGTGGTGACCCACGACCTTCGCAACCCACTGACGGTGGCGGACCTCAACATGCACCTCGCCCACGAGACCGGGGACGAGAAGTACTTCCAGGCGGTCGACCGGGCCCACAGTCGCATGGAAGCGATAATCGAAGACGTGTTGACGCTCGCCCGGAACAGCGAGGAGGTCACGGCGCTCGAACCGGTCGACATCTTACAGGCTGCGCGTGACGCCTGGGGGACCACCGACACGAGAGCCGGCACCGTCGACGTGTCGGTCACGGGGGTGGTCACGGCCGACCCGGCACGCCTTCGGACGCTGTTCGAGAACCTGTTCCGGAACGCGCTCGACCACGGCGGCCCGACGACGCACGTCGTCGTCGGCAACCTCCAGGGCGGCGGGTTCTTCGTCGCCGACGACGGTCCCGGCATCCCCCTGACCGAGCGCGAACACGTCTTCGATGCGGGGTACACGACCAGCGACGATGGCACGGGGTTCGGCCTCGCTATCGTCAAGCGAATCGCCGACGCCCACGGCTGGACGGTCGGTGTGTCTGAGGACCCAGAAAGCGGGGGCGCCCGGTTCGAATTCCGTCGGTGAGGCGGGCTAGCAACGTTCTACAGCGACACGTCGTCCAGCGACAGCACCGTCGCCTCGGGTGCATCTCCTGCAGCGACAGCCACGTCGCCAGCCGTCTCCTCGTCGGGGAACAGTATCTCGGCACCGACCAGGAGCGGCGCGAGGACGCCAGCAGTGACCGTCCGCGGGTCCGACAGTGGCGTCCGAACCGCGACGCGCTCCTCGCCCGTCAGCGAGAGCGCCTCCTTCGCCCTGCGAGCACCCGCGAGCAGGTCTGCATGCGAGTACACCCGCTCGTCGGCCCAGAGGATTCCATCGGCGGGGTGACACGGCTCCGGCGGCATCGTCGGATTCTCGCTCCACACGCCGCCCTCCCAGTACCAGTACGCCGGGTTCTCGGGGTCGTCCACGTACCCGATACGCTGGGTCCCGGCCGGCAGGTCGTAGTCGTCGAGGGCCGCGGTCGGCCCGACGAGGAGCTTCGCGTCGACCGACGCGGGCGGGTCGAACCGGGTCTGTGCGCCGAGCAGTGACGCGCCGAGGAAGGCGAGGACGGGCTGGGCGCGGGGCTCCGTGACGACCGCAACGGTCGAGCCGGTCCGGACCCCGTGGTGGTGCATGAAGTTCCCGGCCTTCCAGGCCGTCGTCAGGAACCGACGGTAGTCGTAGCGCTGGACGCCCGCCCCGGTCGCGTACAGGGCAGGGGCGTCGCTCCGGCGGTCACGGGCGAGCACGTCGGCGAGCGTCTCCATACGCCACGCTTCGGTTCACCTCGGCAAAAACGCCCCGTTTACTCGATGTCGACGTGGAGGACGGAGTCGTCCCCGTCTCGTGATTCGGTCGTCTCGTCGTCCGCGGCCCGTCGACCGCTTCCGACCCGGGCGAGCACCGTCCCGGCGAGGACGGCCCCCACGACGAGGCCGGCGAGTACCCCGCGCGCCACGTTCCGACGCTCGTCGAACCGGACGAACCGGGTCTCGCCGTCCGAGATGTCGAGCGCGCCGACCGGAGTCGAGACCACGCCACCGCCGTACCCACCGCCGCTTCCGCTGCCTTCTGTGCCGTCGCCCGACCCGAACCCGCCGCCGTACCCGTAGGCCACGCGCGCCACCGGGACGACGGTCCTGTCGCCGTGCTCGACCGGGTCGCCGTACACCGTCCGGACGTGGGCGCTGTCGCGCAGGTTCTCTACGGTCGCCTGGAGCGTCTCCGAGAATTGCATGTAATTGATACGTCGGGGAAGCTGATAACCGTTCGCGCGCGAGATGTCCGGAATAGTTTATATCGGGGCCAGTACAGTTTAGTATCCGTTCTGCAACTGGCCTGTATAGGGGCCTATGTCACGACGGATTACAACCGGTATCGTACGCGAACTATACCAGGCTATTTTCAGGCCATCGGACTTCGTGCAGGCGCGGACGAGTTCGTACACCCAGTCCCGGGTCGGAACCCTCGTCGAGGTGAACCGGCTGGTCGTCGTCTATATCGTGAACCTGCTGATGTACGCGATTCCGCTCACGCTGGCCGGCGTCGGTATCCAGAAGAGCCAGCCAGCGCCGGAGTGGTTCGCGAACTCGATGTTCGCCTTGCTCGCCGAACCGACGCCACTGTGGCAGTTCTGGACCGCCCTCATCGAGAACTGCTCGTTCATCACGGTCGCGCTCATCATCACGCTCGTCAACTACCACGCGGCTGTCGCGTTGCTGTTGAGCTCGCGGGGTATCCTCCAGACC
This sequence comes from Haloarchaeobius sp. HME9146, assembly GCF_025399835.1. Taxonomy (NCBI): domain Archaea; kingdom Methanobacteriati; phylum Methanobacteriota; class Halobacteria; order Halobacteriales; family Halorubellaceae; genus Haloarchaeobius; species Haloarchaeobius sp. HME9146. The sequence goes on from NZ_JAODVR010000001.1 coordinate 1,604,701, forward strand.
ATGCACACCGTCGTCTACACGACGAGTGCGTACCTGGCGGCTATCTTCACGCTCGTGATGCACCTCTCGACGAGTCCGTCCATCCAGGTCGCAGACGACCTGGTCATCAACGTCCAGAAGGCGTTCTTCTACTTCTTCATCGACACGCTCGGGTCGAACCTCGAGCTACCACAGGGCCGACCCGAACAGATACTCATCACGAACGTCACGCAGGAGGGCCAGCTCGTCATCGCCGGGCTCGTGCTCTCGCTGCTGTACTACCTCTACTCGCTGTACCTCGGCGCTCGCCTGAACCACGGCACGTCGCGAGTGACGGCACTGCTCGTCATCGGTGCCGTCGGTGCCGCTCCGGCGCTGTACGTCGTCGGAATCATCCTCGCGAACACCTACGGAGCAGTCTAACATGGCAGGAGATACACATACCAACGTCGCATCGGCACGTGAACAGGGGCTCGGCTCGGACGCCGTCATGCGGGTCACCCCGACGACCAAACTCGTCCTGATATACATCGGGGTGCTCGCGGTCGTCGGGACCGGCCTCGGCCTGTACTTCCTCACGAACAAGGAGGCCCTCGGCGAACAGGGCTACGGGGGTATCGCCGGGTGGGTCATCATCCTCCTGACGGTCATCGGACTGATCCGACTGACCATCCAGTTCCTCGTACTCCGGCGGACGGAGTACGTCCTCACGCGCGACTCCATCCGCCGCGAGTACGACCTGCTCTACAGCGAGAAATCGCGCGAACTCCCCATCTCGAAGGTCCGTGGCGTCGAACTCCGCCGTGGCCGACTGCAGGCGATGCTCGGCTTCGGCGACGTGTCGTTCCTCGCGGCGGGGACCAACCGGAGTATCGGCTACATCGACTTCGAGAACACCGACAATCCGCACAAGGTTCGCGAGAAGGTGTTCGAACTCATGGAGACGTACGACGGGCACGACCGGTACCAGCAACGGACTGCAGAGCCGACCGCCGGGGCAGTCCAGCAGGGACAGTCGCCGCCGGAGCACGCCGATGCGCCGGAAGCCGACGACTAGAACGAGTTCTTGATCTTCTTCCAGAAGCCCTTCTTCACTTCGACCTCTTCCCCGCCAGCTTCAGCGAACGCCTCCAGCGCCTCGCGCTGTTCCTCGTTGAGGCTGTCGGGCGTCACGACCTGCACCTGCACGTAGAGGTCGCCGTGGCCGCTGCGGCGGAGCCGGGGCATCCCCTCACCGCGGATGCGGATGGTCTCACCGCTCTGGGTGCCCTCGTCGATGTCTATCTCGACCGACCCACCGAACGTCTCTATCTCGATGGTGTCGCCGAACACGGCCTGCGGGAACGAGATGGGCAGGCGGTAGTACAGGTCGTCACCGTCGCGTTCGAAGTCGCCGCTCTGGTCGACGGAGACCTCGATGAGGAGGTCACCCTTCGGCGCGCCGGGGTCGCCCGGTGCGCCCTCGCCGCCGAGGCGGACCGACTGGCCGTCGCGGATACCGGCGGGAATCTCGACGGTCAGCGTCGTCTCCGCCTCGACGATGCCGCGCCCGCGACAGTCGTCACAGGTCTCGTCGTATATCTCGCCCTCGCCCTCACACTGGCGGCAAGCCTGGGTCTGCTGGACGCGGCCGAGTGGCGTCTGCTGGACCTTCGTCACCCGACCCTGCCCGTTACAGTTCGCACAGGTCTCGGAGTCGGCCTCGGGCGGGTGCCCGTGACCCTCGCAGGTGTCACAGTGCTCGGGCCGGGTGATGGTCACCTGTTTCTCGATGCCGTGATACACGTCCTCGAGGTCGAGCGTGGTCCGCGTCCGGAGGTCGCGGCCCGGGCGGGGACCCCGGTCGCGCTGGCCCTGCCCGCGCTGGCCACCGCCACCGAAGAACTGCTCGAAGATGTCGTTGATGTCGCCCATGCCGCCGGCGCCGCCGCCGAAGGGACCACCGCCGCCGCCGAAGCCGCCGGCACCACCGCCCATGCCGCCACGACCGTCGAAGCCGCCGCGCTTCTCGGCCTCCTTGAAGCGGTCGTGGCCCATCTGGTCGTAGGCCTGGCGTTTCTCCTCGTCGGTGAGGACCTCCTTGGCCTTCTTCACCTGCTTGAACTTCTCTTCGGCGTCCTCCGCGTCGGAGACGTCGGGGTGATACTCGGCGGCCTTCTTTCGGTAGGCCTGCTTGATCTCGTCCTCGGACGCGTCCCTGCTCACGCCGAGGGCGTCGTAGAAGTCCTCGCTCATTCGTTACCAGTCGATAGCAGATTGAACCACTTGAAAAGAACGGGTTTGGTCGGCGAGTCGGTGAACCGCTAGCGAGCGCCGGGTCGGGCGGCGTTACTCGTCCTTCTCGTCCTTCTCGTCGACGTCCTCGAAGTCGGCGTCGACGAACTCGTCGTCGTCACCGCCGGGTGCCGCACCACCCATGTCGCCGCCCATGCCGCCACCCATGCCACCGCCCTGGGCTGCGGCCTCCTGGTCGTACATCTGCTTGCCGATCTCCTGAAGCTCCGTCGAGAGAGCCTTGGTGGCCTCCTCGATGTCCTCCTTCGTGGACTCGGAGTCCGCGACGACCTCTTCGACGTTCTCCATCTCGGCCTCGATGGCGTCGCGGAGGTCGTCGTCGACGTTCTCCTCGTTCTCCTCGAGGATGGTCTCGGCGCGCTGGAGCGTCGCCTCGGCGCTGTTCTTCGCCTCGATGCGCTCACGGCGCTGGCGGTCCTCCTCGGCGTGCTCTTCGGCTTCCTCCTGCATCCGCTTGACCTCGGCGTCCGAGAGGCCGGCACCGCCTTCGATGGTGATGTCCTCGCGGTTGCCCGAGCCCTTGTCCTCGGCGGAGACGTTCACGATACCGTTCTCGTCGATGCTGAAGGTGACCTCGATCTGGGGCGTGCCTGCCGGTGCCGGCGGGATGCCGGTGAGGTGGAACTCGCCGAGCAGCTCGTTGTCCTGAGCCATCTCGCGCTCACCCTGGAAGACGCGGACCTGGACGGACGTCTGGTTGTCCGCGGCGGTCGTGAAGATCTTCGACTCCTCGGTCGGGATGGTCGTGTTCTTCTCGATGAGGCGCTCGAAGAGGCCACCCTTGACCTCGATACCGAGCGAGAGCGGCGTGACGTCGAGGAGGACGATGTCGTCGACCTCGCCGCCCAGCACACCACCCTGGATGGCCGCGCCCAGCGCGACGGCCTCGTCGGGGTTGACGTTCTTCTTCGGCTCGCTGCCGATCATCTCCTCGACCTTGTCGAGGACCTGCGGCATGCGCGTGGAGCCACCGACGAGGAGCACCTCGTCGATGTCGTCCATCTCGTACTCGGCGTCCTCGAGGGCCTGCTCCGTCGGAGCGACCGTGCGCTCGATGAGGTCCTGGGTCAGGTTCTCGAACTTCGCACGGGTCAGGCTCTTCTCGAGGTGGATGGGGCCGTCGTCGGTCGCCGTGATGAACGGCAGGTTGATCTCGGTCTCCTTGCGCGAGGAGAGCTCGATCTTGGCCTCCTCTGCGGCGTCCTTGAGGCGCTGGAGCGCCTGCCGGTCGTCGCGGAGGTCGATGCCGTGGTCGTCCTCGAACTCATCGGCGAGCCAGTCGATGATGGCCTCGTCCCAGTCGTCGCCACCGAGGTCGTTGTCCCCGTTCGTGGCGACGACCTCGTACACGCCGCCACCCAGGTCGAGGATGGAAACGTCGAACGTGCCACCACCCAGGTCGTACACGAGGATGGTCTGGTCGGAGTCGTCGTCGAGCCCGTACGCCATCGCGGCGGCGGTCGGCTCGTTGATGATGCGCTCGACCTCGAAGCCGGCGATCTCGCCGGCGTCCTTGGTCGCCTGGCGCTGGCGGTCGCTGAAGTAGGCGGGCACCGTGATGACGGCCTTCTCGACGTCCTCACCGAGGTACTCCTCGGCGTCACGCTTGAGCTTCTGGAGAATCATCGCGGAGATCTGCTCAGGCGTGTAGTCCTCGCCATCGATATCGACCGCGTAGTCGTCGCCCATGTGGCGCTTGATGGACGCGATGGTGCGCTCGGGGTTCTGGATGGCCTGGTTCTTGGCCGGTTTACCGACGAGTCGCTCACCGTCTTCGGTAAACGCGACGACGGAGGGAGTCGTCCGGTTACCTTCGCTGTTCACGATAATCTCGGGGTCGCCACCTTCCATCACGGCGAAGGCGGAGTTCGTCGTCCCGAGGTCGATACCGAGAATCTTGTTGCTCGCCATGTTACAGGATTATACCTCCCTTGAAGGTTTAAAACTTGCTTTACCTAACTATCTGACGAATTAAAGGTGTCAAAAGGCTATAAAACGGCGCTACGGCCCAATTTTCACGATTTCTTCGATAACGTTTAGTCTCGTTGAGAGAAATCTTCAGTCCTTCTCGCCGACAGTTTCACCGGACTCCCCGTCGCCCGGCTGTGGCTGCTCGGCAGCGTCGCCGACCTCGCCACCGTCGGAGGCCGTCGAGTCAGCCGTTTCGGGGCTCCCCTCTTCGACCTCGCCGCCGAGCGGGACCGCTTCCTCCTCGCCCTCGTAGTCGGAACCGTTGCTCACGGTGACCTGAGCGGTCTGGATGACCTTCCCGCCCATCTCGTACCCCGGCCGGTAGACGTCGACGATGGAGCCGTCTGGTTTGTCGCTGTCCACTCGGACCATCACCTCGTGGCGCTGGGGGTCGACTTCCGTGCCAGGCTCCGGCGAGACCTCCTCGACGTTCTCGTCCTCGAGGACGCGGTCGAACTCACGGAGCGTCGCCTGGATACCGTCACGGATGTCGGCACCCTCGTCCTGGTCGAGGGCGCGGACCAGGTTGTCCCGGACCGGGACGATTCGCTCGACGAGGTCCTCGGTCGCACGCTCTTGAATCTGCTCTTGCTTCTTCTTCGAGCGCTCCTTGTAGTTCTTGAAGTCGGCCTGCTTGCGGACCAGGCGCTGCTTGAGGTCCTCGCGTTCCTCGCGAAGCTCGTCGCGCTCGGCCTCGAGTTCGTCCACGGTCTCGCGGAGGGTCTCGGCTTCGTCCTTCAGCTCGAACGCTCGCTGGATTATCGTCTCCACCTCGGAGCCAAGCTCGTCGTCGAGGGCCGTGATGCGGTCGACGAGGTCGTCGCCGACCTGGGTCTCGCCGACCGGTTCGGCATCCGTCTCGGGAGCCGCGGAGTCGGTCCACTCGAACTCGTCCTCGGTGTCGTCGTCCGCCTCGCCGTCGGATGCGGCTGTGTCCGCTGTCTCCGCCTCGGCGTCACCCGCCGCCTCGGGAGCGTCGACGGGGGCCGACTCCGCATCCTCTGGAGCGTCTTCGCCTGCCTCCGTCGCCTCGGAGGGCGGCGTCTCCGTGTCCTCGTCTTCGTCCATGTGCGGAACAAAACCCGCCAGACACCAAAAGGGTTCAGGTACGACGACGATGGGCACCGCCAGCCGGTCGGAGATGGTGACCGGGTACTCCCCAACGTACGTCTTATACCGCCCGCGTGGCAACCTCCGACCGATGACGGTCACGCTCCGGTACGAGAACGGGACAATCCGGGTCGAGAGCGACGGCTCCCAGCCCCTCCCGGGCGTGATCACGGACGACCGAAGTGGGACCGGCCGGGTTCCGGGGGCAGCGTACGCGGAACTCGTCAACGACCTCGACCAGCACGGCATCGAGTATCGTGACGAGGTGCTCCACCTTCCCGCAGTCGGCGACCTCACCTCGACGTACGAGCTTCGGGACTACCAGCACGAGGCGCTGGCGGCGTGGGCAGGTGAATCAGCCGACACGGGACTCTCGCGTCGTGGCTGCCTCGAACTCCCCACGGGGAGTGGGAAGACCGTGATCGCCATCGCAGCCATCGAGGAGTGCGCAACGCCGACGCTGGTCGTGGTGCCGACGCTCGACCTCGTCGACCAGTGGCGGACCGAACTCGCTACGGAGTTCGACCAGCCAATCGGGCAGCTCGGGGGCGGCGAACAGCGAATCGAACCGCTCACCGTGTCCACGTACGACTCGGCGTACCTCCGGGCCGACGACATCGGTGACAGGTTCGAACTGCTCGTCTTCGACGAGGTCCACCACCTCGGGGGCCAAGGCTACCGAGACATCGGCCACCTCTTCGCCGCGCCGTACCGGCTGGGCCTCACTGCGACGTTCGAGCGCCCCGACGGTGCCCACGAGGCCATCGAGGAGCTCGTCGGGCCGCTCGTCCACCAGCTTTCGGTCGCGGACCTCGCCGGTGACCACCTCGCCGACTACGACGTGAAACGACTCCGGGTCGAGCTCACACCCGACGAACGCGAGCGCTACGAGGAGAAACAGGGTGTCTTCACCGACTACCTCGCCCACAGCAACATCCAGCTACGCAGCGGGAGCGACTACCAGGAACTGGTCAAGCGCTCGGGCACCGACCCCGAGGCGCGAAACGCACTGCTCGCCAAGCAGGAGGCAAAGCGCATCATGATGGGAAGCGAGGCGAAACTCCAGGCGCTCGCCGACGTCCTCGACAGACACCGCGACGACCGGGTCATCCTCTTTACGGCGCACAACGACCTCGCCTACGACATCTCCGAGCGCTTCCTCGTTCCGGTCATCACGCACCACACTGGAACCGAAGAGCGCCGCGACATCCTCGACCGGTTCCGTGACGGCCGGTACTCCCGGGTCGTCACGTCGAACGTCCTCGACGAAGGAGTGGACGTCCCCGACGCGAACGTCGCGGTCATCCTCTCCGGGACGGGGAGCGAGCGCGAGTTCACACAGCGATTGGGCAGAATCCTCCGCCCGAAAGCGGACGGCGGGCGGGCGCTCCTCTACGAGATAATCAGCAAAGAGACGGCGGAGACGCGGGTCGCCGACCGTCGCCGCGGGTGACCCCCGCGGGACCTCACGGGCGTTCCCAGTCGACCGAGAGGTCGCCGGCCGCCTCGAACTCGAAGGTGTAGCGCTGTTCCTCGCCGGGGGCCTGCTGGACCCGTCGTCGCCGACGCTCGACCGCGTCGTCCTTGGACCAGACGAGAACCAACACGGCGTCCACTGCCTGCGTCCCGGCATTGGTCACCACCACGTCGACCACGAACCCCTCCGCTGCGGTGGGGAACTCGAACCCGACCTCGACGCCCGGTGCGACGGCCTGCGTGCCGGTTGGCGTCGACCGGTCTTCCGTCGGCTCCTCGTACCCCTCGCTGCCTGGCGGGGTGTGTTCTGCCCCCGGCTGGTCGCCCGGGAGCCGGCCCGTACAGCCGGCGAGTCCCGCGAGGGTGCTTCCGACGGCGGCACAGAAGACGCGGCGCTGCATCGGCGCTGGGTTCGCAGTGGGGGGACGAAACCCTTGTGCCTCGCCACGGGGCCCGAGTGACAGGTTTTTGCGGGCCGCGCCCGGACGTTGAGCCATGCTGACCAAGGACCTGCTTCGGGTCTCGCGCGCCGGTGGTGGCTACCAGCCCCGCTTCGTCGGCGACGACGCCGAAGCGGTCGCTGCCCGCGTCCTCGGCGTGTTCCAGGGCCACGTCGGTGAGACCTACGGCGACCTGCAGGACGCGCTGACCGACCTCGAAGGGGAGGAGGCTGATTTCAAGCTCGTCCGGGGGTTCGCGAAGCTGGTCGAGCGCGAGGCCACCGTCGAGACCAGCGCGCCGATTCCGCCGGAGCGCGCGCGTCGAGCCGCCTTCACTGCGGCCGAGGAGGTGGGCGTGGTCACCGACTCGGAGCGGGAGACGGCCATGGCCCAGGCCGCCTCCTCGCTCGGGACGAGCCCCGATGCGGTCGCCGGGTCGCTGTACGCTGACCTCCCGGACGAGCAACTCGTCACGGCGGTCGACGCGCGCTGGACTCCCACAGAGCTGGTGGCCCAGTACAACCTCTCGCTGGCGCAGACGGCGCTGTTCGACGCGACAACGGTCCGGGTTCGGTCGTCCGACCCCAAGGCGCTCATCTCGGCGGTCAAACGGTTGCGCCTGATGTACGAGATCGAGCAGACGCCCGACGGCCGGGAGGTCGTCGTGACCGGCCCGGACAGTCTGTTCCGGAACTCGCGGCGCTACGGGACGCGGTTCGCTCGGCTGTTGCGGACCGTCGCGAAGACCGACGACTGGCGGCTCTCCGCGACCATCGACGACCGCGGCACCGAGCGCCAGCTGGTGCTCTCGGACGACGACCCGGTTCGCGTGCCGGGGAGCGACCCCGTCGCCGAAGTGAGCTACGACAGCGATGTAGAGGCCGATTTCGCTGCCCGGTTCGCGTCGCTCGACCTCGACTGGGACCTCGTCCGGGAGCCGGAACCGCTCGCGACCGGAACGAGGGTGATGATCCCGGACTTCGCGTTCGACTGGGCACCCACTGGCGGGGACACCGGCGACGAGTTCCGCGTCTACTTCGAGGTGATGGGCTTCTGGACGCCGGAGTACGTCGGGAAGAAGCTCTCCCAGCTGAGCGACCTCGAGGAGGTCGAGATGCTCGTCGCGGTCGACGAGTCGCTGGGCGTCGGCGAGGCTATCGAGTCCCTCGACCATCGAGCGATTCCCTACTCCGGCGGCCGAATCCGGGTGAAGGACGTCCGCGACGCGCTCCGGCGGTACGAGGACGAGCTGGTCGCTGCCAGCGCGGCCGCGCTGCCCGACGAGCTCGAACCCGACGAGGACGTGGTGACGCTGGCGTCGCTCGCGGCGGAACTGGGCGTTAGCGAAGACGTGGTCGAAGACAAGGCGTTCCCGGCACACGAGCGCGTCGGACGGACCCTCATCCGACCCCCGGTGCTGGAGACGGTCCGCGCGAATCTCACGGCCGGACTGTCCCTGGACGAGGCCGAAGCAGTGCTGGCAGACCACGGCATCGGCGAGACGAGCGCGGTGCTCTCGCGACTCGGGTATCGCGTCGAGTGGGAGGGTTTGAGTGGTGGGACCCTCCACAGGACGGACTGAAATGTCGGTCCGGTCCGACAGAACGGCAGGTGGGTGGATAGAGCGAACAGACGGCACTGCTGTGGTGGTCCCGTGGCGGTGTGCCGTGCAACCGCTGGCCGCCACGGGGCGATGATCAGGTCACGGCGGGCATTGCTGCCCGCTCGCGTTTGAACCCTAGTACGGCGGTGACTCCGTCTTGATGACCTCGGAGAGGTCGGTCATCTCCTGGTCGATGAGCACGACGAGGTCGTCGAGCGTGACGAACCCGGCGAGTTTCCCGTTCTCGGTGACGGGCATCCGGCGGACGCTGTGCTCTTTCATCTTCGCACAGAGTTCACGGACGCCGGTGTTGGCATCGACGCTGACGATGTTCTTCTCCATCACGTCGTTGGCCGTCGTCGTCTTCGGGTCCTTGCCCTCGGCGACGACTTTCACGGCGATGTCCCGGTCCGTGACGATGCCGATGGGTTCCTCGTTCTGGTGGATGACGACGGACCCGACCGACTTGTTCGCCATCGTCTTGGCGATGTCGCCGACCGGTGTGTCGGCGGTGGCTGTTACGACGGCGTCCTTCTGTCGAGCGATGTCTAACGTTGGCATTGGTGTACTCCCCGACGCCGGTCGTCCGGCGTCTGCTCTCTATAGGTCGGAAACGACGATATGTGTTAGCAAGTAGCAACGTAGCGATGTCTCACGGTGCTGGTGGTGCGATTTCGAATACCTCAGAAAACGAGGGGATTACACGTCGCGCTGTCGGCCCTTGGGGACCACGGACCGCAGTTCTCCGTAGAGGAAGAGCCCGACGCCGAGCGGTTCGCGCTCCCCCGCGAGTTCGTGGGCAGCGATGACGTAGCCCCAGTCGCCGTCGTAGTCGAGCTCCTGGTCCTCGCCGTCGGCGAACCGGCGGGCTTCGTCCTCGGTGAGGTCGATGACGTTCTTGGTCGCGAGTTTCCCGAAACGCTGGACGGCGTCCGTGGTCGGCTTCCAGTGCTCCTGGCGGGTGCGCAGGAACGTCATGCCGACGCCCTCGACCTCGATGTGGTCGGGCACCTCCCCGGCGAAGGCCCATATCTTGCCCTTGCCCTTCTCGTAGAACGTGTGGTCCGCGAAGGTCTCCGGTGGGATGCCGAACCGCTCTTCCCACCAGTCGACGACCTCCTCCCGGGTGGCGCGCCCCTCGACCGCACGCTCGTCTTCGGTTTCCGGGAGGCGGTCGAACCGGTACCCCTTGTTCGTCTCGTCGCTCATGCCGTCACCTCCAGTTTCGCGGTGAAGAACCCGCCCGTGTCGTTGTGATGCGGGTAGACGCGCTTGGCCTTCGCGACCTGTGGGTCGTACTCCTCGCCCTCCCATTCGGTGATGCCGGGAACGTGGTCGAGCGCGAGGTCGTAGTCCACGACGCGGCAGTCCTCCTCGGCGAGCACGTGGTCGAGCACGGCCTCGTTCTCTTCGGGCGCGAAGGTACACGTCGAGTAGACGACGGTGCCGCCCTCGCGGGTCACCTGCAGGGCGCGCTTCAGGATGCCCTTCTGGATGCCCGCGACCGAGGTGACGTGGCCCATGTTCCAGTTGTCGAGCGCGTCGGGATTCTTGCGGATGGTCCCCTCACACGAGCAGGGCGCGTCGACGAGCACGCGGTCGAACTCCGTGCCGTCGAACGGTTTCAGCGAGAAGTTCCTCGCGTCCTGGTTCGTCACGACGACGTTCGTCACGCCCAGGCGCTCGCAGTTGAACCGCAGTGCGGAGAGGCGGCCGAGGTTGTTGTCGTTCGCGACGAGGGTTCCCTCGTCCTCCATCTCGGCGGCGAGTTGCGTGGTCTTCGACCCCGGGGCGGCGCAGGTGTCGAACACCCGGTCGCCCGGCTGCGGGTCGAGGACGGTCGGCGGGATGGCCGACACCTCCTCCTGTCCGGTGGTCCAGCCGTGGAACCCCGGCCACGTCGACCCCGGTTTCTCCGTGTCGAGGGTCAGCACGTGAGGGTGCCAGTCGGCCTGTTCGTATCCGATGCCCGCCTCGTCGAAGGCTCTCGTGACGCGCTCTGTGGTGGTCTTCAGGGTGTTCACCCGGACCGCCATCGGTAACGGCCGTTCGCACGCGGCCAGGAACGCCTCGAAATCGTCGACGATGTCTCGATACCGTTCGAACGGCTCCATGCCGCCGGGTTCGTGCGAGGGGGGTTTGTCGCTTTCGAAGCGGGGGGTGCTTTTTAATCGCGTCGGCGTCTCCTGTGAACTATGGCACACGTCAAGCGACGGTCGGACATGGACCTCGAGGGTGCGTTCCTCATCGAAGGGCTCCCGGGTGTCGGGCTGGTCGGGAAGATCGCCACCGACCACCTCATCGAGACCTTCGACATGGAACTGTATGGGACGTGTCACTGCGAAGGGCTCGCCCGAATCGGCATCTACCACGAGGACCAGCGCGAGCTGGAACCACCGGTCCGCATCTACGCGGACGAGGAGACCGGGCTCGCCGCCCTCCAGAGCGACGTCCCGGTCGACGCGGAGGCCATCAGTGAGTTCTCCGCCTGCATGACGGGCTGGGTCGAGAGCGCAGGCCTGACGCCCATCTACCTCAGCGGGTTACCCGCGAAGACCGATGGCAAGCCGGCCATCTACGGGGTCGGCACCGCGGGCGGTGTGGCGATGCTGGACGAGACGGACATCCCACTCCCGTCAGAGAACGGGGTCGTCAGTGGCCCGACCGGGGCGTTGCTCAACCGGGCGGTCGAGACCGGGCTCGACAGCGTCGGCCTGGTCGTCGAGTCCGACCCGAAGTTCCCCGACCCGGAAGCCGCACGCGTCCTCATCGAGGACGGCATCTGCAAGCTCACGGGCGTCGACGTCGACATCTCGGAACTGGTCGAACGGGCCGAGGAGATCCGCGAGCAGAAGGAACGGCTGGCCAGGCGGATGGAGGAAGCGAAAGAGGAGGAGAGTTCGCAGGCACAGCCGCTCCGGATGTACCAGTAAGCGAGGACGGGCGGGCGGCGCGAGCCGTCAGTGCAGCAGGTCGAGCACGTGTTCGGCGTGCTCGACGAACGCCTCGTCGGTCCGGCTGCGGGGCCGTGCGAGGTCGACGTCGACTATCTCTCGGACGCTGCCGGGTCCCTCGCTGAGGACCACGATGCGGTCTGCGAGTTTCACCGCTTCTTCCACGTCGTGCGTGACGAACAGGACCGTCTTCTCGGTCTCCGCCCACACCTCCAGCAGTTCGTCGTGGAGCATGTTCCGCGTCTGGGCGTCGACGCTGCCGAACGGTTCGTCCATCAGCAGTATCTCGGGGTCGACCGCGAGCGCGCGGGCGATGCCGACGCGCTGTTTCATCCCACCCGAGAGCTCTTTGGGGTAGGCGTCCGCGAACTCCGAGAGGCCGACGAGGTCGAGCATCTCGGCGACGCGCGCCTCGCGCTCGGCCTCGGAGACCGCTTGCTGTTCCAACCCGAACGCGACGTTCTCGGCGACGGAGCGCCACGGGAACAGCCCGTACTCCTGGAACACCATCCCGCGGTCGGTGCCGGGGCCCTCGACGCGGTCGCCGCCGAGGAACACGCCGCCCGAGGTCGGGGCTTCCAGCCCCGCGATGATGCGGAAGAGCGTGGTCTTGCCACAGCCGGATGGGCCGACGATGCAGACGAATTCGCCGTCTTCGACCTCGAAGGACACGTCGGCGATGGCCTGGACGTCCTGTCGCCCCGTCTCGTAGCGCTTCCCGATGTCGTCGACCGAGACGGTCGCGGTGGTGTCCGATTCGTCGTCCACTGCCTCGTTCACGCTCGCCATGCTAACACCTCCTGCTGGACCTTGCGGAAGGCGGCGTCGCTCACCAGGAACACCGCGCTGATGACCAGCATGTACGCCACGCTCACGTCGAGCGCGAGGTTCTGGGCGGCGATGAGAATCTGCTCGCCGACGCCCGGCGGGCCGACCAACTCGGCGGCCACGACGATCATCCAGCACTGGCCGATGCTCGTCCGGATACCCGTGAATATCTCGGGCATGGCGCTCGGCACGACCACCTTCCGAATCATGGTGAGGTCGTCGTTGACGCCGAGGCTCGCAGCGACCTCCTTGAGGTCCTGCGGGACCGCCTCGACGCCGCTGTAGGCGTTGTAGAACGTAATCCAGAACGCGCCGATGGCGACGATGAACGTCGCGCCCGTGTGGCCCGTCCCGAACCAGATGATGGCGAAGGCGATCCACGCCAGCGGCGGGATGGGCCGGAGGATGCGGGTCACGGGCGTCAGCGCGTCGTCGACCAGCGTGAACCAGCCCATCGCGATGCCGGTCGTGGTCCCCAGCGTCGACCCGATGACCAGCCCTGGCAGGTAGTGCTGGAGGCTCTGGAACAGCCGGACGAACAGCTTCGGCAGCGACACGTCGCTGCTCGTGAACGGCAACGTGTAGGTCGCGTCCGTGGTGAGCTGCCCGTAGAGCGCACCGCCGACCTCGACCGGCGTCGGGAGGATGAACGGCTTGAGTGGCATCGCGACGACCTGCCAGAGGACGAGGAACGCGAGCGTCCCGGCGGCACCCGCTCCGAGGCGTCGCGTGTCGATGCGGTCCCGGAGATCAGCCACCTCACTGGCTGTGCCGTCACGCTCCTCGGTGGTCGTCGTCGATGCGTCGGCGGTTTCGGTGCTCATTCGTTGGCGACCTCGTCGTAGAGGGAGTAATCGAAGATGTCCGAGACGCCCAGCTTCTGTTCGGTCTTGCCGAGGCGGCTGGCGTAGTCCGCGAATATCTTCGCGCCACCCTCGATGCGGTGCGGGTCCGAGATGAAGTTCGCACCCTTGGACTCCATGGCCTGCTGGGCGATGTCGACCGGCAGCACGTCCTTCCCGATGACGCTGGCCGCGTCCTCGGCCGCCTTGTCGGGGTTCGCGTTGATGAACTCGGTCGCCTTCCGGTGCTGGCGGAGGAAGTCCTTCGCGAGTTCCGGGCGCTCGTTCCGGAGCCGGTCGTGCATCATCGTGACGGCGGCGGGTTGCCCGGACATGAAGTCGCCCGCCCACGCGATGTTCTGGTAGCCGGCGTCTTTGGACTGGACGATGGTCGGCACCGGTTCCATGATGCTCGTCCCGTCTACCTTGCCCGCGACGAGCGCCTGGCGGACCGGCCCGGCCCCGCCGAGGGACTTGATGTTCACGTCGCTCTCTGGGTCGAGCCCGAGTTCGCTGTCGAGCCAGTAGCGCAGCAGGATGTCCGGAACCGACCCCGGCGGGAAGGTGCCGAAGGTGAACTTCCGGCCCTTCTGTACCTCGAACTTCGCGAACGCGTCCGCCCCGTGCTCGTCGTAGAGCGCCGCGAACTCGTCGCTGGCCATGATGAGCATCGCTTCCTCGATGTTCGCGCCGGTCACCTTCGCGAAGCCGGTCTTGTCGACGATGATCATCGCCGGGACGACGCCGAACAGTGCCACGTCGTAGTCGCCCTTCGCGAACGCCTGCACGATGCTGGGGCCGTCGCTGAACATTTCTGCCTCGACCGGTGCCGACAGGTCGTCGTAGTACCCCTCCTGGTCCATCACGAAGTGCTGCATGTCGGGGTAGATGGGCATGTACGCGACGTTGAGAGGGTCGTCACCGCCGCTGCCGCCGGTGAGCCCACCGACACAGCCGGCGAGCCCTGCGATGCCGGTGCCTGCTGCCGCCTGTACGAACCGTCGCCGCGAGAGCTGCGAACCGTCGAAACTACTCATTTCCCAGGCGTTGACGGTCCAGGCTTAATTCGGCAGAGGCCACGGTAACTACCTCCGAGAGCCAGTTCGCACGAGTAACCCCGACGTTAGTCGGTGCTGTCGGGCGATTTCGGCCCAGCTCGGCCGTCGCGCTCCCAGAGTATGCCTCATAGATAGCAGCGAGTCTTGCCATCGCCGCCCCATGCGTGAACCATGTGGGAACACGCCTCACATCAAGAGTTATCCGGTCGCCCTGCGCGGTCTATGGTATGACGGAGTTCTCAGACCGCATCGAGCAGGTCAGCATCAGTGGTATCCGGAAGGTCTTCGAAGCCGCAGGCGAGGACGCCATCAACCTCGGCCTGGGCCAGCCGGACTTCCCGACGCCCGAACACGCCAAGGAGGGGGCCATCGCGGCCATCGAGGACGGCAGCGCCGACGCCTACACGTCGAACAAGGGGACGGAGTCGCTCCGCGAGGCCATCAGTGGCCGCTACGCCGAGGACCGCGGGATGGAGGTCGACCCGGAGGACATCATCGCGACCGCCGGCGGCTCCGAGGCGCTCCACCTCGCCATGGAGGCCCACGTCGACCCCGGCCAGGAGGTCATCTTCCCCGACCCCGGCTTCGTCGCCTACGACGCCCTCACCCGCATCGCGTCGGGTGAACCGAAGCCGGTCCCGCTCCGCGAGGACCTCACCCTCGACCCCGCGACCGTCGAGGAGAACATCACCGACGACACCGCGGCGTTCATCGTGAACAGTCCCGGCAACCCAACCGGCGCGGTCCAGTCCGAGGAGGACATGCGCGAGTTCGCCCGCATCGCGGACGAGCACGACGTGCTCTGCATCTCCGACGAGGTGTACGAACACATCGTCTTCGAGGGTGAACACCGCTCGCCCATCGAGTTCGCCGAGTCCGACAACGTCGTCGTCGTCTCCGCGTGTTCCAAGACGTACTCGATGACCGGCTGGCGGCTCGGGTGGGTCACGGGCTCGACGCGCCGCATCGAGCGCATGCTCCGCGTCCACCAGTACGTGCAGGCGTGCGCCTCGGCTCCGGCGCAGTACGCCGCCGAAGCCGCGCTCTCGGGCGACCAGACCGTCGTCGAGGAGATGGTCGAGACGTTCGAGGAGCGGCGTGACCTCGTCGTCTCCGGACTCGAGGACATGGGCCTCGAGGTGCCGACGCCGACCGGCGCGTTCTACGTGATGCCGAAGGTCCCCGAGGGCTGGGTGGACGAGGTCATCGAGCGCGGCGTCGTCGTCGTCCCCGGTGATGCGTTCGGCGAGCACGGCGCGGGTTACGCTCGTCTCTCGTACGCGACGAGCACCGAGGAACTGGAGGAGGCACTCGACATCATGCGCGAGGCCACGGAAGCGGTTCGGTAACGCGAGACACCCCGACCCTACACAGTTAGGGCGCATCGCCTTTGCCGTTCTATCTCCTATAAGGGTACCAATGGCTACAGAGTTGTCCGCGGAGTCGGACACACAGCGGTCGACCCCCACCGTCCTCGTCGTCGACGACGACCAGGACCTCGCAGACACCTGTCGATACTGGCTCGAAGGTGAGGGCTACCGCGTTCGAACCGCATACGGTGGCGAGGACGCACTGGACGTGGTCGACGAGGAGCAGGTGGACCTGGTCCTGCTCGACCGGCGGATGCCTCGACTCTCCGGGGACGAAGTCCTGGACGAACTCCGCGAACGCGGCCACGACTGTCCGGTGGCGATGATGACCGCGGTCGCCCCCGACACCGACATCGTGGACATGCCCTTCGACGAGTACCTCGTCAAGCCCGTGGCCGAGGAAGACGTCCTCGACGCCGCCGAGGAACTCCTCGCCCGGGACTCCTTCTCGGAGGACGTCCGCGAGTACTTCGCGCTGGAGGCGACCGAGTCCGCCCTCTCCTCGCGTGACGAGGAGAACCTCCGCGACGCGGGCGTCCTCGGGGACCTCCGCGACGAGCTCTCGGAGGCCTACGAGGACCACGAGGCGGAGATCGAGCGTCGCGAACAACAGCTCGACCGTCTCGTCCACGTGAACCGGGTCATCCGGAGCATCGACCGGACGCTGGTCGAAGCCTCGACGCGCGAGACCATCGAGTCTGAGGTGTGCGAGGCGCTCGTCCGGACCGAGAGCTACTGCGCGGCGTGGATCGCCGAGTACAACGACCACAGCCGTGGCATCCAGACACGGAGTACGGCCGGCGGCCTGACCGACAACGTGGACGCCGACCCCGACGGGCAGCTGCAGGAGTGTGTCGCCGAGGCCGTCGAGTCCGGCAAGCCACAGGTGGTCTCCTCCATCGCCGAGTCCCACGGCGAGGCCGTCTTCGAGGACACCGTCGAGGCCAGCGAGACCGCGGCCGTCGTCGTCCCGCTCGCCTACCGGGAGAAGTCCTACGGCGCGCTGCTCGTCTACACGGTCGAGTCCCACGTGTTCACCGACCACGAGCTGTCGGTGTTCGTCGACCTGGGCGACCACATCGGGAACGGCATCAACGCCGTCGAGCAGCGTAAGCTCCTCCTGGCGGACACAATCGCCGAACTGGAGTTCCGCCACGCCGACACCGCAGACCCCTTCGTGGCGCTCTCTCGCGATACCGGTGGGACGTTCACGCTCCGCGGGGTGGCCTCGACCGACGAGGTCGGGCTGACCTGTTTCGTCGAGGTGGAAGACGCCGACGCCGACGAGGTCCTCGAACGCGCGGCGGACCACGATGCGGTCGACCACGTTCGACTCGTCACCGAGGGCGGGGAGTCGCTGTTCGAACTCTCGGTGACGAGCGCGGCCATCGAGACGCTCTCGGACGTCGGCGCGACCGTGAACACGTTCCGGGTCGAGGACGGCGAGGGTCGCATCGTCGCCGAGGTCGCTCCCGACGCCGACCTGAAGGCCATCGTCGCGGCCGTCCAGTCGGCCTTCCAGGAGATCTCCGTGCTCTCGAAGCGCGAGGTCGAACGCTCCGTGCAGTCCACCGAGGCGTTCAAGCAGGGTCTCTCGGACAAGCTCACCGACCGCCAGCAGACCGCGCTCGAAACGGCGTACGCGGCCGGCTACTACGAGTGGCCCCGTGACAGCACGGCCGAGGAGGTCGCCGAGGCGATGGACATCGCCGCGCCGACCCTCCACGAGCACCTCCGGGCGGGCGAGCGCAAGCTGCTCGACGCGTTCGTCGACGAGACGAACTGACCACGAACCGGGGACGTGGCCCGATATCCACCGGTCGGGTCGGCTCTCTCCGGGGGTTCTCACCCACCGAAGTTATGTCATCTTCGCGCGAATCGGTACCATATGACGTTCTCCCGTCACGGGTCTGGTCTCCGAGCAGATGCGCAGGCACTCGCCTCGCAGGTGCACCCCGTGTTCATGCTCCCGCCCATCGCGGCGTCCTGGTTCGGGAGCATCCTCGCCGGTGAGTTCGACCCACTGCTGGGCGCGCTCCACATGACCGCCATCTTCCTCGCTGTCTACACCGCCCACGTCAAGGACGGCTACGTCGACTTCTACGTCCGTGGCGAGGACGACGACCATCCGCTGACGGCCCGCGGGTGCCGGCTCGCCCTCCTCGGGTCGAGCCTGGGCTTCGCCGGCATGCTGGGCGCGCTCTGGCTCGTGGTCGGCCCCTGGGCTGCGGCCCTGACCCTCCCGGGGTGGCTCATCGGCTACCACCACGCGCCCCAGCTCGACACCAACCCGGTCACGACCACGACGGGGTACCCACTGGGTATCGCACTCGCCATCCTCGGGGGATTCTACGTCCAGACCGGGACGCTCACCACCGTCGCACTCGCCTTCGCCGCCGTCTTTCTGGTCTTGCTCTCGGGCGTCAAGGTCGTCGACGACGCTCAGGACTACGACTACGACCGGTCCATCGAGAAGCGGACCGTCGCGGTCATCCTGGGGCGCGAGGGTGCCCGGCGGGCCGCCTTCAGCATCATGGGCTTCGGCCTGCTCGGCGTCCTCGCGTTCGCCGCCTTCGGCATCTTCCCACCCTCGGCCGCCCTCGCCGTCGTCGTCTTCGTCCCCGTCGCGTACTTCGCCTACCGCGGGACCGAGGAACTCGCGACGATGCTGCTGGTCAGGGGCTGTTACGTCTTCCTGGCCGCGTTGCTCGTGGCGGTGTACTTCGAACCACTCGGGTGAGGTCGGCGCGCGAGTTCTCGCCTACGTCCGGTGTTTCTGCTGGCGGTCCTTCCCGCGCCGTCGCCACGGTGCTCGCCGGCCGATGGTCGCGCCCAGCATGCCGAAGAACGCCGGGTACGCGATGGCGGCGAACGCGATGGCGAACCAGGGGTTCGGCCCGACCTCCTGGGTCCCGAGGGATTCCAGTCCGGGGACCCCGGTTGGAGCCTGCAGGGTCGACACCAGCATGAACACCACGGCGACGAAGAAGTAGCCGACGAACACGGCCAGGCCGGCCCGTACCCACGAGGTGTTCTTCGGGCGGCGCTTCGCCGTGACGTATCCTGCGACGACGAGCAGTGCCGGCGGAAGCAGGTAGAGGCCAAGGAGCCGGCTGTTCGCCGCCGCCAGCAGTCCCAGCGTGTTGCCTCCCTCCGCGAAGGCTTCCGCTGGGCCGAACGTGACGCCATCCGTCGGGACCAGATGAGCGTTGTAGTACACCCACGAGGAGACCCGCCAGCGGCCGAACTCGGTGACCGCCAGGGCGGCCTCGCCGTAGTAGCGCATCTTCACGAGAAAGTGGACGAGGCTGAGGCCGACGATGAACGCGAACGCGCCGATGGCCGCGCCCTTCACCCAGAGGAACAGGGTCGCGACGCTATCGGGCTCGGTATCGCGCTTGAGTTGTCTGTAGTCGTGGCCCCCGGCCATCGTGTCTCGTTGCTTCCCTAGCCGGACCTGAGTATTCAACTTGACGGAGTTAGTGGGTATCTTCCGTCCGAACCGAACGATTAGGCTGTCCGAGTCCGATGTGTCACTGATGCTCCTCTCCCTGGAGAACGAGGTCGACCCCGACGCCAGGTATCTGGGCGACGCGCTGCGGTCGCTCCTCACCGAGTACGAGACGTACGACTACGTCCGAGAGGGCGGTCGACCCGACCTCACGGCGTACGACGACATCGACGGCGTCGTCGTCGGTGGGAGCACCGCCGGCGTGTACGAGGCGGACGACCACCCCTGGATGCGCGAGGAGGCCGCCTTCGTCCGGGAACTGGTCGACCGGGGTGTTCCCGTCCTCGGCGTCTGCTTCGGCCACCAGCTCGTGAACGAGGCGCTGGGCGGACGGGTCGAACACCACGGGCTCGACCACCGGCTCGTCGATGCCGACCTCGAACCAGACCCCCTGTTCGACGGCGTGAACTCGACGATTCCCGCGGTCCACGGCGACCGCGTGGTCGCGCTGGGCGATGGGATGGAACCCATCGCCGCGACCGGGGACTACCCGTACTTCGCGGCGCGACACCGCGACGCGCCGGTGTGGACCGTGCAGTACCACCCCGAATTCCAAGAATCACTCCTCCCGCGGATTACCGCGGACTTCGGCTGGACCGATTCGGGGCGCTCGTGGGACGACGTGACGACCGACCGGACCCTCCGGAACTTCGAGCGACTGGCGAGTGAGTACTCGGGCTGAGCGGGGGGTTCAGTCCGCTTTCGCGGCCGCCTGACACCGGTCTATCCACTCCGTCTGGTAGGTCTCGGCACTGACCAGCTGCCCGTGGAGGTCGTCGATTCGCGTGATTCCGGCCTCCCGGCACCAGTCCACACAGCGCCGGTACAGGTCTCGTGGGTGGTCGTCGCGGTCGTGGACCACCCTGAGTTCGGGGTGGCCCGCCAGCGAGGCGACGAACGCCCGGGTGTGGCCGTCGATGAGTGTCCACTCCCCGTCGAGTTCGATGACCGGGAGCGGGTCGTACTGCGGGTCGTCGGGGTCACACCACGAGAGCACGCCGTCGAGCTTCGCCTGGCTCAGGTAGAGCTGGCTCGGCTGTGGCTCGTCGATAGGGAGGGTGAACGAGTCCGGCATCCGTGGCTCACTTCGCGGTCGAGACGATCTTCACCACGTCGCCCTCTTCGAGTTCGTAGCTGTCCGAGATGTCCCGGTTGGACTTCGCGTCGACCGCGTGGAGGTAGCCGTCGCCGATGTCGGAGTGCACGGTGTACGCGAGGTCGACCGGGGTCGAGCCACGAGGGAGCAGGAAGGCGTCGGGGAGGACGTTCCCCTTCGCGTCGGTCCACTTGTTCGCGTCCTGCACCGGGAACGCGGTGAGGTGGTCCAGCAGGTCGTACACCGCGTAGTTCAGGGCTTCCTGGACGCCAGTGCCACCCCACTGGTCGAGCGTGCCCTGGAGGCCGGAGAGGGCGTCTCGCTGCCCCTGCGAGATGTCGCCGACGATCTCGAACGTCTCGTCGCCGGGGTCGTAGTCGATGACGCCCGCCTCGGCCCCTTTGCGGAGCGCGAGCTCGCCCTCGGCGGTCGTCGGGATGACCGGCTTGTCGCAGTCGAGCAGGCGCTGGACGTTCTCCTCGGACGCCACGTCGGCCTTGTTCGCGGCGACGATGATGGGCTTCGTCCGGGCGCGAATCTCGCGGGCCAGGGCCTCCCTGTCCACGTCCTCCCACTGGATGGGGTCCGCCGGGTAGTCGAGGTCGCGAAGGACGGCCTGCACGTCGGCCGGGCCCGCGCCGAAGCCGGTGAGCATGTCCGCGAGGGCGTCGTCGAGGTCGAAGTCCGGAGACCGTGACTTGCGCTCGACGGACTCCCAGTTCCGGGTCACGATACCCGTGAGCCACATGTCCATCTCCTCCTCGATGAAGTCGATATCTTCGAGGGGGTCGTGACTCCCCGGCTCGACCGGCTCACCCTCGGCGTTCGTGGCACCGGAGGCGTCGACGACGTTGATGATGACGTCGGCGTTCGTCAGCGCGTCGAGGAACTGGTTGCCCAGGCCCTTCCCCTCGTGTGCGCCGGGCACGAGCCCAGCCACGTCAAGCAGTTCGACGGGGACGTACCGTTTCCCGCCGTGGCAGTTGTCGTCGCCACAGCGTTCCTCCCGCTCCAGACAGGGGCACTCGGTCCGGACGTGTGTCACCCCGCGGTTCGGGTCGATGGTGGTGAAGGGGTAGTTCGCGATGTCCACGTCCGCGAGCGTGGCCGCCTTGTAGAAGGTAGACTTGCCCGCGTTCGGTTTGCCAGCGAGCGCGATGGAAAGCATGCTATCCTGTAGCGTCGCTGGGGGAAACTGCCTTTCGGTCGCGTGGTGCTACCATGGGCCTGCGTGACAGAAACCACGGCACTGCGACGCGATGAGCCTTCGATTCGAAACTAATTAACCCGGTTCCGTTAGAGAATCAACAGAAATGCGACGACGAGCCCTCCTCGCCAACGTTTCGACAGGAATCGCCCTTCTCTCCGCGGGTTGCGCCACGACCGTCAGCGTCGACGACCAGCCCGGTGGTAGCCCCGGCTCCGGTGACACCGAGGCGACCGACGGCGCAACCACCACCTCGCCACAAACCACGCAGTACGCCCCGAACATGGACTTCCGCATCGTCCGCGTCGACGATGAGACGGTCAAACTCGTCCACATGGAAGGGAAGCAGGTAGAGGACGACGTGACCGAGAAGGTCACCGTCTCGGTCGACGGCCAGCAGGTCCCGGTCGTCGACGAAGCCGGCACGGGACACGAGTACATGGTCGCTGACGACACCGCCCTCGGTGCGGACGAATCCGCAGCCACGACCTATCCCGTCTCGACCGGGAACCGGTTCTTCGTCGAAGCGTCCGGAGCCGCCACTATCGCCGTGGTCTGGTACGGTGAAGATGGCCGGACGGCGGTCCTCGAAGCGAAAACTGTCGAGTAGTCCCGACAGCGACCCCGGTCACCGGTTCGCGCGCTCTCAGCGTCTCCTTTCAACCAGGCGAACAGTGACGAAATCGCAGTAATGTCATGTGTAGAGATAACACAAACCGAGAGACAGCAACCGGCCGAATCATCGAGGCATAAGGTGTTAAACTATTCTGCCGGTAGGGCCGAGTACGATGCAACGCCGCCGCTTCATCGCCGCCACGGCGACTGGTATCGCAACGATTGCTGCTGGCTGTCTCGGCAGCGACGGAACAGGCACGAAGGAGACGACGACCACGACGGGTTCGATGGACTCGACCGACACGGCCGACGGAACCGACACGACGAACTCGACCGCGACAGGCACGGAATCGGTCGATACCGAGACCACCACGTCGCGTGACGCCAAGGCCACGTTCGAGATCGCGAGCGGCTCGGACGGGCAGGTGAAGGTCGCCCACATGGGCGGCGCTCCGGTCACCGCAGACGGGACGAAGAAGGTCGCCGTCAGGGTCGACGGAGAGCGCGCCACCGTGACGAGCGATGACGGGAAGGAACACGCCTACTTCGCCGCGAAGGAGTCGGTCCTCGAGGAGGAACAGACGGCCGCGACCTCGTTCCCCGTCTCCGTCGGGAATCGCGTCTACGTGACCGCCGACACCGGCGCGACGGTCACGGTCGTCGAGACGACGGCCGACGGCGAGACGAAGACACTCGCGGAGCAGACGCTCGATGGCGGTTCCGGTGGGACCTCGACCGGCACGACGACCACCGATGGAACCACGACCGGTACCGGGACGGGTACCTCGACCACGACTGGGACCCAGACAGGGATGACGACCACGACGACGAACTGACGGACCGACCCGCCGCTCTGTCGGTCGCTGGTGAACACCCTGGAGTCGACGAAGCAGTCCTTCTCGCGGTATCGACTCGAAGAAGGCCGAGAACGGGGACCGCCGTCACTCGATGTCGCGGTTCGCGATACCGGCCATCGTGATGTTACCGCGGGCGCGCATCGTCCCGTCCACCTCGGCACCCTTCGAGAGTTCGAGGTCGGAGCAGGAGACGTCGCCGAGGACGAGCGCGCCGGGGGCGATTCGCACCTCGCCCTTCCGGGTCGTCACGTCGCCGTGGACGCGGGTGCCTTCGCCGATGAAGATGTCGTTCTTGGCGCGGAGGCTCCCGAAGATGTTGCAGTCCTCGCCGACCGTGATGGATTCGGCGCGGAAGTTACCGTGCAGGCGGCACTCGTCGCCGATCTCCGCGGGCGTCGAGACGCGCCAGGCGTCGTCGCTCACGGTGGCGTTCCGTGGCACGACGAGCGGGTCCTCGTCCGGGTCTTCCTCGTCGGTCATCTCGTTGACCAGCTGTTTGGCGGCCTCCTCCTCGCCCATGAGCATGAGCTGTTTGAGGTAGACGAACAGGAAGACGATGGTCGGCATCGGATTGCGGATGACGATCCAGCCGTTGGCCTCGAAGCCCTCGGCGATGTCGACCTCGTCGCCGATGTCGAGGTCGCCGGAGACCAGCAGCCGCCCGCCGATGTGGGTTCGCTCGCCGATGAACGCGTCCCGGCCGACCAGGACGTTCCCCGCCACGTCGGACCACATGTCGAGCCGGCAGTCGGCCTCGGCCTCCACACCGCCTTCGATGCGGATGCCTTCGCCACCGAGGACGTTGCGCCCTCTGACGCCGAACTCGACCGTCGAACGCCCACCGATGAGGACGTCCCCGTCGGTCACGAGGTCGTGTTCTTCGACCGTCGTGCCATCGGGAATCGAGAGTTCGTCGAGTGGGTCCGTATGCAGCGACACACGAGCACATCGTCTCTAGGGCGTATTAAACCCCTCGTCGGCGTCTGACGGGCGTCAGACGCTGGTCTGCCGGTGTGCCCGCTCGGCGGGGGTTGGTCGCCAGTTAGTCCGTCTCATCAGGGTTTTATTCGTGAGTCCCATCAGCCAAGCTATGACCACGCTTTCGTTCGACGATGACGGCTGTGACGTCGTGTACGAGGGGACCGAGTTCCGACTCGAGAAGGAGCTCATCGAGGAGGCGACCGGGAAGAACTACTTCGACGTGACCGACCACGAGGTCCTCCAGATCGTCGAGAAGAACCCGGCACTGTCCGGCGAGCCGCGACGTATCGGTGACATTCTCGGCTGAACCGCTGGCAGCGACGGTTCTGAAACCTGTATCTTCTGGGCCGTTTCGAAAACCCATAGACACGTTCATCGGGGGTTCTACCTTCCGCAGGCGACGGCTTTAGGCTCACCGAATCCCTAGCAACGAAACGAATGCGAAAACAGGAGCTCCTCCACCTCCACCAGTTGCTCAGCAAGATACGCTCGGTCATCGAGACAGAGGGTCCCGTACCCCCGGGTGCGTTCGCACCCTACGACAACTACGGGGTCGGCCCGTACTCGTTCAACCGACAGAAAGCAGACCACGAGGAAGCCATCTACCGGCTCCTCGACGGCATCGTCGCGACCATCGAGGCGCGCACGCCCGAGACGGCCGAGCCCGTCGACGAGATGATTCTGTAGGCCGCGAAGTGCCGCTCGACGATGCCGATGCCGTTTACTGGCCAGACTCGACCCGCGAGTGCAGCCAGACGCACGCCAGCATGGCCAGTACCAGCCCGCAGGTGGTCGGGGACGCGAGCGTGAACATCGGTCGGAGCACGGTCGCCAGCCCGCTACCGACCGCCGGGACCGTCACGAGCCACGCGAGCAGCGTGCCGGCCGATGCTGCCGCCGTCGAGAGCGCTGCACCTGCGAGGAAGAGCTGTCGTGGCCGTCGGAACGGCTCCGTCGCCGGAAACAGGTACAGCAGCGGGAGCAGCGGGAACAGGGCGTACACCACGTACACCTGGTACGACGGGAAGAACAGCAAGAGCCCGACGACCGTGACGAACGCCGCGGTCAGCCGTCGCCCGTGGGTCGACACGTCCCGGTAGCAGAACGCGACCGGCGGGGCGAGCAGGGCGAACGCCGCCGCCGCGTGGACCGCGCTCCCGGCTGTCGGGAACAGGTGCGAGGTGGCCCGCCGAAGCGTCATGTAGGTCGCGTCGATGGGGAGGCCGCCCCGGAACGCCTCGATTCCGGTCCGTTCGTGCAGTACCACGTCCAGGTAGGTCGCGACGAGGTCGGGGCCGAAGACGAGGAGGCCGAGCAGGTGCAGGCCGATACCCGTCACGACCGCGGCCGCGACCCCTCGCCAGGCCCGTCGGCGCAGGAGCCAGACGCCGACCACGGCCGGGAACACCTTCACGAACGCGGGGATGGCGAACGCGGTTCCGGAGAGCCACTCACGGTCGCGTTCCAGCGCGACGAACCCCACCGCGAGCGTGAGCGCGAGATAGACGTTCACCTGCCCGTAGAACACTGAGCCGATGCGGTAGCTCGAGCCGAGACAGACCGCCGCGAGCAGGAGCCGGTCGACCCACGTCAGGGCGACGCCGTGCGCCTCGACGTATCGCCACACCAGCACCGCCAGCGCCAGGCCAGCGGCCAGGTTCAGTCCGGTGAAGACGGCGAACCCGACGGGCTGGGAGAGCAGGGCGAAGGGGAGGAAGGGGAGTACCGCGATGGGCGGATAGAGGAACGTGAACTCGGGGGCGATCGTGGGCGCGACCGCGTAGACCGGCCCGCCGTCGAGGACTGCCTGCGCCGCCAGCCGGTACACCGCGAAGTCGACGCCGAGGAACGAGGGGGCACGCGACCACACCGAGAAGAGGTGGCCACCCCCGGCGAGCACCGCGAGCACGAGGACGAATCGCGCCCCGGTATGGGGCGTCGGTGCGCTCGTGTCGCTGGGCGCTGCCTCACCCATCCTGCCTCCTGTCCCCGTCCTCGAACCGCTCGCTCGCCGTCTGGAACCCGAACTCGTCCATCTCGCGGCCGCGACGCTCCTCCAGCGCGGCGATGGCTTCCGGGTCGGGGCTCGCGTCGTCCGTGACCCGCGCCCACGAGTTGTGGACCTTCGCGTGGCACCAGCGACAGAGGTACACCGTTATCTCGTGACTCGTCTCGCGGTCCTCACTCGCGTAGGAGAGGTGGTGCTCTTCGAGGAGCGGCCGGTCGGTCGAGTCGTGGGCCATGCGCTTCTCTTCGAGCCCACAGCGGGCGCACTCGCGGTCGGTCGCGGTCGCCCGGAAGTGCGGACAGTCTGCCCAGGTCCAGTCGTCGTCCGATTCGTCGCTGACGACCGGGCAGGCGAACTCCTCCTCACGGCGGGCCATCGCGAACTCGCGGTCGTGCTGTGGGTGCTCGAACGCGTACCGACAGGTCCCCTCGCCGGTCAGGTGGTCGCACAGCTCGGCGTGGTCGTAGGGGTCGTCCACCCCGACCGGGGTGCCCGTCGGCGTCTTCTTCATCTGCTGGTACGGGGGTTGGCAGGAGTGGGATTTGGGTCTGTTGGAAGAGCGAGCGGGCGCACTGTCGGCGCGAGCCGCGGCGACAGCATCGTCGCTTCGAGGCCCGCTTACACCTCGAGTTCGGTCGCCGAGTCGACGTCGAAGCGCGTCACCGAGGGCTCCCCTGCGAGGAGATCGGGCAACGCCGCTTCGAGTTTCTTGAAGTGGTCCGATTCGGCGTGGGCACCGAAGGCGGCCTCGTCTTCGTACTGTTCGAAGACGCGGATCTCGTTCGGCCGTTCGATGTTCGTCGTCACTCGATAGTCGATGGCACCCTCCTCGGCTCGTGACTGTTCCGCCAGTGTCTGGAACTGCTCGAGTGCCTCGTCACGTCTGTCGGGGTCTATCGGGAACACCGCGTGAATGACCAACATTACACACGCACCGACGGCCGGTACCGTGAAAAAACCGTGCCGGTATTGCACCCCTGCTACCGCAGGGACCGGTCGCGGTCACGTCACTCCGAGAAGAACCGCCCGAGCAGCGGCGACGTTCGCACCCCACGATACGCCGTCCAGAACTGGTCGCTCCCGGCCGCGGGGTGCGGGAGCCCGAGTCGCATGTTCAGCGCGTCGTGCTGGCGACCTGGCTCGAACACGGCAGGCCACTCGAACTCCCAGAGTGCACACCGGTCCGCGGTGCTGCCGACCCTGTCCAGTATCGCGTTGACCGCCCGGCGGGCGGCCTCGTTCGCACACTCCATGCTGGCGAGGTCGGTCTCGGTCCGGACGTAGTCGGCAGCGAGCACGAGGTTCGGGCACTCGGTTCCGGCCTCGGGGCGGTACTGGTGGCTCCCCACCGTGTTGACGAGCAATGGCGCGTCGTTGCGGAGTTCACCCGCCTCGTCGTCCCACCGGATGGCCGGGTCCAGAGAGGAACCGAGGAGTACGTCGTCGGGGAGCACCGCCTCGCCGCGGTTCAGATGTGCCTGCAACTGCGCCCACACCTCGTCGGCGACCTCCGCCCGGGTGCACTCGCGGGCCGGCTTCCCGTACAGGATGCCGGGTTCGTCCCACTCGGAGACGATGACGGAGAGAACGCCCTCGCACTCGTCGTAGGCATCGAAGTCGTGGTCGTCCCAGAACTGTCGCTGGCTGATGGACGTGAGCGCCCACGGCGAGTCGTAGTAGACGCTGTGCCCTCGAACCGTGGGCACGTCCCGCCGGAGGTAGAACTGGATACCGTTCATCCAGCCGCGGTCGAGTTCCCGGACACCGGCAAGCGACGGGGCGGCCGCTTCGAGGTCGGGCGTCAACAGCACGAGGACCACGTCGGATGGAAGCGCGAGGACGTACTGGTCGGCCGTGACGACGCGCTCACCATCGTCCATCTCGACTCGCGCGCCCGTCACGCGCTCGCCGTCGGCTTCGAGGTCGGTCACCGTTGCCCCGGTGTGCAGCGTCACGCCGAGGTCTCGCAGGTGGGCGACCCACGGGTCGATGAAGACGTCGTTGGTCGGGCCATCGAGCAGCCGGTCGGCGTGGAGGTCCGAGTCGAACAGCCCCCTGACCAGCTGCAGGTAGATCCGTCCGATGGTCCGCGCGCTCGACACCTCGGGACGCATCGCGACCAGGGACTGTGTGACCCCGTAGCCGAGGAACGTCTGGTACGCATCGGACATCTCCTCGGCGCGGATGAACTCCCACCAGGAGACGTGTTCGTACTCCTCGTCCCATCGCCGTTCGCAACTCGACAGCAGCGTCAGCAACTTGTTCGCGAAGAATACCGACTCGTCGCGCGGGACCTTCGAGCCGAACATGTTCTCGAGGCGGTCACGCCAGCCGGCCAGCGAATCCGGCACCGACACCGCCATCTCGCGGGAATCACCGGTCGTGAACGCCTGGAAGACGGTCTCGCTGCTGACGAGGTGGTCGTGGACGCTGCCGTCACCCGTCGGAATCCGCTGCATGGTGTCCGGGAGGTGCGTGTAGAAGCCGGGTAAGAACCGGAACCCGTGTTCTGCGGGGAGCGCGGTATCGCCGTCGGCCGGGCCCGGAAAACTCCGGGCCTTGCCGCCGAAGCGGTCGTGGTGCTCGTACACCGTCACGTCGAAGCCGCGTGTCGCCAGTTCGTGTGCGGCGCTCAGGCCGCCGATACCGCCGCCGAGGATAGCGATCTCGTGTGTCATCTGGATGTCGCGAGGGCGCGCCCCGTCGTTTGCCGGGGGTTAGGAACGGGCCGACAAGTAGCTTGCCCGGGATATCTCCGGGGCCGAACCACGCGGTGCCGACCGGAGTGAGAAGGCCTTTGCCGGTCGGGGTCCTCGAATATCCTATGACAGACGAGGCCGACCTCAGGGACCGTATCGGCCAGTTCCTCGCGCGGAACTTCCCGCAGATAGAACTGCACGGCGGGAGCTACGACATCGCCCACCTCGACGCCGAGGAGGGGACCGTCACCGTGTTGCTCACCGGCGCGTGTGACGGCTGTGGCATCTCCGAACTGACCATCGGTGCGGTCCGGGGCCGACTGCTCAGTCAGTTCCCCGAACTGACCGACGTGAGCGTCGAGACCGGCATCGGTGCGGACGCTGGCCCGGTACAGGACGACTTCTCCGACGTCCCGTTCTGATACGAACCACTATACTCCGGGGTGACGAACTGTAGTTGTGCGACTGTTTCACAGCACAGGTGAGCGGGCGCGGATACTCGCCAGCGACGTCGAGATCGCGGACACGATACTCTCCCGGGCGAAGGGCCTGATGTTCCGGCGCTCCATCCCGGACGACTACGCGCTCGTCTTCCAGTTCGACGAGCCCAGGCCCCGCGACGTCCACATGCTGTTCGTCCCGTTCCCCATCGACGTGCTCTGGCTGGTCGGCGACGAGGTCGTCCACAAGAAGCGGCTCCGGCCCTGGGTCGGGCTGGGACGAGGGACGGCAGACACGCTGGTCGAACTCCCGGCTGGCGAGGCGGAGGACATCTCAGAGGGCGATATCGTCCGGCTGGAGTCGTGACCGGGCCGCGGGCTGGCGGTCCTGGCCACTCGTGGACGCTTGGAATGTCAGGCTCACATATGATGGCTAGTGGCAGCCACCTTCCAGATGGCGACTCCCCTATGTCGCCAGGCGGAGGATCCCCCTCTCAACCCCTTCGTCTTTCGGGATGCAGCCGCCGTGGGGCCGTTTTCGGAGAGACCACTGGCACCAAGCGACAATATTTGCAAGAGCGACAGGTCCACCTGTCGAACTGACTCGCTTAACCCCCTCGACGGTCTTCTCCCAGTTGGACTAATGACCGGTGAACGTTTTATTCGGGGGCTCCCCCGAACACACACAGCTGTCCCAATCTAACGTGCGATTCCTGGACACTACGCTCCGCGACGGCGAACAGGCACCCGGCGTCTCGATGACGCCAGATGAGAAAGTAGAGGTAGCGAGAGCGCTGGATTCGGCGGGCGTCTCGTTCATCGAGGCAGGCAGCGCCTGCACCGGTGAGGGCGAGCGCGAGACCATCTCGGAGGTCACCGCCCAGAAGCTCGACGCGACGGTGACGAGCTTCGCGCGCGGCATCCAGCGCGACATCGACCACGCGCTCGACTGCGGCGTCGACGGGGTGAACCTCGTCGTGCCCGCCAGCGACCGCCACGTCGAGACGAAGGTCGGCTCCTCGCACGAGGAGGTCCTCGACCGGACCGCCGACCTCGTCGCGTACGCCAAAGACCACGGCCTCTGGGTCGAGGTCATCGGGGAGGACGGCTCCCGGGCCGACCTCGACTACCTCGACCGGCTCGCGGCAGCGTCGTTCGACGCCGGTGCGGACCGCGTCTGCTACGCGGATACCGTGGGCCACGCGGGCCCCGAACGCACCGCCGAAGTCGTCGGTGTGCTGGCCGAACACGGCCCGACGAGTGCGCACACCCACGACGACCTCGGGCTGGGTGTGACGAACGCCCTGGCCGCCATCAACGCCGGGGCGGACCTCGTCCACGCCACGGTCAACGGCATCGGCGAGCGCGCCGGCAACGTCGCGCTCGAAGAGGTCGCGATGGCGCTCAAGCACGTCTACGACGTAGACACCGTCGATACGACCCAGCTCTACCGGCTCGGTGAGGTCGTCGCCCGAACGACGGGCATGCGCCCCGCACCGAACAAGGCCGTGACCGGCGAGAACGCCTTCGCCCACGAGTCCGGCATCCACACGGACGGGACGCTCAAGGACGACCGGATGTACGAACCGTACCCGCCCGAACAGGTGGGTCGCGAGCGCCGCATCGTCCTCGGGAAGCACACCGGGCGTGCGGGCGCACGCGCCGCGCTCTCCGAGCACGACGTGGAGGTCACCGACGAGGAACTGGGTCGTGTCGTCGAGCGCGTCAAGGAGATGGCCGGCCGCGGCAAGCGCGTCACCGACGCGGACCTGCTCGCGGTGGCCGAGGACGTCACCGACCACGAGCGCGACCGCCGCGTCGAACTGCTGGAGGTCACCGCGACCTCGGGGAGTTCCGTCCCGAGTGCGGCTATCAGGCTCGACGTCGACGGCGAGGAGGTCGTCGCGTCCGGTACCGGCTCCGGGCCGGTCGACTCCGCCGTCTCGGCCGTGAAATCCGCGGTGAAGGACTTCGGCGACGCCCACCTCAAGTCGTACCACGTCGACGCCGTCACCGGCGGCACCGACGCGGTCGTGACCGTCGAGGTGACCATGGCCCGCGAGGACCGCGAGGTGACCGTCGCCCACAGCGACGCCGACATCACCCGCGCCAGCGTGACCGCGATGGTCGACGCCCTCGACCGATTGCTCACGGAGTCGCCGCGAGCGACACCGACGGCAGACGACTGACGGCCGACACGACTTGCACGGTTTTTTAACCACCAATTCGCGTATACACTAGTGGGGATGCCTTACGACAGTCCGACTCAATCGCCGGCGCGGGCGCAGTTCGCCGACGAGACGCGTTCGGAGAAGCGGATCGTCGAACGGACGGATGGGGTGGTCGAGCAGTTGCGAGAGGAACTCGGAGACGACCTGAGCCTGATCGCGTTCTACAACGAGGACGTACTGGAGATACACTTCGTCCACGAGACCGTTCGGGAACAGTACCAACAACAGGGCCTCGACGCACTCGCGAGCGACCTCTGTCTGGACGCACGCATGGGGGACGCCTACCAGGAGTCACTCGTCCAGCTCGGCCAGCTCAACTTCGTCGTCACGGGCTTCGACGACGGGCTGCTGGCGCGGGTACCGCTCGGGCAACAGGTCGGGGTCGCAGTCACGACGAACCTGAACGCGGGCGACCGCATCACGACACTGGTCCCACGGGTCGTCGAGGAGCACGACATCGTGGTCGCGTCCCGGGGCTGACCGAAGACCGTTCAGGCGAAAAACCGTTCAGGCGACGATGTCCACACCAGTTATCTCGAAGCGAGCACCGGTAGCGGCCGCGCTGCCGTCGGTGCTCCCGTCGACGGGGTCACCGCCCTCTCTTCTGGGTAACCCACCGTCGGTGCTCGTTTCGGGACTGCGGTTGGTCGCCTCGATGTCCCAGCCGTGGGCGCCGATGATGGTCCGAACGACAGAGAGCCCGAAGCCGTGGCCGTCCTCTCTGGTGGTGAACCCGTGGTCGAACACTTTGTCACAGTACTCCTCGGGGATGCCCGGGCCGTCGTCCTCGACGTGGAACCCGTCGTCGAGCGGGCCGATGCTGATGGTCACCGTCTCGCCACCGTGGTCGACCGCGTTCCGGAACAGGTTCTCGAACACTTGACAGAGCCGGTCCGGACTCGCCAGGATTGGCGGCACCTCGTCGTACAGCAGCGTCGCGGAATCGGGCAGGGTGCCCACCCTCGCGGTTTCGATGACCTCTTCGAGGTCCGTCCGGACGGGGTCTTTCACCATACCACCCTGCCTGGCCACGCTGAGCAGGTCCTCGATGAGACGCTCCATCCGGTCGGTCACCGCCTCGATATCGTCGAGGTGGGATGCGTCGTCCGTATCTCGGTAGAGGTCGAGGCGCAGGTTCACGACGCTGAGTGGCGTCCGCAGGTCGTGCGAGAGGATGTCGGTGAACTCCTTCAGGCGGTCGTTCTGGCGCTCCAGCATCCGCTGGTACTGCTTGCGTGCGGTCTCGTCGTGGCTGACGATGGTGAATCCGTGGGGCCCACCGTTCAGTATCGGTGCCACCGTACAGATGGCCCAGAACACCGACCCGTCGGCCCGTTCGTGCCAGTGTTCGACCTCGATGGGTTCTTCTCGTGCGCCCGCCAACAGCTCAGCCAGTCTAGCCGGGGCCTCCTTCTCGCCGGCCCACAGTCTATCCAGTGGCGAACCGAGGATGTCACTGGTCTCGTACTGGTACAGTTTCGCTGCCGTCTGTGGCCAGGTTTCTATTCTACCCTCCTGACTGGTCGTGAAGATGGCGTAGCCGTTCGTGGACTCGATGACCTTTCGGTACCCTGCTTCCTCGGCCCCAGTCCGGAGTCGGTGGTACTCCGGTCCATGTGTCTAATACTCGTCTGATGGGGATAGGGTGGGACACGGTACGCACCGTGTCTTAAATACTACGTCAGGATCTCGTCCTCCTCGAACAGGTCGAGGTCCGACCCGGTGATGAGGGTGTACTTGACGAGCGACCACTGGGCACGTCGGAGTCGGTCCGAGAGCGCCTGCTGGGAGATGCCGAGGTCGGTCGCGACCTCCGCGAGCGTAGCCTTGCGGGGTGTGTCGAAGTAGCCGAACTCCCACAGCCGCATCATGGCCATGGTCTGCTTCGGCGTCAGACCGAAACTCGCACCGGAGTGGACCTGGTCCCGGCGACTGAGCTGTAACGTCGAGAAGTTGACTCCGGCCTCGACGAGTTGGTCCCGGAAGGCGACGAGTCCGCTCTGGTCGGCGAAGTCGACGCGGAGCAACCAGCCATCGCTGTTCCCGGCGGTGTTGAGGAAGGTGCCGTCGATGTCGGCGTAGATGGAGGCGATGGTGCCGCTTTCTTCGTTCCACTCGACCCGGAACAGCGCCGAGCCCTCGAACGTGTCTACCCGTGTCAACGACGCAACCGACGGGTCCGCCACGGCAGCCGCCTCGAAAGCGTCGAAGTCGTCCGTCGTGACCCAGAAGAACCGAGAGAGGACGTTCGGGGAGATGTCACCCGGACGAACTTCACCTGCGTCCAGGGGACCGCCAGGATGGCCTCGCCGAGCGGGAATTTCTCGACTGGTAGCTTGAACCGCCCGGTGATGATCACTTTCTGTCTTGGAAGGGAAGGTCCTTGACGGTTATGACAATCGGTATCGCCACACGTGGGCTGCCGGTCGCGACGCTATCCGGCCTCGAAGGCAGCGGGCGTCGAAGGCAGCCGCGGTAGAAAGAATCAGTACGCGCTGTCGCCGGCATCGGCGGCTTCGAGCAGCTCCTTGTAGCGGTTCCGGATGGTGACCTCGCTGACCTTGGCCACCTTACTCACGTCGTTCTGGGTGACACGCTCGTTGACCAGCAGCGAGCCGGCGTACACCGCGGCGGCCGCGAGGCCGACCGGGGACTTCCCGGACTGGAGGCCCTTCTCCTTCGCGGTGCGGAGGAGTTCGCGAGCCTGCATCTCGGCCTCGTCGGAGAGCCCGAGGTCGCTGGCGAAGCGGGCGACGTAGCTCTCGGGGTCGGCGGGGGCGACCTCCAGGCCGAGTTCGCGGACGATGTACCGGTAGGTCCGCTTGAACTCCATCGGGTCGACGCGGCTCACCGCGGCCACCTCGTCGAGCGACCGGGGCGTCCCGGCCTGTCGCGCCGAGGCGTACAGGGCCGCCGTGGCGACGCCTTCGATGGACCGGCCGGGAAGGAGGTTGTCCTCCAGGGCGCGGCGGTAGATGACGCTGGCCGTCTCACGGACGGTGTCCGGGAGGCCGAGCGAGGAGGCCATGCGGTCGATCTCGCCGAGCGCCTGCTTCAGGTTGCGCTCCTTGGAGTCGCGGGTGCGGAACCGCTCGTCCCAGGTGCGCAGCCGCTGCATCTTGCGGCGCTGGCGGCTGGAGAGGGCCCGCCCGTAGGCGTCCTTGTTCTGCCAGCCGATGCTGGTCGACAGCCCCTTGTCGTGCATCATCTGCGTCGTGGGGGCACCGACGCGGGACTTCTCGTCCTTCTCGGCGGAGTCGAACGCGCGCCACTCCGGCCCGCGGTCGATGCTGTCCGTCTCGACGACGAGACCACACTGTGAGCAGACGGTCTCGCCGTGCTCCTGGTCGACGCTCAAGCGACCCTCACACTCGGGGCACGTGCGAGAGGCGACCTGCTCGGTCGTCTTGGGTGTCTCCGACTCGGCACTGAACGTGCGAATTCGTGTATCTGACATCGTGGGGGAGGGCAAGCGGCCTGGGCGCTCCCCGGCCGCGCTTGCTAACCGAAAGTTAGCGGTGATAGAATATAAACTTTTCGTGGGTACTTATATGTCTGCAGGACTTTCCAGCCGGTCGATGCGTGTCGAAACTGCCGGGTGGACGTCGAGCAATCGACTGGTCGTTCCGGTCGGCTCGAAGATGAGTCGGTGCGCCAGCAGCGTCTCCAGCGCCCGGGCCATCGCGTCGGAGCCGACCTCCCGGGCGGCGTCGCGGTCCGCGACGAACTCGGTGCGCCGGATGACCTTGATCCACAGGACGGCGTAGGGGACGAGTCCGACACCGACGGCCCGGACCAGTTCGGGGTAGGCGAACTCGACGCCGACGAGGAGCGGGAGGATGACCGCCGCGGCGAGGCTGAACCTCGTGACGACGTGGCCGCGCTGGTGGTGGGCAACCTCGTGGGCGAGGACGGCCGACAGCTCGTCGTCCGCGAGCAGGTCGAACACCGTCTCGGTGACGAACACGTAGCGCAGTCCTGGAACGACGCCAGCCGCGAAGGCACAGCCGACCCGGGTCCGTGGGTCGACGATGCGCAAGCGAACCGACCCCGGCAGGACGTCGGCGACGCGCTCGCGTTCGGCCGGTGTCGGCGCTCTCGTCCGCAGCCCGACCCGGAGGACGACCGGCGAGAGCGAGATGATGAGCAGCACGACGCCGAGCGAGCCGAGCACGCGCGGCCACCCCTGCGGGACGGTCCTGACGAAGGCGGCGATGACGGTGACGGCCAGCGTGACCGCGACCGCCCGGGTCACGAACCACCAGAGCACGAACCATGCCGACAGCGCGAGATGACGCACCCGTTCGCGGTACGGCGCGACGGCGACGGCGACGGCCGCGATGGAGGGCAGAATGCTGAAGACGAACACGCCCGCACCGACCACCACTGGCCTGAGGACCATGGGTAGCTCGTCGAACAGTAGCTGGAGCGAGACGGCGGTACCCACCGCTTGCGCGAGCAACAGGTTCGTCCCGATGGCCGTGGCGTAGCCGATGCGCCGGAGATGGCGCAGTCGCGCCGCAGTCAGGGGGTCTCGTGCCGGCCGTTCGGTGAGCCTCTCGGCCATCGACTGGAAGACGACGTACCAGCCGAGGGCGAACAGCAGGTGGACCAGGACGGCGACGACGAGGGACACTACGATTCCCTTGGCCGTGTGGGGAATTGAACTTTGGCCTCGGTTCGAGGGATGGCGCTACTCGTGGCTCCTCGTGAGATAACCGTGTAACCCGCCCGAGAATGGGTGTGCGAGTACTGCGTCAATCCTCATCCCGTGTTACCATTTCGCGTGTTAACTATACACAATATATAAATAGCCACCCGAACGACGTTACAGTAATCCATGTACGGGGGAATCGTGTTGCAGGCCGGCGGTTCCGACAGCTTCGTTCCGCGAGGGTCACGCGCTGAGATCTTCAGCCAGATCTTCGACGTGTTCGTCGCCCTCGGGGCGCTCGTCGGCGTCGTGGTATTGTCGTACATGCTGTACAACGCGTACAAGTATCGAGACCATGAGGACCGGTCGGACGAGGACGAGTACGACCGGCCGGTTCTCGGTGAGATTCCGACCGGTGGCGGCCACGGCCGCAAACTCCTTCTCTCGTTCAGCCTCAGCGCGGTCATCGTCGTCTCGCTCGTCCTCTGGACCTACGGCGCGCTCCTCTACGTCGAACAGGGCGCAGCCGCGGCCCAGCCCACTCCGGACACTGCGGAGACGATGACCATCGAGGTGACGGGCTACCAGTACGGCTGGAAGTTCACCTACCCGAACGGTGAGCGCGTCGACGGGACGCTCCGGGTCCCGGAAGGGAAGGAGATACGGTTGAAGGTGACATCAGAGGACGTCTTCCACAACTTCGGCATCCCGTCGTTACACGTCAAGACCGACGCCGTTCCGGGCCAGACCACCGTGACGTGGTTCGGGCCGGCCGACGCGGGTGAGTATCAGGCACAGTGTTACGAACTCTGCGGTGCGGGACACTCCTTCATGGTGGCTGACGTCATCGTGATGGAGCAATCCGAATTCGACACGTGGTACGAGAACATGGGCAACGAAAGCACCAGCGACAGTTCGAACAGTAGCAGCGTCACGCAGCCCGCGCTCGACGTGGCTGCCATGGAGGTCCACGCATGAGCGCTGACGAGACACCCGACGACCACCGAGCCGAGGACGCGGTCGACGAGGCCCGCCCAGACGGCGGCCACGAGCCCGACGGCGGAACCCCGGTCGTCGGTGGCGAGTCGCTCCCGCTGGACGTGCCCTCGGGGCACGAATCCGAAGACCACGGTCTCCCACCCCTGTACTCCATCCGACGCTGGTTCGTCACGACGAACCACAAGGACATCGGCATCCTCTACACGGTCACGGCGCTGTTCTTCCTCATCTTCGGTGGCGTACTCGCCCTGTTGATGCGGGCCGAGCTGTGGGCCCCTGGCGCGGACGTGATGCAGGCCAACGCGTACAACCAGGCGGTCTCCGCCCACGGTCTCATCATGGTCTTCTGGTTCCTCTCACCGTTCGCACTCGGGTTCGCGAACTACATCGTCCCGCTGCAGATCGGGGCGGAGGACCTGGCGTTCCCGCGACTGAACGCGGTGTCGTACTGGATGTACCTCGCTTCGGGCGTCCTGATGGGCATCTCGTTCTTCCAGGGCGGCACGTTCGCCGGCGGCTGGACGATGTACGCCCCGCTGAACATGCCGGTATACACACCCGAGGTCGGCGGCACGACCGCCGTCCTCGCGCTGTTACTGTTCGTCGTCGGTGTCACCGTCGGTTCGGTGAACTTCCTGACGACCATCCATCGCATGCGGGCGGAGGGCATGACGCTCCGACGGATGCCGCTGTTCACCTGGAGCATCCTGCTCACCATCTGGATGATGCTCTTCGCGTTCGCGGCCCTGCTCGCTGCACTGATGCTGCTGAGTTCCGACCGCCTGCTCGGGACGACCTACTTCGCGACCAGCAGTCCGAACGGGTCGTTGCTGTGGGCGCACCTGTTCTGGTTCTTCGGCCACCCGGAGGTGTACATCGTCTTCTTCCCGGCGCTGGGAGCGATGGCCGAGATCTTCCAGACGTTCTGTGGTCGGCGCATCGTCGGGCGCAAGTGGTTCATCGGCGCGATGTTGCTCGTGGCGCTCCAGAGCTTCATCGTCTGGATGCACCACATGTTCCTGACCGGCATCAACCTCGAGATCAAGACGCTGTTCATGGCGACCACCATCGGCATCTCACTGCCGTTCGACCTGATGGTGTTCGCGCTCATCTACACCATGTTGAAGGGGAAGATACGCTTCAAGACCCCCTTCCTGTTCGCCTTCGGCGGCCTCGTGCTGTTCATCCTCGGTGGCATCACCGGGGTGTTCCTCGGGGCGGTCGTGCTCGACTACTCGTTCCGTGGCACCTACTGGGTCGTCGCGCACTTCCACTACGTCATGGTCGGCGGGGTGACCGGGCTCATCGGTGGGCTCTACTACTGGTTCCCCAAGATGACCGGCCGGATGTACGACGAGTTCCTCGGGAAGGTGAACTTCGCGCTGTACTTCATCGGGTTCAACCTGCTCTACTTCCCGATGTTCATCGCCTGGGAGACCCCGCGGCGCGTGTTCAACTACGCGCCCGGCCTGACCGGCTGGCACCAGGTGGCGACCATCGGCGGGTTCATCCTCGGCGCGTCGTTCCTCGTGCTGTTCTACAACCTGTTCAAGAGCCTCTTCGACGGCGAGCCGGTCGACGGCAACCCGTGGCAGTACGCCTCGACGGCGGAGTGGACGGTCCCCTCCCCGCCGCCGCTTGAGAACTTCCCCGGCACGCCGACCTACGCCGACGGCTCGCTCAAGTTCAAGGGGGTGACCGCCGACGCGAGTAGCGGGGCAGCAACTGCGGACGGCGGGACCGCGAAGACCGACGGCGGCATGGTGGCCGCGAGTGCCGGCTCCGAGCTGATGGACACCCACGAGGAGCACGGCCACGAGGAGAGCCACGCGAGCCTCTGGCCGTTCATCCTCGGCCTCGGGTCGCTCATCACGCTGTTCGGCTTCTCCGGGATGATGGACGGAGCTTTCCCGCCGGGAATCGAGGGTGGCATCTACATCGGGAACGTCATCGTCGGCCTCATCATCGTGGTCGGCGCGTGTATCGGGATGGCCCGGGAGTCGTTCCACGGCCCCGTGGGCCCGTTCGGCGAGAGCTGGCCGTTCGCCGGCGTCAGCAACATGAAGCTGGGCGTCTGGCTCTACCTGGCCAGTGACATCGTGCTGTTCGGCGCGTTCATCGGCGCGTTCGTGTTCTCCCGGGTCGCCTACGGGTGGTCGGACTGGCACCACCTCATCCCGGCGGAACACGTCGTCCTGCCCGGTCTCATCAACACGTACATCCTGCTGACGAGCAGTTTCGCGGTCGTGCTCGCGCTCGTCGCGGCCGAGAAGGGCAGCAGACTCGGTGTCGTCGCGGCGATGAGCACCACGTTCGTCCTCGGGGTGGCCTTCCTTGTGAACAAGGGCCTGGAGTGGCTGCACCTGTTCCACATCCACTCGGGCGCGTTCCCGGAGGGATGGAACATCTCGACGAACATCGCCTCCACGACGTTCTACGTGACGACGGGCCTGCACGGCCTGCACGTCATCGTGGGGCTCATCATGGCGCTGTATATGATCGCCAGGGCCTGGCGGGGAGCCTACCTGGACGACGAAGCACCCATCGAGTACTTCGGCCTGTACTGGCACTTCGTCGACATCGTCTGGTTGTTCCTCTTCCCGCTGTTCTACATCCTCTGAGGTGAACAAAAATGTCACATACCAAACTTTACACGGTGATTTACGTGGTGTTGTTCGTGCTGGCGACCGTCCAGGCGCTCATCGAGATGATGGGCTTCCTGGAGTCGGCCTACTGGATGGCCTTCGGCATCATCATGGTGCTGTCGTTCGCCAAGGCGGTCGTCGTCGCGGGGTATTACCAGCACCTGCGCTGGGAGCCCCGGTCCGTGACGACGCTGGTACTCATCGGCCTCATCGCGGCCGTCGCGCTGACGACTGCGGCGTCGTACTCCATCCTGTAGGCAGCCGTTTCTGTTCGACCGTTTTGCACCCGCACCTGCACGTCCATAACCAAGATGTGAGTGACGACCGTCGAGACGACCATGCAGGTCCGCGAAGCGCCCGAGTCCGACGTCGAGGCAATCCGTCGCGTGCACGCTGCCTCCATCCGCGAGCTGGGCCGCCGGACCTACAGCGACGAGCAGGTCGAGGCGTGGGCCGCCGGGTGCGAGACGGCCGACTACGCCGACATCGTCGAGGACGACTGCTACTTCGTGGTCGCGGAGACCGAAGACGGCGATAGCGCCGACGTCGTCGCCTTCGGTTCGCTCTGGTTCACGCCCCCGGACGACTACGAGCGCCCGCTCGACGCCGAGGTGACCGCGGTGTACGTCCACCCGTCGGCTGCCCGGACGGGTGTCGGTTCGGCGGTGCTCGCCGACCTGGAGGACCGGGCGCGCAATCGGGGGGCGACCACCCTCGGGCTCACGGCCTCAACCAACGCGGTTCCGTTCTACCAGGCGCGCGGCTACGAGACGGTGAGAGAGCGCAGCCACGAGTTCTCCGGCCACGAGTCGACCGGCGTCGAAGGGACGGTCGTCGAGATGTACAAGGAACTGTGAGCAGCCGAGTCGGCAGGGACCTCAGCGGTCGCACGTCTCGTCCACACCGGCCGAAAGCGTCACCGCGTTCGCCGTCAGGAGCGCGATAGCCCCCACCAGGAACACGGTCGCGAGCGGTGACTCCGGGTCGGTGAACGCCCAGTACAGCGGGCTCGCCGAGGCACCGAAGGCCGCGCTGGCGACGCCGTAGATGGCCGGGCCACAGCAACAGCAGGCGGTCGCACCAGTGGTCGCGAGCGCGCCGGTGACGCCCTGGACGGTCCCACCGTCGGTCGCGGCGCGGTCGGCCGCGGGTCCATCGTCGGCGGTCCGGGTCCGCCACGTCGCCACGCCGAGGGTGGCGTTCATCGTCACCAGCCCAGCCAGCACCACGACCACGAGCGCGGTCCCGACCGAGACGGCCGCGAACAGCGGAATCGAGGGGCGGTACAGTTCGATGGCGGGCCACATCACCAGCGGGCTGGCGAACTCGGTGACGACGGTGAACGCTTCGCCCCGGGCCGGCGGCACGTCCTCGGGGTTGAACGAGAGTAGCCCCGAGGAGACGACGAAGAAGGCGGTGAAGCCGAGTCCCGCGAGTGCACCCACAGTCCGGGCACGCCGGCCAACCCGGGCGAGCGCGGGGACGACCTCGGTCCAGACGATGTAGCCGAGGACCACGGGGACCGCGAGCACCAGCACGTAGCCGAGGGGATGGAAGACGGTCTCGCCGGGCAGCAGCTGTGGGTACGCGACCCAGAGCCCGAGGAGGGTCCCCAGAACCGGATAGGCGTGGTGGTCGCCCCAGCGGGTGTGGTACAGGACGAGGCTGGCCAGGGCGATGCCCATCCCGCCGAAGAAGGTCAGCGCGGGGTAGTACACCCGGGTCAGGGGCGTCGTCCCGATGGGTTCGACCTGCAGTTCGACCAGCCCGACGACGCCGAGTGCGGTCATCGAGCCGCCGACGAGGAGTCCGACGGCGGCCAGTCTGGGGTCGAGCCGACTCCCGAAGCGCTTCCAGAACCGGTCGCGGAGCGCGGTTGCACCGAGGACGCCAACCCCGAGGACCAACAGCGTGAGCAGGACCACGTGGGGGACGCCCCCGTGGACGGTCCCGTCGTGGGCACTGGCGGTTGGGACGAGCGAGAGGCTCGCGATGGTCAGCAAGAGCGTCGTCAGGCGGCGGTCGTTTGGTGGTAGGTGCATGGTCACAGTGAGAGGACGATCATGTAGACGAGGACGATGACGGCATAGAGCGACCCGAGGGTCGCGATGACCTTCAGGTGGTAGAGGAACAGCTCGTCGTCCTCCTCGTCTTTGGCCTGCGCGTACGTCTCGTACTCCTCGGCGGTCAGGTCGTCCCGGTGTCGCTCTCCGAGGTGGAGTGCGTGGAGGTGCTCGGACGGGAACGGGCGGTCACAGACCCGACACCGGGCGGCGACCGTCTCCTCCTCGAGGATGGTCGTCGCCGTCTCGGCCTGCATCTCGGTGTCGCCGGGGGGCGAGTCGGTCGATCGTGTGTGGTCGATGTCGTGGGTAGCCATGGTCAGAGGAACGGGGGTTTCACGTACGGTTGGGCGACCAGCCACATGCTGGTCATCGTGTAGAACACCATCACGAGCGCGAACGGGTACTGGCTCCGGATGGGCTGGAGTCGCCCCGTGAACGTCTCGAACGCGATGGCGTGGGCGACCCAGATTGCGACGAGGTGCCCCAGGACGACGAACGCCAGCTGGAGGCTGCCGAACCAGCCCGGGAGCACCGCGACCTGGACCGTCGCCGGCGGGTCGAACGGCGACAGCGCGACCGCCGACAGCGCGGGCGAGAGCGTCAGGAAGTAGCCCAGGAAGTGCGCGAGGTGGTAGCCGGCGGCGATGGGAACCAGCGACCAGACGAACCGGCGCTGGATGACGGCGGGGTCGACGAACGAGCCGGCGGTTCGCCGGGAGAGCCGGGACGCGAGGCGGTACACGGCCAGGAACAGCGCGAACCCGGCGACCGCGGTCGTCAGGTACACCGCGAGCGCCGGCACGCCGAGGCCGACGGCTGCCCGGACGAACTCGGCGTGCGGGCCGGTCGACACCAGCCCGTCGTAGGAGGTCACCCACAGCAGGGCGACCACGAACACCACCTCGGCGTCGGTCCCCTCGTCGTAGTTGCGGGCGAGTGCCGCGCCCGGAAGCGAGAGCGAGAGGCCGTTCTCGGTCCGGCGAATCGGGGCCATCCGGCCGTAGGTGTGGAACACTCGCGAGACCGGGTCGGCCTCCCTGAACCAGCTTGCACCGAACACGAGCGCGCCGCCCAGCGTCCCGAGCGTGTACGCAAGGATGACGCCGGCGAGGAACCGTGGTTCCGAGGCGATGGGCGTGACGACCTCCAGCCAGACGAGCGCAAGGAGGCCGATCGCTGCCGGCCAGCCGCCGAGGTGACTCGGCCACGAGCGCGAGCCGACTCTCGGCAACAGGGACGCGATGGCGCGCCACGGGTTGAGCACCGGCCAGGAGTCGCCGAGCAGGTACACCGAGATGGTGTAACCGGCCCACCACCCGGCCCAGACGCCCAGGACCGCGAGGTTCCGGAGCGGGTCGGTGATGTCGAACTGGTCGGCGAACAGCCCGGTCACGACGAACAGACCGAGGACGGCGACACTGCCGACCCGGGCCAGCGCGACGACGGCCCGGCGAACCGTCGCCGGCGACGGGACCGTGAGCCCGAGCCGGTTTATCTCCCGGATGAAGTCGTGGTCGGTCGCGAAGCTCGTGAAGAGGAACGACGCCCCGATGACGCCGCCGCCGGTCAGCACGACCAGCCAGAACGGGATGGGGACCGAGGTGAGCGTCCCGCCCAGCGTCCCGACGTGGGCCAGCGCGGGGTCGACGAACAGCACGAGTGCGACCCCCAGTGTCGCCGCCGAGGCCAGCCGCGAGAACTCACGCGCCGCCACGACTGGGCACCCCCGGCCGCCAGTACAGCAAGGCGACGGCCACCACGAACACCAGCGTCGAGAGGTCGACACC
This sequence comes from Haloarchaeobius sp. HME9146, assembly GCF_025399835.1. Taxonomy (NCBI): domain Archaea; kingdom Methanobacteriati; phylum Methanobacteriota; class Halobacteria; order Halobacteriales; family Halorubellaceae; genus Haloarchaeobius; species Haloarchaeobius sp. HME9146. The sequence continues at coordinate 1,648,423 of NZ_JAODVR010000001.1, forward strand.
GAAAGCGTAGACGGTCGCCAGCGCGGCGGCCGACCCTGCCGTCCCCGACGCCAGCGACGAGAGCAGCGGGAACGCACAGCTCACGCAGGAGAACAGCCCGATGAGCCCGGTCGCACTCGCCGACAGCGATTCGAGGACGGTGGCGTAGACGAGGTACGCGAGCGAGAGGTAGCCGACGACCCGGAACGGGACCAGCGCGAACTGGAACACCGCGCCGGTGTACGACAGCGTCGGGCCCCACCCCGGCGAGGGCATCGCAACCGAGACCCCGCTGGCGGCGTGGTCGTGGCCCGCCGGTGCCAGCGAGACCATCCCCGCGAACCACGCGAGCAGCAGGAAGTAGCCCACGGCGACCGCGACACCGAGGAGCCGATATCTCCGTGCGGTCGGAATCGGGTCCGTGGCGACCACCGCGAGCACGCCGACGTTTATCCAGACGAACGGGTACAGCGCATAGCGTACCGAGACGAGCTCGCTGCTCGTGAACCGGAAGTAGGCCACGACCGCGAGCAGCTCCAGCGCACAGAGCAACCCGAGCCACAGCACTCGCTCACTCGGGAGTGCATCGAGGGTCGAACGCGCCGTGTTCGAGGACATCCTCACCCGACGATGAGTTTCACGGCGATGACCAGGACGAACAGGACCCCGAAGGCCCACGCGCTCACCATCGCGGCGGTTGCGCTCGTGAGCCCGCGGTTCTTGCTGGAGCGATAGGTGCCGAAGACGATCCAGCCGGCGAACAGCCCGCCGGTGGCGACGACGAGCAACCACTGGAGCGTCGCCCTGCCGGCCGCGTCAGCGCCGACGTATGCGACCGCACCCGCCCCGATTCCCCCGAGGATGAAGAAGAACCCGAGGGTCCAGACCAGCTGGTTGTTCAAGAGCTCGTGCCACCCCGGGCCCTCCTTCGCCCCGAACTTCGGCGTGTAGCTGGCCTTCTCGCGCACACTGACCAATACGAAGATGGCGGCGAGGAAGCCACCCATGACCAGCGCCGCCCCGGTGAAGTGTGACATGGTGTTAGGTGACAGTTGTCATCTGATGACTTTAAGTTTATCTCCCCGAGAGCGACAGACGCGGGCGATGTGGGGTGTACCAACGGGCCACCTACACGTAGAACCAGTCGAACGAGATGGTCGAGTCGTCCTCGACCGTGACGAACAGCGCCTTCTCGATGGTTCCAGACACTCGCTCGACCTCCCACTCGAACGTCGCTGTTCGACCCTCCGACACCGCCACGGAAACCGTGTACGTCCCCGGTTCCGTGAATGGAATACACGTCTCGGTGTTCGTCTCCCCCGGGCCGAGCGTGTACTCCCGTTCGAGTATCGGGTCCGCCCCTCCACTGGCCCCGAGGTCGACCCGGAGCGTGACGGTGTGCGTGTCGCTGTCGTCGTTCATGAGACCGATGTCGTACCCCGCCGAGCTGGTCCCTTCCGGGGTGTACGACGCACATCTATCGCCTGCCGGGTCGGGAGTATCTGTCCGTGTTCCCGTCGAGGACTTAGTACCGGTGTCGATAGCCGAGAGACACCCGGCACCGCCCGTGATGAGGAGTCCACTAAAGTAGCGGAGGGCACGACGACGAGAACAGGAGGGCTTCATCGGTACGAATTGACACACACACATAATAAGTATTCTGTCAATTGCTGCCGGGGGTTACATTCCCTGCGCGGTGTCGGGCGTGGATGGAACTGTGGCGCTCGGGTAGTGATTGGAGAAGCGCCGAGAGGGAGATCTGAACCTCGCCGAGACGGTCCTGCTCGCTTCGCTGCGCGGGCTGCGACTCGTCTGGTTCAAATCACCGCATGGGTTTTCCATCACAGACGACTCGCTCCGCTCGTCGTTTCTGTGATGGAAAAACGCCGAGAGGGAGATTTGAACTCCCGTGTCCGTGAGGACAGTAGATTTCGAATCTACCGCCTTGGCCGGGCTAGGCTATCTCGGCTCATCTCCACGTTGCCGACTGCCTTTATTATGAATTTCGATTTATCGCGTAGGGAGGTGACAACCGCCAAGAATTTATTCCAGCAGCACGGGGACGAGAACATGGACGTACACCAAGCGAGCGAGGACTGTAACCGTGTCCTCGACGCCATCGGGAACGCGGTCATCGCCGACCGAGAGTTCCTCGAAACCGTACTGCTCGGTGTCGTCGGTCGTGGCCACGTGCTCCTCGAGGACGTGCCCGGGACCGGCAAGACGCTGACGGCACGGTCGATGGCCTCCGCCCTCGGATTGGATTTCTCCCGCATCCAGTTCACCCCCGACCTCCTCCCCGCCGACGTCACCGGGACGCACGTGTTCAACGAAGAGACCCGCGAGTTCGAGTTCCAGGCGGGTCCCATCTTCGCGAACATCGTCCTCGCCGACGAGATCAACCGCGCCCCGCCGAAGACCCAGGCCGCGCTGCTGGAAGCCATGGAGGAAGGGCAGGTGACCGTCGACGGCGAGACGCGGATGCTCCCCCAGCCGTTCTTCGTCATCGCGACGCAGAACCCGGTCGAGCAGGAGGGGACCTTCCCGCTCCCCGAGGCGCAGGTCGACCGCTTCATCGTGAAGTCCTCCATCGGCTACCCCGACGAGGCCGGCGAGGTCGAACTCCTCCAGCGCCGGGCCGGCCGCGTCGAGCAGTCCCCGAGCGTCGAGCGCGTCCTCACCGACGAGGAGGTCGCCGACCTCCGGCAGGTCCCCGAGAACGTCCGGGTCGACGACGACCTGCTGACGTACATGGCGAAGCTCTGCCGCGAGACCCGGCAGGACGGCCGCGTCGAGATCGGTGTCTCCCCGCGCGGGACCCAGCGCCTGTTCGAGTCCTCGCGGGCCTACGCCACGATGGTGGGCCGCGAGTACGTCACACCCGACGACATCAAGCGCGTCGCCCAGCCCGTGCTCGCACACCGGCTCGTGCTGACGCCGGACGCGATGGTCAACAACGTGAGCAAGCGCGAGGTCGTCGCGAAGGTGCTGGATTCGGTGCCGGTGCCGACCGTGGACTGACGCTTCGGTCTCGGACCCGGTCCACCATGGGAGGGGGGTGTTATTACTTACATGTCTCCCTGGGATGGGACATGGCTTCACGACAGACCGAGCAGACGTACGAGCATTATATCGATGGGGAGTGGACGGACGGAGCCGGAGACCAGACGTTCGAGAGCGAGAACCCGGCGACGGGCGAGGCGCTCGGCACGTTCGCCCGCGGCACCGAGACCGACCTCGATGCGGCATGCGCCGCGGCTGAAGCGGCGACGGAGGAGTGGCGCGAACTGTCGCACATCGACCGCGCGGAGTACCTCTGGGAGATCTACCACGAGCTCCGCGAGCGAACCGAGGAGCTGGCCGAGGTCGTCACCAAGGAGTGCGGGAAAGAGATCTCCGAGGGTCGCGCCGACGTCATCGAGGCCTACCACATGGTCGAGTGGGCGGCTGGCGACGCCCGCCACCCGAAGGGCGACGTGATTCCTTCCGAGATTCCGAGCAAGGACGCCTACATGCGCCGCAAGCCCCGGGGCGTCGTCGGCTGCATCACGCCATGGAACTTCCCGGTCGCCATCCCGTTCTGGCACATGGCGGTCGCGCTCGTCGAGGGTAACACCGTCGTCTGGAAGCCCGCCGAGCAGACACCCTGGTGTGGGCAGATCATCGCGGAGATGTTCGAGGACGCCGGCATCCCCGACGGCGTGTTCAACATGGTGCAGGGCTTCGGCGACGTCGGCGCAGCTATCGTCGACGACGAACGCGTCGATACCGTCCTGTTCACCGGCTCCGCCGAGGTTGGGCACGAGGTCGCCCAGAAGACCGCCTCGCAGCCGGGCAAGCTCGCCGCCTGTGAGATGGGCGGGAAGAACAACATCGTCATCACCGAGGAAGCGGACCTCGACGTCGCCGTCCACTCGGCCCTGATGAGTTCGTTCAAGACGACGGGCCAGCGCTGTGTCTCCTCCGAGCGCATCGTCGTCCACGAGGACGTCTACGACGAGTTCAAAGAGCGGTTCGTCGAACTCGCGGAACAAGTATCCGTGGGCGACCCGCTCGACGATGACACGTTCATGGGGCCGCTCATCGAGGCGGACCACAAGGAGAAGGTGACGAAGTACAACCAGCTGGCCGAGGACGAGGGCGTGAACGTGCTCGTCGACCGCACCGAGCTGGCCGACGAGGAGATACCCGACGGCCACGAAGCGGGTCACTGGGTCGGGCCGTTCGTCTACGAGGCCGACGCCTGGGAGGACCTCCGGTGCACGCACGAGGAGGTGTTCGGTCCCCACGTCGCACTGCTGAAGTACTCCGGCGATGTCGAGGAGGCAGTCGCAATCCAGAACGACACCGACTACGGTCTCGCCGGTGCCATCATCTCCGAAGACTACCGCCAGATCAACTACTTCCGCGACAACGCCGAGGTCGGCCTCGCCTACGGCAACCTTCCCTGCATCGGCGCCGAGGTTCACCTCCCGTTCGGCGGCGTAAAGAAGTCCGGCAACGGCTACCCGTCGGCCCGTGAGGTCATCGAGGCCGTGACCGAACGGACGGCGTGGACGCTGAACAACTCGAAGGACATCGAGATGGCGCAGGGACTCTCCGCAGACATCAAGACGGACTCCGACTGAGTCACCAGCGTCAGCCGAGTTTCGTCGAGGAGAAAACCTTCTTTCTGTCAGGGGCTGTTCGTCACCGGTCTCTCACGGGGCTCGACCGACCGGTGCAAACAAGCCCCATATCGCTGTGTGACACCTACTCGCTTCCCGCTCTGGGAGGGATGATTGTTACGTCGAACAGGTCAGCATCCCGAGCCGACCGGCCACCCCGCGGATTCGGCGCTCTCACTGCCGCAGCGCCGTCGTCAGAATCACCACGGCCACCAGCAACAGCGCGAGCGCCGAAATCGGCTGCCCCTCGGTCGCGACCTGGTAGACCGCGAACGCCACACCACCGGTCGCGACGCCGACCACGACGGACCCACCGATGTGCGCCAGTTCGGCCCGGGTCGTGTCTGCCTCGCGCCCCAGTTGCTCCCCGAGCCCGATGGCGTTCTGGCCGACGTCCCAGGCCAGCACAGTCGCGGTCGTCCCGACGAGCATGAGCAGTTCGGCGGATGGTGCGCCACCGGTCGCCCCGGCGAAGACGAGTCCGCCGAGCAGGCCGACCGCGCCGACGTGGACGAGTCGGCGAGAGCCGAGGACCACGCCGGGGGCGAGCGCGAGCATACCGAGGGCCGCCCCGACGACGCCCACCGAGGCGGTCAGGATGGCCGCGAGGGCGGCGAACGCGCCAGCGCCCAGTGCGACCACGGCCGACAGGCGGACGGGTCGCCGGTCGATCTCGGTCGCCATCAGGTCCACCTCCGTGAGCCACGGGCAAGGGCGTTCACGAGTCCTTCGTCTGGGTCCCAGTCGATGACGCGGATGCCACCCTGGCGCAGTTCGGTGATGCGGGCGCGGCGTTCCACCCGGGCGATGCGCTGGCCGATGGTCTCCGTCGCGGTGGCGTCCGGGCTGATGATGGTCACCTTGTGTCCGTGGGCGTGGAGCAGGCGGGCGGCCTGCACCGCATCGTCATCACACAGCGGGCTGAAGAACACGAGCTGGGCGTCGCCCGGGAGCCGTTTCCTGAGGTTCCGGACACCGAGCGTGATGGAGCGGTAGCCCGCGGGCTGCTCCGAGGAGAGCGCGGGGTGGTGGGCGAACAGCTCCTCGACCTTCGCGCGGTGTTCGTTCCCGAGGCCGGGACGGAGCCAGACCGACTGTGGGGCGAGGGCGGTGAGACCGACCCGGTCGCCCGTGTCGAGCAGTGCGGTGAAGACGTGGCCGGCAGCCTCGATGCCGAGGTCCGCTGCATGGAGGCCCTCCTCGTCCCGGCGGACGTAGGCCTCCTTGCGCAGGTCGAGCAGGCACATCACGGTCGCGGCGCGCTCCTCGCGGAACAGCAGGGTCGCGAGGTCGCCGGTTCGCGCGTATCGCTTCCAGTCGACCCGCGAGAGCGGGTCGCCGCGGCGGTACTCCCGGGTCGAGTGGAACTCGACGCCGTCGCCGCCGATGTCGGTGTTCACGCGCCCGGCGTACTGCGAGGTCTGCTTGCGCAGCGGGACCGGAATCGTCGCCTCCAGCGAGGGGGTACACACCATGTCGCCGCCGGTCCGGAACCGGGTGTGAGTCTCCTCGGCGCCGGACCAGCCGCGGACGATGGCCTCGCACGTCTTGAACTCGTGGGTGCCGCGCTTGGCGGTCACGGTGTAGGAGAACGAGTCCGACTCGCCGGGGCGCAAGGCGGTGCCGAGGCGGGCGGACCCGGACTTCACGGAGAGTTCCTCGGGCACGCCGTCGACGAGGCGCACGTCGGGCAGGGTTCGACTCCCGTCGTTCGTCACGCGGACCGTCACGGTCACCTCGTCGCCGAGGGACGGGTCCGGGTCGCTGAGCTCTCGGGTGATACTGAGCGTCACGGCCGGGGCCTCGGTGATCCGGGCGTACGCGAGGTAGCCCACGCCGACGACCGCCGAGAGCAACAGCGCGGGCTGTCGCGTGATGACGCCGACTGCGCCCGCGACCAGCGTCACCGCGGCGATGCCGCGCCAGTGGTTGGTCGCCTCCGTCGTGTCGGTGATGACGCGCTGGGTCTGGACCGCGTCGGTTGCCGACCCACCTGCTCCCGCGTCGGTTCCCGCGGCCGTCGCCCCCGCCGGCGTCGTGCTGTCGTCGCTCCCCGTCGCGTCGTCGGTCTCTCGCGTCACTGTCGAACTCATCTGTCGTACTCCTCCGACATCCGTGCAATCTCGGTCGCCGCGTGGACGGCCCACCGGTGATACCGCGTCTGGCGGCCACTGAACAGGTCGACCCGCGAGAACAGCGAGCCGCCCTCGAGCGTGCCGGTGAAGAACGCGGCGGCGTACGGGTCGTCGGTCCACTCACCGGCCTCGATTCGTCGTTTCGCCTCCGACTGCGAACAACCCTGTGTGCGGGCGATGGTCGCGACCGCGGCGCGCTCCAGTCGTGTCGTCGTCTGCTCACGACTGTCGACCCGACGAAGGTCCGTACTCGCGACGTGGAGCAACTCGTCGAAGTCGTCTCCCGGCGTGGGAAGCTCCTGTGACTGCTCCGGGTCCGGCGTCTTGGCCTGCACGTACCGGTTCCGGGTGCGCGAGACGCCGATTCGGACGCCCTGCAGGAGTGCTGCGAGGCCGAGTACGACGAGTATCGCCTCGTTCATCGACATCCCGGCGGCGACCTCGGGGAACAGGACCAGGGCGAACGCCAGGGCGGCGACGGCGACCCCGAGCACCGAGAGGATGGTTCTGAGCTTCATCGCGTCTCACCCTCGTTGTGGGCTTCGAGCCGCCTGAGTGCTTCGACTGCACGGTCCTCGCGCTCGGGCGTCGCGTCGGCGGCACCGTACCGGACCGACTCGAACAGGTCGGTCAGGGTCTGGACGTCTGCCGGGTCGAAGCCGGCGTCGACCGCGGCACGCTCGAACTCCCGCGGCGTGCTCGTTTCGGGATGGTCGACCGGCAGGTGTCTGGTCATCTCGACCCACGCGCGGTAGATCTCGTTGTCGACGTCCGAACTGGATTCGATGCGGTCTGCGGCCCGGCCCGCGGCGGTCGAGATTGCCTGCGTGTCGACCGGGTCAGCGTCCGCCTCCGCCGCGTCCTCGCTCACCTCGACGACCTCGTCCTCCTCGTCGTCGCCGCCGGAGACGCTCCATGCACCGACCAGCACCACGGCGAGGATGCCTGCCCCACCGAGCAGGAGCAAGAGCGGGACGTCGAACGGCTGTTGTTGCTGCTCGTCGTCGCCGCTCCCCGAGCCTTCACCAGCACCGTCACCGGTGCCGGAGTCGTCCGGCCTCTCCCCGGGTGCGCCCTGTTGCTGGGTCTGTGGGGTGTCCGAGGAGGGACAGAGGAAGAAGAACGGGGCCACCGACGCGACGATGACGGCCATCAGCAAGAGCATGGCCACGGCGACCACGCCGTCGTACCGCCGGTAGGACCCGATGGTGACCGACGCCGCGACCGCGACGAGACCGACACCGGCCCACCACGGGAGCGTCCGGGACGGACAGTCCTGCCGGAGCGGCGGCTGCTGCTGTGCTGTCGTCTGGTTGACCCGCTCCCCCGATTGGGTGGTGGTCTCCGTCGTCACCCCGTCGGCGTTCACGTTGGAGACGGAGCCCCCACTCCCCCCGGGCTGGGTCGTCTCACCGAGCGTCCCCGCCGCGATGGCGATGGCGAGGACACAGCAGATGGCGACGACCACGATGCCCACGTTCCTTTGTTTCACGTGACCCTCTAGCTGGAAACGACACTTAGGGGTGCCGGATTGTCAAGCCATGACTTGACTCATCGGTTCGCGCCGGAGATGGCGAGTTCTCGGTCAGTCGTCGTCGTCGGCCGTCGGTTTCGCCCCTGACGCGTGCGCCGACTCGATGGCCCGAAGTGCCTCGATGGCCCGGCTCTCGCGGTCTGTCGTCGGGTCCTCCCCGCCGTAGCGGACCTCCTCGAACAGCGCAGTGAGTTCCGTGACCTGTTCGCGGGTCATCCCGGCCGCGATGGCAGCCTCCGCGAACTCCGCGGGGGTGCTCGATTCGGGCTCGGGCACGTCCAGATGTGTCGTCATCTCCCGCCAGGCCCGGTACACCTCGTTGTCGACCGCGGTACTGGTCTCCAGCCGGTCCGCGGCTCGCCCCGCGGCGGCACCGATGGCAGCCATGCGGTGCCGCGGGGAACGCGATGCCAGCCCCGCCTCGTACACCTCCTCGTCGTCCGCCGGGCCCTCGTCGCCGCCCCGGAGGGCGAACCAGGCGAACACGAGCACGATACCCACCACCAGCGCGGCGATGAGAAGGGCGACCTCCGGGCTCACGTTCCCGGGGTTCTGGCTCAGCCCGAGCGAGGAGGAGACGCCCTCGGTCTGTTCCGCGACCTCCGAGGGGATGATCGAGAGCTGGTCGGGCTCGTTCTGGGTGGCACAGTTCGTCAGGAGGAGCCACAGGAAGAAACCGGGGAACGCGATGGTCCCGACCAGCCCGGTGGCCGCCAGCCCGTCTTTCGAGTGCTGGACGTACAGCCAGATGGCCGCCGTGAGGACCACGACGATGGCGAAGAACTCGCCGCTCAGCAGGAACGGGATGCAGAAGCTCAGCGAGAAGCCGAGGCGGCCCGGGTCGGTGATGGGCCGTGCGGGACTCGTCCCGTCCTCCCCGTTCCGGTCGGTCGCGGTGTCGTCGTTCGGGTTGACGATGGAGGAGCCGCCACCCCCGGGTTCGTGGGGCTCGACCAGCGTCGCGGCCGCGAACGCGAGCGCGAACACGCAGATGAGGGCGAGGACCACCGGGATAGCTTTCTCCCGATTCACGACGGAACGTAAGTGAGTCGTCCTTGAGAACGTTTCGCTAGGGCAAGTAACTGTGTTCGCCTTCAGGGGCCGGAACGGCTGGCCGTCTCCGGAGCTACCGCCGCCCCGAGATGACCTCGACCTCGCCGTGCTGGACGAACGTGTCCGTCTCGAGCTCCCGGAGATGCTCGCGCAGGTCGGCCTCGAAGGCGTCTTTCCGGTCGCCGAAGCGGGCCGGCGAGCAGAACGAGAGCGAGAAGACGTAGCCGACGATGCTGTCTTCGTCCCACTCGCGCTCGTACGCGATGGTCTCGGTCTCGACGTCGGCGAAGCCGTGCTCGGCGAGCAGGTCGTCCCACGGGTCGTCGTACTCCTCGATGGGGCCGGTCCGCTCGGGGAGGTCGTTGAGGTACTCGGCGGCGAGCGCGTGCACGCCCGCCTGCCAGTCGTCGTCGAGCCCGTGGGTGAGCCACTCGCCGTCGGTGACGAGCGCGACGCCGCCGCCCGGTTCGGTCAGCTCGAACAGGTGGTCGAGGGTGCGAGGCTGGTCCATCCAGTGGAAGGACCGACCCATCGTCGTGAGGCGAACCGTGCCGATGCCGGCGGGCAGGTCCGCATCGGACCCCTGCACCCACTCGACGTTCTCGCAGCCGGCCGCCACAGCCTGTTCGCGGGCCTCGCGGAGCATCGCCTCGTTCGGGTCCATCCCGACCACCTTGCCGGCGTGTTCGGCGAGCGGGATTGCTATCTGGCCCGCGCCACAGCCGAGGTCGAGGACGCGGCTCGTCTCGTCGACGCCGAACCGGTCGACGAGGTACTCGATGGCGTCGGTACCGTACCGAGGTCGATAGCGGGCGTAGTACCATTCGGTGCTGGCGAAGCGCTCGGCGCTGTCCGGGGTCGTGGAGTCGTCTGACGGGGACATGGTGAGAACGCTCGGAGCCGAGAGAACCGGAGCGCGAAACTTAAGCATTCTGGAACGTTCGTCCCCCGACCCGGCTCAGCGCGCCGACGGTGACGGGTCGTACCCCGGCCCGACCCGCAGTTCGAGGGCGTCGGGGCGGACCGAGAGCGTGAGTTCGCTGTGCTCGCTCAGTTCGCCGTCGCGGCTGAACGTGATGGGTCCCTCGTGCCCGGCGACGGTGAGTTCGCTGGCCGAGATGTGCGTCACGCCGGGCGTATCCTGCCCGAGGAGCCGGTGCCCGATGGCTTCGGCGACCATCGACCGCGTCGGCATCTGCTCGACGACGGCAACGTCGAACAGCCCGTCCTCCATGTCGCCCTGGCCGCCCTCGCCGACGAACTGGCGGGCGTTCCCGACCAGCAGACAGAGCGCTTCGCCGTCCCAGGACTGCTCGCCGTGGTCGGCGGTCGCGTCGACCCGGATGTCGAGCCCGTCGAACGCCATCGCCTCCTGTGCGCCGGTGACCAGGAACGCGAGCGTCCCGAACCGCCGCTTGAGGTCGCTGGAGGCAGCCACGCTGGCTTCGGCCGGCAGTCCAGCGATACAGGAGACGGCGAACGGTTCGTCGCCGGCCATTCCGAGGTCGACCGTCCGCCGCTCCCCGGTGTCTGCGATCTCGACGCCCTGCTGGATGGTCTCGATGCCGACGTTTTGCGCGAGGATGTTCGCCGTCCCGGCGGGGACCGCGCTCAGCGTGACCGACCCGAGGTGGCCGGCGTCGTTGAGGCCGCGAAGCACCTCGTTGATGGTCCCGTCGCCGCCACACACCGCGAGTTCGGAGACACCGTCCTCGCCGGCTTGCTGGCCGAGCCGCCTGGCGTCGCCCGGCCCTCTCGTCTCGACAGTGTCGAAGCCGCGGGCCCGGAGGAGCCGTTTCACGTACTCGGCGTGGTCGCCACTTCCACTCACTGGATTGATGATACAGCGACGGGAACCGATCTGCATTGCGCGGGTGTAGAACGCGATGGTTAACAAGCCCTGCGTTCGGGCAGTCACTCGCGCCGCGACGACCGGGCTGGTACTTCTGCTACCGACGCCGTTCGGTAGCCGCGGATAGTCGGCACCGTCGGCCTGCGAAGGCCGGGGATTTCAGCCCCAGTTGTGACGACCGCGGTCACGACCGCGCCCGCGGCCCCGCCCGCCTGCACGCCTGCGCCCCTGACCGCCCGCACGCCCACGACCTCGACCGTCCTGGTCGCCCGGCCCGGTCTCGAACTCGTCGAGCCAGCCGGTCCCCGGTTGCGACCCGAGGACGCCGGCGGTCTCGGCGTCGACCGCCTGCCGACGCAGCAATCGGACGGTCGCCGCGGGCGAACACCGGCCCCGTATCGGTCCGCCAGCCGCCGTCTGGAAGACCGGTCCGGTCAGACGGTAGTCGTCGTCCCGGTTCCGGAACGCGGTGGTCCTGACCAGCTGTGCCGGGTTGCGCGTGTAGATGTCGAAGCCGTGGTCGTCGTTCCGAACTGCACTGGTTCGGACGACCGCGAGCGCCCCGATGCCGTCGATGTCGAAGCCCGACCCGCCGTTCGAGAGGGCGACGCTGCACCGGAGTTGCGTCTCGGTGAAGTCCTCGACGTCGAAGCCGTCGCCACGGTTCTCCATCGCGCCGCAGCGAACGACGGTCAGGGTGGCTTCGTCGTCGCCGTCGAGGACGAACCCGTGCCTGCCGCTGCCGCGTGAGAGACAGCGCCGGAACTGGATGTCGCGCTCCGTGTCCGCGACGATGCCCGAGGAGCGGCCACGGCGGCCACACTCCTGGACGGTCGTCGCGGTGACGACGGCGCGGGTGTCTTTCAGTCGGATACCACTGTTCCGGGTGCCGACGATGGTCAGGTTGTCGAGACGTCCGGCGGCGTCCTCCATGTCGACACCGACGCCCGAGCGTCGAATCCAGGCGTCCCTGACCCTGACGCCTCGGGAGTCACGGAGACGGATGGCGGTTCCCCCGCCGACGATGCGGAGGTTCTCCAGTCTGACACCACGGGACCGGTCGACGTCGATGCCGACCCTGTTCTCCCGCGGGGTGATGGTGTACCCGTTCCCGTCGAGCGAGACGCCGCGCCCGGCGACCTCGATGGGGCCTTCGATGTCGCCCTCGAGGACGTACCGCTGGCCGGTGCCGAAGAGCCGGATGCGGCCGGCCCCAGCGGGCACGACCGTCGGGTGCCCAGCAGCGACCGGGCGGGCCCACGCGCCGAAACTCGCGCCGGCACCTGCCAGCGCGAGCAGTCGTCGCCGGCTCACGGTTCGGACGGTCCGGTCGGTCGACTGTTCAGGCAGGGGAGGCGTCGATACCATGCTAGAGTCAGACTAGCAAAGAAGATAGCGTAGCCGGTAGCTGTAAGGCCGAAATCACTCGAATTCGGGGTTTCAGGCCGTTTTCGAGTGGCGCTCCTGGTTCGGCTCTGGTGAGTACTCAGCACCCGCCGAGTATTTACTCACTCGGCGGAAAGCACGCGACATGCCCACGGGCGAGGCCGATCCGGACGACGAGCAGGCGGCCGCCGGCGCGGAGGAAGAGCTGAGCGAGACACAGGTCGACATCATGGAGGCGGTCCTGCGGGCGCTCGCCAAGCACGGGTACGCCGGGCTGACCACGAAGAAGGTGGCCGCCGAGGCGTCGGTCTCGGAGGCCGGCCTGTACTACCACTACGACTCCAAGGACGACCTCGTGGTGGCCTTCCTGGAGTGGAGCGTCAGGCGCGACTCGAAACGACTCTCCGCCGCGGCCGACGCCGACCCTGTCACCCGGCTGTTCGCGCTGTGTGATGCGCTACTGGGTGACCCGACCGACGAGGTCGACCGCGGTATCAACGTCGCCGTGATGGAACTGCTCGCTCACGCCCCGTTCAACGACCGGTTCCACGACCTGCTCGAGTCCTACGAGCAACGGGTTCACGAGACGCTGGCGGGGGTCGTCCGCGAGGGGATGGAGGCCGGCGTCTTCCGTGCGGACCTCGACCCCGAGGCGACCGCTGCCTACCTGCTCGTGACCACTGACGGGAGCGCGGGAGCCGTGATGGCCCTCGGGATGGCCGACCTCGGCGAGCAGGTGCGCGACCGGCTGTTCGCCTACCTCCGTGAGAACGTGCTCGCGGCGGGCGTCAGCGCCCCCGAGGAGTATCAGTAGCCCGACCGTTCTCGACTCCCCGGTCGGCTGGGTGGTTCGACCGAAGTCCACGCCGGATGCGTCAAACGCCGCTTTCATACTTGACAAACAAGTTATGTGTAGCTGCCCTCTGTACGGTTGCAATGAACCACCGATTCAGATTCGTATCGTTCCTCACAGTCGCGCTGGTCTGTGCACTCGCGCTGGGTGCCAGCCCGGTCGCGGCCGACGGGGACCAGACCGTCGGCATCTGCATGGTCGGCGTCGACAGTCCCTGTAACGGCGACCACGACGAGAACAGCACCAAAGACGACGTGGCGGAGCCGGTGAACCCCGACGAGTTCCCGCCGGACCCCGACGGCACCGACCCGGTTCGGCCGACCGAGCCCGAGCCGAACTGGCGTGACGGCGTCGTCGACGAGCCCATCAACGACTTCACCGACGACGTGCCCCTGATGCAACAGTCCGGCGTGCGGGACGAGCCGGTCGACTCGCAGAACGATTCTGCAGAGCGCGACCGGTCGGACGAACCCATCCCGACCGAGCCGTACATCGTCTGTGTGCGCGCCCCGTGTGAACTCCCGACCGCCGAGCCGCTGCCGGAGCAACTGCCCCCTGCCGCGGATGGTGACGGCGGCATCGCCATCCTCGTCCCCGCGGACGAGCACGCGACCGCCGCGGTCTCGGCGTCGAACGCCCCTGGACTCGCGCCGTGGTACGACTTCGACCTGGCCCCGGTCCGGTTCGACTCCAACCCGTTCCACCTGTTCGCCCGCCTCTTCGGGTTCTTCTTCTAGCACCCCTGAGGCCGGTCTGCCACCCGATCACACCCACGAACCACGCCGGTAAAGCGCCGGTTTGATGCAACGAAATCCGAATACATCCCGACACCGTATATTCCAGTCAATGGGCCGTATCTTCCCGATAAAACGCGCCGTCGAACACGAGCCCGGCCAGTCCAAACTCGTCGGACTGACCGACGAGACGGCCGACGAGGTGTTCGCCACGCTCTCCAGCGCCACCGCGCGGACCATCCTCGAAGCGCTCTACGAGGAGCCCCACACACCGGCGGACCTCCGCGAGGTCACCGGAACCACGCTCCAGAACGTCCACTACCACCTCACGAACATGGAGAACGCCGGCCTCATCGAGGTCGTCGACACCTGGTACTCCGAGAAGGGGTCTGCCATGAACGTCTACGCCCCCTGTGCCAGGGCGGTCCTCGTGATGGCCAGCTCACGCGACGACCGGTCCATCTTCCGTGACCTCCTCGCGCGCGTGCTCGCGGTCGTCGTGTTCATGGGCGTTGCCACCCTCACGTTGGCGCGGGTCCTCGACGAACTGGCCCGCCCGGAACCCATCACGGAGATGGCCAGTCTTGCCGGTGACGCGGCCTCCCAGCCCGCGAGTCAGCCCGCCACTCAGCCGCTCCTGTCGCCCGAACTGGCGTTCCTCGGCGGCGGTCTGCTCGCCGTCGCCGTCTTCGCCGTGCTCGTCGTGCTCTATCTCCGGCCGTGGTCGCGACCGAGATAGGTGCGATTCCCGACAGAACCCCAAGGCATTTGATTCTCGCTAATTACATCTCATTACACACGATGCGCCGAGCCGATGCGGTCCTCACGACCATCCCGTCCGTGGTCCTGACGGGACTGTTGCTGGAGCGTGGACTGCGAGCGATCACCCTGCCAGACGTGGTCCCACCGGTCGAGTGGGTCCAGTTCACCGTGTTGGGCCTCTGTCTGGCGTTCGTCCTCATCGTCTACGAGGTCGTCGCCGCCCCGTCACTGGAGTGAGCGGGCGGGCGAACTCAACAGGTTTATTTGCCCGCTGACGGTACGAACGGGTATCATGGCCAAGAAGAAAGGAAAGACGGGGAGCGCCGGCCGATTCGGCGCTCGCTACGGGCGTGTCTCCCGACGCCGCGTCGCGGAGATCGAAGACGAGATGCGCAACTCCAAGGTCGACGGCGACAACGTCAAGCGCCTCGGCACGGGCATCTGGGTCAACGAGGAGACCGGTGAGAAGTTCACCGGCGGTACCTACCGCCCCGAGACCCCCGCAGGCCGCACCGTTCGCCGGTCGATTCGCGCCGCACTCTCCGAAGAAGACGAATGAGCTACAAGTGCTCGCGGTGCAAGCGTGACGTGACGCTCGACTCCTACGGCGGCGTCCGCTGTCCCTACTGTGGACACCGCGTGCTGCTGAAAGAGCGCAGTACCGACATCAAGACCGTCGACGTCGAATAGCGTCGACTCGATGTCCTCGTTCTCACACGCGACCAGCCTCGAATTCGAGTACGACAGCGACGCCATCGCGAAGATCGTCGAGCGCAGCGTCGCCCAGGAGATCGGCGAGATAGCGGGCGACCGTTCTTCGACGACGCTCTCGCGGACGGGCGACACCGTCACGGTCGAGGTCGAGGCCGCAGACCTCGTGGCGCTCCGTGCCGGTATCAACACGTGGATTCGACTGGTCGAGGTCGCCGAGAAGATACACGACCTCGGGTCTGGCTACTGATTCTGCGGCGGGTCCACGGCGCGCTGGCTGGGTGTCGAGTCGAGTGCGAGATACAGGTCGTTGACCATCGCCCGGAGTCGCCGGTATCGGTACTCCAACCAGCGGACGCTCAACACCTGGAGGACGACCGCGACCACGAGCGCCCCACCGAGGAGGGCCCCGCTCACCAGGGCGGGATAGCTCGCGATGAGGTCGTAGTTCCCCAGGGAGACGACGAGGGACGTGCGAGCGACCGGCTGGACCAGAAGTTCCCTGACGAGTATCGAGAGGACGAACCCGACCGACCCCAGGAGGACGGCGGTCCAGAGGTTCCGGTAGAAGGTGGCGAGGACGGTGTATCGGTGGTAGAGGGTCGATTCCCCGTGGAGGATACTGTGGCCGAGGTGTTCGAGGTACTCGTCGTCGCTTTCCCAGGCACCAGCCCGGGACCCGTCGTCGCTCGACTCACCGTCCTCGCGGACGAGCCGGTGGAGCTCCCGGGAGAGCTGCCGCAGGACCTCGTGCTCGATGGAGGCCGCCTCGGCCGAGCCATCGTCGCGCTCGACCGCGGCGAGCCGGTCGCGAAGGGTGAACGTCCTGCTGGAACCGTCCCCCTCGCGCGTCTCCTTCGAGACGGCGATCCTGGACAGCTGTGGAGAGCCACCGAGGGGCCACGAGGCCGTCCGCCAGCCGATGTGGGCCATGGTGGCCGCCGCCCACCCTCGGGAGGCAACCGCGTGGAGGACCCGGCCGACCGGGTAGCCGACGGCAACCAGAAGCAGCGTCGAATTCAACTCCGGGAAGAACCGGGTGGGGAAGGACGCGGCGGTGTAGACTGGTGAGAGGAACAACAGGAACACGACACCGGGGACGAGGTCCGCGACGACGTCGAACACAGACAAACGCCGTGTTGGCATTCTGTAGATATCTATCGAACAACATATTAAACGTTGTGTGCGGGCCGTGGCCGCGAGGGGCGAACAGACGACTCCCCCTCGAATTCGCGTCGAAGCGACGGTCTCCCGGTCGTCTTCCCCCATCGAAGGGGATTCTGTGTCTCGGTCCGTTCTTAGCTGAAAAGCGGGGGTTTTTCAAGCCAGAAGCCATCGGTCGGGGTATGCAAGGAAACCTTCCGCCGGAAGCACAGGAGAAGATCGAGGAGCTGCAGGACCTTCAGGAGACCGCACAGCAGGTCGCCCAGCAGAAGCAGTCCGCGGACTCCCAGCTGACAGAGGCCCAGACGGCGCTCGACGAGCTCGACAACATCGACGAGGACACGAAGATGTTCCGTGAGGTCGGCGAGCTCTTCGTCGCGACGGACTACGACGAGGCCAAGGACGCACTCGACGAGAAGGTCTCCAGCCTGGAGATCCGCGTCGAGACCCTCGAGAAGCAGGAAGAGCGCGTCCAGGAGCAGTTCGAGTCGCTCCAGCAGGAACTGCAGGAGATGCTCGGCGGTATGGGCGGCGGCATGGGCGGCGCAGGCGGCGCATAAGCGCGCATGCCCACCGACGAAGAAGTCGTTCGTACGGCCGCGGAAGCGGCTGAGGGACTCATCCTCTCGCGGTTCAAACAGTCCGACGTCACCGACATGGACGTGACCGTCACGTTCGAGGAGGGCGTCCTCGACGTGGACGTGTACCTGAACGTCCCGGGTGAGGAAGCGAAATCGGAGCAGGTCGCCGAAGACGCCGCGCTCGCGGCGCGCAGTGCGGTCGACGACCTGTTCGCCGAGGACGAGTCCTAGGAGAGCAAGAAGACGACCATACTCAGGCCCATCGCGGCCATCGCCATCAACACCGCGAGCGCCCCGCCCATCGAAACCATCGCGTTCGCGTGACTGGCGAGCGTCTCTGTTCTATCGTTCCCGAAGACGGTGACTCGGGCGCGGTCCGACGACATCCCGACGGCGACCCGTTCGCGGTCCGCGAGCGCCTCCGTCGTCAGCCCGGCGACCAGCTCGACGAGTTCGCCCTGGTCGAGGGCCTCGCCCACCTGGTTCGAGGACTCCACCTTGTTCACGATGTGGGTGTCCGTCGTCATCACTTCTGCCGCGTCGATGTCGTCGGGAAGCGCGTCGATGAGTCGTTCGCGGAGTCCCGGCTCCATGTTGTTCCCGTCGACGAGCACGTAGGCGGTGGTCTGGTCGGCGACGGTGACACAGGCGACGCGGACGCCGAGCGGTCCGATGCCCTCCCGCGGCTCCCAGTCGGTCTCCGTCCAGGCGGTGCCGACCTCGACAGGGTGCTGGGGGGCGTCGTGAAGCTCCTCGGCGGCCTTCGCCGCGGCCTGCATCATGTCGAACGAGCGCTCGCTGCCGGGGGTGACGTGGCCGAGGTCGTCACCTTTGAGGCCGTTGTTGCAGTTGTGCGCGTCGACGAGCAGCACCTCGTCGAACCCGCCGGAGCGGGCCTCGGCGGCGGCCGAGAGGCCGACCGCGTAGTCCACGTCGTCGGCGAACCGGGGTGAGTGCGTGCTCACGAGCAGGATGTCGTCGTCGAACGCCTGCGCCAGCATCTTGGCGTCACCGACCTGGGTGCGGACGCTCTCGGTCGCGGTCGTCCCGAACTCGAGCCGGTCGTGTGCGTCCTGGGCGGTCTCGAGGATGGTGTCGACCTCGCGCTCGGTGACGAGGTTGAAGTCGTGGCCCGCGGTCGCGTGGGGCGGGAACGCGAGGCCGTCGGCGGATTCGGCGACCCGCTTCGGGAGGTTCCCGCCGCCGATCTCGCCCATCGGGCCGGGGTGGATCATCGGAAGGACGAAGCGTGCCTTCTCCGTGCCGTCCTCGCGCTCGAAGGCGAGGACGGTGACCGGGACGAGCGCTTCCTCGCCCAGCTTCTCGAAGAAGTCCTCCAGTTCGCGGGTTCCGTCGGCGATGTGGCCGATGAAGCCGCCGAGGAAGTCGAGCACAGAGACACCGAGGCTCTGTTTCCACGGCCGGTCGATGATGACGAGGAAGAGCCAGACCGCGGTCCCGTACAGGAGACAGAGCAGTGCGAGGATGACGAAGTCGCCGGGGAGGACCGGCCCGAGCGAGGTCGGGGCCTGTTCCGGACGGGAGAGGTAGGCGTCGAGGATGGGACCGCCGGCGTCCATGTACCGGAGGGTCCCGCTGTAGACGAACAGCAAGATGGCCGCGGCCGCGGTCTGGATGCTCGCGGGAATCGCCGCCTTCGGGATGGAGTGCTGTGAGATGGCGGCGACGATGAGCAACCGGAACGCGAAGATGGAGGCGAGACCGACGTACAGCACGTCGAAGACGAAGTTCTGGCTGAGGTCGGTCAGGAGTGCGACGAGGCCACCGACCGCCAGGATGGCAACGACCAGAACCTCACACAGCAGGGCGAGCAGCGAGGCGCGGTTCGGGGTGAGCTGGCCCCCGAGGTGCTGGTCGACGACGCTCGTCAGCACCGATGCCGCGAACGTCGGGATGCCGATGAAGAAGACGCCCTGCCACAGGTCCTCCAGCCAGAACGTGTTCTCGAAGACCCCGATTCCCGTCACGGCGGCGACCACCATCGCGAAGGCGAGGCTCTTGTACCAGCGCGGGGCCCGGAAGATGTACCGGGACATGCTGGCCAGGTCGCCCTGGGTTGCCGTCATTATGCTCTATCGGTTTCCGTGGTCGAATAAAACTACTCCGACTGCGGACGAGCGGGAGAACTACTGCTCGCAGAGGGAGACGAAATTCTCGAAGACCTCCTCGCCCTCGGCGGTGTGGGACACCTCGGGGTGCCACTGCACGCCGTAGAGGCCGCGGTCGGGGTCGGACATGGCTTCGACGCCACAGACGTCGCTCTTGGCGGTGATGGTGAACCCCTCGGGGACCTCCTTCACCTCGTCGGCGTGGCTCGCCCACACACGGGTCTCGGGGTAGAGCGACCCGATGAGGGGGTCGTCCTCGTCGAGGACGTCGACGTTCACGTCGGCGTAGCCACCGTAGTCGCCGGAGCCGACCTCGCCGCCGAGTTCCTTCGCGATTATCTGCATGCCGAGACAGATGCCGAGGACCGGCACGTCCGCGTCGAGGTACTCGCCGGACTTCCCGCGGCGATCCATCTCGGGGCCACCGGAGAGGACGATACCGTCTGCCTCGACCTCGCTCGGCGGTGTCTCGTTGTCTACGACCTCGCTCTCGACACCCATGTCCCGGAGCGCGCGGTGCTCCAGGTGGGTGAACTGCCCGTGATTGTCGACGACGACGATTCGCGTCATTACCGGCGGGTTACGTGGCCGTGCTCAAAAACGGTCCGGAACAGGTCGCGGTTGTGCACGAACGGGCAGGTTCCGGGGATTGGGTTGGCCGCCTGTGACGTTCTCGCCGGCCGCGATAGCTTCAACACCCCGGGGGAGTAACCAACTGCCCAATGACCGACGAGGACGCCGGGCGAAGGGGCACTGGTGACCCGGGTACCAGAAGCCGCTTCCCTCGGCAGGCCCCGAACTCGACCGACCACGACGAGTTGCTCTCTCTGCTGTCCCGACACGACCTCGCGT
Organism: Haloarchaeobius sp. HME9146; assembly: GCF_025399835.1. NCBI lineage: Archaea > Methanobacteriati > Methanobacteriota > Halobacteria > Halobacteriales > Halorubellaceae > Haloarchaeobius > Haloarchaeobius sp. HME9146. Next base: position 1,668,815 of record NZ_JAODVR010000001.1, read on the forward strand.
TCGCCCGTGACCCGAAGGAGCCAGACGACCCGAGCGTCTTCGAGTTCGACCCGGACGAGGACGCAGACGAGACGTTCCCGCAGTCCATCGCCAGCGGTGGCCCGACCAGCGAGGGCGTCATCCTCTGGACGCGAATCGACCCGGACGTGTTCGACCACGACATGCCGCTGGCCGTCGAGGTCGCGGCGGACGAGGCGTTCACCGAGGTCGTCCACCGCGGCGTCATCGAGGACAGCGCGGCCATCGAGGCCCACGACTACACGGTGAAGGTCGACCTCGACGGGGTGCTTGACTCCTTCAGCGAGTACTACTACCGGTTCGTCTACGGGACCACCGCGAGCCGAATCGGGCGCTGTCGCACCCTTCCGGCACCGGACGAGTCTCCCGAGGAGCTCTCGCTGGCGGTGCTGACCTGCCAGAACTACCTCAACGGCTACTACCCGGCGTACCACTACATCGCTCAGGAGGACATCGACTTCATCGTCCACGTCGGCGACTTCATCTACGAATCGGCGGATGGCCACTTCAAGAGCCGGTTCGCCCCGGAGTATCCGGGGAGAGAGAAGGACTTCCCGAGCGGCTACAGCCTCGTCGAATCGCTGGAGGACTACCGCTACCTCTACCGCGTCTACAAGTCCGACGGGTACCTCCAGGAGGCGCTGGAACAGCACACAATCATCCCGGCGTGGGACGACCACGAGATCGCCAACGACGTGCACTGGGACTACGAGGCGGACGCCCCGGCAGCCGACCATCCCCGCGGCGACGACCCGGAGTTCATGACCCGGCTCGCCGCCGACGCGATGCACGCCTGGTGGGAGTACATGCCCGCCCGCATCGAGTACGACCACGATGCCGACAGGCTGCAAGAACGCTTCCGGCTCTGGCGACGGTTCGACTTCGGTGACCTCGTCTCGCTGGTGATGACCGACGAACGCCTGTTCCGGACCGAAGAGCGCGACCTGCTGTTGCCGACCGAACGCGCGACCGCCCCCGAGCGCGAACCGCCGGACCGGACAATGCTCGGCCCGTCCCAGATGGAGTGGTTCCTCGAGCAGGTCGAGGAGACCCAGGAGCACTCGACCTGGACGGTCTGGTCCGACGAGGTGCTGACACTCCCGTTCAAGGTCGGTGCTGGCCCAGCCACGCTGTACCCGGTCCAGGGTGGGTGGGACGGCTACCGTCGCGAGCGCCAGTACCTGATGAACGCGCTCGCCGCCCGCGACGTGGAGAACTTCGTCACCATCACCGGCGACATGCACTGCTACATCGCGGGCTACCAGCAGACCGAGTACCGCGACGCGCTCGACCACAAACTGGTCGGTCCCGTCGACGAGGAGAAACGGGTCGGCGTCGAGTTCATGACGCCCGCGCTGACGAGCCTGAACGTCGCGGAGGCGGTCGGCCTGACCGAGGGGCCCCTCGCCAAGCCCACGGAGCGAATCCTCCGGAAGGCGGTGACACTCCAGAACCCGCACATCGAGTTCTTCGACAGCCACCACTGGGGCTACTCCGTCGTCACGTTCACCGAGGACGACTGCACCTACGTCGGCTACAGCGTCGACAAGTCCGTGGATTCGCCGGACGCCCCGCGCGAGCTCATCACCGCCCAGCGGGTCCCAGAAGGGAAGACCCAGCTCGAGGACGTCACCGACGAGTACCGGTACGGCAAGCGCTGATCTCGGATGGCGAACGACCGGTGAAACTAAGCACCCCGCGAAAGTTCATGACGGTATGGAACTCCCTATCGACCTCGACCACCCGTCGTGGAAGTCGGCGGCGGGCGTGCTCGGTGGCTACGGTGCCATCCTCGCGCTCATGACGGTGCTTCTGTTCGGTCTCCCGCTGGCGCTGTTCATCGCGCTCGGGTAAGTCGGCGCGGCCTCAGTCCGCCAGCCACGAACACACCGTTTCTCGCGTCTCGACCAGTACCGACAGGTGGTCCTCGTCGGGCACTCGCTCGACCGTCGCTTCTGGAACCACGTCCGACAGCCAGCCTGCCGCCTCGACCGGAACGTTGTCATCGGCGGTACCGTACCAGCCGCGGACCGGCACGTCGATGTCGTCGAAGGCGACACCCCACGGACGATTCACGGCTCGGCTGTCGCCGACCGCACCCGACGGGCCGTGTTCGAACGCGTTCTGGAAGTCGGCCGCGAGCACCGCCTCGACTGTCCGCTGGCCGTCGACAGGAACGTCCCCAATTGGCCTGTCGGTGAGGAACGAGAGCATCTCCGCGTCGTCCTGTCGCTCCGCCAGCCACGCCTGCATCCGGAACAGGGCGCCGAGAATCCACGGCGCGTGCCGGCCGAGTGGCACCATGAGCTTCAGGAACCATGGGCCGCCGGAAACGACGGCGCGTGGGGCCATCCCCGCGACCACGGCGACACGGGTCACCCGGTCGCAGCTGGCCGCGACGGCGAGCGCGTGCGGACCGCCTGCGGAGTAGCCGACGACGCTGAACTCGTCGAATCCGAGGTGGTCCGCGAGTTCTCTCACGTCGGCCGCCCAGTCGCTGACCGTGCGGTCGCGCTTCGGACTCGATTCGCCGTAGCCCGGGCGCGCTGGCGCGACGATTCGAACGCCTGCGTCCATGGCGGCGTCAGCGTAGAACCGGCCGAACAGGCGCGACCCCGGGAGGCCGTGGAACGCGATGACCGGCGTCCCGTCGGGGTCGCCGTACTCCGCGAACGCGAGCGAACGACCGTCCGCAAGGGTCACTTTCCGGGCGGAATCGGAAGGGCTGGAGGAACCAGGAGCGGCAGTGTCCTGCATACGCGAGGGTCATTCCGGACAACTGATAAAACTGTGTGGGTCGTGCGAGCAGGGGACCGCCTAGGACCGCCAGTACGCTCGCGTCAGCAACACGAGCACCGGGAATATCTCCAGGCGACCGATCCACATCAGCGCAACCATGAACAGCTTCGCCTCAGGCGTGAACGAGAGGTAGCTGCCCATCGGGCCGACCATCTGTAGCCCCGGGCCGATGTTCCCGAGCGTCGCGGCTACCGCGGTCATCGCCTCGATGACCGAGAGGGTCTCTGGGCCGCGTATCGAGGCGTCGGCGACCAGCACCAGCGTCGAGAGGAAGAACAACGCGAGGTACAGTAGCGTGAACGCGTAGATGCCGCGAAGGGCGCGCTCGTCCAGCGAACGGCCGCGGAGGCGGACCGGGCGGACCGCGTTCGGGTGCACCGTCGAGAACAGCTCGCGGCGGATGGACTTGAGGATGATGAGCCACCGGATTATCTTGATGGCACCACCGGTCGAGCCGGCCGAGCCGCCGATGAACATCGCGATGACGAGGACGTACTGCGCCGGCCCGCCCCAGGCGTTGAAGTCCATCGTCGCGTACCCGGTGGTCGTGACGATGGAGACGATCTGGAACGTCGCATGGCGCAGGGCGGCCTCGATGTCACCCGTGACGGGGAACGTGTAGCCGAGGAAGGTCTGGTTCACGCCCTCGTACAGGCCCGTCTCGGCGGCAGTCGTCAGTCCGGGGTCCAGGAAGAGGAACGCCCCGAGGACGGCCGAGAGGACGGCGATGACGCCAGCGTAGAACCGGAACTCGGCGTCTTCGAGCATCGGCTTGATATCCCCGGTCGAGAGGTGCCAGAACAGCGCGAAGTTCGTCCCGGCGGCCATCATGAACGGGATGATCACCCACTGGACGATTTCGGCGAACGCCTCGATGGAGCGCGCCTCGGGTGAGAACCCGCCGGTCGCCATCGTGGTGAAGCCGTGGGCGATGGCGTTGTAGACGGTCATGTTCGGGGCCATGCCGAGCAGGTGCAGCCCGTAGAGGAGCGCCATCTCCAGCAGCGTGATGCCGGCGTAGATGACCCACAGGGCGCGGGCCGTCTCGGCGATGCGCGGCGTCAGTTTCTCGATGCCGGGGCCGGGTGCCTCGGCGTCCATCAGCTGTGCACCACCGACCGAGAGCTCGGGGAGGATGGCGACCGCGAGGACGACGATACCCATGCCCCCGAGCCACTGGGACTGCTGTCGCCACATCATCAGCCCCCGCGAGTGCGTGTCGAAGGAGATGTCGCCCATGACGGTCGCCCCGGTCGTCGTGAACCCGCTCATGGTCTCGAAGAACGCGTTCGAGGGGTGGTGCAGGGTGGAATCGATGAGGTAGAAGAACTGTCCGTCCTGGTAGGTCAGCCCCTCCAGCATGTAGGGGATGGACCCGACCAGCGACACCGCGAACCACGTCATCGCGACCATCAGGAACCCCTCGCGGGCCCCGAGGTCGGGGTCGGGGTCGAGCCGCTCCATGGCCGACCCGGCGACCACGGCGACGGTGGCGGTGACGAAGAAGGGCAGGATATACGGGACGAACTGGTCGCCGTACAGGAATCCCGTGACGATTGGGACGATGAGTGCGACGGCGAGGTACTTCACGACCCGTCCGACCAGGCTCGTACTCGCACGCCAGTCGACCTTCAGTCTCATAGTTTCGGGGCCACGTCGTCGAGGACGGTCGCGTCGAGGAAGACCACGATGTGGTCACCGGGTTCGACGACGGTGTTCCCACGTGGCGTGATGAGCTTGTCGCCGCGGGTGATGGCCCCGATGACGACGCCGCGGGGCAACTCACCCGCAACGTCGCGGATGGAGCGACCCGACAGCAGGCTCTCGCCGTCGATCTCTATCTCGAGGACCTCCGCCCGGTCGGATTCGATGATAGCGACGTTCTCGGTGTGTTCCTCGCGGGTGAACCGCGTTATCTCCTCGGCAGTCACCTCGCGGGGGTTCACGGCCACGTCGACTCCGACCGCCTCGAACAGCTCGACGTAGTTGCCGTTCTCGACGATGGCGACGGTCCGTCGCGCACCGAGGCGCTTCGTGAGCAGGGAGACGAGGAGGTTCTTCTCGTCGGACTCCAGCGCCGAGACGACGAGGTCGGCGTCGTGGATGTTCTCCTCGGCGAGGAAGTCCATGTTCGTCGCGTCGTTCTCGAGGACGATGGTGCCGGGCAGTTCGTCCGCGAGGACGCGGGCGCGCTCGGGGTCGTGCTCGATGAGCCGGGGCGTCACGCCGCGGGCCTCGAACAGCCGGGCGACCTGGTAGCCGATCTCGCCGCCGCCGATGATGAACACCTCGTCGGCGGAGTCGAGCGTGCTCGCGGGGGTGAGCGAGGTCGCGAACTTGCGGACGCTTTCGGGACTCCCGATGACGATGACCTGGTCCCCGGGTTCGATGACCGTCTCACCGCGTGGGATGGTCACGTCGCCGTTGCGGATGATGGCCGCGAACGTCAGCGACTCGAACCGGTCGGCGTTCTGGACGGTCTGGTTGGCGACCGTCGAACCCTCCTCTATCTCGAACTGCGCCATGCGGACGCGCCCGCTCGCGAAGGAGTCGACGTCCTGCGCGCCGGGGAGGCCCGCGATGCGGACGACGGACTGGGCGGTCAGCAGGTCGGTACAGACCATGAAGTCGACGCCGAAGGCACCCTTCGACCCCTGCCAGGTGTTGAGGAAGTCGGTCTTCTTCACCCGGGCGATGGTGAACGGGTCACCGCAGGTCTTGGCGGTCGAACACGCGACGATGTTCGCCTCGTCGCGGTCCGTACTGGCGATGAGCATGTCGGTCTCCTCGATGCCCGCCTCCTCGAGGGTCGAGAGGGAGGTCCCGTCGCCTTCGATGGGCAACACGTCGAGTTCGTAGGTGAGCGATTCGACGCGGTCGCCGTCCGTGTCGATGACGACGACTTCGTGACTTTCGGACAGGCTCGCGGCGATGTTCGAACCCACCTCTCCGGCTCCGATGACGATTACACGCATAGAGACTGGTCTCGTTGGATAGACGGCGGTTGACAGGGGGAGAACAAGAGGATTGTTATTCGGTTACTCCGCCGCGGTCGATATCTCGAGGTCGACGGCGCGGCGCTGCCCTTCGAGGTCGGCGACGATGCGCTCGACGATGCGCCGGGCCTCCTTCTTAATCTTGGGCTTGACCTTCTCGATGACCCACGCCAGGGAGACGAACCGCGGGATGTCGATGTTCCCGGCGTGCGCCGAGTCGGGGTCGTAGGTGACGAGGAAGGTGACCTCCGAGGCGGGCGTGTCCTCGTCGGGTGCCTTCTCGGGGACGGACTCGACCGACCACTGTCCGGTCGCGTCGATGTCCTTGATGATCTTCCAGTCGATCACGTTCGGCGGCTCCACCGCGGTCACCTCCGACCGCGCCGTGTAGGTGAGCTTCCACCACGCGAAGTGGAGGTCGTACCGCGTGCCGGGCTCCCCGTCGCCGTCCTGGGTGACCTCTTTGAGGTACTTCGAGTAGCGGGCATACCGGGGGAAATCGAGGAGGAACTCGTAGACTTCCTCGGGCGGCAGGTAGACGACCGTCGTGACCTCGACTCGTTCCACAGCCGTGTTACTCTCACTCACCACGTAAGCCTTTCCGTCATCGCAGTCCTCCGGCCAGTGCCCTTTATTTCTCAAGCAACAAGTCTCATTCCATCTGTTTGTCTGTGAAAAGATTAATTATATTTCGGTCTGAAAATGTTTGGAAGGAGACTATGGGAACCAACCGAAGGGGGACGAGGCTGCTGTTGGGGTGTCTCGTCTGTGCGCTCTTGCTGACACCGGTCGCAGGAGCCACGGACGGGGGAGGACGAACGACCGAGAACACGCGTGCAGTGAGCTACTCGATAGCCGTCACGGCCGGCAACGCGAGTCCGGGCGAGACGGTGACCGTCGAGTTGACCGTCGCGAACGAGGGGAGTACCGTGGCAGAGTCGGTCCGCGCCGAGGCCCACCTCAGGCGACCCGGCGCGAGCGAGCCGGTCGGCTGGTCCGTCGTGAACCACACCGACGGCGGCAGCCAGTTCGGCGACCGCGGTCTCGTCTGGCAGTGGGAGTCGCTCGACCCCGGCCAGAACGCCACCACGTCCGTGACGCTTCGGGTGCCGGCCAACGCCAGTGCTGGGGAGGTGACGGTCTCGGGACGGGTCAGCGACCGAAGCCGGAACCAGGCGATAGCGGAGACGACACTCTTGGTGGGAGAATCCGACGATTCCGACGAGACCGACGACGGCGATAGCTCGGACGATTCCGACGATTCCGACGACGGCGACAGCTCGGACGATGGCGGCGACGGCTCCGATGGAACAGACGGTGACAACGCAGACGACGATAACGCGGACGACGATTCCGGCGGGCTCCAGCCCGGTGACGGCGAGGATGGCTCCAGCGACGACTCCGGGTCGGAGGGTGAGGATGACTCGGAGGACGACGACACGGCGGATTCCGGAGACGACGACGCCACCGATGGAGGACTCGGCGAAGGCGACGGTGGCGACACCACGACCGACGCGGGGGGAGACGGCAGCGAGGGGAAGTCCGAGAGCGATTCGAACACCACGAAAGAGGAGGGAACGTCCGCGCCGGAGGACTCCTCGACCGAGACGCAATCGACGGACGACTCCGCCGGTGACGGATCGACCGGCGACGACGCCGAAACCCAGGCGACAGCCGATGGAACCGAGAGCAAGCAGGCGAGCGCTGGCGGCACGGACACGGAATCGGCAGACGAGAAGGCAGGCAGTACCGGCCGGGATTCGGCGGACGGGGGGAGTTCGAACCAGGGCGCAAGCGATGGGAGCACCGTCATCGACAACCCGGAGGACTCGGTCGAGTTCCTCTCCGTCCTCGACCCGTTCGCGACACCCGTCGAACACCCCGAGACGCAGGACTTCAACGGCGTGTTCGGTCTGGTGTCTTTCATCTGCATGGGGACGCTCGTGGCCCGCCGAATCCAGTGAAGAGCACGACTTTTGTAGGAGTGTGGCCGACGTTCGGCTATGGACTGTGACGTCTGTATCGTCGGCGGTGGCGTCGCCGGCCTCAGTGTCGGTATCTTCACCGCCCGTGCCGGACTCGACACGCTCGTCGTCAACGACGGCGAACCGATCCTCTACCGCAACGCGCACCTGGAGAACTTCCCCGGCTTCCCCGAAGGCGTGGATGCGCGCCGGTTCCACCAGCAGACCCGGGCCCAGGCGGGCAACGCCGGCTGCGAGTTCCTCACCGGCCGAGTCACCGACGTGGCTGGCGAGTTCGACTCTGGGTTCACCGTGACGGTGGACGACGACGCCGAACTCACCTCGGGGCGAATCGTCGCCGCCTCGTGGGCTGATTCCTCCTACCTCGACGGCCTCGGTGTCGAGGCCGAACAGCGCGGGAGCAAGACGTTCCTGGAGGTCGACCACGCGGGCCGGACGAACGTCGAGGGTATCTACGCTGCCGGCCGCCTCGCGGACCAGTACCACCAGGCGATCGTCTGCGCCGGCCACGGCGCGACCGTCGGTCTCACCATCGTCCACGAGTCCGACGTGAACTTCTACCACGACTGGGTGACGCCGCGGGGCTACTTCACTGGCCGCGACCGTGACGTGCCGCCGGGCTGTGAGGAGATAGACGACGAGGAACGCCTCGCACGGGATGCGGCTGCCCGTGATGCGAACCGGGCCTACGCCGAGCCCCTGGACGACGAGCCGCGGATGCACCCGAGCGTCGACCAAGAGGATCTGGACTGAGCAGCATCTGGGCCGGAATTACTCAAAAATATTCAGTTCGGAAATCGGGTGACTACGAGGTTTTGCTCGCCTGGTGTTTGTGCGATTGACAATAAAGGCCTTATTGTAATAACCAACAACTATCACCACAATGACTTCTGTGTCCCGCCGCGGCCTACTGGCCCTCCTCGGCGCAAGCAATCTCTCGGGGTGTCTCTCTACCACCTCGTTCCTCTCGTCCAACTCGGCTCCAGATTCGCTCCCGTTCGAACAGTGTCAGGACTCCACGGTCTGGCCAACATTCCAGGGGTCACCCCAGCGCACAGGGCAGACCGGGATATCCGTCGGAGAGGAACTACGCCTCGTGTCTCACGACGGCACTCTGGAATCACTCTACGGTACCGGAGCGGCGGTAGCCACAGACGAACACGTCTTCTGGCACCAGTTTCAAGACAGGACGATCTATCGGACCCACAGATCGACGGGCCATACAGACGCTCTCTCGCTGAATCATGCGGCGAGAGTCGGCCCGGTACTCGGCTGTGGACGACTCGGTGTGCACACCAATGCTGGCCTGATATGGGTCGATATCGATTCGTGGGAGGTCGTCGGGAAGACCCCGACGGCATCACCGCACACCGGGACCCTCATGGATGAGCTGCTCGTCTACATTCCCGGTATCGACGGCGGTCTGCAATCCTACTCGGTCGATTCCGGTGACCAACGATGGGCAGTCGAGAGCAACCGGGTGATTACAGGAATTAGCAGTTCGAAGGAGGCGGTCTATCTCGTCGATGCGAATTCGGAAGGGGGCGAGGTCGTCGCAATCGAGAAATCGAGTGGAAACGTTCGGTGGCGCACCGACGTCGTTGGCGAGACGTACACCACTCCTGTCCTCGGCACACACGTCTTCGTTCGAGACAACAGCGGCGTTCTCCACGCCCTTAGAAAAGACACCGGAGAGCGAGTATGGCGCACGCAGTCGAAGACGACCGACCCCTACACGGTCCCCGCGTACAGGGATGAGACGGTCTACGTCCCTGACGAGAAGACTGGGACCGTCACCGCTCTGCACGCGACAACGGGGGAGCAGGTGTGGCGGACGCAGATTCCAACTGGTGACGAACGGAAGGAACGAGCGACAACGCTCTCCGCACCCCTCTGTACTCCGGATTCGGTGCTCGTCGGTGCGTCGCCAGGAGGGCTGGTCGTCCTCTCGGCGGAGACGGGCGACAAGCGGTGGCAAGATACGACGGACGCGTTCGATTCGAACCTCGTCGCAACCGGAGATTCGATATACGGCCTGACGACCGACGGTATTGTCGAGGCGACGCCGTTCCCAGAATCCCAGGACGACTGAACTTGACGCGTAGCGAGCGAGTTGCATCGGTTTCTGGCTTGTCCGCCCGTCGACGGGACCATGGCAGGGGGTGGCGACGGGGCACAACAATGGTTTTCACCTCGGTTCGCGACACGCGACCGACACACCCGTAACCCATGCGCCCGAACCGGGTGTCATGAGCATGCTCGACGGTGTGAACGTCGCCCTCGGCGTGACGGGCTCCATCGCGGCCGTGAAGACGGTCGAGCTGGCCCACGAGTTGCGTCGACGGGGGGCCGAGGTCAGGGGAGTGATGACGAACAGTGCGCAGGGAATCATCCACCCCTGGTCGGTCGAGTTCGCGACCGACAACGAGGTGGTCACCGAGATCACGGGCAAGGTCGAACACGTCGCGTTGTGTGGCCGGGACGAGTGGGCAGACGTACTCCTCGTAGCACCTGCCACCGCCAACACGGTCGGGAAGATCGCCCACGCCGTGGACGACACGCCCGTGACGACCTGCGCGACGACCGCCATCGGGGCCGGCGTTCCGGTCGTCATTGCCCCCGCGATGCACGAACCGATGTACGACCATCCTGGGGTTCTGGAGGCTATCGAGAAACTGGAGTCGTGGGGCGTCGACTTCGTGGCCCCCCGCATCGAGGAGGAGAAGGCGAAGATAGCCACCGAGGACGCCATCGCCCTCGCGGTCGCCCGCGCGTCGGGTGAGTCGCCCCTCGCTGGCACGGAGGTCGTCGTCACCAGCGGTGCGACCGCCGAATCCGTGGACCCGGTCCGCCTGCTGACGAACCGGTCTTCGGGGAAGATGGGCCGCGCGGTGGCACGAGCCGCCTACGTCCTCGGGGGTGACGTGACGCTGGTCCACGCGACGGTCGGGCCGCACCCGCTGACGAGTAGTTCAGCAATCGACGACGTACCCTACGCCGACCTCGTCTCGGTCGAGAGCGCAGGCGAGATGCTGGATGCGACGCTCGACGCCTGCGAGACCGCTGACGCGCTGGTTTCTGTTGCAGCTATCAGCGACTACACCGTCGAGCAGAGCGACGAGAAGATTCGCTCCGGGCAGGAGGAACTCACCCTGTCGCTCACGCCGACACCGAAGCTCATCGACACGGTCCGCAAGGAGTATTCGGATATGCGCATCGTCGGCTTCAAGACCGAAACGAGTGGGGAGGACGAGAAGATGGTCGAGGCCGCCCGGCAGACGCTGGACCGGGCTGGACTGGCGTTCGTGGTGGCCAACGACGCCAGCGTCATGGGCAGCGACGAGACGCGGGCGTTGCTGGTGCACCAACAAGCCTATTCTGAATATCGGGGGGCGAAAGAGGACCTGGGGCTGGAGGTCGCGAAGGCGCTGGCGGCGACGTTGTCCTGACGGGCGGAGTCCGTCGGGTGAAACTCTCGTTGCAGCTTCGACAGTACTTTTGACAGTTCCGGAAGCAGTTCTCGATATGAATCGCCGGGCGGTCCTCGCAGGTGTCTGCTCACTCGCGACGGTCGGAGCGGGATGTCTCTCGATTCCCGCCGACCGCGACCCCGAGTTCACCGTCGAGAACCCACCGGCGTGGCTCCAGACGGCCGACGCCTGTCCCCCCGAGGAGCGTATCGCGATGCTCGACGTCGTGGGGCCGAACGGGTCGGCCGGCGAGTCGACTGCGGTGGTGAACTACGGCGAGTTGCGCGAGGAGTCACAACTCGTCTTCAGGTTCGGTGTCCAGCACGGGGGCGCAGTCACCTGTCACGGTTCGGGCGCGAACGCGTTCTCGACGCTACTGGGCGACGTGATGGAGAATGCGCTTGGCCCGTATCGGGAAGAACACCTCTACGGAGCGGACGCTGTCGCTATCCGGGGACCCGAAGGCTTCTACGGTATCGAGTTGCAGGTGTACGACCAGGTGCTCCCGTGAGGGGGTGGCGCGAATCAGCCTGCGGGTGACGACACACCAGCAATCGGCAGCAGCGACCCTCCGACCTCAACACCCCTCGATACCGAACTCGTACTCGTCGATACCGTGGTGTGCGAACGGCCCGAACCGAAGTTCTGTCTTCCCGGACTCGGCGGGGACATCTCGTGAGAACTCCGCTCGCCCATCGGTCGATTCGACGTATCCAGTTACCGTGACGACCGAGTCGGTGTCGTTCCGGACGGCCACGACGACGTAGTCGTCCGTCGCTGCCGGCGCGGGTGTGGTTGTGTCCGTCCCGCCTGTTCCGGACGTCGCAGTGTCGGGCTCCGCTGGGACGACCGTTGCGTCGACGACCTCGGCCTCGGCGCAGTTCGGTCCCGAGTCACCGCCGATGCCACCCTGTAGGCAGCCGGCGAGTCCGACGGTGCTGGCGAGGCCAGCTGCGAGAAAACTGCGTCGGTCCATGGACTCACGTCAGAAACAGAGTATAAAGTGTCTTGTGTGCAGTCGGCGGCACGAACGGTCGCGACGAAAATAGTGTAGGAAATTCGACACAGCCAGAACAGTTAGTTGGACGTGAATCGAGAGGAACTGGTATGAGCGAGCGAGGCGCGTTCGGGAGTTGGTACGACCATGGTCGGCCCGGCCATGGCGAAGTTCCCACCTGTGATGGTGACCGTGTACGGGGAGGCCCAGCATGAGTGGGGTCGACACGACGAAGCTGGCGCTTCGTGGGGTCGGCGCAGTCCTGGTAGTTTCCGGAATCCGTATCCTGACCGAGTTCACGGTCGGGTACACGCCCTCGGACTGGCTCACCACGGTGCTGTTCTTCGGCGTTCTCGCCGGGTACTACTCCGTCGAAGGATGAGTGCGGGAAACGCGCGGGCGGTCAGTCGTCGGCCGTCCCGGGCGACTCGCCGTCTCCGGCGCGGTCGGTGTCGATACCGGCTCCTTCGATGGGCCACGCGACCTCCTCCATGAAGTCGATGCCCATCTTGCGGGCCGACCGCGAGATCATGTGCGCGCCGGTCGGGGCGGTGAGGAACAGGAACAGGATGCCGACCAGCGATTCGAGGCCGACGCCCTGGCCCCCGAAGTAGACGAACCCGGCGAGGAACATCGAGGCCGCGCCGAGGGTGGTCGACTTGCTGGTGGCGTGCATCCGGTTGTACACGTTGGGCAGGCGGATGAGGCCGATGGTCCCCACGAGCAGGAAGAAGCTGCCCACGAGGACGAGCGCTGCGACGACGCCGTACTGGATGGTTTCTGCGAGCGCCATGGTTATTCGATGATGTCCCCCTCGGTCACGTAGCGAGCGACCGCGATGGTGCTGATGAAGCCGATGATGGCGAGCACGAGGCTCACGTCGATGAACAGGCCGCGGTTCTGGACCATCGCCCACACCACGGCAATGGCGACGACGTTCGTCCCGATGGTGTCGAGTGCGACCACGCGGTCGGGCGTCGACGGCCCCCGGATGACCCGGTAGGCACACAGCAGCGTCACGCCGCTGGCGACGATGAGCCCGAACTGCAGGACGAGTCCGAGCCATTCGGGGGCTGCGGCCTCAGTCATCCTGCTCACCTCCGGAGCGCTGTTTCGAGGCGACGGGTGACTCCCCACCCGGCGTCTCCGGGTCGGGCACCGGCGAGCCGGGACTGCGGCGTTCGTCGAAGATGACGAGCGCGTAGTCCTCCCAGCGCCGGATGGGTTTGACTATCGATTCGTGGTCCCGCGCCGCGATGGCGTGGACGTACAGCGCGTTTCTTTCTTCGTCGTAGTCCATGGTGAGCGTCCCTGGGGTGAGGGTGATGGAGTTCGCGATGGTGGTGACGGCCACGTCGGTCTCGACGCGCAGCGGCACCTCGATGACGTCCGGGTGGATGGGCATGCTCGGCGAGAGCACGCGCCTGGCCACGTCGTAGTTCGCCGTGATGAGTTCCCAGACGAACAGCCCGACGTAGGCGGCCGCGGCCGGGACGACGCGGACCGTCCGGCTCACGCCGTACGTCCGGGCGAAGAACCGGCGGAACAGGAAGGCGATGGGCAACCCGACGACGAGGCCGAGGATGAACTCGCCCGCCGCGAGCCACGGTTCGTCGATGAAGTGGACACCGCGGACGAACAGCCAGAGGATGGCCAGCACGAGGCCGATGGTCGGCCACTTGCGCGTCTTTCCAGGTTCCGTGCCGGTGTCGAGCTGGGTCGTTTCGTTCTCGGACATCAGTGACCACCTCCGTTTCCGCTGGTGAGACCGTCGGTGAGGTGGACGGCCTCGATGTACGCGTCGGTGTTCGTCGCCGCCTGTGCCGCGTCGATGGCCGCCGCGACGACCGGGTCGAACGCCGCGCCGACCAGCACGACCGAGAGCGCGAGCGCGAGCACGATAGCTACCTGACCGGTCGGGCGCTGTGCCACGTCGACGGCCTCCGAGGGAACCCCCCAGAAGCCGCGGTTCCACGCCCGGGTGAAGTACGCGATGGTGAGTATCGCACCGGCGAGCGCGAGTGCGACTCCGGCTCCGGAGCCGGCGTTGACCGCCGCGTCGAACACGAGGAACTTCCCGAAGAAGCCGAGGAACGGCGGAATCCCGACCAGCCCGAGCCCGGCGAGGAAGAACGCGGCCGAGAGGAACGGAAGCCGGTTCGCCAGCCCGCCGAGCCTGTCGAACTCGATGGTCCCGATGGCGGTGTTGATGGCCCCGCTGACGAGGAACAGCGCACCTTTCGCCAGTGCGTGGTTCAGCGAGTACACCAGCGCGGCCGCGATACCGAGGACCGCGAGGTTCCCGAACGGTTCGGGAGCCGACAGCGGCTGGTCCGCGGAGCCGCCGGCGATGGCCGTCGCGGCGAACGCGAGCGCGAGCACGATGAACCCGACCTGGCCGATACTGGAGTACGCGAGCAGGTCGTCGACGTTGTCGCGGTTGACCGCGCCGATGCCGCCGATGAGGATGCTCGCGCCGGCCATCACGAACAGGACGGGCCCGAAGAACGCCAGCACCGAGTCGCCCGCGAGCCCGGGGAGCCCGAGGTCGAGTGCGCCCGTGTCAGCGTTCGCGAAGATGGTGAAGTACAGTCGGATGATGGCGTAGACGCCGACCTTCTTCACGACGCCTGCGAGGACGGCCGCGACGGGGGCGGGGGCGGCGCGGTACGCCGCGGGCACCCACCACTGGAACGGCACGATGCCGGCCTTCAGCGCGAAGACGACGAACAGGACCGCCGAGAGGCCGAGGACCGGCGCGATGCTGACGATGCCGAACTCGGCCGGGTTCGCCAGTCTGCGGGCCAGGTCGGCCATGTTCAGCGTCCCGGTCGTCGCGTAGAGGCCACCGATAGCGACCAGCATCAGCGCGCTCCCCACAAGGTTGAGTGTGACGTACTGGAGCGCGGCCTTGGTGTGTTGCGGACCGGAGTAGAACACGACGAGCACGTAGCTCGACATGAGCATCACCTCGAACCAGACGAACAGGTTGAAGATGTCGCCGGTGAGGAACGACCCGCTCACGCCCACCAGCATGAAGTGGAACAGCGGGTGGTAGGAGACGCGTTCGGCGGACTCGTCGAGGTACAGGATGGAGAACGCGAGCGCCGCCAGCGAGACGACGGCCGCGAGCGCGAGCATGAACACCGCGAGGTCGTCCGCGACCAGCGAGATGCCGAACGGGGCGTCCCAGTTCGACAGCTGATAGGTGAGGATCGCGTCCGAATCAGCCTGGACCTGCTGGAACAGGTACGCGACCGCGGCGACGTAGCCCACGCCACCGAGCAGGCTGATGGCCTGCTGGGGGCGCTTCGTCCGGTGTGCGACCAGCGCGAGGATGGCGGTCACGAGCGGGACGAGTATCGGTGCGATGACGGCGAGTGGGTATTCAGACATCGTCGGTTTCACCTCCCTGACCGAGTTGCACGAGGTCGATCGTCCCGTTCTCCTGGTAGACGCGGTAGGTCAGGACGAGCGCGAACGCGGTCGTCCCGAACCCGATGACGATGGCGGTCAGCACGAGCGCCTGGACCAGCGGGTCCGTGACGCCCGCGGCCCCTTCGCCGTGGTGACCGAGGACCGGGACGGCCCCATCCATCACGCCCATCGTGACGAGGTACATATTCGCAGCCTGTGAGATGATGCTCACGCCCCAGACGACGCGAACGATGTCGCGACGCATGATGAGGAAGGTCCCGAGCGCGAACAGGAGCCCGAGCACCGTGGCGAGGACGAACTCCGTCATTCGCCACCCACCACCGAGAGGATCGTGAGGAGGCCACCGACGACCACGAGGTACACCCCGAGGTCGAACGCGAAGGCGGTCGCCCAGTGTATCTCGAACAGCGTGCCGAAGACGAACTCGCCGACGACGCCGAGGCCCTCGCCGTGGTACGTGTCGTCGACCTGGTTGAGGAAGGCGTCGCCGAACGCGATGGCCCCGATGCCGCTGAGAACGGCGATGAGCAGGCCGATGGCGAACGTGCTCCGGAAGTCGGCCACGATGGCCGGTCGGTCGATGCCGAGCGAGGGCCGCACGTCACGGTCGAACAGGGTGTCCTGCAGGTACTCCAGCCCGAAGATGACGTAGATGAGGGCGAACGCGGCGGCGGTGAGCACGCCCGCGATGAAGCCCCCACCGGGGAGGTTGTGTCCCTGCAACAGCAGGGCGATGGCCGTCACCAGGATGATGGGCACGACGATGCGTGCCACCGTCCGGGCGATGACCGTCGTGTCGTCGCTGTAGCTCATTCGGTCTCACCCCGTTCGCGCAGGGCAACCAGAGTCACGACCGACAGTGCGGCCATCGCGACGACAGCTATCTCTCCCATCGTATCGAATGCGCGGAAGTCGACCAAGATGACGTTGACGATGTTCGTCCCACCCGCCTCGGGGTAGGATGCCGCAGCCAGCGTGGTCGCGATGGTGTCGGGCTGGTTCGCCGTCGTCAACAGGACGGTGACGAACACCGTCGCACCGACGACGAGCGAGAGCGCCCCGTCACGCAGCACGCGCACCCGGTTCCACTTGCCGTAGAACGCGGGGAGCTTGTCGAGGACGAGCAGGAAGATGACCAGCACGAGCGTCTCGACGACCAGTTGCGTCAGCGCGAGGTCGGGCGCGTTGGCGAGGATGAAGAATATCGCCACCATGAACCCGAGGATGGAGAGCGTGAGCACCCCGGCGATGTGCGAGGGTGCGCGGCTCACCGCGAGCGCGGCCACGACGGCCAGCGAGAGCACGAGCACGATGGGCACCGAGGTCGTCAGGCTCACGTCCTGGGTCAGCACCGCCCAGCCGATGAGGGCGCTCACACCAGCGACGAGCACGCCCGCGACACCGGTCGCGGTCCGCAGCGAGACGTTGCTGAACAGCATCGCTGTGACCACGAGGACCGTCCCGACCAGGACGATGGGAAGCACCGACCCGAGCGTCGACGGCAGATTGGGCGAGACCCCCGCGGCAACGTAGCCGAGGATGGTGAGGGTCGCGAACGCCGCGACGGTCCAGGTCGCGTACGTGCGAAGGAGACCGTTCTGGACGAGGTCCCGAAGGCGGTCACTGTTGGGGTTGAGCGCCTCGGTGGCGTTGTCGTACCACCAGTTCGCACGGACCGGGCCCTTCAGGAGCGACCGGATACCGTGGTGCAGCCGGTCGTACTGCGGGTAGGCGACGAGGCCGAGCGCGATGGTCGCCGCGCTCATGCCGGCCCACGGACTCGCCTTCGTCGGCAGGTAGTAGTGGAACGTCTCGGACTCGGCACCCAGCGGTTCGACCGCGTGGATGACCTCGCCGACGAACGAGTTGATGAAGCCACCGAGCGGGCCGAGGTAGACCTCGAACGTCGACGTGACGCCGACGATTCCGACGAGGCCCGCCAGCGTCGCGAGGACGGCCGGCGGCGCGAGCATCGCCAGCGGCGGCGAGTGGACGTGCCCCAGCTCGTCGGGCTTCTCCCCGAAGAACAGCATCAGGAAGCGGATGGAGTAGAGGAACGTGAAGACGCTCCCGAAGACGGCGACCACCGGGATGAGCCAGAAGATGCCGCCCGAGGCGGCCCCGGTCTCCCACGCGCCGTGGAAGAGGAACTCCTTGGAGTAGAACCCGTTGAACGGCGGGATGCCGGCCATCCCGAGCGCGGCGACGGCCGCGATGACCGCGGTGAACGGCAGGTCCTCACGGAGGCCACCTAACTCGGCTATCTTCCGCGTCCCTGCCTCGTGCGCGATGATACCTGCGACGAGGAACAGGGTCGCCTTGAACAGCGCGTGGTTCAGGATGTGGAACGCACCCGTCTCCGCGCCGAGGTGGCCCGCGAAGCCGAAGCCGGCGACGATGAGGCCCAGATGGGAGGCGGTCGAGTACGCGAGCAGCTCCTTGATGTCGGTCGCCGAGACCGCGAGGATGGCCGTGACGGTCATCGTCAACAGGCCCAGCGTCGCGAACACGAGTGTCCACAGTTCGAGACTACCCGGGTGTGCGCCCTCGGGCATGAACAGCGGGCGCATCCGGCCGACGAGGTAGACGCCGGCCTTGACCATCGTCGCGGAGTGCAGGAAGGCCGAAACCGGCGTCGGGGCCTCCATGGCGTTCGGCAGCCAGATGTGCAGGGGAACCTGCGCGGACTTGGCCGCCGCACCGATGCCGATGAGTGCGAGGACGAGCCAGAAGACGCCCTGCTCCTCCATCGCGGCGCGCATCGCCTCGGCGTTCTCCGCGCTACCCAGCATGGCGTTCTCGCCGCCGAACAGCGCCCACGTCGCCTGGCCGAGCGCGTCGACACTGACCGTGTGCAGGATGACGAAGCCGACCAGCATGAACAGGCCACCCGCGACCGTGATGAGCATGGATTTGCGGGCGGCGTACTGCGAGGATTCCTGGTCGGTGTAGTGCCCGATGAGCAGGAACGAGGTCAGGCTCGTCAGCTCCCAGAACAGGAAGAGGGTGATGAGGTCGGCCGCGAGCGCGACGCCCAGCATCGACCCCATGAACGCCAGCAGCGTGGCGTAATACTTCGGCTGCCCGGGTTCGCCGTGCATGTACCCACCCGAGTAGGTGAGGATTGCGACGCCAACCCCGGTGGCGAGCGTGGCGATGAGCAGCGAGAGTCCATCGACGTAGAACCGCAGGGATACGTCGAGTGTCGGTATCCACTCCACCCCCGCACTGCCGTGCGTGCCGTAGAGCTGGGAGACCAGCCCGAGACACACGAGCGCGACGGCCGCAGCGAAGTACGCCGTCCGTTCGCCGAGGACGCGAAAGACGAACGGGACGGCGGCCGCGCCGAGGAACGGCAGGCCCACGAGGGCGAGGAGGACCGCAAGGTCCGGTGTCATAGCTACTCGAAACGTACGACGAACCCGACTTATGTCTTCTTAAAGCGGTCGCTCACGTTCATCGCAGTACGAAACGTTATGTACGACCCCGATGCACGATAGGATACGATGCACCGCGGCTGTGATTACAGACGGGCGAGCGTGACATCGGTGTGTCGAGGTGGCCATGAGTAGTCAGACGACCGTCATCGACGGCCGACTCTCGAAGGGCGAGATATTCGACGTTCTTCGCAACCAACGACGCCGGTTCGTCCTCCAGTACCTCAAACGGCGGGGCGAACCGGTCGAACTCGGCGACCTCGCGACCCAGGTCGCCGCCTGGGAGTACCGCACTCCCTGCGAGAAGGTCACCTCGGAACAGCGCAAGCGCGTCTACACGACCCTCCAGCAGACCCACCTCCCCCGGATGGCGGAGGCGAACATCATCGAGTACGACTCCGACTCGGGGCTCATCCAACCCACCACGCGCACGAAGGACCTCTCTATCTACCTCGAGATCGTCCCCGGCAGCGAACTCCCCTGGCGCGAGTACTACCTCTCGCTCGGGGCGGTCAGCTGTGCGCTCTGTGCCGCGGTCTGGGGCAACGTCTACCCGTTCACCGTGCTGCCCGACGTGGCATGGGCGATGCTCATCTCCGTCTCGTTCACCGTCTCCGCCGCGATACACATCTACTACGAGCAGAACATGCGGTTGGGCGACCTCGAGGTCCCGCCCGAACTCGACCTCGAGTGACCAGCTCATTCGATTCCGCGCGGGATATCGCGGCACGCTTGGCCGTTCCGTTTATACCACCGTACCACCGATTAGCACCAGATGCAACTTCGGGCCCTCGTAACCGACGACGACGCGCTCTCGCCGGTCATCGGTGTCGTGCTGATGGTGGCGGTGACGGTCGTGCTGTCTGCCGCCGTCGGGGCGTTCGTCCTCGATATCGGCTCGCAGGTGACACAGAAATCACCGAACGTCGTCGTGGGGTACGATTTCGCTGTGGACGGGGCCTCGGACGAGTACGTCAACCTGACCCACACCGGCGGTGACGACGTGAAATCGGGGAACGTCGAGGTGTTCATCAACGGGACGATCGCGTGGAACGACGGTGCGCAGGGCTCGTGGACGGTCGGGGCCGACGACTGGGCGGGCGGAGAGATCACGGGCGGCAACCAGCTCGTCCTGCAGGGTGGGACTGCAGACGTTTCGACCGGCGATTCGGTCCAGGTCATCTGGCGCAAGGGCGACAGCTCGTCCATCCTGAGCAGCAAGACCGTCTCGTAGGGACGACGCAATAATCGTCAGCTTTTATTGCTGGTTCCCCCGACCTACGACATGGACCAACTCAAGGAATCCCTCCTCGACGCGCCGATCATCGAGAAGAACGGATACCACTACTTCGTCCACCCCATCAGCGACGGCGTCCCGCAGCTCGACCCCGGACTCCTCCGCGAGATCGTCATCCGCATCATCCGGAAGGCCGAACTCGAAGAGGTCGACAAGATCGTCACACCGGCCGCGATGGGGATCCACATATCCACGGCCGTCTCCCTGATGACCGACATCCCGCTGACGGTCATCCGGAAGCGCGAGTACGGCCTCGAGGGCGAGGTGTCGCTCGCCCAGCAGACCGGCTACTCCGAGAACGAGATGTTCATCAACGACGTCCACGAGGGCGACCGCGTGCTCGTTCTCGACGACGTGCTCTCGACCGGTGGCACCCTCGCCGCGGTCCTCGGCGCGCTCGACGAGATCGGCGCGGACGTCGTCGACTGCGTCGCGGTCATCAAGAAGGTCGGCGGCGAGAACAAGATCGAGGAGTCACCGTACGACGTGAAGACGCTCATCAACGTCGACGTCGTCGACGGCGAGGTCGTCATCGTCGACGAAGACGGCGACGACTGAGTCGGCCGGCCGTCCCTGTTCTACCCGTTTCAGTCCGCGTCGCTCCCGACCCGTGGGTCGAGCACGGTGTAGGCGATGTCCTGGACGAAGTTGCCGACGATACCCACGAACGCGACCACCATCGTCACGCCGAGGATGAGTGGCATGTCCCGCGCGCTCACCGCCTGAAGCATGAGGGCGGCGAGGCCGTCGATGTTGAACACGGACTCGATGACGAACACGCTGAGGACGAGGACGCTCAGCATGTCGGTGAAGAAGAGCGAGACCAGCGGAATCGCGGCGTTGCGGATGACGTGGCGGGCGACCCGGATGGGACCGGCACCCTTCGCGCGGGCGATCTTCACGAACTCGGTGTCGATGTATTCGAGCGACTCCGCGCGTGCGTAGCGCAACTGTCCTGCGAACAGGGCCGTGGTCAGGGTGGCGATGGGCAGCAGGTAGTACTGCTGCGTGGTCGTGAGTTCGGGTCCGGGCAGGACGCCCCAGTGGAGCGTGAACCCGAGGTGGAACAGTTGGCTGGAGTCGATGGGATAGGGAAACCCGATGATGTTGTGCTGGTTGACGATGGCGTCCACGAGGATGTACGCCAGCCAGAAGTTCGGGACGCCGAGCCCGAGATAGGCGACGGTCGTGACCAGCCTGTCGCTGAAGGTGTGTTGGCGGAACGCGGCGAACAGCCCGAAGCTGATACCGAACACCGCGGCGAGGACGATAGAGGGGACGAGGTACGCGAGTGTCATCCCCGCCCGGTCGCCGATGACGTCGAGGACCGGTTGTCCGGTGCTGTAGGAGATTCCCCAGTCCCCGGTCGAGATACCGACGATCCACTTCGCCCAGCGCTGGACGAGCGGGTCGTTCAGGTTGCGGGCCTCGCGGTAGGCCGCGACGGCCTTGTCGACGTCCTGGCCGGTGTTGCTCGCCTGGTACGCCACCGAGCCGACGTTCGGGTCGTTGGTCAGCGCGATGACGCCGAAGGCGATACTGATGACGAGATACGTCGAGAAGAGTGCGAAGGCACCCCGCCGGAGGAGCTTTCGTCCCATACTCATCGGCGGTCACCTCCCATGGGTGCTGTACCGTCGGTGGAGAGCATCGTTCGACTCAGCGGTCACCCACTAACGTAATAAAAACCAGTGACAGAGACGGTGTTTTCACCAGAGATCGGTCGCTTTCGGGTGGTTCCAATGTTAAATACCAGTTTGACATTTTAGTACCTTTTTACGGTTCGGGCAATATGTCTGGGTCACGAATGACGGTCCGCCCTGGTTCCTCGACATCGGAGGTGCAGACAGATGGCGACACGTAGCGGGACCGACCGCGCCCAGTTCGAGACCATCGACTGGGACGCGGTCGAACCGACAGGCGGGGTCCTGACCCGCCGTAGCTGGCTGTTCCTGCTGAGCGTCGCCGCGATTCTCCTGCTTCTGTTGTACGACGTGTTCGTGGCCGCCCCCGACCCACTCTTCCACAACGTCGGGCTACAACAGGGGATACAGGACCCCTTCACCTGGGACGTCCGCGGCATCGACTGGGTGTTCATGCTCTCGTTGCTCGTGTTCGGCTTCTACATCCTCGCCCCGCTCGTCGACGATATGGCGCGGACGAAGCGATATGCGGCCGAACTCCGCAAGAACAAGTCGGCGACGTTCGCGCTCGGGTACCTCGTCTGTTTCTTCGTGTTCGGTGTGGTCGGCACCATAATCGTCGGTCGCCCCTCGACGAACGTCTCGAAGACCTCCCGGCCCCCGGTGTCGTTCGCGACCCCGCTCGGTCGCATCGACCTGTTCACGCTGCTCGTCCTCCTCGGCGTGACGCTGCTCGGGAGCTGGGTGTTGCTGGCGAAGTTCGACCGTGACCGTGAACTGGCAGGCGTTGCGCCGATAACAGGGGCAATCGCCCGGTTCGGGCTGGTCTCGCTCCTCGTCTCGACGCCACTGGCCGTCCTGTTCTCGGTCTTCCCGTTCGCCCCACTGACGGTCGCGGCCGGTGCCGGTGTTCTCGCCGGGGTCGTCGCGGTCGCGGTCTGGGCAGCCCGGGCCGACTTCAGGCTGGGCAGCGAGACGCTCCGGGGGCTCGCGGTGGTCGGGGGCGCGTTCGCGGTCCTGTTCGTCGCCGGCTTCGCAGTGGTTCAGACGGTCCTCTACGGCTTCCTCGGGTTCGACCCGCTGGCGACCGGCGTGGTCGCCACGACCTGCGAGGGGGCCGCGGCCGTCTCCGGTGGCTGTTACGGAACCTGGGCGGAGCCGCTCGGCACGAACCGCTGGGGCAAGAGCATGGTCAAACTCGTGTTCGACGGGATGCGCATCGCCCTCCAGGTCGCGCTCATCTCGTCGGTGCTCATCGTCCCGCTCGCGACGCTGACCGGCACGGTCGCGGGCTACGTCGGTGGCATCGTCGACGACCTGCTCATGAGTTACGTCGACATCCAGCAGACGGTGCCCGCCATCGTGGTCTACATGATCACGGTCCACGTGTTCGGGCGCAGCCTGTTCGTCCTCGTCCTCGTCTTCGGTCTGCTCTCGTGGGGTGGGGCGGCCCGCCTCGTGCGCTCCGAAGTGCTCCAGCGCCGCGAGGAGGACTACATCACCGCGGCAGAGAGCGCCGGTGCCGGCAAGACCCGAATCATGTTCCACCACGTCCTCCCGAACGTCTCGAACACCGTCCTCACGTCGGTGACACGCCAGATTCCACAGCTCGTCCTCGCGGAGGCAGCCATCGCCTTCCTGAACCTCAACGACATCATGCTCATCTCGTGGGGCGAGACAGTCAACATCTCGCTGAAGTTCCTCCCCGACGGCTGGTGGATGTCGACCATCCCGGTCGTCTTCCTCGCCGTGACGGTGCTCTCGTTCAGCGTGCTGGGAGACGCCCTTCGTGACGTGCTGGACCCGCGAGGTGGTGCCTGATGTCGCTGCTCGAGGTCCGTGACCTCTCGGTCACCTTCGACACCGACGGCGGGACAGTCCATGCAGTCGACGGGGTCTCCTTCGACGTCGACCGCGGCGAGACGGTCTGTATCGTCGGTGAGTCCGGCTCCGGGAAGACGGTGACCAGCGAGTCCATCACGCGACTCGTCCGTGAGCCACCGGGGAGCGTCGAGGCGGCCCGGGTCAGTTTCGAGGGCGACGACCTCTCCCGGATTCCGAAGAAGCGACTCCGCCAGCTTCGCGGGGACCGCATCGCCCACGTGTTCCAGAACCCGCAGGGGTCGCTGAACCCGGTATACACCGTCGGTCGGCAGATAATCGAGGCGATTCGACTCCACGAGGACGTTTCGAAAGCGGCCGCGCGGACGCGAGCCATCGACCTGCTCGACCGGGTCGGCATCCCGACGGCTGGCGAGCGCATCGACGACTACCCCCACGAGTTCTCCGGCGGGCAGAAACAGCGCGTCGTCATCGCGATGGCCATCGCCGCGAACCCGGACCTGCTCATCGCGGACGAGCCGACGACCGCGCTCGACGTGACCATCCAGGCACAGATTCTCCGCCTGCTGCGGGACCTGCAGGACGAGTACGGGATGGCGATGTTGCTCATCACGCACGACCTCGGCGTCGTCGCGGAGGTCGCCGACCGCGTCGTCGTGATGTACGCCGGGAAGGTGATGGAGACCGGCGACGTGTACGAGATATTCGAGAACCCGTCCCACCCCTACACCAAGGCGCTGCTCGACTGCCTCCCCGGCCGGCGAACCGGCGCAGAGGGCATTCCGGGGACCCTGCCGGACCCGAAGCAGCCACCCGACGGGTGTCGCTTCGCGAACCGGTGCCCGCACGCCATCGACGCCTGCAGGGAGGGCGACCACCCGCCGCTCGTCCCCGTCGCCGACGGCAGCACGACTCACGAGGCCGCCTGCGTCTACTACCAGGCTGGCTACGACGCCAGCACCGTCCGGAACGGCTCCAGTGAAGCGGCCGAGACAGAGGGCTGGAGCGACGACGCGAACGCCGGCTGGGGAACCGGCCGGACCGACGGTGGAACCGAGGTCGACGATGCGGTGGACGGCGAGTCCGAGACCAGCCGAGGTGACACACGATGAGCGACCGACAGCACCAGAAACGAGAGCGCGACCCCCTGCTGACCGTCCGCGGCCTGAAGAAACACTACCCCATCACCAAGGGACTCCTGCGCCGCGAGGTCGGTCGCGTGAAGGCGGTCGACGGTATCGACTTCACGCTCTACCGTGGGGAGACTCTCGGCCTCGTCGGCGAATCCGGCTGTGGGAAATCCACGGCAGCGACCTCACTCCTCCGACTGGAGGAACCGACCGACGGCGAGGTGCTGTTCCACGGCGACGTTCCCAGTGACGACGGCGGGCGCTCCTCGCTCGCCGGGCTCTTCGGCTCGGGTCGGCGTCACTCGGATGTTGACCGCGACGACCGGGACGTACTCGGCTTCTCGGACACCCAGCTGAAGCGGTTCCGGCGGTCCGGGCAGATGATATTCCAGGACCCGACGAGCTCGTTCGACCCCCGGATGTCCGTCGGAGAGTCGGTCGCGGAACCGCTCATCGTCCACGGGATGGACGACCCCGACCGCCGGCGCGCCATCGTCGAGGACCTGCTCGACCGGGTGGGCCTCGCTGCGTCGGACTTCGACCGCTACCCCCACGAGTTCTCGGGCGGCCAGAAACAGCGCATCGCGCTCGCCCGCGCGCTCGTGGTCAACCCCGAGTTCGTCGTGGCCGACGAGCCGGTCTCGGCACTCGACGTGTCCATCCAGGCCGAGATTCTGTCCTTGATGCGCGACCTGCAGGACCGGTTCGGGCTCTCGATGCTGTTCATCAGCCACGACATGGGCGTCATCCGCGAAATCTGTGACCGTGTCGCCGTGATGTACCTCGGCGAGATCGTCGAGGTCGCCCCCACGGAGGAGCTGTTCCAGAACCCACAGCACCCCTACACGAAGGCGCTGCTCGGCTCCATCCCCGAACCTGACCCGCGAAAACGCGGCCTCGGGATGGAGCTCACCGGCGACGTGCCCAGCCCCGAGAACCCACCATCGGGCTGCCGGTTCCACACCCGCTGCCCGGTCGTCATCCAGCCGGACGAGGTCGACTTCCCGCAGGAGGAGTGGCGTCGCGTCCTCGACTTCCGCCAGCAGGTCGAGAACGGCGGCATCGACCGCGACGGCGTGGTCGAGCTGGCACTCGCCCGGTCCGGGAGTGACTCAGAGGACGCGCTCTCACAGGACGACCTTCGGCGTGCGCTCCGCGCCGAGTTCGACCTGCCCGGTGAACTCGCCGAGGCCGACGCCGAGGCGACGCTCTCGAACGCTATCGACCTCGTACTCGCGGAGAACACCGACGCCGCGACCGAGCTGCTCGCGGATTCGTTCTGGACACCCTGCGCGCAGGACACGCCAGTGACGGAGCGCGTCGGAGATAATCATACGGCCGCCTGCCACCTCGTCGAGGGGGAGACCATGGCCGAGGCCGAAGTCTCGGCGGACGACTGACCGCCTTCACGTCGTTTTTCGACGGTTGTGTATGTGTCGAAAGCTAGCACAAATCATGTCTGTTTAAATGTCTGTTACCCAATCGTTCAACTGTGAAAATAACAGAGGGCGTCCACGCCTTGCCGTTGACACTCGAGGTGCAGGACCAGGAGCTCACCATCAACCCAGCCGCGGTCGAGACGGAGCGCGGCCTCATCCTCGTCGACACGGGGCTGCCACCGACCGTCGACAAGCTCGATGCGGCGCTCGATTCAGCCGGGTTCGACTGGGACGACATCTGGGCAGTGCTCCTGACGCACCAGGACGTCGACCACGTCGGCGGTCTCACGGCAGTCATCGAGCGTGCCGACCCCGTCGTCTTCGCCCACCGCGAGTGCGCCCCCTACGTCGACGGCCGGGAGCACCCCATCAAGCTCGAAGACGAGAGATACCCGCCGGTCCCGGTCGACGTCGAACTCTCCGACGGCGACCGATTCGGGACGACTGCCGGGCCGATGGAGGTCGTGTTCACGCCCGGACACGCCCCCGGTCACATCTCACTCTACTTCGAAGAGGCGTCACTGCTCCTCTCGGCCGACGCCCTTCACGCTCCCGACGGTGACATCGATGGCCCCCGAGTACCACTCGACGAAGACCTCGCAGTCGACTCCATCGAGACGCTCTCGGAGTTCTCCTTCGAGCGAACCCTCTGCTACCACGGCGGGTTCGTCGAGGACGGAACTGGGGCGGTCGAGGCGGTACTGGATGAACGCGAGGACTGAGTCAGGGCCAGAACGGGGGCGTTGACTTTCGGTTCTCGCCGGTGTTCGAGGATGGCGGGAGGTAGATTTGAACTACCTCACTCCGCTCCGCTTCGTCCGTGAGTTCAATCTACCGTGACCGACTTCGCGACTCATGGACTCGTCGCTTCGCTCCTCGTCGTTGTTCGTCGCAATAGTAGCGGGAGGTAGATTTGAACCTCGCCCGAGAACCTGTGCTTCGCACAGAACCTCGGTCTGGTTCAAACTACCACAGTTCTATTTTCAGAATTCAGGGTTCGTTCGACTACGTCTCACTCACCAATTGAATTCTGAAAAATAGCGGGAGGTAGATTTGAACTACCGATCTGCGGGTTATGAGCCCGCCGGAATCTCCTGGCTATCCCATCCCGCTACTTCTGCATATTCCCGTCCCACGGATAAGGGTTATGAGTTGGAGGTCGATTCCGCCAGCGACATTCGTGAGGGTTCGAGGCCAGCCGTGGGCTACTCGACAGCGTACACCTCCACCCATAGGTAGACGATACCGATGGTGGAGTAGAGGAGACCGAACCCGGTCGGGACCCACTCGCTCTGACTCGCGAAGAGAGCTGCCTGGACGATGCCGAGGAGTACCATCGCCAGCCCGAGCATCGTCTTCAGGCGGTGGCGTTCCATGTGGCTCTCTTCGGTCGGTTCGGTGAAAAATCTCGGGCTGTTGGTCTGGGTCTGTGGCAGGAGGTAGATTTGAACCTCACTCGCTTCGCTCACGGTTTCACCGTTCGCGTCGCGGTTCTCGCTACGCTCCGAACCGCGCACCGCTCGCTGGTTCAAACGACCACAGTTCTATTTCGCCGAACTCGCGACTCGCTCGCCTACGTCTCGCTCGTCGATTGAGTTCGGCAGAAATAGCGGGAGGTAGATTTGAACTACCTCACTCCGCTCCGCTTCGTTCGTGAGTTCAATCTACCGTGACCGACTTTGCGACTCATGGACTCGTCGCTTCGCTCCTCGCCGTTGTTCGTCGCAAAAGTAGCGGGAGGTAGATTTGAACTACCGATCTGCGGGTTATGAGCCCGCCGGAATCTCCTGGCTATCCCATCCCGCTACTTCTGCATAACCCGGTGCACTAGTTAAGGGTTGTGATTAGGACGCCGTGTGTGAGTTTCTCCCTGTCGCTCGGTGGCGATTTCCAGGCGTCTCGGGGCGAAAATTAACCCCCACTCAGTCGTGCTGGACGCGCCAGGTGAACAGGCTCTCGGCGACGTAGTTCACGAGCATGCCGACGCCGATGCCGGTGACCTTCGCGAAGACGAACCAGGCGTCGATACCGAGGAGGTCGAGGTCCAGCGCGATGACCCGGAACACGACCCAGAAGGTGCCCAGCTGGACGAGGATGCCGCCGGCCCGGACGACGTTCGACCGGGCGAGTCGCTTGAGGGTCGGGAGGATACCGCCTGCGCCCTGCTCGGAGAACGTCCAGTTGTCGTTGAGCAGGAACATGACGACGACGGCGACCTCGATGCCGACGAAGACGGCGAGTTCGGGGAACACGCCGAGTTCGCTGAGGATGGTCGCGGTGGTCACGTCGAACATCGCGCCGACCACCCCGACCGAGGCGAACTTTCCGAAGCGGACGCCGGAGGTCAGCGAGTCGACGTGGTCGTCGACGGTGTCCCGGAGGCCGGTGTCGTCACTCATCGGACTCCCTGGCGAGGCGGTCGACCAGCGGGTTGGTGTTCGAGCGACGGTTCGAGATGAACGAGTGGAGTCGGTTCCCGGTGAGCCGTTTGGCGCGGTGGCGCGATTTCACGAGCGAGAGCGCGAGTTCGATGGTCGTCCCGACGGGCGAGACGGTCGATTCTGGCTGGTCCTCCCAGATGACCGGGACCTCCGCGACGCGGTAGCCCCGGGCGTTCGTCATCGCGATGAGTTCGAGGTCCCACGCGAAGCCGGCCTCGTAGAGGTGGCCGCGGACCTGCTGCCAGGCCTCGCGGTCGATGGCCTTCGCGCCGCACTGGAAGTCGTACAGGTCGACGTTGAGGAAGGTCCGGGCGAGGAACGCGAACCCGTCGCCGAGGTAGCGGCGGGCGACCGTCTGGTGCGACCGGACGTCCGCGTCGGGATGGCGTCTGGAGCCGACCGAGAGGGCAGCGCGCTCGTCTACGACGGGCTCGACCACGTCCGCGATGGAGTCCGCGGGGGTCGCGCCGTCGGCGTCGGCGAAGGCGAGCACGTCGGTGTCGAGGTGCTCGAAGCCGCAGGTGATGGCCGCCCCTTTGCCACGGCGGGCGTCCACAGCGTGGACGGTGCAGGGGGCGTCTTCGAGCGCCGCGAGCGTCTCGCTATCGGGCGCGTCGAGTTCCACGAGGAGAGTCTCGGGGTCCAGTCGGTCATCGAGGGCGGACAGGTAGTCGACGAGTCTGTCGACAACGGGGTCGTAGGCGGGGACGACGACTCCGACTGACCGTTGCATTACTTCGTGAAGGGTCGCCGCGGGGAGTAAAAGGGTTCGCTTCCAGCCGGTGGGTCGAAGGGAAAAGCCCTTACCCGACGACCACTCGTATCACCGGTATGGAAATTGGGCTGGTCGTCCTCTGGCTCGCGATGATGGTCGGTTTGACCGTCGTCGCCGCCCCGCTCTCCGCGCTCGTCTTCTCGCCCCTCTCCGACCGCGGTGGAACCCTCGCCCTCCCGCTCGCCCTCGCAGTCCTCGGCGTCACGAGCTACTGGGTCGGACAGGTCGCGTTCGGCTGGCCCGGCATCGTCGCGACGCTGCTCGTCCTCGGTGGCGGGTCCGCGTACGCGTTCTCGCGCGGAATCGACCCTGACTGGCGGCAGGTCGGGGTGGGCTTCGCCGTGTTCACCATCGGGTTCGGACTCGTCGTCCTCATCCGGAACGCCCAGCCGGCGGTCGTCGCCGGCGGCGGCGAGAAGTACCTCGACTTCGGCCTCCTGAAGACGCTCGTCCGGGCCAACAGCCTCCCCCCGGAGGACTTCTGGTACGCCGGTGACCGCGTCCAGTACTACTACGGCGGCCACCTCGTGAGTGCGCAGCTGACGACCCTGACCGGCATCGCGGCGCGCTACAGCTACAACCTCTCGCTGGCGACGTTCTACGGCGCGCTCGTCACCGGTGCGTTCGGGCTCGCCTGGAACATCGCGGCCGAGCGCGACCTGCCCCGGCTCGCGGCCGGGGCGCTGGCGGTCTTCTTCGTCGGGTTCGCGAGCAACCTCACGACGCTCGCCCGGACCGTGGTCTGGCTGCTGCCGGCCAGCATGAAGACGCCGGTCGACACCAATCCGGACCGGCCCGGGATGGAGAGCGTCGAAGCGTTCGGTGCTACCTGGAGCAAGTTCAGTCTCGCCTCCGGCCCGGACAGCTTCAACTACTGGCCCGCCTCGCGGGTCATCCCGGGCACGATCAACGAGTTCCCGCTGTTCTCGTTCCTCAACGGCGACCTCCACGCGCACATGACGAGCACGCACCTGCTCCTGCTCACGGCGGCCGTCGGCCTCGCCTACTGGCTCACCCCGCAGGGGCAGGTGTGGCGGCGACGAGCGTACCTCTTCGTGTGCGCACCCGTGCTCGCGGGCTGGCTCGCCATCGTGAACACGTGGAGCTACCCCTCCGTGGCTGGCATCACGACGCTGGCAGTCATCTTCGCGGGGGCACACCCGGCGAGCGTGTTCCCGGCCCGCGCCTGGGACCGGGTCGAAGCTGCTATCGACGGGTCGCCGGCCGCCGCCGAAGCCACGCGACTGCTCGCGGCCGGAACCGTCGGCGTCGCGGTCGGCGTCGGCGGCTTCCTGTTCGCCATCCCGTTCTTCACTGGCGCGACGAGCGGCCAGTCGCTCGCCTTCCTCCCCGACCGCAGCGGACTCGCGGGGCTGGTGCTCGTCCACGGGGCGTTCCTGCTCGTGACGCTCGCATACTTCGCGCCGCGAATCGCCCCCGGCAGGCGACTCGACCTCGGCTTCGGCGCGCCGGTCGCGCTCATCGCGCTGGCCGCGGTGGGGAACGCGCTGGTCGGCTGGGTCCCGATACCGACCGTCGTCGTCGCCCTCCTCGGGGTCGCCGCGCTCACGCAGCTCCGTGACGGCGACCTCGTCCCGGGTGCGGTGCTGTACGGCCTCGCGGTCGTCCTCGCGCTCGCGACCGGACCGACCGTCCAGCGCCTCGGCATCTACGGCGCGACACTGCTCGTCGGTGTCGGGGCGGTCGTCTCCGACCTGGACGAGGAGACGCGTGTTGTGGCGCTTACGGGCGTCGGCTTCGCCGTGTTCGCGGGGGTCGCCTGGGCCCTCGACGCGGTCGTCCTCGCCGTCGTCACCCCCGCGCTCGTCCTCGGCTGGCTGTTGCTCCGGCTCGACCGCGACCTCGGCTACGAGACGGTCCTCGTGGTCGCTGCAGTCGGGCTGGTCACGATGGTGGAGTTCGTCTACGTCTCCGAGCGGGCCGGCAGCGGTCGGTTCAACACGGTGTTCAAGTTCTACATGCAGGTGTGGATACTGTGGGGCACCGCGGTCGGCGTCATGCTGACGGACGTGGTCGCCCGCCAGTGGCCCGACTGGAGCATCGGCGAGCGCCTGGCCGCCGGGCGCGGGCCGGACCTGGCGCGGCTCTCCCGTGTCGCCGCGGTCGTGTTCGCGGCGGTCCTCGTGCTCTCGACGAGCATCTACGGCGGCCTCGCGCTCTCCTCGCACTTCGACGCGCACAACGCGAACACGCTGGACGCCAAGCAGTGGACCCAGGACAACTACCCGGACCAGTACGCCGCCATCGAGTGGTTGGACGAGAAGGAGGGTCGCCCGGTCGTCGTCGAGCGTCCGACCACCATCCACCTCTACAGCGTCAACCGGCCAACGACCCCGCTCGTCAGTGGTGTGTCCAGTCTGACCGGGTTACCGACCATCGCGGGCTGGGGCCACGCCTCGAACTACCACACCGAGGAGGGGTGGGACGAGCGCATGGCCGACGTTGCGGCGGTGTACGAAGGAGAATCGGTGTACCGGGAGACCACGGTGACCCGGGCGGCCGTGCTGGCGAAGTACGACGTGCAGTACATCTACGTCGGCCCCCACGAGCGCGAACACTACGACGTGTCGGGACTGGCCGACGCACCCGGAATCACGGTCGCGAAGCAGTTCGGTGACGTGACGGTCTACGCGGTCGACCAGTCAGGGGTCTCGGCGGACGCGTCCGACGAAGCAGCAGAAAGAGCCGTGTGATTCAGACTGACAGCTCGCCCTTGGCCTTGATGACATCGATGGTCTCGGCGTCGACGCGGTCGACCTCCAGATGGTGCGGGATGTAGTTCCGCTCCTCGAAGTCCTGTTTCTCCGACTCGTCACCGACGACACACCACAGCTGGACCTCGTCTGGGCCGTGCCATTCGCCGTTGCGGCTGATGGAGAAACAACGGACCTCCTCCCCACCGTCGTAGCTGATGATGGCGTCCTTCCGGATGCCGGGGTCCCCGTGGATGATGAGGCGCTTCATAGCCGGGCGTTTGCACACCGTCCAATTAAGCGTATCGAAGCCGCCGATACGCGCGGACCGAGCCTCGTTCACAAGCATGTTCGGACACTAACAGTAGTGAAATTAAAGTAGCAGTGGGTAGAATGTTCGATAATCAGGGGTTGGGTATGCGACACACAGGGACACTAAGCAACACCACGACGGTCTCGCAAGATGGTATCACGGTCGAGAAGGGAATCGCACCGGGGGACAAGCGGATGACGGTCCGCTACCAGGTCACCTCCGAACGCGAGGGGCCCGCGGCGATTCGACTGGTCGAACCACTGGGGGCGGAGTTCCCGCTGGAGAGTCTGAACCTCGACGGTGCGGGCCACGGCGATTGGCTGCTGGAAGAGGGCGGGAGCCGCGTCGCGCTCGTCGATATCGTCGACGCGGGGGAGACCGTGACGACGAGCTACGTCGTCCACAGCGGCGACCCGACCTCGGTCGAATCTGTTCTCGAAGCGCCGATCATCGACATGGTCGACCCGGTCGAACCGGCAAGCGCGCGGACGCAGGCGGGCCTCGCCGATGGCGACGGACAGGAGCCCGCCACCGACGAGCAACCGGTCATCGCGCCGGTGGTCGACGAGGAGACGGTCGTGACCGCACTGGTCGACGCGCTCGACTCCGGCGCGGTCGACGCCGACCAGCTCGACACGCTCCGGGACCACATCGCGCCCGCCATCGCGCGGAGCGACGAGGTCCGGTTCCGCCACCTGCAGTCACGCCTCGAGGACTTCGCCGCGTACGCGGACGGGCTCGAGGCGCTCATCGACGAACACGGGACGGCGAGCGACATCGTCGTCGAACTCAAGGCGGACATCGGGCGCGTTCGCGACGACCTCGCGGCAGCGACCGACCGACTGGACGAGGCGAGTGCCGGCCACGCGAATGTGGGTGCCCGGTTCGACGCCGCGGAAGCCCAGCTCTCGACCGTCGCGAGCCGACTGGATACGGTCGAGGAGCGACTCAAGACGATCGACGGGCGACTGACGACGGTCGACGACCGCCTCGCGAGCGTCGACGACGCCATCGACCGAATCGACGACCGGCTCGACGCGATGGACGCCCGGTTCGAGACCGCGGATGGTCGGTTCGACCAGCTAGACGAGCGACTGGCCACCATGGATGGTCGCCTCGACGACCTCGCGACGGACCTCGACGCGGCGCGGTCCCGGGTCGAAACCGTCGACGACAACCTGGACGAGTCGACGGCCGCGCTGTCCGAGGACCTCGATTCGATGGCCGACCGCCTCGACGACCTGGCGGCCGACCTCGCAGAGACGGAGGCCTGGCGCGACCAGCTCGGCGAGGCCTTCCAGGGACGGCTCCCGGAGGGAACCGGCGGGGAGTCCTCCGAGACGCCCGACGGCGACGACCCGGCGGCGACCGAGTGAAACCCACGCACGGCGCTCACCGGACCGAACCAAATGCGTTTTAAAGGACCGTGGCCAAATCGACCGTAAGGCCGATATCTATGCAGATGCCCCGACGCTTCAACACGTACTGCCCACATTGTAACGAACACCACGAGCACGAAGTGGAGAAAGTCCGGACCGGTCGCACGACCGGTATGAAGAAAGACCAGCGCAAGCAGCGCGAAGGGAAGAAGACCATCGGTAACGCTGGTCGCTTCTCGAAGGTCCCCGGTGGCGACAAGCCCACCAAGAAGACGGACCTGAAGTACCGCTGCGGCGAGTGCGGCAAGGCTCACCTCCGCCAGGGATGGCGAACGGGCCGACTCGAGTTCCAGGAGTAAACCATGGCAGGAAGTTTCTACAACGTCAAGTGCAGCGATTGTGAGAACGAACAGGTCGTGTT
Source organism: Haloarchaeobius sp. HME9146 (assembly GCF_025399835.1). Lineage (NCBI taxonomy): Archaea > Methanobacteriati > Methanobacteriota > Halobacteria > Halobacteriales > Halorubellaceae > Haloarchaeobius > Haloarchaeobius sp. HME9146. The sequence goes on from NZ_JAODVR010000001.1 coordinate 1,703,349, forward strand.
CGGGAAAGCCTCGACCGTCGTCAACTGTGCGGTCTGTGGGACGACGCTCGCCACGCCGACCGGCGGCAAGGCCGAGATTCCCCACGACATCATCGAGACGGTCGAATCACGATGAAGTACAGCGGCTGGCCCGACTCCGGTGAGCTCGTCGTCGGCAAGGTCGACGAGATCGAGAACTTCGGCGTCTTCGTCGACCTCGAGGAGTACGAGGACAAGCGTGGCCTCGTCCACATCAGCGAGGTCGCCAGCGGATGGATCAAGAACGTCCGCGACCACGTCCGTGAGGGCCAGACCGTCGTCTGCAAGGTACTCGACGTCGACGAGGACTCCCAGCAGATAGACCTCTCCATCAAGGACGTCAACAACCACCAGCGCTCCGATAAGATCCAGGAGTGGAAGAACGAGCAGAAGGCCGACAACTGGATGCTGCTGGCGTTCGGCGAGGACGTGAGCGACGAGCAGTACGCTTCGGTCGCGAACGAACTGCTCGGCGAGTACGGCAGCCTCTACGAGGGCTTCGAGCAGGCAGCCATCCACGGCCCGGCCGCGCTGGAAGCCACCGACCTGACCGACGAGGAGGTCGAGAAGGTCGTGGGGACCGCCCGCGAGAACGTCTCCGTCCCGTACGTGAACGTCACCGGCTACATCGACCTGCGCTGTCCGAACCCGGACGGCGTCGACGATGTGAAGGAGGCGCTGAAGGCCGCCGAAGGGAACGGTGAGGTGCCCGACGAGGTCGAACTCGACGTGACCTACGTCGGCTCGCCGGAGTACCGCATCAAGGTCAAGGCTCCGAACTACAAGACGGCCGAGTCCGAGCTGGAGGAGGCCGCAGCACGCGCGAAATCGGAGATCGAGAGTCGCGGCGGCACGGGCGAGTACCACCGCGAGCGACGGTCCGACGACGAATGAAATCCGACATCCGGGTGTGTTCGGCGTGGCGCGATTGCCACGAACGCCCGGTGTACACACTTTCTGACGCCTGTCCCGAGTGCGGAGCCGACGCTGTCAACAGCGCGCCGGCCCCGTTCGACCCGGCGGACCCATACGGCGAGTACCGACGCGCTCTTAAGCGCGCCGCACACGAGTAGGCCGTATGGACCCACTCGACATCGAGCACGTCGCTGAAGCGGAGCTTTCGGACCCGGTGTTCGTCGAGGGACTGCCCGGCGTCGGCCACGTCGGCAAGCTCGCGGCCGAGCACATCCTCGACCAGCACGACGGTGAACTCGTCCGTCGTGTCTACTCGCACGACCTGCCGCCGCAGGTCGACGTGGACGAAGACGGCATCGCCGAACTCACGCATCTGGAGTTCCACGCGGTCGAGACGGACGGGCGCGACCTGCTCGTCCTGACCGGCGACCACCAGGCCCAGAGCAACGACGGGCACTACCGCCTCGCGAGCGCCGTGCTCGACCTCGCCGAGGAGTTCGGCTGCGAGGAGGCGTACGCCCTCGGCGGCGTCCCGACCGGCGAACTCATCGAGGAGTACGCGGTGCTCGGTGCCGCGACGAACGACGAGATGAAAGACGATCTCACCGACCTCGGTGTCGAGTTCCGCGAGGACGAACCCGCGGGCGGCATCGTCGGCGTCTCCGGGCTCGTGCTCGGGCTCGGCCGTCGCCGTGACCTCGACGCCGCGTGTCTCATGGGTGAGACCTCCGGCTACCTCGTCGACCCCAAGAGCGCACAGGCAGTCCTCGAAGTCCTCGAGGAGCGCTTCGAGATGGACCTCGACTACGCCTCGCTCGAGGAGCGCGCCGACGAGATGGAGGAGGTCATCGGGAAGATCCAGGAGATGGAACAGCAGCAGGCGAACGTGCCGAGCGACGACGACCTCCGGTACATCGGGTAACGGCGTCACCGGCCCCGACCTCGTCACTCCAGCGACTCCTCGGTTCTCGCGAGACGACGGTCGCCGAGTGGCGACGCGATGACGGTGAAAAACGGGTCAGTCCGCGGTCGACTCCGGTTCCGGTTCGGGTGCCGCCTCCAGTGCTGGCGGCGCACCGGCCGCGTTCTCGCGCTGGTTTCGGAGATAGAGCGCGAGCAGCGCCAGCCCCGCCGAGAGGGTCACGCCCTGGACGAGGACGCCGTCGACGAGCTTGGTCGCCGCGTACGCCGTCCAGAGGACGGTTCCGACGAGCCCGACGCGGATGTCGGTCCACGCCCAGGTCCCGCGCTGGTACGCGAAGAGGCCGTAGAGCGCGAACGAGAGCCAGGCCACCAGCAGCAGCGAATAGAGTTGTTCGGAGAGCGTCATCAGTGAGGATACGGGTGCGACGACGATAACGGGGGAAGTAACCGCGCCCTCGTCACCCGAGGAAGGCCCGGACCCGGTCCTCGAACGCCGCGGGACGTTCACGGGGTGGCATGTGCCCACAGCCGGGCAGTACGAACAGCTCGGCGTCCGGGAGCAGGGCGTGGGCACGGATGGCCCAGTCGACGGGGACGACCGGGTCGCGTTCCCCGTGGACGAGCAGGGTCGGCACGTCGAGGGTCGGGAGGCGGTCGAGGAACGCGGTTCGGAGCCCGTTCGGCGTGACCTCGTGGCGCTGGAACGCGCGCCAGTCCGCACCCACCTCTGGCCGGCGAAGGGCGGCGACTGCGTCGGCTTCGAGCGTCGGGTCGGGGTCGACGACCATGCTGCGGATGGAGAGCCGACCGAGACGCTCGCTGTGGCGGAAGGCCCACCAGATGGCGCGGTTCAGGCGCTCGGCGCGGGTGAACCAGTAGCCGAGTCGGCCACCAGGCACGCTCGTCCCGAGCCCGTAGCTGTCCACGAGGACGAGTTTCTCCACCTGGTCGGGGTGGTCGGTGGCGAACTGGAGGGCGACGCCGCCGCCCATCGAGATACCGACGAGGGAGACACGGTCGAGGAACAGTTCGTCGAGGAACTCGGCGAGCACGTCCGCGTAGTAGGCGAGCGAGGGCTGGTCGCTGGCCGGACCGCTGGCACCGTACCCCGGCAGGTCGGGTGCGAGGACGTAGTGCGAGTCGGCGAGGCCAGGGGTGAGGTGTCGCCACGAGAGGCTCGCCTCGTCGAGGCCGCCACCGTGCAGGAGGACGACCGGTGGGGCCGTCGCCTCGCCGGCAGCGACGTAGTGCACGCGGACGTGTCGGAGGTCGAGATACCGGGACCGCGGTCGGTCGCCCTGGCGGGTCGTCCCGGTGGTCGGGGTGGCTGGCGTTTCGGCTGTCGGTTCTGCGGGTTCGACGGTCGTCTTCTCGGGCGCAGTTGGGACCGGTCGGGAGCGGCGGTCGATATCCATGTCGAACTGATAGGTCGTCGGCGAAGAAGTCGCTTCCTCCAACGAACTCTTTACCGACCGTGACATACCTTCCCCCGTGGCACTGCCAGTGGTAGACACCGGGTTCGGATGGGTGACGACGCTCCCGTCGTGGTTGCTGGCCGGTCTCTCGCTGGGGGCGTTGTTCGCGGTGCTCTCCGCGACGATGTTCGTGGCGGGTGAGTACCTCTTTCCGGAGCCGGCCGGGTACACGCGTGACAGCAACCGGAACCTGTCCAGCGAGGCTCGCCGCCGCGAGGAGATCCGCTGGTATCTCGACGCCATCGGCGAGCAGTACGCCGAGGACCATCCGGTCGCGGGGGACACCGTCGCCTTCTACCTCCCGGCCCGAGACGTCGCGGTGACCTTCGACGCCCACGCCTTCTTCCGCATCCAGCAGACCGACACCTACGCAGTGCTCTGCGAACACGAGATGCACGGCCATCACCTGGGGGCACGTCTCCCGTTCGAGGTACCCGAGATCGACTGGGAGGTCGACGAACCCGACGAGGGCGACGTCATCACGCAGGCCTTCAGGGCGCTGGGGCTGCCACCGTCGGCGTCGACGGACGAGGTCCGGGCCGCGTACCGGGAACGGGTCATGGAGACCCACCCCGACCACGGCGGCTCCGAGGAGTCGTTCAGGCGAGTTCGCGAGGCGTACACCACGGCGAAAGAGCACGCCGCGGACTGAGTCCGGACGAAAACGGCAGCGAGGGGCGGTAACGCTCCGGTAACTGAGCGACAGCATGGCAACAAGATTTTATGCATTCTCTCCGTTCTCCCGTACATGCTCCCCCTACCCGCCGCCCTGCCGACGGTGTTCGGCATGCCTGCGACGGACCTGCTCGCGTGGGTCGTCATCGCGGCGTTCCTCGTCGGCGCGGTACTCGACAGATACGACCGGACGCTGGCCATCTACTGGCTCGCCGGGACGTGGGTCCTGTTCGGTGGGTTCTGGCTCGCCGTCTTCCCGCACTTCGCCTTCGAGGTTCGTAGTTTCGTCGAAGGCGGGCTCGCGCTCTTTGCGGTCCCCGCCTCGGTCTACACCGGCTACCTCCTGCTCCAGGGCCGCGAGCGCCTCGTGGTCCTCTCGAAGGCCGTCGGCGTGATGGGGCTCATCTACCATCCGACGCAGGCGATTCCGTTCGTCCGCCGGGTGCTCATCGAGGAGGTCGCCCGGGAGACGTACTGGGGTATCCAGCTCCTGGGCTACAACCCCGAGTTCACCACCGGTCCGGAGTACGGCTACCTCAACATGTTCGTCTTCTCCGAGTTCGCGACCTACATCGTCTACGCCTGCACGGGCATCGGCTCGATGGCCATCTTCGCCGGGCTCATCGTCGCGGTCGACGCGCCGCTCAAACGCAAGCTGAAGTCCTTCGCGCTGGCCATCGGCGTCATCTGGGTGCTCAACCTCATCCGGAACGTGTTCGTCGCCATCGCGGCCGGCAAGGGCTGGTTCCTGCAGGGCCCGGTCGTCCAGTTCGCGGCGCTCGCGGGCGTCGAGCGGAGCCACGCCTCGTTCTGGTTCGCACACAGCGTCCTCTCGCAGATACTCTCGGTGTTCGCGCTCGTGGGAATCACCTGGGGTGTGGTCCACGTGCTGCCGGAACTCCTCGGCGTGCTCGAAGAGGTGCTGTTCGTCGCGACCGGTGAGGAGTACGACCTCGAAGACGCCCTCGGCCTGAACGACGCGATTCGCGCCGACGGCGGCAAGGTCGATGGCGGCGACTGAGCTCGGGTTCGCTGACCGGGCGGCCTACCTCCCCGCCGCCGCCGCGCTCGTTCTCTCCGACCTCCATCTCGGCAAGGCCCACGCGTCCAGCGTCGACTTCCCCCTCAACGAAGGCGCGGCGATGACCGACCGGCTCTCCGCGTTGCTCGACCGCTTCGACCCCGAGACGGTGGTCTTCGCCGGCGACGTGCTCCACACGTTCACGACGGTTCCCGTGCCGGCTCGTGATGCGCTCGACGGGCTCACCGACCTGGTGACCGACCGGGCCGAGCTGGTGCTCGTCCGGGGGAACCACGACACGCAACTCGACCGGGTCACCGACCTGCCCGTCCACGACTCCTACCGGCTTCCGGACGGGACCGTCGTCTGTCACGGCCACGAGGAACCCGAGGGCACCGGCGATGAAGTGACGCGCTACGTCGTCGGGCACGACCATCCGACCATCGACATCGAAGGACGGACGTACCCCTGTTTCCTGTACGGGCCGGGCGCACATCGCGGGAGCGACGTGCTCGTCCTCCCGTCGTTCACGACGCTGGCGGCAGGGATGACGGTCAACCGGATGCGCGGGTCGGACTTCCAGACACCGTTCGTCGCGACCCCCGATGGGTTCCATCCCATCGTTCGTGACGAGACCGGCGACGAAACGCTCCGGTTCCCGCCGCTCGGGGAGTTCAGGCGACTGTTGTAACGGAGAAGAGCGCTACTGCCGGTCCTCGCGGACCGCGTCGGCCGCCACCTTCCCGCTCTCCAGCGCGGCCTGGATGGACGACCAGCGCGTGTAGTCCCCGGCGAGGTAGACGGGGCCAGCGGGCGCTCGCGCCGCTGGAAGGTTCTCCGCGAAGCCCGGTGGTTGCTCGAACTGCGCGAACTCGATGCGGTCGGTGTGTCGCAGTTCGAAGCTGGCGAACTGGCGCTCGGGGTACCACGACGCGAGGGTATCGTGTGCCAGCACCGCGAGTTCCTCGTCCGACTCCGTTCGCTCGCCGAGGAACGTCGCACTCAACAGCCGCGTCCCGTCGGGGGCGTACTCGGGCGCAACGATGGTGTGGTCGACGATCTGGTTCGGGGCGTCGGACTCGGCGTTGAGCATGAGTCGCTTGCCAGCGTCGAGGTCGCCCGTGTCCTCGAGCGCGTACCACTGTGTGACACAGCTGTGGGCGTCGGTCGGGATGGTCTCGACGTCGGTGAGTGACGATGCGGCGGCCGGGTCGGTCGCGACGACGACGGCGTCGGCGGTGACGGTCTCGCCCCCGAGGTCGACGGTCGCCCCGTCGCCGTCGGTCTCGACAGCCTCGACCGGTCGGTCGGTCCGGATGGTCGCGCCGGCGTCTTCAGCACGGTCACGCAGCTGGTCCGAGATGGCCCCCATGCCACCGGCCGGAACGACGGTCTCGCCCGCCGAGAGCATCTTGAAGGTGTACTCGAACACGTGCTTCGAGGTCGACAGCGACCGGTCGAGCGTGATGCCGCCGTAGAACGGCGCGGCGAAGTTCTCGAGGTACTTCCGCGAGAATCCTCGCGAGTTCAGGTAGGCTTCGATGGACCTGTCCGGTCCCTGGAAGAGCGAGTCGGTCGACCGACTCTGCAACTCTCGTTTCAGTCGCAACGTGTTGAGCTTGTCCGTGACGGTCACGTCGCGGTTGAAGATGGACTCCGTCAGCGAACCGGGGTCGCGGAACGGGTCAGAGAGGATGGACCGATGGCCCTCGCGACAGATACAGGCCCCGGCCGTGAACGAGCGGAGGTCGAGCGCGTCGTAGTCGAGTTCGCGCTGTGCCGCCGGGTAGGCGGTGAACAGTACCTGGAATCCCCGGTCGTACGTGAACCCCTGTTCGTGTGTCGACCGAACGCGGCCGCCGACCGCTGGCTCTCGCTCGAACAGCGTGACGGCTGCCCCGGCGTCCGCCAGGTGGCGGGCGGCAACCAGCCCGGCGAGCCCGCCCCCGACCACGATGACCTCGTCGTCGTGCATACGGTCCGATAGGGTAGTGGGGGTGAAAACCCCCCTGCCCTCGGCAGTTTGGTCCGGCGGGAGCGGGCGATGGACAGCGATTAGTTACCGCCCACCGAAGCCGGGCGTATGGAGACGACCGACGCCTTCGTCGGACTCGACTGTGTGTCGTGTGGCGACCGATTCGACGCCGACGTGGCCACCCACCGGTGTCCCGAGTGTGGGGGCATCCTCGACCCGGCGTACGATTACGATTCGCTCGAACTCTGGCGCGACGAACTCGAGTCCCGCCGGTTCGACTCGCAGTGGCGCTACGAGGAACTGCTCCCGTTCACGCGATCGGCTGCCGTCTCGATGGACGAGGGGGCGACCCCACTGGTGCCCTGCCCCGACCTCGCCGACGAACTCGGCGTCGGGCAGGTGTACCTCAAGGACGAGGGCCGGAACCCGACGGGGACGTTCAAGGACCGCGGGCAGTCCGTGGCCGTCACCGCCGCGGTCCAGCACGAGGCGTCCGACGTGGCACTCGCTTCCGCGGGGAACGCCGGGCAGGCTGCCGCGGCCTACGCGGCCCGCGCCGACCTCGACTCCCACGTCTTCCTGCCGGCCCGGGCGGGCTTTACGAACAAGGCGATGGTGAACGTCCACGGCGGCGACATGACCGTCGTCGGTGGCCGTATCTCCGAGGCGGGGGCGGCCTACGAGGACGCGATGGCCGACGAGGAGAACGAACACTGGTACTCCCTCCAGACGTTCCAGACGCCGTACCGTCACGAGGGCAAGAAGACGATGTACTACGAGGTCGTCGAGCAACTCGACTGGGAGGTCCCCGACGCGGTCGTCTACCCGACCGGCGGCGGCGTGGGCCTCATCGGCATGTACAAGGCCGCGAACGAGTTCCGCGACCTCGACATCACGGACGGGATTCCGGGGTTCTACGCGGCACAGGCCGAAGGCTGTGCACCCATCGTCACCGCCTTCGAGGACGGCCGTGACGAACACGAACCGTGGGAGCACCCGGACACCATCTGTGGCGGCATCGAGATTCCGAACCCCGGCGCGAGCCCGTGGATCCTGGAGGCGCTCCGCGAATCCGACGGCGGTGCCGTCGCCACCAGCGACTCGGACATCCTCGACGCTGCCATCACGGTCGCCCAGAACGAAGGGCTCGAGATGGGTGCGACCTGTGCCGCCGCCGCCTCCGGCGCGTGGGAGCTCGCCCAGCGCGGCGAGTTCGACGAGGACGACACCATCGTTCTCATGAACACTGGCACCGGGAACAAGGACGACGACGTCCTTCGCTCGCACCTGATGGGCAAGGGTATCTGAGCGGGCTCGCCGGGGAACTCCCTCGAAAATCAGTCCGCTGCGGGTTCGACCGCCACACCGTCCTCGTCGTCGAAGCCGACCGAGATGGTGAGGTTCTCGAACTGCGGTTCGTACTCCTTGGCGTGGGCTCCGTCGGCCCGGATGCGGGTCTGTTCTTCCAGGAGCGCACCGTCGGTCATGAGTTCGAGCTTGCGGTAGGTCGTCGAGAGCGGCAGGTCACAGCACTCCGACAGCTCGCTCGCCGACCGTGGCTGTTCGCGAACCGACTTGAGGATGGCTCGACAGTCGCCGTCGTTCAACGCCGTGAGGAGCGAATCCGCGTCGACGTCTATCAGGTCTGCGCTACCGACCGAACGGGGGTCTTCGAACGTGGAAGTCTCGACGGACATGGGGTGTCTCTCTACCAGTATGTACCGACTGGAGGGGTACGGAACGCTACCCACGATATGAGGGGTAGTTTAAGTACCCCCGGACAGCGGCCCCGGGACCACGGCACCGCACTCGGACGTCCCAGTCGTTAAGAGGGCCGACGTTCAGAGGGCAGTCATGGGCGAAGGCATCCGTGCGGAGGTCCGAATCGAGTCACCCGATGGGTGTCCCGTCGCGGGTGCGACCGAAGCGACCAGTACCGCGAGTTACTCGGTCTCGAAATCCGTGAACCCGGTCGAGGGCGGCCGCGTCACCGAGGAGTTCATGCTCGACGACGAGGCAGTGGTCGAGGAGGCCGACCTCGCCGACGAACTGACCGAGGTGTTCGCGTACGGCTCGAAGAGCGCCTACCGGTTCGAGCGCGAACACGGCCGGTTCTGTCCGTGCGAATGCATCGAGCGCTTCGACTGTCCCGTGGTGGACGTGCACGCGCGAGAGGAATCGCTGTTCGTCACCTTCCACGCGCCGGACATGGAGACGCTGCAAGACGTCATCGGTGACCTGCGCGGCGCGTACCCGAGCCTCGACGTGCAGCGCCTGCTTCGCTCCGAGGGGAACGCGTCGGAGGAGAGCCTCGTGTTCGTCGACCGTGGCGAGTTGACCACCCGCCAGCAGGAGGTGCTGGAGACCGCCCACGAGATGGGCTACTTCGAGCACCCCAAGCGTGCCAACGGCGGCGAGGTCGCCGACGAACTCGGTATCTCCCGGTCGACACTGTCTGAACACCTGGCTGCTGCACAGTCGAAGCTGCTCGGCACCATCTTGGCGAGTTGACCCGTGCCAACGTAGTCCCGCACATTTACGTAGTCGTCTCTCCGAGATATCGACGAGAGCGATGGCAGGCAACGATACCGTCGATATGACGCGCGACGAGATGGACACGTTCCTCGGGCAGAAAGGAACCGGCGTCCTCTCCGTCGCCGACGATGACGTTCCGTACTCCTTTCCGGTCTCTTACGGCTACGACGCCGACGCGTGCGAGTTCTATCTCAGACTCGGGTTCCGTGAAGGCAGCACCAAGACAGACTACGTCGACGAACCGTGCCCCGCGCGGCTCGTCGTCTACGACGAAGACGGCACGCACTCCGAGAGCGTGATCGCGACGGGTGACCTCGTCGAGATACCGCGCGAGGAGTTGACTCCCGATATCGTCACCGCGCTCGGGGATGCCCGGACGCCGGAGTTCGACATATGGGACGAGACGAAAGCGGAACTCGACTTCAGCATCAACCGTCTGGAATCGATACGTCTAACCGGGAAACAGTCGCGGAACATCGAGGAGTAGAACGAGCGGCGTCTCGACGTGGGAGTTACTGCTCGAACGAGCCGTCCGAGACCGGGTTCCCACAGATGATGCAGCCACTGGCCACGATGGCCTCTTTCATCGACTCGTTGACCTCGATGTTCTCGGCGCACTCCGGGCACTCGAACCGGTAGTTGCCGGTGCTACTCATCAATTGTAGATTGGCGACCGGGACCCAATAAAAGGTACCCATCATACCGAGGGTATGAGAACGCTGGCGTGGGTGGGCAGACGGGGCACCGACGAGGTGGTCCCCTTACCGCAGAACTTTAGGTTTAGACGGGTCTAATCCCACGTACGAATGCTCAGTGACGTCATGGAGGACTACCTGAAGGCCATCTACTACCTCCAGGAACACGAGGGGACGCCGGTCACGACATCACAGATCGCCGAGTACCTCGGCGTCACGCCACCGACGGTCACGAGTATGGTCGAGAAGCTCGACGACCGCGGGCTGGTCGACCGCGAGAAGTACAAGGGCGTCGAACTCACCGACGAGGGTGTCACCGTGGCACTGGAGGTGCTCCGGCATCACCGACTGCTCGAAGCCTATCTCACCGAGCACCTGGACTACGACTGGTCGGAGGTCCACGAAGAGGCGGACGTGCTCGAACACCACATCTCGGAGGAGTTTGAGCGCCGCGTCGCCGACGTGCTGGGCAACCCGACCGTCGACCCACACGGCGACCCGATTCCGAGCGCCGACCTCTCGCCGCCGGAGGAAGGTGGCCTGACGGCCCTCTCGGAACACGACGAAGGTGCTCGGGTCGAGATCGCCCGGGTCAGCGACCGCGACGAGGAGGAGTTACGCTACCTCAAGGAGGCCGGCATCGTCCCGGGGACCGTCGTCGAGATCGTCGACGTCGCGCCGTTCGGGATGATAACCGTCGCCGTCGACGGGCGCGAACAGAGCCTCCCGGATGCGGTCGCGAGTTCGATTCGCGTCAAGCCGGTCGGTCGGGAGACCGAACGCGCCGCCGGCGGAGCCTGAGCCACGTCACCGATTCGTCCACCACGTTACCGAGCCGTCCACGACGTCACCGAGCGGTTCGCTGAACCAACTCGACATCGATGGAGTACCTCGAAATCGTCGCTATCGCGTTCGTCGCACAGCTCGCCGTCCTGCCCGGGGAGAAGGTGCAGTTCATCATCGCCGGGCTCTCGACGCGCTATCACCCCGCCGTCGTCGTCTCGGCCGCCGGGACCGCGTTCGCTGGCTGGACCGCCCTCGAGATCGCGTTCGGGAACGCGGTGAAGCAGGCGCTCCCGCCGGTCGTGTTGAGTGTCATCAGCGGCCTGCTCTTCTGCCTCTTCGCCGTCCTGCTCTACCGGTCCATGCCTGCGGCGGGCGGGGACGCGACCACGGGCGACGGGCCGGACCAACCCGACGGCGTCGAAACCGACGGCGGGTTCCCGACGCCTGGCGGTGACGGGTCCCTGGAGCTCTTCGGTCGTGAGGTCCCGCAGTACTTCGGCGGCTGGCTCCCCATCTTCGGGATGATGGCCGCCGGTGAGTTCGGAGACAAGACCCAGCTCGTCACCATCGGACTGGCCATCGAGTACGGGGCCACGTCGGCCATCTGGGCCGGTGAGATGCTCGCCATCATCCCGGTCAGCATCGCGAACGCCCTGCTGTTCTACCGGTTCTCGCACGCCTTCGACGCCCGTCTCGCCCACGCCTTCTCGGCCGGGCTGTTCGCGTTCTTCGGCATCGACACGCTCCAGAGCATCGTGACCGGGTTCTCCGTCTGGGAGACGCTGGTCGGGCTGGTCGCGGGCCAGCTCACCGCGGTCGCTGACGCGGTCGTGTCGCTGCTGTGACTCGGGCAACCAGCAGGACGCCCCGCAGACGGTGTGCTTTTCAATCAGCCTGACGGAATGACCATCATGGCTCTCGTGACGACCGCCCTCATCGGGCTGGTGTTCGGCTTCGCCCTCGCCTCGCCACCGGGGCCGATGAACGCCATCATCGCCGAGGAGAGCGTCGTGCGGGGCTGGCTCGCCGGGGTCCGCGCGGGCCTCGGGGCGTTCACCGCCGACGCCTGCTTCTTCGTGCTCGCGTACCTCGGGGTCGTCGCCATCGTCGACGAGTCCGCCCTGCTCCAGGGACTCATGGTCGCCGCCGGCGGCGTCCTCATGCTGTACTTCGCCTACGGCGCGTTCGAGGACGCTCGCTCCGCGAGCTCGTTCGTCGAGACCGACACCGACGAGGACCAGAAGGGCTTCCAGAAGGCGTTCGTCCTCGCGCTCACGAACCCGTACCAGATCGTCTTCTGGCTCACCGTCGGCGTGCACATGCTCGACGACAAGGCCATCGACGTGTTCGCGGAGGTCCCCTACGTCGGCCAGCAACTCGCCGGCACACTCGTCGTCCAGGCGGGCAGCCCCACCCTCATCGTCGGCTTCTTCCTCGGCATCCTGGTGTGGGTCGCCGGCTTCCCGGCGACGCTCGTCTCCGTCGGGAAGCGGGTCGACCGCTTCGCACCAGTGGTCGCCGGTTCGAGCGCGGTGGTGCTGGCCGGGTTCGGGCTCTACTTCCTCGCCGACGCGAGCGGGACGCTCGTCGGACTGTTCTGAACCGGTGTGAGAACGCGGTGACTCCGGCCTAGAACTCGACGTCGAGGTCGTCGTGTTCCATCTCCGAGACCTCCTCTTCGAGCCACTCGCGGAACCACTTCACTCGCTTGAGTCGCTGGTGGGCGATGCTCTCTGCGGCGTCGGATTCGATGCGCTTGGCGGCGTCCTTGCCGCGTTCGAGCACGCGGTCGACCATCTCGGCCGAGTCCATGTGGGTCCGGGCTTCGTACCCCATCCGCAACAGCATGAGTGCGGTTCCGTTGGCCCCGACCTTGTCGAGGATGTCCGCCTCGATGAGGCACTGGGTCTCCAGCGGGAGGTCCGAGAGGTCGCCCTGGTAGGAGTGGTCCTCGACGGCCCGACACACCTGGTCGATGAACGACGCCGGGAACTCACCCTGTGATTCGAGGTAGGTCCGGGCGACCCGGGCACCCTCCTCGGCGTGGACGTCCTGGTCGGCGTCGAGTTTCGCGATGTCGTGGAACAGTGCTGCGACGCGCGTCACGTCCACGTCGGCACCCTCACGGCGAGCGATCTTGGTCGCGAGTTCGACGACGTTCAGGATGTGGTTGTGGCGATATTCAGCAGAGTGCCACGGGTACCAGCGCATCCGGCCGCCCTCGTCCTCGTTCTCGACGCTGGCGAGGAGGTAGTCGTAGACGAACTCTTTCATCGCCTCGAACTCCTGGTCGGTGACGCGGGATTCCTTTATTTCGACACCCACAGAGAATCACCCCGCGAAAAGCGTTGCGTAGTCATTGTTACCCGTACAAAGGTCTGTTCGACTCTTAGGCGTTACGACACCGTAAATTAAGTTTCTCGGCCGCTTTCGACCGCACGATGACGAAGTCGCTCTTCCTCGACGATTCGACGATTCGACAGTTCGACGCGACGGTCGAACGCGTGCTCGACGACCGGGTCGTTCTCGACCGGACCGCGTTCTATCCGACAGGTGGTGGCCAGCCACACGACACCGGGACCCTGACGGTGGACGGCGAGACGTGGACGGTCACGGACGTCCAGAAGAAGGACACCATCTACCACACCGTCGACGGGACACCGCCGGAACCCGGCACGACCGTCACCGGGGAACTGGCCTGGGACCGCCGCCACGCGCACATGCGCTACCACACTGCCCAGCACCTGCTCTCCGCGCTCCTCCTCGACGAGTTCGACGCCGAGACCACCGGGAACCAGGTGTACGCCGACCGGGCCCGGCTCGACTGCGCCTACGAGCGATTCGACGAGGACGACCTCGGCGACATCGAGGCTCGGCTGAACGAACTCGTCGGCGACGAACGACCGGTCCGGTGGTACGAACTCGACCGCGAGGAGGCAGAAGACCGCCTCGACACCCAGCGCACCCGTATCGACCTGCTCCCGGACTCGATCACGGAGCTACGCATCGTCGAGATTGCGGGTGAAACACCCGACGACGAGCCCTTCGACCGGACGGCCTGTGCCGGCACCCACGTCTCGAACACGGGCGACATCGGGACCGTCACCGTCACCGGGCGCGAAACCCGCGGAAACGGCGAGGAACGCATCTACTTCGACCTCTCGGACTGACGGCGGCCGCCCGGGCAGCCAGGACACCCGTCCCGTCCGCGGTGGCGCGCTTCCCGCACGCCCCCGGTGTCCTTTTCAGACCTCCGCGCGCACCCACCGCTATGAACGTGAGACAGGTCCTCCCGCCGGACGCCATCCCGAGCGTCGATGCCCCCGAGTTCCTCCCCGTGGGTGAGTACGATGGCGACGGCAGCGACGAGGTCGTCGTCGTCGACGGCGAGACACCACGCGCCTATCCCATCCGGTACCTCCACTACCACGAGATCGTCAACACCGACCGCGACGGTGAGCCCATCGCCGTCACCTGGTGTCCGCTCTGTGGCAGTGCCGTCGTCTACGACCGCGTGGTCGACGGCCAGACGCTCACCTTCGGCGTCTCGGGCAAGCTCGCGGACGACGACCTCGTGATGTACGACCGCGAGACCGAGTCCGAGTGGAAACAGAGCCTCGGGACGGCCATCGCCGGCGAGCACGAGGGGACCGACCTCAGGGTGCTCGCGGCCGCGATGCTCCCGATGGACCGATTCCGCGAGCGCCACCCCGACGGCGAGGTCCTCGCCCGCCCCGGCGGCCAGACCGAGGCCGGTCAGAAGGGCGGTGACGCCGCGGAACCGGCGTACGACGCCGACCCCTACACCCAGTACTTCGAGATGGACGGGTTCGGGCTCGGGGCGCACCGCGGCACCGGCGGGCGAGAGTGGGACCGCGACGACGACATCGAGGCGAAAACAGTGGTTCTCGGGGTCGAGGATGGCGACGACGCACTGGGGTTCCCGCTGCCCCGCGTCGACGCCGTCGACGGCTTGGCCAAGGCGACCGTCGGCGACACGGCAGTCGTGGTCTTCGCGACTGCCGACGGAATCCACGCCTTCGCCGACCCCGGCTACTCCTTCGAGCCCGCCGAAGACGGCCAGTTCGCGGCCGACGGCACGACCTGGGACGGTGCGACCGGCGAGAGCGCTGATGGACGGACCCTCGAGAGACTCCCGGCTCGCCGGCTCTTCGCGTTCGCGTGGCAGGACGACCACGGCGCGGACAGCTTCTACGAGAACTAGCAGCGGCTGACCGACCAGACCCGAGCTGAGACACCCTCCAGAAAAGACCGACTGCGACGCCGCCTGACTCCGGCGTGGGCCCCGAACTCACCGCACCCTTGACCCACTGCGGAGTCCCTGCCCGTTCAGTCGTCGCTGTCGCCGCCCTTCATGTCCTGGAGCTGGTCGACGAGCTCCTCGTTGGACATGTCGGGTTCGAACTCGACCGTCCCGTCGTGGTCGTGTTCGTGGACACTGACCGCATCGTCTTCGTCGATGTCGTTGTTCTGGTCCTGTTGTTCGGACTCGTCGTAGCTACCAAAACCCATGTTCGCTAGTTCCGGCCATCCACGGAAAAGTAGTCCGCTTGCGCACCGTTTTGGGGAGCGGTACCACCAACCTCTCCGCGTCGATTACGGTGCCGTGAACCCGGCGACGACGTCCAGGTAGTCCGTGCTGTATGTCGTGTCTCGGAACCGTCCGGGCTCGATCTGGTGCCCCTCCGTCCAGTCGTTGAAGCTTGCGACGTTCACGCGCCCTGTACTGTACTCCCGTGCGAGTTCCAGCAGCTCCCGCAGGTGTGCTGGGGCTCGCGGGATGTACCGACCTGACCCCCAGCACGAGTTGTGTCGGTCGTCGAATCCTGGGAAGGTCATCGGGTGGTACGCCATGTCGTGTTCGTCACAGAACGTCCGGGTCGCCGCGAAGCTCTGGGCGACGTGGTCCCTGGTGGTCTCCCAGTCGAACACCTCGGTCTGGACGGGTATCCAGTTCGTCGCCCCGTCGAGGTGCCGGTTCAGTTCGGTGTAGTCGGCCGGAAACCCCCCGACAGCGTGGTCGGCGAAATCGCCGACGAGGAACGGCTCGGTCCCGTCGACGGTCAGTTGCTCGCGCAGGTAGTCGACGAACCCTGCCGGCCCGCCGCGGTCTTCCACGAGTTGCTTGGCTTCCTTCGAATCCTCACTCCCACCCCACGCGAGGAAGTCGAAGTCCCAGAAGGTGATGACTGGTCGGCCGTCCCTGCGGTGACATCGGTCCGTCGAGAGCAACGTCTCCCGGAGGAACTCGAAGTCCGCCTCGATGTCACGGTCTCGCCGGAGCGCCTGACTGATGACGTAGAAGGGTTCGACCGACAGCGGGCCGAGGTCTGCCCGGAGAAAGGTACTGAGACGCTCGTGGTCCCGCCTCGATTCGCCGACGTTGAACATGACGGTGGAGACGCCTGCATCGGCGAGCCAGGATGCGTGCCGGGTCGCGATAGCTGACGGAACCGGGTCGCCGTACTGGCCGAGTTCGGGCTGGGAGACCGTCGTACACTCACCGAACTTATCGCCGACGAATGGAATGTAGACGACGCCGACGTCCACGCTCTCGGCAGACGCCTCAGTCGTCGTCTCAGTTCGCGTTTCGGAGGGCGTCGGTTCGGTCGTGGTGTCGGTCTCCGTCTTCGACTGGGTGGTCTGGCTGGCCGTCGTCTCTCGGACAGTTCTCTGTGTCTCGGTCGACGAGGAACACCCGGCCAGCCCGGCGCCGAGTGCAGTCAAGAGGGCACGACGGTTCACTGGTGGAGGGATTTGTCCGCAGCAGTTAGTTCTGCTGGCTTCCGGGATTGTAGCTATCGAGAGAACTGGCGGAGAGGAACTATATCGTTGAGATTGTGTTTACTCGGGCGGATTCGAACCGCGGAGACTCGCATCCGCTCGTCTCCTGGGCTCGAATCCACCGTTCGCTATTCGTCCTCACTTCGTTCGGACAGAATAGTCCCGGGCGGATTCGAACCGCCGTCAATGGCTCACTTCGACGCTGGAACGAACCAGACGCCTCCAAAGGCCATTATGATTGGCCACTACACCACGGGACTTCGCGCTGCGCTCGTGGATTGGAAATCAGCGTACAATAAGATTACTTTTCGTCGGACGGGACGGGTGTGGCTACCACACCAGCCTCGACCTTGCGATGGCAGGGGCGACAGAGCGTGACGACGTTCTCCAGCTCGTGTGCATCGCTCGTGTCATCGAACTCTCGGACGCGGTCGATGTGATGCACGTCGGGGTTCTGGCCGAGGTCGTCGACATCCTTCCCACAGCACTGGCAGCTGTAGGCATCGCGTTCGAGTGCCTCTTCTCGGACGCGCCACCAGCCGTTCCCATAGACGAGTGGGCCACCCTCCCACTGGTGATGCGATTCGCCGACGACGTTCGCGGAGAGCCAGTCTCCGTAGCATCGGGTCGAACAGAACGTCCCGTACGAGTTTCCCGTGGTTCGCGACGGTGGGGCCGGAAACGACTCGCCACAGTACTCGCAGTCGACGACGGTTGGCTCGAGGTCGTCCATCGGATTCTCTGGCAGCAACCCGCTCGCGTCCTCAACACACTCGGGGCAGTACACGCCCTCCTTCTCCGAGGGATAGTACTCGAAGCTCGAATCGCACAGTACACAGACCGACTCCTCGGTCGCGTCGCGCCAGTTCCCGTTGTGTTCGCCCGCGTTGGGGTTGCAGTCGTCGCAGAACTCGCGGCGCGACTTCGGGTCGTAGAAGCGGTCGTCACATCCCGAGCACGTCCGGTTCGGGAGGGAGACGCCGTGGACTTTGGTGTGGTGCTGGCGCATCCCTCGTTCGGTGGCGAGGGGTTTCCCGCAGGTGGGGCACTGCATGGCGAGTCTGCGCCGTCATCGAATAAGAACCAGGAGACGACGGTCGGGAGACTGCACCCGAATCAGTCGTCAGAGGGGTCCGGTTCGAGTTCGTCGACGAGTTCGGCGTCGTCGGTGTCACCGAACACGAACTCGTCGGTGTCGTCCGGAGAGGAACTGGAGACACCGCCATCGGCGACATCGGGGACCTCGGTGTCGAAGCGGTCGAGAGCTTCGCTCAGGCGGGAGGCCTGTTCGCTGAGCGAGCTGGCGCTGGCACTAACCTCGGTGAGGGCGGTGGTCTGTTCTTCGGCGGCGGCGGCGACGTTCTCGGCTTCGGCGGTGGTCTCCTCGGAGATGGTCGCTGCCTCGTCGACCATCGCGACGACCTCTTCGGTGGAGGCGGCCTGTTCCTCGGTGGCGGCCGAGATCTCCTGGATGCCGGTGTTGGTCTCGGTCGCGTACCCGGCAATCTCGTCGAGGGCGTCGACGGCGTTGTCGACGGCTTCGGTGGTCTCGACGATCTGGCGGCGAGTGGCTTCGACGCCCTCGACGGTCTGGCTGGTCTGGGCCTGGATGCGGTCGAGGCGGGAGTCGATGTCCTCGGCTGCCTCCTTCGTGTCGGCGGCGAGTTCCTTGACCTGCCGGGCGACGACGGCGAAGCCGTCACCGGACTCCTCGCCGCCGCGGGAGGCTTCGATGTTGGCGTTCAGCGCGAGCATGTTGGTCTCCTTCGCGAGGCTGGAGATGAACTCGGCAAGCTCGTCGATCTCGTCCATCTCGTCGGCGAGGTCGGCGATGTCGGAGACGGCGGCGGCGGACTGGGATTCGATGTCGTTCATCCCGGACTTGGCCGCCTGGGCGGCTTCGCGGCCGTCGCGTCCCGTCTCGGCGGTTCGTTCGGCGAGGTCGGCGACCTCGTTCGAGGAGGCGGCTATCTCTTCGGTCGTGGTGGAGAGGCTCTCCATCTCGTGGGAGACCGCCTGGAACTCCTCGTTCTGGCGGTCGGCCCCGTCGGAGATCTCCTGGATGGACTCGGTGACCTGTTCGCTGGCCCCGCGGACCTCCTCGGAGCTGGCGGTGACCTCCTCGCTGGCGGTCGCGACCTCCTGGGCGAACGTCTTGACCTCGGCGGTGGTCGCCTCGATCTCGGCGACCATCTCGTTGAAGGCCGCGGCGATGTCGGCCATGGCCTCGTTCTGGCTCTCGGGGTCCATCCGGGCCGTGAGGTCGCCGTCGGCGCAGGCCGCCATGACGGTGCTGTACTCGTCCGCCTTGCGCTCCAGATGGGTGTTCATACGCTCGGCTCTCGCCTGGGCGGTTTCGGCCGCGTCCCTGGCGTCTCTCGCCTCTGATATCTGGTCGCGAAGTGCGTCGCGCATCTCGGCGAAGCCGTCGTAGAGGCGGCCGATGTTGTCGATGCGGCCGGTCTCGAACTCCACGTTCAGGTTGCCGTTCTCCATCTGCTCGGCCTTGGACCGGAGCCGGTCGACCGACTTCGCGGTGTTGCGGCCGAGGACCGCGCCGACGAGTCCGATGAGGACGACGCCGGCGACCGTCGCGTACAGGCCGTACTGGGAGACGCTCTCGACGAAGCCATAGGCCTCCGTGGTGGGCGTGTGGACGAGGACGACCCAGTCCGTCTTGGCGACGGGTGAGTAGCCGACCACGTAGGAGGTGCCGTTCACGCCGGAGGCGGTGCCGTCGGTCAGGACGGCTCCGGTCGGCGGCCCGCCCTGGAGTGCGCCGCTCTCTCCCGGGTCGAGTCCGAGCCCGTTCTGGACCGCGCTGGTGTCCTCGCCGTAGGTCGAGAGGAGGTGCGACCCGGTCTCCTCGAAGACGACCGAGCCGGAGCGGTCGACGACGAGGGTCGTGCCGCTCCCATCGCTGCCCTGCAGGTTGCCGACGTACTCCTGTAGCGGGACGGCGTACACCAGCGCCATGTCCGCTGGCAGGTCCTTCGTGGTGACGAAGGCGTACCGGGGGACGTTCGACCCGTAGGTGCTCTCGCTGGAGTAGGCACCGGTCATGACGGTCTCGGTCCCACCGGAGAGCTCTTCGGTCCACGAACCGTTCAGCTCCGAGACGGGGGTACCCGCGAGCCCGAACTTCGTGCTCGCGACGACCTCCCCGGTGGAGCGGTCGATGTAGTGGAGGTTCGCCGAGTCACCCGCGTCGGACCCGGTGAACCCCTTCTTCTCACGTTCGAGGTACTTCGTGATGTTCTCGGTCGAGTCGCCCGTGGGCGTGCCGCGCGCGACCGACTCGACCACCTGGCGTTGCTGCTGGTTCCACGCGTACAGGGCGCGTGCCTCCTGTTCTGCGAGCGTCGCGTACTCTTCGTTCGCGTCTGCCTGTATCTGTTCGCTCATCTGGTCGGTGGCTGCGATACCCACGCCGCCCACGGAGACCCCGAGGACCACCAGCGCGATGGCGAACTTCAGTGCGTAGTTCCGCCGGATGAACCGCGGAACGATACGTCGCAACATCCCAAGCATACTGACAACAATATCGGCATGTGTAGTAAAATGTTGTGTAGAATTTCATCATGATTTCTGAGAATCGAACCTGTTAGTGTTCCTATCAGTAGTGATGGCCACTGGCGACGACGACCGGCCAGCTATCCGGGATTCGGGCTGCGTTCCAGCAAGATGTTCCACGAACCGCAACATTCAGACGCGCTGAAACCTCGTCTAACGGCCGTCTGACGGGTTTTGAAGTGACGCCGAGCACAACGTGAGTGAGATGACAACGATCTCTGAGCGGCTCCGGCGGGTCGAGCGGGGAGCCGAGTTCACCGGACTGTACGGACCGGTCAACAGGCTCCTCCTGCTGGTCGGTGCGCTCTTGCTCAAGGTGAGCGTGCAGCTGACCGTCTTCGACGACTCGCTGGTCGGCGCTGTGCTGTACTACCTGGCCGTGACCGTTCTGGTCCCCATCGCGCTCGTCGGCTGGTATCGGCTGCGGTCGGCGGAACACAGTGGCCGCAGTACTCGAAACGGTGGTGGGGTTCGCGGCCGGTTCCAGTTCCCGTCGCTGGCGGTCTCTGTCGGTTCGGATAGTACAGGCCGTCGCAACTCGTCGCTCGGCCGGGCGTCTGCATCGCCCCTGGTTCGACTCCGCCGGCGACTCGCATCGATCCGCCCAGCAGTTCCCTGGGCACCCGACGAGATGGACAGGCTCTGAAGGAGAACGTGGCTCTCAGTCGGCGGTCTCGCTGACCTCGAGTTCGAGGTGACAGCACTTGTCGGCCTCGGCGTCGAAGCAGTCGGGGCACTCCGAGCGGCGGTCGATGATTGTGTCGAGTCGGTCGGCCACCGTGTCGTCGATGACGGCCTCCAGTGCGTGGGCCTCCTCCCGGAAGTTCTCGACCTCGAGGACGTTCGCGAGGAAGCGCTCGATGATGCAGTAGGTCTGCAGGGCGTCTTCGGCCCGGAGGATGCCCTCGTCGGTGAGTTTCGCGCCCTTGTACTTCTCGTGGTCGACGAGCCCGCGTTCTTCGAGTTTGCCGACCATCTCGTTCACGCTGGCGGGTGAGACGTCGAGCATGTCGGCGAGCGCGCCCGTCGCTGCCGGCCCGTCGTTCATTCGCTGCACCAGGTAGATCGCCTTGAGGTATTGGTCTGCCGTATTCATCGGTCTGCCCCCGTGGTTCGCGGTCCGCCAGTGCCCGTCATTCGCGGTCCTCCATGATCGTGGCGACTTCCTCGACGCCCTCTGCCTCCTCCTCGCGGATGCTCCGGAGGGTGTCGAGGACGCGGTCGCGGTCGATGCTGAAGTCGCTGTCACTCGCCTCGATGGCCTCGATGAGGTCGTCGTAGAACTTGTACGCCGTCTCCTCGTTGCAGAGCTGGTCGTACAGTAGCCCGTCGAAGTCCTCGGGTTTCGTCTGTGCGTACTTGGCCTCGACGAGGGTGTTTATCTCCTCGTACGGGACGGTTTCGGCGTCGAGGTCCTCGATGAGTGCCTCGAGGCGGTCGCGGTGCTCGGCTGACTCCTCGGCGGCGTGTTCCAGCAGGTCGCGGATCTCCTCGTCGACCTGCTCGGACTCGTCACCGAAGGAGTCGAGATGGTGGTAGGCACGTGACTCGACGACCTCTTCGAGCACCGCGCCGATCTGGAGGAGGCGCGCGAGCTGGTGGTCGGTCGAGACACGCTGACCCAGACTCATATCCAAAAGGCGGGGACGGGGCTACCTAACTCTTGCTGACTGTCGAAACGAGGCCAGTCGGCCCTCAGTGACTGCTATCTGGTCGATGTATCGCCGGTCTGTGGCCGGCATGTGGCCTGTGAGTAAGCCACACTGTCGAGAGCGTAACTCTCAACCTGCCGGCTCCGGTCAGTACGTACAATGACTGGACAGGACTGGTACGAGGACGCGACCGTCTACACACTCGACGTGAAGACGTTCAACGACTCGAACGGCGACGGATGGGGTGATTTCCAGGGCCTCATCGAGAAGCTGGACTACCTCGACGACCTCGGCGTCGACTGCATCTGGCTCCGTCCCTTCTACCCGAGCCCCCTCCGTGACAACGGGTACGACGTAGCTGACTACCGAGACGTCGACGACCGACTCGGCTCCCTCTCAGACTTCGAGGAGTTCACCGACCGGGCCCACGAGCGCGGTATCCGCGTGCTCACCGACGTCGTGTTCAACCACACGTCCATCGACCACGGCTGGTTCCAGGCGGCCCGCGAGGACCCCGAATCCGAATATCACGACTACTATCTCTGGACCAGCCACGTCGAGGACGCCTACAACACCATCAACATCTTCCCGGAGTACGAGGACGGCGTCTGGTCCTACGACGACGTGGCCGAGAAACACTACTTCCACCAGTTCTACCACCACCAGCCCGACCTGAACGTGTCGAATCCCAGAGTGCGCGACGAGATTCACGATATCCTGCGGTTCTGGCTCGACAAGGGCGCAGACGGCTTCCGGGTCGACGCCGCCCATCCCATGCTGATGCAGAAGGGCCACAACGGGACCGAGGAGGGCATCTGGCTGTTCAAGGAGATGCGCGAGGTCGTCAAGGCGGAGAAGGACCACGCCATCCTGCTCGCCGAGGCCGACGACGAACCCGAGCACCTCGACCACTACTTCGGCGACGGCGACACCTTCGACCTGCTGTTCAACTTCGTCCTCAACGCCCACATGACCTACGCGGTCGGCGTCGGGGACACCTGGCCGCTCCACCGGGCCGACGACATCCTCCCCGACATCTCCGACGTGGGCCACTGGGCGAACTTCCTGCGCAACCACGACGAGTGGAACCTGCTCAAACTCCCCAACGAGGCGCTCGAACACGCCCGCGAGTACTTCGGGCCGGACGACGACTCCTCGTGGATCTTCGGCCGCGGCCACCGTCTCCGACTCGCCGACCTCTACGACGGCGATCACGACCGCATCGCGATGGCTCACAGCCTCCTCTTCTCGTATCCCGGCACGCCCGTCATCCTCTCGGGCGACGAGATCGGCATGGGCTCGGACCTCTGGCTCGACGAGCGCGAGTCCGTCCGCACCCCGATGCAGTGGGACGACAGCCAGAACGGCGGCTTCTCCGACGCCGACCGCGAGGACTGTTACAACCCGCCCATCGCCCACGGGGAGTTCAGCTACGAGCGCATCAACGTCGCCGACCAGCGCGAGCATCCCGACTCGCTCCTCTCGCGCATCCAGCGCATCGTCGCGGCCCGACAGGACAACCTGGAACTGGCTGACGGCTCCTTCCACATCGCCGAGTCCGGCCACAAGGACGTGTTCGTCCACCGACTCGACACCGACGATACGGCGTTCATCTTCGCCCACAGCCTTACCGACGAGCCCCGCGAATCGGTTCTCCAGTGGGAGGTGCCAGACGCCGATACGACCCAGATACTCGGACCCGGCGACTACCACGTCGAGGACGGCGGCGTGACGTTCTTCCTCGACGGCTGTGACTACGTCTGGCTGCGCGGCGACAAGAGCCACTGGGACTGAGCTACCAGCCCGCCATCCAGGCCGTCTCGACCGTCTTTCGAACCAGCCAAAACCGCTTCTTCGCACCGCGATACTTGTTGTAGCTCACCAGTCCGAGCAACAGGAGCAAGACCAATCCCACGACCGCCGCCATCGTGGCTGCCCGGGTCGTTCCCAGTGACGCCGAACCGCCCAGGTACGTCACCGCGGCGAGTCCGACGGCGAACGGGAGCGCGTCGACGAAAGCGACCAGCAGTGCCGCGAATCGAGTCATGTCGGCGGCTTCACGGGACCGCGAGAAAAGCCTTCGGCCCGGAACAACGGCCCGGAACACAGCGGTCGCTCGGGAGGCTGAGAACGGAAAGAGAGAGAAAGAACCGCGTCTGCGCTTACCCGCGCAGGCGCTCGGAGATGAGCTCTTCGAGGTCGTCGCGGAGTTCGTCCACGGCGACCTCCTCGAGGACCGGCACGAAGAAGCCCTCGACGAGCATGTTCTTGGCGGACTTCGGGTCGACACCGCGCGAGGTCATGTAGAACATCTCCTCGGCGTCCACCTGGCCGACGGTGGCCGAGTGGGACGCTTCGGTGTCGTGGTTGTTGATGATGAGCTTCGGCGAGGCGTCGGCCTCGGACTTGTCGGAGAGCATCAGCGTGTTCTCACGCTGGTAGCTCGACGTGTCCCAGGCGTCGCGGCCGACGTCCTGGACGCCCTCGTACACCGAGCGGGCGGTGTCGTCGAGGACGCCGCGGGTGACGAGGTCGGCGGTCGTGTGCTCGGCCTTGTGCCAGACCCGACTGTTCACGTCGAAGTGCTGGTCGTCGTGGCCGAAGAACGCGCCGACGATGTGGGTCTCGGAGCTGTCACCGTCGAGCGTCGTCTCGACGCTGGACTTGGTGAGACGGGACCCGATGTTGCCCTCGATCCAGTTGATCGTGGCGTACGTGCCGGCGGTGCCGCGCTTGAGCGTGTAGTTGTACGTCTCCTCGTCGAGGTTCTGGAGGCTCCCGTACTGGACGTGGGAGTTCTCACCGGCGGCGACCTCGACCAGCCCGCTGTAGTAGCGCTCGCCCTCGAGCTCCTCGCCAGTGGACTGGCGCTCGAGGATGGTGACGGAGGCGTTCTTCTCCGTGATGACGAGCGTGTAGTTGAACAGCGACTGGCTGTTCATGTGCGTCCGGATCTTCACGTCCTCGGCGTCGACCTTCTCGGGGACGTAGACGACGGTCCCGTCGGTGAACAGCGCGGTCGACAGCGCGGTGAGGTAGTTCTCCTGCGGGTCGATGACGCTGCCGAAGTGCTCCTTGACGAGCTCCTCGTGGTGGTCGACTGCCTCGGACCATTCGAGGACGGAGACGCCCTCGGCGCTGACGCGCTCTTTGTCCTGCGCTGCGTTCAGCGGGTCGACGAAGCCCTCGAAGTCGAGGTTCGCGAGGTTCGTCCAGTCGCGGCCGGGCGTCCGGATGACGCTCGGCATGTCGAGCGATTCGAGGGCCTCGAGCGCGTCGAGACGCGTCTCGAGGAGCCACTCGGGCTCGCCCAGTTCGGTCGAAATCTGCTCCACCTGGTCTCGTGTGAGATTGGCGTGTACCTGTGTGCTCATGTCAATTCTCGGGATTACCCGAGGCTACCCTCCATCTCGAGTTCGATGAGGCGGTTGAGTTCGACCGCGTACTCGATGGGCAGTTCCTCCGTGATGGGCTCGATGAAGCCGGCGACGATCATCTGCTTGGCGTCGTCGTCGTCCAGTCCGCGGGACTGGAGGTAGAAGACGTCCTCGTCACCGATCTTGCCGACGGTCGCCTCGTGGGCGACGTCCACCTTGGACTCCTGGATCTCCATGTACGGCATGGTGTCGGAGGTGGACTCGTTGTCGAACATCAGCGCGTCACACTCGACCGACGTCGAGGAGTTCTCGGCGCCGTTGGCGATGTGGACGAGGCCACGGTAGTTCGTGCGGCCGCCGTCCTTACTGATGGACTTGGACTCGATGGTCGACTTCGTGTCGGGCGCGTTGTGGTAGACCTTCGCGCCGGTGTCGATGTTCTGGCCCTTGCCGGCGAACGCGATGGTGATGTGGTTGTCCGTCGCGCCGCGGCCCTTCAGGATGGTCGCCGGGTAGAGCATGGTGGCTTTCGAGCCCATGCTGCCGGAGACCCACTCCATCGTGCCGTTCTTCTCGACGATGGCACGCTTCGTGTTGAGGTTGAAGGTGTTCTTCGACCAGTTCTGGACCGTCGAGTACTGGACGTGGGCGTCCTCGCCGACGAAGACCTCCACACAGCCGGAGTGGAGGTTGTGGCTGCCGTACTTCGGGGCGGAACAGCCCTCGATGTAGTGGACCTCCGAGCCCTCCTCGGCGATGATGAGGGTGTGCTCGAACTGGCCCATCCCCTCGCTGTTCATGCGGAAGTACGCCTGCACCGGCATGTTGACCGTGACGTCCTCGGGGACGTACACGAACGAGCCGCCGGACCAGACGGCACCGTGGAGCGCGGCGAACTTGTTGTCCGACGGGGGGACGCACTTCGTCATGAAGTACTCCTTGACGAGGTCTTCGTGCTCCTGGACGGCCTTGTCCATGTCGCAGAAGATGACGCCCTTCTCCTCCCACTGCTCCTGCATGTTCTGGTAGACGATCTCGGACTCGTACTGGGCGCCGACGCCGGAGAGCGCCTTGCGCTCGGCTTCCGGGATGCCCAGCTTCTCGAACGTGTCCTTGATCTCGTCCGGGAGGTCATCCCAGTTGTCCGCGCCGCCACGCGTCTCCACGTCGGGGCGGATGTAGGGGACGATCTCGCCGATGTCGAGTTCGGAGAGGTCCGGCTGTCCCGGCCAGTCCGTCGGCATCGGCATCTTCTGGTACTGCTTCAGTGCGCGAACGCGGCGCTCGCGCATCCACTCGGGCTCGTCCTTGTCTTCGGAGATGAGCCGAATGGTCTCCTCCGTGAGACCCTTCTCGGTCTGGAACGCAGACTTCTGTTCCTTCTTGAACTCGAAACGGGCCTCGGTGTCTGTCTCTTTGAGGTGGTCTTGATCTGAACTCATGATTTGATTGGTTGTTGATTACTGGTGGGTACGTATCTACCCTGTGCTAGCCAGAACCGGTTACGCGGTCTCGTAGACCTCCTCGCGGACCCAGTCGTACCCGTGCTCTTCGAGCTTCTCGGCGAGTTCCGGGCCCTCGCTCATGACGACCTGGCCGTCGAGCATGATGTGGACGTGGTCCGGCTCGACGTAGTCGAGAATACGCTGGTAGTGGGTGATCTGGAGGATGCCCGTGCCGACCTCGTCGCGCAGGGCGTTGATGCCGTGGGAGACGTCCTGCAGGCGGTCGATGTCCAGCCCGGAGTCGATCTCGTCGAGCACGGCGATGCTCGGCTCGAGGATGGCGGCCTGGAGGACCTCGTTCTGCTTCTTCTCCCCGCCGGAGAAGCCGGCGTTGAGGTAGCGCTGGGCGAACTTCTCGTCCATGTCGAGCTGCTCCATCTTCTCCTGGAGGAGCTGCTGGAACTCGGCGACGCCGATGTCGCCCTCGTCGGCGGGACCCTCCATCGGGGAGGTGTCGTAGCCCGCCTCTTCCTCTTCTTCCTCCTCGCCGTCGTCGTCCTCGAAGAGCTCCTCGCGCTCGTCGAGCTTGGCGTTGAGGGCCGTGCGCAGGAAGTTCGTCATCGTGACGCCCTCGATCTCTGCCGGGTACTGGAAGCCAAGGAAGATGCCGAGTGCGGCACGCTCGTTGGGCTCCATGTCGAGCAGGTTCCAGGTGCGCTTGTCTTCCGGAATCTCGAAGTCCTCGCCGAAGTCACCCTCCTCGAGGTGGAGCAGGACCTTCCCGTCCGTTACCTCGTAGGCGGGGTGGCCCGCGATGACCTTCGCGGTCGTGGACTTCCCGGACCCGTTGGGACCCATCAGGGCGTGAATCTCGCCCGAACGAACCTCAAGGTCGACGCCATCGAGAATCTTCTCACCGTCGTCTTCTGCGACCTTCGCGTGAAGGTTTGTGAGTTCTAGTCGTGCCATTCTGAGCTACCTCTTATCGTTCTAGCGAAAGGGGGTCGGCCCCATAATGCTTGCGTAATGCCCCGCTTTCGATTCCCGAATGCAGAAATATTTTTCTCGGTTGGTAAACTGTGGCACAGTTTCGGTCGACCGAAACCCCGTCGACCCGACGCCCTACATGAAGTTGCCGAGGCCAGTCTGTTGTTGGCCGGATTTCACTTCGTCCCAGGAGATGCCCAGGGCTTCGATGACGCGGGCGATGGGACCCTTCAGGGTCTTCTCGAGCATCTTGTCGTAGTCGACCTCGAACGTCTCGGGCACCTGGTCGGCGTACTCGAAGCAGATGACGTCCGGGTCGCGCTTGAACTCGCCGTAGAGGTGGTTGCGCTGGGGGTCGAACTCACCGGCGTCCTCCAGTTCTCGGAAGTACTCGGGGTGGACCTTCTTGAGGTAGAGGCGCTTCGGCTTCGACCCGCGGTCGAAGTTCGTCCCCAGCAGCATGTTCGCGTACTTCGCGCCTCGCACGTGCGCGGTGTCGGTGTCGTAGTCGTCGAGTCGTTTCCCGATACCGCCCGGGATGGCGATGTCGTCGTAGCTCATCTCACCGGCCTGGAAGTCCTCGATGATGTCGTGGAGGTACTCCGTGATGTCGTCCTCGCTGGCACCGCGGACGATCTGGTCGATGACGTGGTGCTGGACCTCCTTCGTGATGGCCGCGATGTCCGAGCGCTTGTACTCGAACCCGGTGATGTCGATGTCGTCGACGTCCTTGCCCTCCTTCCAGACGATGTGGCCCGCGTACCGCTTCTTCTTGCCCGCCTGGAAGAACCGGCGATACAGTTTCTCGAACTCAATCTGGAAGCGGTGCTCCTCGCCGCCCTCGATGTCGACGTCGAGCTGCTCTCGCGCGAACTCGTCGTAGGAGGCGTTGATGTGCTCCTCTATCTTGAAGGACTGCTCGATGGCCTCCTCGACCGACACGTCGGTCCCGAGTTCCAGCATGACGGAGTCGGTGTCTCCGTACGCGACCTGGTAGTCTATCTCGTTGGCGGCTTTCTCGGTGTGTCGGATGACCTCGCGGCCTGTCGCGGTCACGGCGGCACCCATCTCCTTGTCGTAGAGGCGGAACCGGTCCCAGCCCAGCACGCCATACAGCGAGTTCATGATGACCTTCACTGCGGCCTGTTGCTGGTCGTATCGTTCGTAATCCTCGCTACCGGGTTCGTGCTCGTTGCGCAGCGACTTCTTGTGCTCGCGCTCGCCGAGCAGTTCGTCGACCATCTCCCGGATCATGCCGTCCTCGTCCTTCCGGAAGTGGGTCCCGTTGGGGGCCTTGTAGGTCGGGCCCTCGAAGCTGTCGGGGTCGACCTTCGTCTCGGGGCTCGCGTTGATGGTCACCATGCACATCGGGTAGAGCGACTTCAGGTCGAGCACCGTCACCATCTCCTTGACGCCGGTGATGGGGTCGAAGACGGCCCCGCCCTCGTAGTCCTCGGACTCCTGTTTGCCCTTCGAGGGCAGCGCCCAGCTCCCGTGGACCTTATGGAGTACGTACATGTCGACCGCGTCACCCGCGGTCGGGGCGTCCTCTAACTTACAGCCGACGAAGGTGCGGACCTCGTCCCAGAAGGCGACGATGTCCTGCTTGCGGTCGAGTTCGACACAGATCTCCACGTCACGAAGGTTGTATTCGAGGAGTTTCTCGGGGTCCTGCTCCCAGAGGTCGCCGATGTCGCCGGTGTAGCGCTCTTTCCCCACGTCGAGTTCGAGCTCGCCGACGGCGTCGAGCCGGTAGGATTCGAGTTCGGAGAACTGCGTGCTCTTGTAGGCGTACAGCAGGTCGAAGACGACGCGGCCCTTGATGTCCGGACCGCCCCAGCCCGAGCGCCAGACCTCGTTCACGCGCGAGAGGCGATTCAAGTCCAGGTCGTACTCGTGCATCGCGGAGTCAAGCACGTCGAGCCGGTCGAGGAAGTACGGCGCGTCGAAGTCCTCGAAGTTCCACCCGGTCAGCACGTCGGGGTCGGTCTCGTCGATGTAGTCGACGAACGCTTCGAGCATCGCCATCTCGGCCTCGCGCTGGCTCTCCCCGTCGAACGTCTCGACGCGCACGTCGAGGTCGCCCTCGATGGGCTCGTAGTTCGGCAGTTCCTCGGGAATCTGGGCGTCACCCTCGTGGGCGACGTTGAGCCAGACGACGTACTCGTCGTCGACGGAGTCGTGCGAGGTGAGACAGACGATTGGTTCCTCACCGTCCTCGGGGAAGCCGTTCCGGTCGTCGACCTCGATGTCGAAGGTGTTGACGCGGGGTTCCGCGGTGACCTCGGTCGCCTCGACCTCCTGGTGGGGGACCCGGAGGACGCCACTGCGCCCGCGGCGCTCGGGGAGGCGAATCCCGCTCTGGATGTCCTTGTCGATGAGGAACCGGTTCGGGAACAGGATGTCGGCCTCGTAGTGGTCGAAGCGGTCGCGGATGTTCCCGACGTCCCGTGGCGTGCGTCCGAATATCTTCGTCAGGTGCTCCCCGCGGATGCTCTCGTAGGGCTCGCCCTCGTCGTTCGTCTCTTCCCAGTCCGTGATCACCGCCTCGTTCTCGAGTTCTTCCTCGTCGAGCGAGTCCGTCGGGGCGTAGAAGTACGGCTGGAAGCCGAACACCATGACGTGCTCGGCGGTGCCGTCGGGACGCCGGCCGAAGACGTGGATCACCGGCTCCTCGTGGTCCCCGGAGCCCTCGACGGTGTAGTCGACCTGCATGACGGCCAGCTCGACGGTCCCCTCGGGGTCGGGGAACAGTGCCTCGTCGCTCTCGACGATATCTGAGTTCTCCAGTCCCGGTGTCGTGACGGCCTCGGCCTCCGCGACGAGGTCGTAGGCGTCGTCACCACCGTCAGCCTGCGCACCCGCGTCCCCTGACGACTCCCCGAAGTCGGCGAAGGACGCCTGTTGTCCGGTCATTGCAGACGGATTAGCGGCCACCGATTAAAAGGATGGTTCATCGCGGTCGGCCGGCGTGGCTCACCCTGAACGGCCGGTATCCCACTGCCGTCTCCGGATGGTGTCGTTGCCCCGGCAAAAAGACCTTTACAGTGGTACGACTTAGCAAGGGGCGAGGTGAATGGGCTTGTCCGACCACGCAAGTAACGGTGACGGATCGACGCCCGACCAGAGCGCAGCAGATGGAACGGAATCCATCGAGACATACGAGACGGAGGATAGCGTCGTATTCTACGACGCCGAGAACCCGCTTGCGTGGCTCGAAGCCACCAAGACGTTCGCGCTGCGAGACGTGGCATAGAGAGACGACAGTCTCTGACATAGGGAGACAACGGCCCCTATCATAGGGAGACGACTCGGCACAGTCTCGAACTATCGCAGAACCCTTTTGTCCCAACCCGAACTATCTAGAAGTAGTGTTCAACGAGCGTAGCGAGCACGAACCGGACGAGTTCGACCCGGAGGACGACCTCCGGGACTACGAGGACGAACTCACCCCCTCGGTTCGGATTCCCGAAGCCCCGCAGGCACCGTCGGTTCCGGACGAGGCCGACGCTCCCAGCGAGCTGAAGTACGAGTTCTGGGCGATGGTGCTCGTGTTCAATGCTGCCATCCTGGGCGTGAGCCTGGGCGGGATGTACATCCTGTTCCGGGGCAACTGGGAGCTCGGTGGCCGTATCTTCCTCGGCGGCGTCGTGTTCTTCCTCTACGGACTGTATCGGTACCAGACGCGGACGTTCGGACGTGGGGACGAGGACGATGAGACTGCCGATTCCGACGCCGACACCGAAGACGCAGTCGACAACGACTAACGCCTCCTTCTCCAACCCGAAGCCATGCGAACCGTGCGCGACGATTCGGGCGACCGCTACCTCCTCGTGAAACGGTCGAGTGAGGCCAGCCTCGTGCGCGACCCGGTGACCGGTGAGGAACGATACGTCGAGAACGACCGGCTGGAACCAGCAGAAGGCGAGACACCGCTGGAGACTGCCGCGGGGGCTGTCTCCCCCGCGGTTCGCCGGATTCTCACGGCGACCCACGACGACCGCTCGCTCGGCCTGCTGGTCGAACTCGTCGACGGCGGTCCCATCGCGGTCCGGGACCTGCTCGCCACCTACGACCTCTGCGAGAGCGACATGCTCGGCCTGCTCACCGAGTTCCGTGCGGCCGGGCTGGTCGAAGAAGCGACCATCGCAGGTGAGCGCGGGTACGACGCGACCGACCTCGCGCGAGAGGGCGTCGCGGCACTCCGCAGCACCCGGGATTAGTACAGTTCTGCCAGCGGTTGCTCACCACGAGAGACCGTCGACCGGTTGGTCGTCGGGTCCTTCTCGACGTGGACCAGCGAGTCCGCCGCCCCGACGAGTTCCTCGTCGTGGCTGACGACGACGATCTGCTCGACGCCGTACTCCGTCCGCATCGTCTCGACCAGCGTCAGCAGTTGCGTGACGTGGCCGGAGTCGAGGAAGACGGTGGGTTCGTCGAGGATGAGTGGGGGCATCGGGGCCGCCCCCTCGACGCCCTCCGAGAGCAGCCGGTAGATGGCACACCGGAGGCTCAGGTTGAACAGGGCGCGCTCGCCGCCCGAGAGCTGCTCGGGGTCGAGCGTCTCGCCGTCCTTCTGGTAGACGGTGAGTTCGTACTCGCCGGAGAGCTCGATGTGGGAGTACGAGTCGTTCTGGTACACCAGGTCGAACGTCTCGTTCAGCATGCGTTCGAGCGTCTCGACGTTCCGCTGGCGGAGGTCCGCCCGGAGCTCCTTGTACATCTCCTGGAGGTCCTGCGCCTCTGCGTAGAGCGATTCCAGGGCATCGAGGCGCTCGCCGAGCGCGTCACGCTTCTCGCGCAGGTCCTCGAGTTCCTCGATTTCACCCCGGACGCGACCGGCCCGGTCCTGCAGGTCGTCGCGGGTCTCCGTAAGTTCTTCCAGCTTCGTTTCGACCTGTTCGATGTACGTCGCGGCGCGCTTCTTCTCGCTCCGGGCGTTCTCGACCTGCGAGTCGTCGACCGCGTCCTCGAGTTCGGCCTTTCGCTCGCGCTTGTCCGCGAGGGTCTGGCGGCGCTCGTCGTTCTGCTCGCCGAGCAGGTCGCGTTTCTCGCCGAGGCGTTCTATCTCGCTCTCGGTCTCCGAAATCTCGTCGAGCGTATCCGCGAGCGATTCGAGCGTCTCCTTTCGCTGGGTGACCGTGGCCTTCTCGGCGTTCGCTTCGCCGAGTGCCTCGCGGCTGTCCTCCAGCGCGTCGCGTTCGGCCTCGGCGTTCTCGCGTTTCTCGTCGGCCTCACTGTCGAACTCGTCCGCCTCGGAGCGCAACGTCTCGCGACGGTCGCGCTTGTCGGCGAGTGACGATTCTCGCTCCTCGACGAGCTGGGTTATCTGGTCGATGCGCTGGCGAAGCTGGGTCGCCTCGTCCTCGGCGTCGACCAGTGACTCGGCCGCTTCGATGCGGTCGTCGAGGGCCTCGAGGTCCGATTTCACCGACTCGAGTTCGGCTCGTTTCGCTTCGAGTTCCGCGCGGTCGTCCTCGATAGTGTCGACGTGGGGTGAGTCCTCGACAGGCTGGCCACACTCGGGACACTTGCCCTCGGCCAGCAGGTCTTCGGCCTCCTCGATGCGGCTGCGGAGCAACTCGACCTGGGTCTGGACCTCGTTTCGCTCCTCGCGCAGGTCCTCGCGCTCGCTCCGGAGCTCGTCGCGATGGGCCTCGGCCTCACCGAACTCGACCGGTGCGTCCTCGAACGGCTCCTTGGCGGCAGCGACCTCCGATTCGAGGCTGTCGAGCTTCTCGCGTCGGTCCGCGATGGCCTCCTCGTCCGCCTCTATCTCGTCGGCGAGGTCGGCTGCTTGCTCGCGTTTCTGTGCTGCTTTCGCGTCGAGGTCCTCGGCTTCCCCTTCGAGGCGGTCGGCGCGCTCGCGGTGGTTCGAGAGTTCGTTCCCGAGGTCGTTCACGCGCTCTTTGAGTTCGTCGAGGTCCGCGGTGACCTCGTCGATCCGTCCCGCGACGGTGTCGGCGTCCGGGTCATCATCGAGGTCAGTATCCGCCACGAGCTCGTCGCGGCGGTCGCGGGCCGCG
Source organism: Haloarchaeobius sp. HME9146 (assembly GCF_025399835.1). Taxonomy (NCBI): domain Archaea; kingdom Methanobacteriati; phylum Methanobacteriota; class Halobacteria; order Halobacteriales; family Halorubellaceae; genus Haloarchaeobius; species Haloarchaeobius sp. HME9146. The sequence continues at coordinate 1,737,233 of NZ_JAODVR010000001.1, forward strand.
GTCAGTTCCTCGCGCAGTTCCCGGCGTTCGGCCTTGAGTTCGTCGCGTTCGCGCTCGGTCTCGGCGATGTTCGACTGGAGCGTCTCGATGTCGTCCGCGACCGACTCGAGCGTCTCCCGTTTCTCCTCGTACTCGGCGAGGATGTCTTCGGCCTCCTGCTTCGTCTGTTTCGCCGTCTCGACCTGCTGTTCGTAGTTCTCGATCTGCGATTTCGTCTCGGACAGGTCGGTCTCGATGGTGTTGAGCGTCGCGTGCAGGTCCTTCGCTTCCTTCTCGGTGATCTGGTCTTCCAGCCCCTCGTAGCGCCCGCGCACGTTGTCGAGCACGTCGTTGACGCCGAGGCGGGCCTCGCTGGCGCGCTCGCGGTACTCCTCCAGCTTGCCTAACTGGAGCAGGTCGTCGATCATGTCCTGGCGGTCCGACGGTGAGGCGTGGATGAGCTTGTTGACCTCGCCCTGGCGGACGTACGCGCAATTGACGAACGCGTCGGCGTCCATCCGGAGCAGTTCCGTCACCTTCCGACGGACGGCCCGCGCGCCCTCGAAGGTTCCTTCGGGCGCTTCGAGGACGCACTTCGCGGTCTGGGCGCGGTCGGTGGTGTAGCGGATGCGGCGCTCGATGTGGTACTCGGACCCGGCGTGGGTGAACCAGAGTTCGACCTCGGCGTCCTCGGCACCAGTCCGGACCACGTCGTCCATCGTGCCGGTGAGTGCCTTCGAACCGTAGAGCGCGAAGAAGCAGGCTTCGAGCAGGCTCGACTTCCCGCTCCCGTTGACGCCGTGGACGACGGTGACCCCGCGGTCGAGCGTGAGGTCGGCGTCGCCGTAGCACTTGAAGTTCGAGAGGCGGACGCGTTCGACCTTCATTCGAAGTCCTCCATGGATGCCTGGCCGTCGTCATCGCCGGCGACGGTCGCCTCCGCCTCGGTAGGTGCGGGCTCGGATTCGGCGGGTGCGGCCTCGGCTTCGACAGGTTCGGGGTCGGATTCGGTGGGTGCAGGCTCGGCTTCGGCAGTTCCGGAATCGGCCTCGGCGGTGTCGGTCGAAGCATCGGCTTCGGTCGCACCGTCGGCAGCCTCGACCGCCTCGAACGCCCCGAGGTCGTCGTCGACCAGCGCCTGCACGCGGTCTTTCACCTCGTCGCGGACGTTCGAGTCGGCGACCTTGCTCGCGCGCACCGTCTCGTCCACGTCGCGGGCGGCCTGGCTCAGGCCGAGTTCGCGGACGCGCTCGCGGACCGCCTCGTCGGGGTCGGCGAACGACACCTCCACCCCACTGTCCTCGTCGAACTCCCGGCGGTCGGTGACGCGGGCGACCAGTGCGCCGCGGTCGATGGCGAACTCCTCGACGGCGGCGGGCGAGACGGGGTCGCCGTCGCCGGTGACCGAGACGATGACGACCGCGTCCTCGCAGTCGTGCTCGCGGACCGCTTCGCGCACGCGCTCGACACCCTCGCCCGGCGCGAGGTCCACGTCGACGAACCGGAAGGGGCGGTTGTCGGGGATGCCCCGGCGGGTGATGGTCACCTCGTCGTCGGCGGTGACGATGTTGTAGCCGCGGTCGTCGCGCTCGCTCGCGCTCACGCGCTCGGTCGACCCGCAGTAGGTGACCCAGGTGTCGCCGAGCTGTTCGACGCCGGGGGCGTGGTTGTCCCCGAGCAGGAGCGCGTCGAAGTCGACCGACGATTCCTCGATGAGGCGTTCGGTGTCCCAGTCGGCGTGCGCGAAGGGTTCGAACAGACCGTGGGTGACGAGCATGGCGTGGTCCGTGTCGTGGGGCGCGAAGTCGTACTCCAGGTCGTCGCGGCGCGAGCGCGGGACGAAATCGAGCCCGTAGAACGCGGTGTCGCCGAGTACGTAGGGCTCGCGGCCGAGGCGGGTCGCGAGGCCGATGTCGGCGAAGAGGTCGAGCCACTGCCCGTCGCGTTTCCCCTCGTGGTTCCCGACCACCGCGAGGAACGGGATGTCGGCGTCGGCGAGGTCGCGCAGCGCGGCGACCGTCCCCTGGAGGTCCTGCAGGCCGGGGCGACGGTCGTGGAAGAGGTCGCCCGCGTGGACCACGGCGTCGACATCGTCGTCGATAGCGTCGGCGATGACCCGTCGGAACGCATCGAGGAAGTCCTCCCGACGAGCCGGGGAGTGGTACTGGCGATACCCGAGATGGGTGTCTCCAGTGTGGATCACTCGTGTCATAGCTGGGACTATCGCCCGATGCCGTAAAGACGTTCCGCGAGTGGGGTGAAAGTGAAGCGACGGTCCGGTCGGTCGCGGGGTCGAAACAGGAGAGCGAGAAGGGTTCGCTATGGAACGGCAGCACCGCGACGGCGCGAATGGGTAGACGCGTGCGGGCCGCGGTCGTGGTCGACGATGCGGGGTGTCGCCGACGGGTGGTTCCGCCTACTCGATGTTCAGCGTATACAGTCGCTTGCGGGCGTCGGAGAACGAGAACCGGGAGTGGACCACGTCCTCTTCCTCGAGACGGTTGAGGGCGTAGCGGACCGTCCGGGGCGGGAGCAGTGTCTCCTCCGCGAGCTGACTCTGGGTCAGCGTGTCGTTGTACTCCAGCACCTTCGCCACCAGCTTCGCACTCGGGGGAGGTCGCGAACGTCGTCCCAGCTCCCCGCGGGTTGATCGGTCTGTTCCAGTTCGGTTGCGCTCATCGTACTCTCCCTTTCTGGATACTCTCTAATAATACTTGCTGTATTATTTTATTCCTGCTAGTAATCTCTCTGTGGCGGTCACTGGACAGGACACCGTTCCAGAATCACCGGACACAGCGGCGGGCGACAAGTTGATGACCGCTTCGGTGTCTCACCCGAAGCCTCTTAAGATTCAGAACCTAATGCCACTGTGATGACCGACACTGTGGACGACGTCGACCTTCCCTATGACGAGGAGGAGGCGTCCCAGCAGGAGAAAATAGAAGCTCTCCAGGAGCGTTTGGACGTGCTCGAGTCACAGAACGACGAGATGCGCGATAAGCTCCTCGACGCCAACGCAGAGAACAACAAGTACCAGCAGAAACTGGAGCGTCTCACCCACGAGAACAAGAAGCTCAAGCAGTCGCCGCTGTTCGTCGCCACCATCCAGGAACTCACGGATGAGGGCGTCATCATCAAGCAACACGGCAACAACCAGGAGGCGCTCACCGAGGTCACCGAAGAGATGCGCGAGCAGATCGAACCCGACATGCGGGTCGCGGTCAACAACTCCCTCTCTATCGTGAAGACCCTCAGCAACGAGACCGACGTGCGCGCTCGCGTGATGGAAGTCACGAAGAGCCCCGAGGTGACCTACGAGGACATCGGTGGGCTCGAAGAGCAGATGCAGGAGGTCCGCGAGACCGTCGAGATGCCCCTCGAGAAGCCCGAGGCCTTCGAGGAGGTCGGCATCGACCCGCCGTCCGGTGTCCTCCTCTACGGCCCGCCGGGGACCGGGAAGACGATGCTGGCGAAGGCCGTCGCGAACCAGACCGACGCCACCTTCATCAAGATGGCCGGCTCCGAACTCGTCCACAAGTTCATCGGCGAGGGCGCGAAGCTCGTGCGCGACCTGTTCCAGGTCGCTCGCGACCACGAGCCCGCCGTCATCTTCATCGACGAGATCGACGCCATCGCGAGCAAGCGCACGGAGTCCAAGACCTCCGGCGACGCCGAGGTCCAGCGGACGATGATGCAGCTGCTCTCCGAGATGGACGGCTTCGAGGACCGCGGTGAGATCCGCATCATCGCGGCGACGAACCGCTTCGACATGCTCGACCGCGCCATCCTGCGCCCGGGCCGGTTCGACCGCCTCATCGAGGTTCCCAAGCCCGACGCCGAGGGCCGCGAGATCATCTTCAAGATCCACACCCGCGACATGAACGTCTCCGACGACGTCGACTTCGCCGAACTGGCGGGGGTCGCCGAGAACGCCTCTGGTGCCGACGTGAAAGCGATCTGTACCGAGGCCGGGATGTTCGCCATCCGTGACGACCGCCGTGTCATCACGATGGCCGACTTCGAAGCCGCGTGGGAGAAGATCCAGGCCGAAGAAGAGGACGACCCGGACGTCTCCAAGACCTTCGCCTGACCCCGCACAGCCTCCTCGTCAGCGACTCGTCTCCACACGATTTTCACCGCGGCCGCCGACCATAGTTTGAATAGCACTCCGGCACCAGCCGTGGGTGATGCCGCCCTCACAGTGTCCCGATTGCAGTACCGAACTCGTCGATGGCACGGTCGGAACCGGCACGAAAGAACTGGTCGTCAAACCCGATACCGAGGACGGCGGACTGCTCGGGTTGGGTGGCTGGCAGACCACGACTGCCAAGTGCTGCCCCGAGTGCGGTCGCGTCCTGCTCTACGCCGACGACTGAGACCGCGAGACCGCCGACCGACTGTTTATGCCGGAAGCCGCGGCCAATCGTGGCGTGACCTGACCACGGACGTCCGTCGGTTCGCGGGTGTGCGGCACCCCAGCGGACGACCCCACCAATCCATTCCAGACAGTGCCGCCTGTCCGCCACCAGCCTACGGGTTCAGCCCCTTGAGCGCCGACCGGAAGAACACCAGCACGGGGATGATCTCCAGCCGACCGACCCACATGTTCAGGAGGAACATCGTCTCGGCGACGACCGGCATGTCGGGACCGGTGATGCCCGTCGAGAGGCCGACGTTGCCCTGGGCGCTCGCCACCTCGAACAGCGCGTCAGCGTAGCTGAAACCCGGCCCGGCAACGTTGACCAGCACCAGGCTCGTCGCGAGCAGCAGGATGAGCCAGAGCATGCTGACGATGGCCGCCTCGGAGAACTCGCGGTCCATCTCCTCGCGCCCGAGTGTTCGGTCGCCGATGTCGACGTTGACCACGGCATTCGCCGGCAGGAACACCCGGGAGAACTGCCACTGGATGCCCTTCGAGACGGTGTAGCCGCGGATTATCTTGATGCCGCCGACGGTCGACCCGGCCGCGCCACCCATCGTCATCGCGCCCGAGATGAGCAGTTTCCCGCCGTCGGACCACCTGCCGATGGGCGAGGACTGGAAGCCGGTGCACGAGAGCGCGCTGACCCACTGGAACGTCGCGTCCCTGATAGCGTCGAACTGGGCGGTCGAGAGGGTGGGTAGCGGTGACGGGACGGTCGCCCCGTACCCCGCCGACGCGAGGCCCACGAACAGGTTCTGTGCGGCGAGCACGACGATTCCCCCGCCGAGCAGCAGGAACAGCCAGCGCGTCTGGAGGTCCTCGACCAGCTCGCGCCATCTGCCGTCCGAGAGGATGGCGTAGTGGATGGGGAACGCGATAGCACCGAGTGTCATCACCGGCAGGAGGACGGACTCGATGAGCGGTGAGTTGTACGTCTCCATCGAGTTGTCCGTCACGGAGAAACCCCCGGTCGAGAGCGCCGTCATCGCGTGGTTGAGTGCGTGCCAGAACGCCTCGCCCACTGGGTAGCCCTCGGCCAGCCAGATGACGAGGAACAGCGCGAGGATGGAGAGCAGCGTGTAGCCGACGAATATCTTCCAGACGGTCCTGACCGTGGAGACGACACTCGGATGGATTTTCTCCTCGCGCGCCTCGGAGCGGTACAGCGCGTAGCTCCCGCTCCCGGGGCGCGAGAGGATGGAGACGGTGAGGACGATGACGCCGACCCCACCGACGTACTGGATGAGCGAGCGCCACCACTGGACCGAGTGCGGCAGCGACGGCTCGTGGATGGCCATCGTCAGCCCGCTCCCCGTCCAGCCGCTCATCGACTCGAACATGGCGTGCAGCGGGTTCCGGAAGTAGCCGAGACTGGACTTCGTCGCGAGCCCGCCCGCCGTGACCACCGACCAGTCGCTCGTGTCGGTCGCGGCCGGGACGTAGCCGTTCATGACGGTCTCGGGAGTGACCCAGGCGACGAGGAAGAACGCGAGCGCGCCGAAGACGGCCGTCGCGAACCAGCCGCCCGCGGCGATGACCATCCCGTGTTTCATCATCGGATCGGGGGCGTCCGTGAAGACGCGACGGCTCAGGCCCCCGAGGAGGGCGGTGACGCCCGCGGCGGTCAGGAAGCCGAGCGCCGGGTAGAGCTCACCGAAGACCAGGGCGACGAGGACGGTGAATCCCATCAGCCCGGCCTGCATGAGGAGGAGCGTGCCCACGTCCCGGAGGATGATCGCGAGGTCAGCCGGGACGCCGGCGACGGTGCGAGTGCGAGCCATCTATTCGAGGTCGTGGTCCTCGTAGTGCCCGAAGATGTCGGTCACGTCCGGGGTCGCGCCGTGCTGGGCGTACACCGTGAGGAGGTCTCCGGGCTGCACGACGGTGTCGCCCCGCGGGGTGAGGGGGTCGCCGTTGCCGTTCCGCTCGATGGCGACGATGAGGATGCCGTGGTCCAGCACGCCCTCCCGGTTCGCCTCCTCGAGCGTGTAACCGGCGATGGGTGCCTGCTCGTCGACGGTTATCTCGAACACCTCTGCGGTGTCGCCGACCTTCATGTAGTCCTTGATAGAGGGGCGCTTGACCGCCCGGTAGAGGTATTCGGAGATGAGACGCTGGGGGTTCTCCATCGTCGTGACGCCGACGCGCTCGAAGAGGTTCATGTGTTCGGGGTTGTGGACCACGCTGACGACCGCCGGCACCTCGCGCTCCTTGGCGAGCAGCGAGACCATGATGTTCGTCGCGTCCTGGTCGGTCGTCGAGATGATGGCGTCGGCGCGCTCGATGCCGGCTTCCTCGAGCGTCTCCGCCACCGTCGCGTCCGCGTTGATGACCAGACAGTCGAACTGCCGCGCGGCGGCATCCGCCTTCGACTCGTCTTGCTCGATGACCACGACCTCGTTCTCGTCACGGGTCGCGATCTCGATGAGGGGCGTCCCGATGTTGCCCGCACCGACGATGATGATATACATTAGGCGCGGGTTCAGGACCCGCCGTCGAAAAGGTACCGTTCTCGCTTATTCGGGGGTCTCGTAGTCGCCGCCGTACTTGAGGAAGACGAAGGCGAGCGAGAGCACCGACAGCATCGCGCCGAGGGTCGCCACGCCGATGGCCTTCGCCGAGTCGGGGAGCGCCGGCCCGCCGCCGCCACCGCCGCTGGACGGTGCCTGGCCGCTGTCGTTCACGACGATCTCACCCTTCATGCCGAGGCCAGCGTGGGGGTCACACTGGTACTCGTAGGTGCCCTTGGTGTCGAACGTCGAGGTGAACGAGAACCCGGTGTTCTCGATGGGCTTGTGGCCCTCCCAGGACGCGCCCTCGGGGACGCTGGTGGGGTTGACGTTGTGGTTGTCGGACTCCCAGACGAACTCGACGGTGCCACCCGCGGCAACGTAGAGTGGGTCCTCGGTCCCCGGGGTGTAGACGTAGTTTCCGCCCGGACCGACCTTCACCGTCTTGGTCTCCTGTGCACTGGCCGTGTCAGCCGTAGCTGCGACGGCTGCTGCCCCTGCGGCGCCCGTCAGAAACTGCCGGCGAGAGATGGGCGCGTCCTCTGTGTCGCGGCTCATACTGACCGCTTTGGAGTCGGTTGTAGTGAAATCTTCGATACGGCTCACAGCGTGTAGTCGTGTTCACCGTCTTCAGTTTCGAGGAACGCTGCGGTCAGGTCGATACACGCGGCGATGTCGTCGGCGTGGGCGACCTCTGTCGGCGTGTGGAGGTACCGGGTGGGAATCGAGACGGCCCCGACCGGGAGCGCGCCGTGAGAGTACTGCAGGCCACCAGTGTCGGTCCCGCCCGAGGGGAGAACCTCGAACTGGTGGTCGATGTCCTCGTCTTCGGCGACCGCGCGGAGCCGGCGGTGGACCTTCGGGTTCGTGATGACCGAGGAGTCCTTCAGCTTGATGCCAGCACCGTCGCCGAGCCGGGTGATGTGGTCCCACTTCTCGAAGCCGGTGATGTCGTTGGCGACGGTGGTGTCGAGCGCGATGGCGAGGTCCGGGTCCACGTCGACGCCGAGTGCCTCCGCACCGCGGAGGCCGACCTCTTCCTGGACCGTCGCGGCGAAATGGACGGTCACGTCGGGGTCCTCGATGCGCCGCGCGAGTTCGAGCATGATGAACACCGAGACGCGATTGTCGATTGATTTCCCGGAGATGCAGTCGCCGAGGACTTCGGTGTCCTGTGACATCGTCACGAGGTCACCGACCGAGACCAGTTCGTCCACCTCGTCGGCCGGGAGCCCGAGGTCGACCGTCACGTCGTGGACCGTGCGCTCCTCGTCGTCGTCCTCGCCGCCGGTGTGGGGCGGGACCGAGCCGATGACGCCCGGGAGGTCGCCGTCCTCGGTGCGAATGTTGACCCGCTCGGCACGGAGAATCTGGGGGTCCCAGCCACCGAGCGCGTCGATGGTGACGAAGCCGTTCTCGTCGACGTGTCTGACCATGAAGCCGATCTCGTCCATGTGGGCCGCGACGAGGACGCTGTAATCGCTGTCGCCCTCGATGGTGCCGACGAGGTTGCCCATCCCGTCGCTCTCGATGGCGTCTACCTCCGGGTCGAGCTCGCGACGGACGATGTCGCGAACGGCGTCTTCGTACCCGGGCGCTCCGTGGGTCTCCATGAGTTCGACGAGGAGCTCGTAATCGAAGTCGAAAGAGGTCATGCCAGAGACTGCCGTACCGCACACGTAAAAACTGGCCGAATCCGGCCGATACACCGGCTCTCCCGCCTGCGTTTCCGTTACTGGATATTTCCAATCGCGGCTGGATGTCAGGGCAGCCGGTCCGTCGACAGCCGCCGCCGGAGGTACCCGGAGAGCGCGTGGCGCTTGATGAGCGCGAAGCCGGCGAAGATGATGGTGAACCCGAACAGGGTCGTGCTGTCGACGAGGTCGCCGAAGAGGAGCCAGGTCGCGACGGTCGCGACGACGGGTTCGAGGTAGCCGACGAGGTTGATCTCGGTCGGCCCGAGGCGGTCGAGCAGTTCGAAGTAGAGCAGGAACGCGACGACACCCGAGACCAGCGTGAGGTAGGTGAGCGACACCACGGCGGGGCCGGTCCATTCGATGGCCGCGAAGGACTCGCCCCGCCCGAAGCTCACGACGTGGAGTAGCCCCGCACCGAGCAGCATCGACCAGCCCTCCATGGTCTGGACGGGGAGCCCGGAGTCCAGCGGACGCGTCAGGACCGTCCCGAGGGCGAAGCTCGTCCCCGCGATGAACACGAGGAGCACGCCGATGAGGCTGGTCGACAGTGCGGTTCCCGGCTCGGGCTGGACGACGACCACGACGCCGGCGATGCCACAGAGGAACCCGATGGCCCCGAGGGGCTGGAGCGGGTCGTCGACCTTGAGGACGCTGCCGAAGCCCGCGGTCAGGATGGGCGAGAGGCTGATGACGACCGCGGCGACCGCGCCCGAGATGTGCTGTTCTCCGATGTAGAGGAGTGCGTGGTAGGCGGCGAAGACGAAGACCGCGGTCACCGCGGTCTGGAGCCACTCGTCACGCTCGCGGGGCCGCCAGCGGTCGGTCGAGTAGAGGGCGTAGCCGAGGACGATGAGTCCGGCCACGTCGTACCGCAATGCGGCGAAGAGGATGGGTGGGAAGTGATGGAGACCGACCTCGATGGCGACGAAGGAGGTGCCCCAGAGCGTTGCCAGAATGAGGAACATTCCGCTCGTATCTGAAAGTCGTCTCCAAAGGTTCGCGTGAAACATGTTCGTATCTGCAACTACGGTAGATTGTCGATATTAAAGACTTCCGCAACAGGAACAGAATAATTGGTTTGAATAGCGAGAAGATTGAGAACAGTAGAATAGAACTACAATATTTCGTTTGAATATCGAAATAGAATCGATTTCTTTTGTGCCGAATGTTCATTACGGTGGCGCGAGACCCCTCTCACAATGGACGAACGCGACGTGCGCTTGCTCAAAGCGATCGCCGAACTGGGGACGGGGAGTCCCGAGCGACTTCACGAGGAGACGGGCATCCCGGTGTCGACCATCCACTACCGGCTGAACAACCTCAAGGAGGCCGGCGTGGTCGAGAACGAACTCTACGACATCGACAAGGAGGCGTTCGGCCTGAGTGTCACCATCATCATCGAGGTGCTGGCCGACTACAGCGGCCCCCACGAGGTGGTGTCGGACCAGCTGCGCGAGATAGAGGGCGTCACACAGGTGTTCTCGACGATGGGGGAGACCGACTTCATCGCCATCGCACGCTTGCGCGACAGCGACATGGTCGGCCGCATCATCCGCGACTTCGAGGAGGTGCCCGAGGTCCAGCGGACGAACTCGACCTACGTCATCGACACGCTGTGGGAGGACTCGCGCGGGCTGCAGAGCTACAGTCTCGAGACCCTGCTCGAGGAGTTCACCGAGGACTGAACCGGTCCGGCGGGGAACGTTTTTCCGGCCCCACGACGGACCCGACGTATGGACGACGAGGTCGAACGCGAGCTGCGCGCCCAGCTGACGGCCGCGCTGGAACCGGCCACGTATCCCGTCGCGGATCCCTTCGACCTCGTCCCGGCGATTCCCGGCGGCCCACAGACGCGATTCGAGGTCGGCGACGAGCGCTACACCGCGATGGAGCTCGCGGTCCGGCTCGGCGGCTACCACGCTTTTCCGTACGAGTCCGTCGACGAACTCGTCGACGACGTGATTGCAGCGATGCGAGAAGAAGGCCTGTTGTAGTCGACCGGATCAGTGGTCGACGCGCGGTTCGTCGACCATCTCCCGGCGCTGGCGGCGAAGGTGGTCGGGCATCTCCGCGTACGCGTGCTCGAACATCTCCTCGGGCTCGTAGCCCGTGTGTTCCTCGGCGGCCTTCACGGCGGCGGCGACCTCCTCCTTGGCCCACTGGGTGACGGCCGCCTCGTCCTCCTCGGACCAGCCGAACTCCTCTTCGAGGTAGGTCCGCGAGCGGTCGAGGGGGTCCTCCTGCAGCCAGTCCGCGGCGTCGTCCTCGTCGCGGTACTTCGAGGGGTCGTCGGTCGTGGTGTGGGCACCGCGGCGGTAGGTGACCGCCTCGATGAGCGTCGGACCGCCGCCGTTTCTGGCCTTCTCCAGCGCATCGGAGACGACCTCGTGGACGGCGAACACGTCGTTCCCGTCGACGCGGACGCCCTCGAAGCCGTACGCCTGTGCCTTCTGGGCGATGGTCGCGCTGGCGGTCTGGCGCTCGCGCGGGACCGAGATGGCGTAGCCGTTGTTCTGGCAGAAGAACACCGTCGGCGCGTTGAACACGCCGGCGAAGTTCAGGCCTTCGTGGAAGTCGCCTTCCGAGGTCGCGCCGTCACCGAAGGAGACCAGGGACGCGACGTCGTCGCCCTTGAGCTGGGCGGCCATCCCGATGCCCGCGGCGTGGGGCAACTGGGTCGCGATGGGGATAGTGATGGGGAACGTGGTGAGCCCCTCCGGGTCCTCGCGGTCGATGTACTGCCCGTCGCCGAGCAGGTGGAGCAGGACCTCACGGAGGCCGATGCCGCGCTGGACGTACATCCCGTGGTCGCGATACGTGGGGAACAGGTAGTCACGGTCGGCGAGGGCCGCGGCCGCACCGATCTGGGCAGCCTCCTGGCCCCGCATGGGGGCGTAGGTACCGATGCGCCCCTGCCGGTGGAGGCTGATCGCTTTCTCGTCGAATGTCCGGGCGAGTACCATTGTCTCGTAGAGGGACTTCGCCTCTTGTTCCGAGAGCTGACGGTCACCGACGGCTGAGCCGCCCGGAGACATAACACGAACGAGATTTTGGGCCTCACTTGACATTAGAACCACCTGAGGGTCTATCGGATGATTGGGCCAATAGGTAATAAAACATCGCCTCAAACCGGAATCGGTGTGAAATAATCGGCAGGGTACTTATACTCTGGAGCAGAGTGTCGATAACCACCCACGGAATCCCGCTTTCAAATGAAAAATCGTTAGCCATGTGCCGGAGTCGCAATCCTTACGCGTCACGGGGCCACACGGCAGACCATGTCTACCTGGATTGGTCGTACGTTCATCAGTGACACGGGATGGGACCACCTCGAAGCCCTCGTCGACATCGGGGACCGAATGGCAGGCTCTACAGGGGAGCGAGCCGCCGCCGAGGTAACGCGTGACGCACTCGCGGAGGCTGGCGCGCGCGACGCGCGCCTCGACGAGTTCGACATCCAGGGGTGGGAACGTGGCAGCAGTGCTATCGAAGCCGACACCGAGACGTTCTCGCTCCAGCACGAGTGCATCGCCCTCCCCCGCAGTCCCTCCGAGACGGCGACCGGTGACCTCCTCGACCTCGGCTACGGCCTGCCGGGCGACTTCGAGGCCGCCGACTGCGAGGGGAAGGTCGTGATGGTCCGCTCCGACATCCCCGACCACTACGACCGGTACCTCCACCGCCGCGAAAAGTACTATCACGCGGTCGAGGCGGGGGCGGCCGCGTTCGTCTACCGCAACCACGTCGAGGGCTGCCTACCGCCGACCGGCTCGGTCGGGACCCAGGCCGACCCCATCGGTGAGGTCCCAGCAGTGGGCGTCTCCGCGGAGACCGGCGCGCAGCTCGCCCGGAAGTACGACGGCGAGGAGGTGTCCGTCTCGGTCGAGGCGACCATCGAGGACGCGACCAGCCAGAACGTCCACGCCAAACTCGGCCCGGACACTGACGAGGAAGTCCTCGTCACGAGTCACGTCGACGCCCACGACATCTCCACGGGTGCGATGGACAACGGAGCGGGAACCGCCATGGTCGTCGAACTCGCGCGACTGCTCGCCGACCGCGAGGACGAACTCGACACCCGCGTGCGATTCGTCTGTTTCGGCGCGGAAGAGGTCGGCCTCGTCGGGTCCGAGTACGAAGCCGACCGCGCCGACTTCGCGGACATCAAAGCCATCCTCAACAACGACGGCGTCGTCCAGGCGCGCGACCTCGGGTTCTACACCCACGGGTTCCCGGAACTCGAGGAGGCGCTCGACACGGTCGGCGACCGACTCGACCACCCCCTCAAGGCGGTCCCGAAGCAGGGCCCACACAGCGACCACTGGCCGTTCACGCAGTGGGGGGTTCCGGGGTACCACGCCTACGGCGAGACCAGCGGCACGGGCCGCGGCTGGGGGCACACGCACGCGGACACGCTCGATAAACTGGAGAAGCGCGACCTGCGCGAACAGGCAATCCTGCTCGGCGACCTCGCGGTCCACCTCGCCAGCGACGAGTTCGAGGTCGCCCACCGCGACCCCGAGGACATCGCGGCCGACCTCGAAGCCGAAGACCTCGCCGAAGGGATGCGCATCACCGGTGACTGGCCCTACGACGAGCAGGAGTAGGCCACCTCTCGTGGCGACGGAGTGGAGCCTTTTTTGTCGGCGGGGACGCGAGTACGACACATGGACAGCGTGGCGGGCGACGAGGAGCAGTCGCCGGTGGTCGGAGTCGCGGGCGAGTCGGACACAGAGCGCGTCGCCGCGGTGGAAGCGGCCGTCGCCGACACCGGCGCGACCGTCCTCCGTGAGGACCCGGCGACCCTCGCCGAAGCGTCGCCGACGTTCGTCGTCGCGGTCGGCGAGGCCGCAGTACTCGACCTCGTCCGCGGTGGCGTCGACGTTCCAGTCCTGCCAATCGATGCCGGTGCCGGCCTCAGGTCGGTCCCTGGAAAGGCGTACGACGAGGCGATAGCCGCCGCGGTCGCGGGCGAGACCACGACCGAATCGCGCCGGTGCTTCGACGTGTCGGTCGATGGCGACAGTACAGTTGCACTGTTCGACGTCATGCTCGTGACCGCCGAACCCGCCCGCATCTCCGAGTACGCCGTCCGCTCCGGGGGCCACCTCGTCTCGAAGTTCCGGGCCGACGGCGTCGTCGTCGCCACCCCGACCGGGAGCCACGGCTACGCGAAGGCCGCGGGCGGGCCCACGCTCGAGCCCGGCACGGGAACCGGTGTCGTCGTCCCGATATCGCCGTTCGCCATCCAGTCCGACCACTGGATCGTCGACGACGACGACCTCGTGCTCTCGGTCGAGCGCGACGAGGGGGCCGTGTTGCTCCGAATCGACGACCGTGCGTTCTGCGAGGTCGGCCCCGACGTGACCGTCTCGCTCTCTGCCGGCCCCAGTCTCACGGTGCTCTGCACCCCTGCGAGTGCCGGTCGGTGGTAGGGCGCTTTGGAAAAACTCTAATGGAACGGGGACAGAGTGACGACCATGGACCCAGATACGATGTTCGGACCCCTCGACCAGGTACTCGCCCAGGAGGTCGTCGGCGGGGTCCTGGCCATCGAGTACCTGTTGCTGGTGCTCGTCGTGCTCAACATGGGCACGCGCTTCCTCGCGTATCGGCGCGACGTGAAGCAGGCTGCTCAGGAGGACACTGAATCGCTCTCGCGCTGGATGCCCCACGAGGTCATGAACGTCGTGCTCATCATCGCGACGTTCTACTACACGACCATCGAACCACACGGCGGCGTCGTGCTCTCGATGCTCGTCGTCGGCATGTTCCTCGCCGACTTCTTCGAGTTCGAGGTCCGCGAAGTCGACGTCCGCAAGGACGCCAAGCCGCGCGCCCCGAAGGGCGCACTCGGCGCGTCCGCGTTCGTCCTCGCCTACGCTGGCTACCAGTCCCTGTTCTTCCTCGTGAAGGGCGTCTGGACGGCCATCATCTGAACCGGCGCTTCCAGCAGCATCTTCCTTCTGTCCGTCACCCCGAACAGCCACCGGTAGGGCCGAAACCGGGTGACGTCGACCACATCTGGGGGACGGATCACATCCGGTGGGACGGGAGTCACGGTTCGGACACACCCGTTCGACCCCGCCCATCTCAACCTCGGGCTCGTAGCCCGTCGGCTCCAGGCGACACACTGAGTCCGAGTGACCCCCGCCGTGTCGGAGTCGGCCGCTCGACCTGCTCCGACACTCGGCCCCGTCAGCTCCCTCGTAGCAGGGCCGCGATTGTCGGTCGTCGGATGGCTGCATTTGTCTACTGTCTGTGCGCCGCTATCGGTGCCACACTTTCGTACGTGCTCTCGCACTATCCGTACAGTCCCGTCGCTGGCGAGGAGCGACAGAGAGGAGAGAAGGACGTCGACCGCGACGTTAGTCTGCCAGTTCCGCGCGCAGTCCCTTCGCGGCCGGGAGGACGACCCAGAAGGTCAACATCCCGAGGACGGCGAACCAGAACAGGCCGTTCTTGACCATGATACCGAGAGCGTCGTACGCGCCGGGGTTCTCCGGTCCCGCGCCCGTCAGCTGTGCGCCCTCGAAGCTCGGCGTGTTGTACCATCCGGCGAGCACCATCCAGATGAGGCCAGCGCCAGTGCCGATGGCGAGGCCCTTGCCAAATTCGTCAGCCATTGTCTGAATCTTCGGAGGAGTCGTCTTTAGACTTTCCCATTCCCGCGGTCCGGAACCGTGTCGAGAAGGCGTACACTGCTGCGCCGAAGACGATGAGTCCCAGGCCGACCAGCGCGAGCACGACGTTCACCTCCGAGAGCTCGGCTGTCGCGCGGTTGGTCGCCGAATCGAGCAGGATGAACCCCGCGATGACGCCGGCCATCGCGAGCAGCGTGGCGACCACGGTCACCGTCTTGTACACTCGCAGTGGCACCTCGACCTCGCGACCGCGTGGGCCAGCCGAGTCTGGCGACTGTGTTTCGTCTGTATCGTCCATGAGAGGAGAGAACGGGCGGAGTTACTTCGGCGGGCGCAGGCGGTAGTAGCGCCGGTTGAGGCTGTACATGTACCCTTCCTGCATCGACTTGAACACCGCGTACGCGATGAGGCCCGCGATGGGCGGGATGAGGAACGTCAGGTCGAACAGCAGGTGGGAGTCCATCGGGAGCAGGTTCTTGACCGACAGCGCGGAGATGGTGAACGCGAACACCACGCCCATCACACCGACTGCCGCCCAGAACGGCTGCTCGACGGGCCGCCGTGCGCTCCCCTTGTTCAGGAAGGGCACGATGGAGATGAACCCGACGACCACGACGTTCGCGAGAACACCGTAGGTACGGTCGGACACCAGCTTGTCGCCGCCGAGGATGCTCAGCTCGGGGTTGAGCGGGCCGAGCTTCAACAGGCCGAACGACCAGTAGAGATACCAGTCGGGCAGGATGATCGCCGGCGTCGTCGATGGGTCCGCCGGCGGACCGATGTGCGGCGGAAGCGTGGCCGAGAGGAAGATGATCATCCCGACGAAGAAGCTCGTCAGGGCGAGGTTGCGGATCATCTCGTGGGGCCACGTCGGGAACGCGAGCACGTCGCGCTCGACGTAGTCGGACTCCATGCGGAGGTCCTGGTCCTCGCGGCGCGCGCGCTCGAAGTACTCGTAGGTCAGCCGGGAGAGGCCCTGCGTGCGCTCCTTGCGCTCACGCCACGTCGGGACCTCGTCGTCCGGCGCGACGATGCCGGTACCGCTGCCGTCTGTCATTGGTTGGTTGTCGTCTGACATGATTCTCGATTAGTGTGGCTCCGCGATCCCCTGCATCCAGACGATGCCGATGTGGATGGCGATGAGCGTCGTCACCACGAACGGCAGCACGAACACGTGGATGATGTACATGCGCTGGAGCGTCGCCTGGCTCAGCGAGAAGCCGCCGAACAGGAGCTGTGCGACCCACTCACCCGCGAGCGGGATGGACAGCGACATCTCGACGCCGATCTGGCCGGCCCAGTACGCCAGCTGGTCCCACGGGAGCAGGTAACCGGTGTACCCGAACACCATCGTCAGGGAGATGAGGATGATGCCGAGGATCCAGTTGAGCTCGCGCGGTTCCTTGTACGCGCCCGTGAAGTACACACGGAGCATGTGCAGGAACACTGCCGCGACCATCACCTGGGCGGACCACCGGTGGATGGACCGGAGCATGAACCCGAAGTTCAGGTCGGTCATGATGAACACGATGCTGTTGTACGCGGTCGACGGGTCGCCCGTCGTCGCCGGGGAGTAGTAGAACCCGAGCAGTGCGCCCGAGAGCGCCGCGACGACGTACGCTATCGTGGAGAAGCTCCCTAACGCGTACAATGGGTACCAGTACCAGAACTTGTTGTCGAGGTTGTACTGCTCCGTGTGGCTCTTCGGCATCTGGAAGTTGACCTTGTAGTAGAGGTTCTCGACGAGTTCCAGGTAGTCCACGAGCCGGAGACGCTGGTCCATCCAGATGAGGACGGTCAGATACGTCTTCTCCACGGGAGTGAGATCTTTGGTCTTCATCCACCCGCTGTGGTCGTAGTCGTCTTTCTTTTCAAGACTCATGATATCACTCCTTGCTCGGCCGTGGTAGTGCCACGAACGATTTCTCGACGATGTTGAACGGGTCGTACACCGACTGGTGGCACTGGCAGTAGATGGCGTCGGCCGCGGCGAACTTCGCCGAGCCTTCCTTCTTGAACCCGGGCACGCAACAGAAGTGCGTACACTTGTTCAGGTGTGCCATCACACCCTGGTCCGTACTGGCGGCGAGCCAGCTGTCGGGGTTCTCCTTTGCCATCTGCTCGATGCGCTTCGAGCGGATGATCTCGACCGGCATCGTCTCCGCCGGTTCGAGTCCTTCAGAGCGCCAGGTGCCGGTCGCCGGCTTCCCGATGCCGGGCGTCCCGACGCCGTTCTCCCAGGTCTCGTAGTCCTCGAAGTCGCTGAGCTTCATCCGGTCGCCGCCGCTGACCTCGGAGCTCTGCCACTCGTACTGGGAGCTCTCGGTGTACCGGAAGTAGTTCGTCAGGTCGGAGTTCTCCTCCTGTGCGTCGGGGTAGACGCCCGTGTACGTCTGGACACCACAGTACTGGAACCACTCCGAGGAGTAGGTGACGCCAGCGATGTCCTGCTTGGCGACCTTGACCTCGCGACCCTGCTGGGTCTCGGTGGACACCTCGGGCCAGACGCCCTTGATGTAGTAGTCGTCTTCGCCATCGATGGGTTCGAGCTCGATGGGAATCTGTGGCATCCCGCGCGGCGCGGGACCGTCCGTGTTCTCGACCGCACGGAAGGTGGTTGTCCCACCACCCTGGCCGCTCGGGGCTGTCGCGGAGTTGACCGCGGCGGACCCTGCAGTGGTGATCCCTGCAAGTGTCGCACCGCCCACGACGCCCTTTACGAAGCGGCGACGGTCCGATTCGACCGGATATTTGTCTTCGTCGACTGGCATGGTTTATTTCTTGTAGTAGGGGTAGACAGCACGCTTGAGTGTGTCCATGGCGGATGTACCGCCGATACTGACGCCATCGGCGTCCTCCTCGCGGATGTAGAGGTCCTCCCACTTGCGACGACGCTTCTTGACGATCATCACGTCGGGGAGGAACTCCTTGCGGTACAGCATCAGGATGAACGCGAGGTCGACGAAGATGATCGCGAGCAGGAACCCGAGGTACATGTTCCCGACTTCGTCGAGGCCCCACCCGTTGACGAGACCGAACGTGAACAGACCGACGAACACGATCTCGATGACGGTGAGGAGCACGATGGCGACTGCTGCGGCCGTGCTCTCGCGAGCCGGTTCGTAGCGGTGGATGTCACCGTAGTTGCTTCCTTTCGTTGACATTGTTTACTTCCTCCCTGGGCTGCTGGTGTGTGCGGATTCGCCGTACTTGATGACGTAGAACGTGAACATGAGCGAGGCGATGATCGCGAGGATGGTCGCGATGCCGACCCAGTGTGCCTGGAACGGGACGCCCATGTGTTCGGGGTCCGCCTCGCCGCCGCCACCGCCGCTGGACGGTGCCTGCCCCGTCTCGTTGACGACGATGGTCCCGACCATTCCGAGGCCGGCGTGGGGGTCACACTGGTACTCGTAAGTGCCCGTGGTCTCGAACGTCGAGCTGAACGAGAACCCGGTGTTCTCGATGGGCTTGTGTCCCTCCCACGACGCGCCCTCGGGGACGCTGGTGGGGTTGACGTTGTGGTTGTCAGACTCCCAGACGAACTCGACGGTCGTCCCGGGCGTGATGTACAGGGGGCTGTCCGTTCCGGGCGTGAACACGTATTCGCCGCCGGGCCCGACCTGGACGGTCTCTGTACCTCCGCCGCCGCCTCCGCCCGAGGTCCCGGTACCTGTTCCGGTACCTGTTCCGGTCCCCGTGGAGGTGCCGGACGTTCCGGAGGTCGTCGTTGTCTCCTCCTGCCCGGCAGCAGACGCCGCCGTGCTCGCTGCTGCAGCGCCTCCGGCAACGCCGCTGGCAGCCTTCAGAAAGTCCCGCCTATTCATACATGAAATGCTCAGGATTGGGTTCGCTTAAACCCACCGATGCCGCCGCCGAGAACGGGTTTACGAATCGGGGTTCGCGGCCGAATCCGTCGGTTCGGCTCCACCGTTGGACGGTATCGCCTCGTGGCCTTCGAGCGGCTCGACGGGCGGGAGGAACTCGGGGCGCTCACCGTCTTCGAGCCCGATGGCTCGGAGCCGGTCCTTGTACTCCTTCGCCCGGAAGCGGTCGGACAGGCGGGCGTTCGCGACGGTCAGGAAGAGGATACCGGCGGTGAGCAGGAAGACGAGCCCGGCGACCACCATCACCCCTTTCGCGATGGCGGCGTCGCCCGGGCCACCGGGGTTCGGGACGAACGCCGCGCCGCCGAACAGTGCCAGCGCACTCAGGGTGAGCACGAACGCGATGGCCTGGAGCATCCAGTTGCCGAGCTGGCCGCTGCCCTCGGGCACCTCGTCGGGGTGTGGCAGGACGGCGTTCGCCTGCGCGTCCGACGGGTCGTACTCCTCCATCGAGCAGAGCGCGACGGTCGGCTTGACGTCCCGGAGGACGGTACCGAACCCGTCCGTCGAGCCGTCGGGGTACACCAGCGCGTAGCCCTCGTCGGAGTACGCGAGCAGGCAGTGCTCGCCCTCGTACCGGACGCGCTCGACGATGGCGAACACGTCGCGGCTGGCGATCTGGGCGTTCAGGTCGCGTTCGACGCGGTCGAGGAGCTCCTCGCCGACGATCCACGTCTCGGGGTCGAACACGGCGTCCCACTCCTCGTAGGACATCTCGGCCATGTCCTGTGGGCCGAAGTTCTCGAAGTCGTAGGTCTCCTCGACGCGTCGGCGGAGCTCGTCCTCGGACGGCTCCGCCACGTCGGTGTCGGACCCGCCGTCCGCCCGTTTCGGTCGAGTCATCTGCCGGGAGGTTAGGTCCGGACCAGTATACGCTTTCCGAACGCGCCTCCCTGCCCGGATTCAGACCGTTTAACCCGTCGGCCCCCCGAGACAGGCACATGGTCGCCGACACGACGATTGCGACGGTCGCGCTCGCCCTCGTGACGGCGAGTTTCCCGTTCTATCTGTACGGTGCCTGGATCATGATCGACGCCGACGTCGTCACCTGGGACGTGCTCATCTACCACCTGAAGTTCATCGTGACCGGGCTCACCCTGAACACGGTGCCGGTGGTCACCTGGATGGGCCCGCGACTGTTCGAACAGCTCGGCGGGCTGTCCGCACTGCACGCCTTCCTCGGCCTGCAGGCGTACGCCCTGCTGGTGTTCGCCCTCACGGGTATCGTCCGTATCATCGCCGCGAAGCGCCGGTACAACCTGTATCACGACCCCGACCAGGACGTCGACCTGGACGACCTCGGGGAGAACATGGGGCACTGGCGGCGACGCCTCCGCGTCGGCGTGTTCGGGTACGTGGTCTTCTGGATACTCGCGTACCTCGTCGGCGTCGCTCGCTATCTCATCAGGTACGGGTTCCTCGAGGCACCGTTCTGAGGCTCAGTTCGGTCCCTGGTTGGGCATCTCGTCGGGGCCGTTGTCCGCGTTGGTCTGGTTCTGGGCGGTCGTGCTCTCTTTCTCGGTGTTCTTCTGTCGGCCGGGCTCGCGCTCTGTCTCTTCACGGTCTTCGACGGAGTCCTCGTGCGCGTCGTCGGTGCGCTCGCGCTCCTCCTCCGGGACCGGGTCGTCGGTCTCGTCGGGTGGGTTCTCTCCGGGCTCTCCGAGTTCGTCGGGGATGCCGGACTCGTTTCGTTGCTCGACGTGGGTGTTCTGGTCGCGAGATTCCTCGTCTCCCATATCTCCCGATTACGCCGACACCGAGGTCAGTGTCGGGCCTATTCCACTAGCCCTCGGGCCCGCCTGAGTGGGGACGGACGATTTGTATAAACTTCAGAGGATGGTGTGGTCCTACCCCCAGGGCTCGCCAGAGGCGAGGTCGACTTCGCCGTCGCCCTTCTCCGATGGGCAGATGTCTGCGAGCACGCAGGCCTCGCAGTCGGGGTTGCGTGCGTCACAGACCGCGCGCCCGTGGTCGATGAGCAGGTGGGTGAACTGCTGCCAGTGTTCCTCGGGGACCACCGGCATGAGGTCGTCCTCGATAGCTTCGGGGCGTTTCGCCTCGGTCAGCCCCAGCCGACGGGAGAGGCGCTGGACGTGCGTGTCGACGACGATTCCCTCGACGATGTCGTGGCCGTGCTGGAGGACCACGTTCGCGGTCTTGCGGCCGACGCCCGGGAGCTCGGTCAGCTCGTCCATGGTGTCGGGCACCTCGCCGTCGTGCTCCTCGACCATGATGCGCCCGGCCTCGACGAGGTAGCCCGCCTTGTTGTTGTGGAAGGTGATGCCGTAGATGTCCTCGGCGAGTTCTTCCTCGTCGGCCGCGGCGTAGTCGGCTGCGGACTGGTACTTCTCGAACAGGTCCTCGGTGACCTTGTTGACACGCTCGTCCGTACACTGCGCCGAGAGGACGACCGCCACCAGCAGCTCGAGCCGGTTACGGTAGCGCAGTGAGATGGTCGAATCGGGATACTCCTCCTGGAGCCGGTCGACGACCGTTTCGGCCTGTTCCGTGCGTGAATCGAGTGGTGTGCCCATGGTGGAGTGTACGAGGGGCCGGATTTCAGCGGTTCGGTTCGCGGAGTCGTGTGACCTTACGTGTAATGGCCAATGGTTATGCAATGTGCGAACAACCAACATAGTGAGGCGTTCCCCGTCCGACTCTGCCGGGCGCTCGTTCCACCTGCCTGTGAGGCACCCATACACACGCTTCGGAGCGGCCGTCCGGCGGGTAGGGGGGTCCGGGGAAGCCTCGTGCCCGAAGCACCTCGTGAACCGATACCTCTGGACTTCGTCCAGGGTCGATTACCGGGTGTCTCCGACGACCAGAGCCAGCGAACCAGTATCTGGCACCCGGCCTCTCGTTTCAGGACGGTCCGACAGCATCGAGCTCGCCGACCGTTGCCGTGACTTTTAAGCGCGCACTCGTTGGGTACTCACATATGAAAGCAACCGCGATGGCACACCCGATCCAGGGCCTCGTCAAATACCACGGTATGCGTGACTCCATCGAACGACTCCCGTACCACGATTCCATCAGCGTGTGTACGGCCCCGAGTCACACCAAGACGACCGTGGAGTTCTCCATGGACTACGACGAGGACGTCTACATCGTCGACGGCGAGGAACTCGACGGGCACGCCTACGACCGGGTCGAGCGCGTCGTCGAGAAGGCGCGCTCGATGTCCGACGCCGCCCACACCGTCTACCCGGTGAAGCTCGAATCCGAGAACTCCTTCCCCTCCAACGTCGGGCTTGGCTCCTCGTCCTCCGGCTTCGCGGCCGCCGCGATGGCCCTGGCCGAGGCCGCCGAACTCGACGCCACACTGGAAGATATCTCGACCATCGCGCGCGTCGGCTCCTCCTCTGCGGCCCGCGCCGTGACAGGCGGCTTCTCCTACCTGAGCGCCGGTCTCAACGACGAGGACTGCCGCTCGCACCGCATCGAGACGGCGCTCGACGACGAACTCAAGACCATCGTCGCGCTCGTCCCCGCGTACAAGAACACCGACGACGCCCACGAGGAGGCCGCGGACAGCCACATGTTCGACGCCCGGCGCGCCCACGTCCAGGACCAGCTCGTCGAGATGAAAGACGCGCTCCACGACGACGATCTCGACCGCGTCTGTGAGATCGCCGAGCACGACTCGCTCTCGCTGGCCGCGACGACCATGACCGGCCCGGACGGCTGGGTCTACTGGCAGCCCGCCACGCTCGCCGTGTTCAACAAGGTCCGCGAACTCCGCAACGAAGGCTACCCCGACGACGACGACGTCGACTCGGTGCCAGTGTGGTTCTCGACCGACACCGGCGCGTCCGTGTACGTGAACACGACCGCCGAGCACGCCGAGCGCGTCAAGGAAGCCGTCGCGGAGACGGGCGTCCGCACGACCATCTGGGAGGTCGGTGGTTCCGCGAAGTTGCTCGACGACGACGAAGACCTCTTCTAGGCCAGCGACCCCGGCTCTACTCCCGTCGGTGATTCGAACGTCCTGAGCGACGGCACCAGCAGCCAGTACGTCGCGGTGAGGACGGTCCCCGCCGCGCTCGCCAGTAGTACCGTCCACGACCCGACCAGTTCACCGAGGACACCACCCAGAAGGACGCCAGCGGGCGAGACGAGGCTCGACGCAGTGGAGAGCACCGAACTCACCCGGCCGAGACGGTCGTCGGGGACGCCGGACTGGAGCGTGGCCATCACCGAGACGTTGTAGATGCCGACGGGGACTCGCGAGAGCGTGAACAGTGCCACCGACAGGACGGGACGTGCGACCCAGACGCTCACGGCGAACAGGAGGCCGGATGCGGACAACCCGACGATGGTCGACCGACCGAGCGGGACGGATTCGACCCACGACGAGAGCAACGACCCGCCGACGGTGCCCGCCGTCAGCCCGGCCAGTAGGAGGCCGTACGTCCCGGCCCCACCGAGGCCGGCGGCGAACGACGGGAGGACGGCGAAGGCGACGCCGAACAGGAAGTTCGCGAACAGGCTGCCGACGAGCATCAGGCCGAGAACCGAGCCAGTGAGCATCTCGATGCCCTCGCGGAGGTCCCGAACGTACGCGTCACGGTCGAAGCCGTCCGTCTGGTTGGAGTCGTCTTCTCCGGTCCCACCGCGTGACGTGTCGGGAACGTCGAGGCTGAAGAACAGGAGTGCCGCGAGTGCGAACGTGGCGGCATCGACGACGTAGACACCGACCGCGCCGACGAGGACGATGAGTGCGCCACCGATGCCACGTGCGAGCGCGTCGACCGTCTTCCCGACCGCCGTGGCCGCGGCGTTCGCCCGGACCAGCGAGTCGTCGGGAACCAACCGTGGGACCGCCGCAGTCTGGGCCGGCCCGGCGAACAGTCCGACGAGCGAGAGCACTGGCATCGTCGCCAGCACGACCGCGACCGACAGGGACCCCGTGAGCCACGCGAGAGGGACTACGAGGACGACGACCCCCTGTGCCAGTTCGGAGAGCGTGAGGACCCGCCCCAACCGCGCGCGGTCGACGATGGGGCCGACCAGCATCGAGAGGACGCCCGGAATCTGCGTGAGAAATCCGGCGAGCCCGGTGAAGGCGGTCGATCCGGTGAGGTCGAAGACGAGCCACATCGCCGCGACGGTGTAGAGCCCGTCGCCGAGAACGCTCACGGTCCGGCCGGCAAGGAGCCGCCGGAACTCACGGTGGCGCAACACGGTGAGTCGGCCGAGGAGGGTCATACGCGACGATTCGACCATGCCGCACTTGTCCGTTCCGCGAACGCCAGTTCTGTAGCTGAGGCGATATCTCTCACGAGATATATCACGGGCGCACCCGACCGGCCCGGTATGGACGACGCGGACGCGACGGACGCCCTGGAAGTCCTCGGGAACGAACTCCGGATGCGAATCCTGCGCGAACTCGCCGCGGCAGACGAGCCACTCGCGTTCTCGACCCTGCGGGAGCGTGCGGACATCCGTGACACTGGGAAGTTCAACTACCACCTCTCGCGACTCTGTGACTACTACGTTCGCGAGGGAGCGCGTGGGTACGAACTCGGGCACGCTGGAACGCGGGTCATCGCCGCGGCCGACCCGGGACGGGCCAGCGACGGCGGGTCGATCGACGCCGAGCCAGGGACGGACGAGACCTGCCCGGTCTGTGGCGACGACGACTGCGAACGGCTCTTTCACGTTCATCTGACTCCGCCGTGGGCCTGACCCGTCTCCCAACGTTCGCTCTCCGAGTGGGCTACCGGAACGACGGCCGCCAGTACAGCAATCCCACAGTGACGACGAACACGGTCGTCGAGAGCGGGAGCGACTGCTGCATGGCTGCGGTCGCCAGCGCCGAGGAACTCCCGGCGACACCGGTGACGATGGTCGCGATGACCGGCCAGCTACAGGAGACACAGGAGAGCAGCCCGAGCACGCCTGACACCGCCGAGCTGGCGGCGTCGATGACGGTCGCGTACACCAGGTACGTCAGCGCGGCGTAGCCGATCAGCTTGTACGGAAGGATGGTCACGTTCACCAGCTGGCTCTCGTAGGAGAAGGCGGGGCCGAACCCCGGCGGGAGCGCGGTCGAGACGTACCAGCCGAACGAAGGCTGGTATGCGCCGGTGTCGAAGAACATGTAGCCCTGGCTCCAGAGCCCCCCGAAGTACGCGAGGACGAGACCGTATCCGAGGGCGATGGCCGCGGCCCGACGCTTCCGGCCGGTCGGTGCGGGTGGCACCTTCGCCCGCCAGAGCGCCCACAGTCCGAGGTTCACCCAGACGAACGGGAGCACGAGCGTTCCCAGTGAACTGGTCCCACCACTCGCGAGGAACAGGCCGACCAGTAGTGCCTCGCCGGTCAGGACGATGAAGAAGGCAAAGAGCGTCTCCGGTTCGGGAACGACCGTCTCCGGGTCGAGGTCGACGCGTTCGAAGGCCATCAGAAGGCGAGGGAGTCGACGACGATGGCCACCAGCAGCGCGCCGAGGTAGGCGTTCGAGGCGTGGAACGCGCGGAACGCGGCGTCGGACGTCTGCTCGCGGTGGAGCCGGACGACCATCCAGAGGAACACCGCCCCGAGGGCCACGCTGACGAGCGCGTACAGCAGCCCCAGCGACGAGACCGCCGAGAGGAACGCCGCGCTGACCAGCGTCGCCGCGAGGTACCAGACGATGTGCTTTCGCGTCACGGCCTCACCCCGGACGACCGGGAGCATCGGGAAGCCGCCGCGGGCGTAGTCCTCCTTGTAGGCCAGCGCGAGGTTGTAGAAGTGCGCCGGGGTCCACAGGAAGATGACGCCCGCGAGCGCGAGGCCGGGGAGGCCGATGGTCTCGGTGACCGCGGCCCAGCCGATGAGCGCGGGGAGCGCGCCGGCCGCGCCGCCGATGACGGTGTTCGAGACGTAGTTCGGCTTCAGCACCAGCGTGTACACGACGCTGTAGAACACGATGGCGGTCAGACCCAGCCCCGCGGCGAGCAGGTTGAGCTGGGCGAACGCGAACAGCGACGCGGCGGTGAGCAGGAAGCCGAACGCGAGCGCGTTCCGGACCGGAATCACGTCGACCGCGAGCGGGCGGTCGGAGGTCCGCTGCATCCGGCGGTCCACGTCGCGTTCGAGGACGTGATTGAACGTCCCGCTCGCGCCGATGGAGAGGATTCCCCCGAGGAGCGTCCAGCCGACCGTCTCGAGTCGCAGCGCCGGCCCGGCAGCCAGTGCCATCCCGGCGGCAGCGACGAGGCAGAGGAGCCACATCAGGCGTGGCTTCATCATCCGGAAGTACGCGTTCACGGTGAGTTTCGCGCGTGCGAGGAGCCCCGACGGCATCTCGACGCGGCCGTCCGTCGGTTCCCCGTCGAACGCGTCGGGCTCGGGAACCGGGTCCCAGTCGGGCTCGCTCGCGGTCTCGGTCTCGAGCGTCCAGGCCAGCGCGACGACGATGGCGGTGAAGATGCCGACGCCGACAGTGAGGTGGACGGCCGACAGCAGGCCGGTCGAACTGGTCGTCGCGGCGACCGCCCCGAGGCCCACCTGGAGCGGGTATAGTACGAGTGAAAGTGTCAGTGCAAGCCGGACCCGGCGGTCCACGTCACGGCCGAGCCAGGCGACCGCGACCGTCGCGAGGACGGTCAGGCCCACCAGCAGGGCAGCGACGCGGTGGCCCCACGCGATGACGAGGGCCTGGTCCGACAGGGGGACGACCCACTGTCCGTTGCACGCCGGCCACGTCGGGCACGCATCCGAGGCACCTGTGATGGCTGTCGTCGCCCCGACGATGATGAGCAGGTAGACGCCCATCGCCGCAGCGGCGAGCAGCCCGGTGAAACGGGCGTGGGTCCTGACGGGGGTCGGGAATTGACGAGACACGGCAATCACTGGATGATTCGGCTCCGCGTACTTAGAGCCCGCGCTTTGCCGCCAGATAGCGGTCCCCGGTGGCGAAAGTCAGCACATATTTAACCCCGAGTTCCTAACCGTCGAATCGACATGAACGCAAAGCGGCTGGCCCCGACTGCCCTGCTCGGGGCGGCGATCCTGCTGCTGCTCGCGGACCCGGTCGCAGCGCAGCCGTCGACAACAGAAGAGGCGATTCGGGGACTGAACGAGAAACTGCTCGTCGTCGCCATCCCCATCACGGTGCTCGTCGAGGGCGTCCTCATCTACACCGTCCTCAAGTACCGCAAGAGTGACGAGGCGAAGCCGACGCGGGAGAACCGCCGGCTGGAGATAACCTGGACCGTCGCGACGGCGGTCATCCTGCTGTTCGTCGGGCTCTCCGCCACGATGACGATGGCCGACCCCGCCGTCATCGCGGACGGCGTTGACGACCGCGCGGACGTCCCATCTGACGCCGAGCACATCGGTGTCGAGGCGCGGACGTACGCCTGGACGTTCACCTACGACAAGCACAACGTCACCTCGAGCCAGAAGCTCGTCATCCCGAAGGACCAGGAGACGTACTTCAACGTCACCACACAGGACTGGCTCCACGCGGTCCACGTGCCTGCACTCGGACTCAAGCAGGACGCCGTCCCCGGCCAGAACCACTACCTCATGACCGAGGCGAAGGAGGTCGGCACCTACCAGGGCTACTGTGCTGAGTACTGTGGTGTCGGTCACTCGGGTATGATGTTCGAGGTCGAGGTCATGCCCCAGGACGAGTACCAGGACTGGCTCAAGTCCCAGTGTGAGGACGCTGGCGGGAGCTGGGACGCTGGTGCCCAGACCTGTACCGCGGGCAACAGCTCTTCGTCCAGTTCGGCCGTCGCAGCATAACGGCTCCCGACGCTCGTTCTTCACCGTTCTCGCTTCCACCGCCAGAGCTTCGCGTTCGACACACGTCCCCACGCTTGCTGTCAGATATGCCGGGCGAACACGCTTGGATGGATTTTTAGTAGTCGGGTCGTAAGCCCCGTGTATGACAGTCGCGGAAGACGCTGACGACCACGGTCACGGGCACCACCTGCCGGCCGTCGAGGACTGGCCGAAGGGGTTCGGCGAGGCCAGCTGGTGGCCCTTCATCACGGCCATCGGCGGGGGCGGAATCTACCTCGCCGCGGCCCTCTACGTACTGGCGAACAAGGACATTCTCGGCATGGGCGCGTTCACCGGCGTCGCCATCGGGAGCACCTTCCTGTTCCTGGTCGGGCTGTTCGGCTGGCTCTACCACACGTTCATCAGCACGTTCTGGGAGCGCGGCGCGAACGAGAAGAGCGAGCACAAGCTCCGCTGGGGCATGGTCGCGTTCCTCGGGAGCGAGGTCGCCACGTTCAGTGCCGGCTTCATCTACTACTTCTTCATCCGGGTCGGTGGCCTGGGTGAACTCCCGCACCTGTTCGGGAGCCTCGTCATCATCAACACGCTGTTGCTGGTGCTGTCGAGTGTCACCATCCACTTCGCGCACACGTCCCTGCTGAAGGGTAACCGCAAGCGCTTCATCGGACTGCTCGGCGCGACGCTCCTGCTGGGCGTCGTCTTCATCGGCGGCCAAGTGTACGAGTACTACAAGTTCATCGCACACGACGGCTTCATCGTCGGTGCCGAAGCGTTCGACCAGACCTTCGCGTCCGGTTTCTACGCGCTGACCGGCCTGCACGGCCTGCACGTGAGCCTCGGTGCGGTCCTCATCGGTATCGTGTTCGTCCGCGCCCTGCGCGGACAGTACTCCGCGGAGCGCCACGTCTCCGTGAGCACCGTCTCGATGTACTGGCACTTCGTCGACGCCGTCTGGATCTTCCTCGTCGTCGTCCTGTACGCCGGCGCGTAAGCCAGCCAGACACATTTCGTTCTCGATGATTCGCTGGACCCGGAGCCGCCGCGCACTCGTCGCCCTGCTCGGAGTGGTGACGCTGGCGTCCGGAACGGCGCTCGCACACGGTGGCTCCCTGCGCGGACAGGCGGAGACGCTCACGATTCCGACGTGGCTCTTCCTGCTGACTGGCGGGGCCGCGGTCGGGGCGTCGTTCCTGCTCGCGACGCTCGTCACGGACCGGCGGTGGATTGCGACCATCGACGACTGGCAGCGGTTGCTCGGACGCGTCCCTGCCGCCGTCAGAATCTACCTCGCGCCGGCGGTCGGTCTCGTCGGCCTGGCCGCGATTCTCGGCTTCGGCCTCTTCGCACCGGCGCTCGAACTCGAGGCACCGCTACGCAATCTCGCGGTGTTGCTCGTCTGGGTCGGCTGGTGGGCCGGCTACACGATGTCGGTGTACCTGGTCGGCAACACCTGGCCCGCGCTGAACCCGTTCCGGACCCTCGCACGGATTCTGCCGACGCGAGGGCGGTCGTACCCCACGGACGCGGGGGCGTGGCCGGCCGTCGTCGGCCTGCTCGCGCTCGTGTTCGTCGAGGTCGTCAGCCCGCTGGCCGACGACCCGCAGCTCCTCGCGGGAGTCGTCGCGGTGTACGGCGTGCTGACGCTGGCCGGTGCCGTGACGTTCGGCCACGAGACGTGGTTCGCACGCGCCGACCCGGTCTCGCGGGTGTTCCAGGCCTACGGGCGCGTCGCACCCCTCACACGGACCGACGACGGCCTCCGGCTCCGGTTGCCCGGGATGGCCCTCTCGGACGCGAGCGAGCACCGGGGTCCCGGCGAGGTCGCATTCGTCGTCGCCCTGCTGTGGGGGACGACCTTCGACGGGTTCGTCACCACGCCCGCGTGGGGCGACTTCGCCAGGGCTGCCGTGGCGGCGGGTGTGCCGGCCCTGCTGGTGTACCTGCTGACGTACCTGCTCGGGTTCGTGCTGTTCCTCGGCGCGTACCTGCTGGCGGCCCGGCTGGCGCGCCGGACCGGCGACACGTACCTCACGGCGCGCGAACTCGCGCGTCGGTTCGCGCCGCCCCTGCTCGCCATCGCGGCCGGGTACCACCTCGCGCACTACCTGGGGTACTTCCTGTCGCTGTCGCTCCCGCTCGCGAGCGCGCTGGCGAACCCGCTCAACCCGCCGCTCAACCCGCAGCAGTTCGTGCTGCCGTCGTGGATCGCCGGGCTCTCCCTCGCGTTCGTCCTGCTCGGGCATCTGCTCGCCATCTGGGTGGCCCACGCCGCCGCCTACGACCTGTTCCCGAGCCGCCTGCAGGCCGTCCGGAGCCAGTACCCGTTCATCGCCGTGATGGTGCTCTACACGATGGTGAGCCTGTGGGTCATCGCGGAACCGAACCAGCTACCACCGTTCCTATGACACGCCGAATCGACCATGCCGAGTTAGAGACCGACGTGCCAGCGGGCGAGGAGCCGTATCACTGTCCGTACTGCGACCGTCCCTTCCGGGAGGCAGAGTACCGAACCTTACACGTCGGATTGACCCACTACGACGTGATGACCGACGACGAGCGCGACCGGTTCCAGGACGCCTACCGCGGCGAGTCCGACGAGCTCGGGCTGTTCCGTCTGCGGACGTTCGCGGTGCTGGTGCTGTTGTACTTCGGGATGCTGATGCTCTACTCGATAGTCACCTGAAAACGCGACGCGAAATCGCGTCACCGCGTCGGGTGTGCTATGGAAAGTCGACGCGGATATGCTCGTTTCCTGCCGTGTTTGATAAGTGTTCTTTTGTGTGGTTGTTCACGCCCCTCACATGCCCATGTCTTCGGCGGCCCCGGGCACGGGAAGGTCGTGCTCGGAGACGCCCAGCAGTTCGGCGACGTGGTCGAGCGCCATGTCGAAGCCGTAGTAGCGCTCGAGTTCGTCGCCGTCGGCGGTCGGGCGGACCTTCAACATCGCGTAGCCCTCGATGTTCTGGGCGACTGCCGCCGTCTTCCCGCCCTTGTCGAACTCCAGGAGGCGTTCCGTCTCGGTCTCGGAGTAACGTGCCGTGATGCCGTTCGCCTCGGCAGTGTCGTCGCTCATACACCCCGCTTGGGACCGGGTGTTTTCGTACGTACCGGTTCCGTGCGAGCATGCCGATGTCGGTGGACCGGCTCGCAAGCGAAACACACCTGTGACCCGCGCGACACCGTCGAGGTATGACGAAGTGGCTCCAGAGTGGGCGTCGCCGCGACCTCTGTTTCCTTCTCGCGGACGCGGGCGAGCTCCCGGCCCAGCGCCTCAAGACGCGCCTCGAACAGCACTACGACGACCGTATCGACCCGAAGTCGTTCTACGGGACGCTGGAGGCGATGGTCGAATCGGGCTTCCTCACGACGCGGACCGAGGGGCTGCACGACGTGTACGCGCTGACCGAGGCTGGCGACGCGCGGCTCCGCGAGCACTACGAGTGGGTCAGTTCGTGCGTCGATGGCGACTCGGACGAGGGCGAGTAGGCGGACAGGTCACCCCATCTCGGCGGGGTCGAGTTGGCCGACCAGGGTGTCATACAGGCCCGCTAACACCCCATCGGTGTAAGAACGCCGACAGAAATGCGTTTCTGCTGACGTTTTTCTCCCGTCCGTGAGACCGATTCGACGATGACACGAGGACAAAGCGAGACACAGCACCACTGGCCGACACCCCGCCCCCACGAGACCGAGGTCCTCCTCCTCGGGACATACCACATGGACAACCCCGGGCTGGACGTGGTGAACGTCGATGCCGACGACGTTCTCTCGGCCGACAGACAGCGGGAACTTCGTGAGCTCACGGACCAGCTCGCGGACTGGAGCCCCGACCTCGTCGCCATCGAACGCCCCCACGACCGGCAGGGCGAGGTCGACTCGCTGTACGAGGACTATCGAACTGGTGTCCGGACCTACGACGAGGAATCCACCGTCGACCCACCGCATCCCGCGCGGAACGACCCGACCACAGAGTGTCGAAGCGAGACCGTGCAGGTCGGGTTCAGGCTCGCAGACAGACTCGACCACGAGCGGGTCCACGCCGTCGACTGTCCGATGAGACTCGACGCCCGGTCAGACGACGATGCCGAGACGGTCGACCTCGGCGAACTGACCCATCGAGCCACGTCGGAACTCGACGTGCCACTCCCGGACCCGGCGGCGATACAACGTGAAACCGACGAACACCTGCACGAATCGACCATCCCGGAACACCTTCACTGGCTGAACCAGGAGGACCGTCTTCATGGGAACCACGACCTGATGTTCGCGGCCGCGATGGCTGGTGCAGACCGTCGGTATCTCGGCGCCGAACTGCTGGGAGCGTGGTACGAACGGAACCTGCGGATGGTCGAGAACGTCTGGCGGGCGACGGAAGACGACGACGAACGAGTCCTCCTTCTCGTCGGCTCGGGACACGTCCACGTCCTCCGCCACCTCTTCGACGAGCTACCGATGTGCTGCCCGGTCAGTCCGCTTCCGCTGCTCGGATGAGTCTCGTCTCTTTCAGGCCCGGAACGTCGCCCGGAACAGCCCGAGTGCGAACAGCGTACCAGCCACGAGGAACCCGGCCGCGACGAACACGCCCGGGCCCTCCGCGAGCCCGAGGGTCCCGAGCAGGATTCCGATGAGAAACAGCCCGCCGACGGTGCCGAATCCGAGCACACCGGCTCGGAGCAGGCCCATCGGCTCAGTCGAGCAGCTGTGCGGCGATGGTGTTCCGGAGGACCTCGGAGGTCCCCTCGTAGATCTCGTTCAGCTTCGCGTCGCGGTAGAACCGCTCTGCGGGGAAGTCCTTCGTGTAGCCGTAGCCGCCGTGGATCTGGATGCCCTCGTTGGCGACCTCACGGCTGATCTCGGAGGCGTAGAGCTTGGCCTGTGCGGCCTCCTTGATGAACTTCTCGCCACGGATCTTCTTGTCCGCGGCCTGGTGCATCAGGAGCTTCGCGCACTGGATCTTCGTGTCCATGTCCGCGAGCTTGTGCTGGATGGCCTGGAAGTCCGAGATGGGCTGGTCGAACTGCTCGCGCTGCTGCGAGTACTCGAGGGCCTGGTCGAGCGCTGCGCGGGCGATGCCGACGGAGCGGGCCGCGATGGTGATGCGGCCGCCGTTGAGCGTCTTCAGCGCGTGGACGAAGCCGTCACCCTCGTCGCCGAGGAGCCGGTCTTCGGGGATGCGCAGGTCGTCGAAGCGGAGTTCCGCGGTCGGACAGCCCTTGTCGCCGAGCTTGTCCTCGGTGCCCTCGACGATGAAGCCGTCGTCCTCCTCGGGGCGGACGATGAACGAGGAGATGCCCTTGTTTCCGGCGTCGGGGTCGGTCTTGGCGAAGACGGTGACGGTGTCGGCGACGGAGCCGTTGGAGATCCAGAGCTTGCCGCCGTTGATGACGTACTCGTCGCCGTCGCGCTTCGCGGTCGTCGTCATCGCGGGCACGTCGGAGCCGGCCTGGGGCTCCGAGAGCGCGAACGCGCCGATGTCTTTCCCTTCGGCAAGCGGTGTGAGATACTCCTGTTTCTGGTCCTCGTCACCGAACTCGTAGAGCATGTTGCCGGCGAGCGAGATGTGGGCGGCGACGATGGTGCCGAGGCCGCCAGACCCGCGCGAGATCTCCTCCAGGCCGATGGCGTAGGAGTGGTAGTCGAGGCCGGCACCACCGTACTCCTCCGGGAAGGGCATACCCATGAGGCCGAGGTCGGCCATCTCCGAGACGAGGTCGGCGGGGAACTCGTCGTCGTGGTCGATGTCGGCGGCGACCGGCACGACCTCCTCGTCGACGAAGTCCGCGACCATGTCACGAATCTGCTTTTGTTCAGTGGAGAGACTGAAGTCCATACACGAAGGTACGGCCGTCGTCCCTTTACTCTTGCTACAAACCTCTCGAAAATACCTGATAATCACGGTGTCCGACCGATGCCGGGTCCCTGTCTCTCCCGAAAGGTAGAAACGACTACAGACCTCCCATCATGAGTATGGAGCATCCGGTTCGCCGACAGGGCCACCCCGCTGTGAAGACTACCACGGCAGGTGGGTTTTTCAGAGTGGAATACACAGGGGTAGGTGGATGAACGAGGAACAGGCCGCGTATCCCGTGGACGACGACCTCGCGTGGTGTTACGACGCGGTGCAGGGCGTCTCGCGGACGTTCGCGATCACCATCGAGGAACTCGAGGAGCCGACGGCCCGTCACATCTGTCTGGGCTATCTGCTCTGTCGCGTTGCCGACACCGTCGAGGACGCGGGCCACATCCCGCCGGCGGAGAAGGCCGAGCTGTTGCGCATGTATGCGGACGTGCTGGACGAGGAAGACCCGACGACCGCCGTGGACTTCCGCGAGCAGGTCGACCCGTGGATTCCGGACGAACTGAACGACGACTGGAAGGTGGTCGCCGAATCACCACGCGTCGTCGAGACGTATCGCAAGCTCTCGCCGGAGGCGCGCGAGGACATCCTCCCGCCGGTGCTCGAACTCACCAACGGCATGGCCGAGTTCGTCGAGCGCCACGCCGACTCGGGCGGACTTCGCATCCAGACGCTGGACGAACTCGAGGAGTACTGCTGGTACGTCGCCGGTACGGTCGGCTCGCTCGTCACCGGACTGGTGACCCGCGGCACGTCCGAGTCCCGCGAGTCCCGCCTCTGGGACAACGCGCGCTCGTTCGGGCTGCTGTTGCAGCTCGTCAACGTCGCCAAGGACGTGAGCGACGACTACCAGGAGGAGAACAACGTCTACCTCCCCGCGGAGTGGCTGGCCGAGGAGGGCGTCGACCGTGACAACGTCCTCGACCCCGAGAACGAGGAGGAGGTCGCGACGGTCATCGAGCGCGTGGTCGACCACGCCTCGGGCTACCTCGACGACACCCAGACCTACCTCGAAGCGCTCCCCGAGCACCGCGGGAACCGCCTCTCGGCGTGGGGTATCCCGTACCTGCTCGCGGTCGCGACGCTGCGGGAACTGCGCAAGCGCCCGCGCGACGTGGTCCGCGAGGGTGGCGTGAAGATCTCCCGGATGGAGGTCATCGCCATCATCGGTTGGTTCCGCCAGCACGGCGACCGGCAGGCGCTGGAGCAGGTCCGCAACATCATCGAGAACAAGCCGCTGCACGAAGCCGACGTGTCGGTGTAGTTCGGCCGGGCGACGCGCTTGGTCGGCTGTTCCGACTGCGGAGCGCGGTACCTTCGACACCTGCTGGGAGGCACTTTTCTCTGCCTCACGAGTCACTACTAGAGTCCCCGAGTAGTCTGTGGTCGAGTCCACCGTCGAGTGGCACTGCCTTCTGTCAGACCGAGGTCGTCCGCGATCCGTCCGGGCCGTCCGGGTGGGCCGTTCTCTGCCCCCCGAGGCAGCGGCCCAGTGCGAACAGCGGGACGCCGAGCAGTGCCGACCCGACGAGCAGGGCCGCGAACAGACCCGGTGTGACGAACACGACGCCGATTCTGGGGACGAAAGGCAGCGCAGCGACGACCGCCCCGAGCGCAGCGACGGGCGGGAAGAGCCACCGCGCGGGGTGGCCTGCTCCAGCGAGAACCCCGTAGGCTAGGAACGCGAGCGGCCCGAGCAGCAGGACGAGTACGGCGCTCCCGGGTGCGCCGAGGACGAGCACGAGCGGCCAGCCGACCGCGACGATGGCCGCGACGGTGGTTGCACGCGGACCGGGGTCGGGGTCGACGCGCTCGGCGAGCGTGACGATAGCTGCGGTCAGGACCGCCGCCGGGGCGAGTCCCACCGACTCGAGTGCGAACACGAACGCGAGTTCGCCCCATTCGCCGCCGAGCAGGGCCCCGCCCGCGCCAAGGGTGACAAGGCAACCGGCGGTCGCGAGGATGGCATAGACGACCCGACGGGCCGCCCCGTCCTCGAACGTGAGGTGGCCACCCGCGAGGAGTAGTCCGGTCGCGACCAGCCCGAGCAGCAGGGCTGGCCACTGGGCGTAGGCGCGGAGGTCGGGCTCGACCATCGCGAGAGAATGCCCCCGGACCGCGAGCGCGGTGGCGGTCTGTGCGACGAGACCGCCGTCAGGGGCGAACGCGATGGTGGCGTGGCGTCCGAGGTCGGGGTGGTAGCTGCCGGCATCGGTGTCGGCCCAGCTGACGATGCTGCCCCGGATTGTGCCGCCGTCCGGTGCATGGGTGACGACCCGGTGCTCTGGCCCACGGACGGCGACGCGGTCCGCATCGACGTACGCCTCGCCCTCGCCCTGGTCCTGTGTGAACACGTCGAAGAGCAGGACGTCACCGGTCCGCCGGTGGGCCGCGTCCGGGACCGTCCACTGGATGACCAGGGTCCGGTCGTGTACCTGTGCGGTGAGGTCGCGGGGCTCGTCGACGACGGTCCGGGAGGAGTCGAACGTCGCGCGAACGACCCGGTCGAGCAGACTGTGGTTCGTCGTGAACTCGTCCGCGGCTTCGGGGTTCACCTCGACGGTGGCGGTCCAGCGGCTGTCGCCGTCGTCGTCGACCCGGACGACGAGTTGGCTCTCGGCGACGGTCACGTTCACGCCTGCGTCTTCGGCGGCTCGCTCGAAACCGGGACCGCAGACGCCACAGACGCCTTCTGGCGGCGGGGCAGCGGCTGGTGCAGGGGCGAACACGGGAACGAGGAGGAGCAGCGCGACGACAGCGATGGCTGCGTGTGGAGGGCGCATCGGCTAACTCGTCTCATGGATTCGACAAATAGTTTCTGCGTGTGGTGGGGTGGAACCTGAGACTCGGCGCTCAGTCGTACTCGTAGAAGCCCTTGCCCGTCTTCTTGCCGAGGTCGCCCGCGTCGACCTTGCGCTTGAGCAGGTACGCCGGCTTGTACCGGTCGCCCAGTTCCTCGTGGAGCGTCTCGGTCGCGTGCAGGCAGATGTCCAGCCCGATGTGGTCGGCCAGCTGGAGGGGGCCCATCGGGACGTTCGTGCCGAGTTTCATGCCCGTGTCGATGTCCTCCTTCGTGGCGACGCCCTCGTCGAAGGCGCGGATACCCTCGTTGATCCACGGCATGAGGATGCGGTTCGCGACGAAGCCGGGCTTGTCGTCGGACTCCCACGTCTCCTTGCCCATCGCCTCGGCGAGGTCGTGTGCGAGTTCCAGGGCCTCGTCGCTGGTCTTCTCGCCGTAGACGATCTCGACGCCCTTCATGACCGGGACGGGGTTCATGAAGTGGAGGCCGACGACGCGCTCCTCGGAGTCGATGGCGGAGGCGATGGTCGTGATGGAGAGCGTGGAGGTGTTGGTCGCGATGAAGGCCTCGTCGTCGACGACGCCTTCCAGTTCCGCGAAGATGTCCTGCTTGATGTCCATGTCCTCCAGGGCGGCCTCGACGACGGCCTGGCAGTCCGCGAGGTCGTCGAGCGCGGTCGTGCCCTCGATGCGCTCCATGGTCTCGGCCTTCTCGGTCTCGCTCAACTTGTCCTTCGCGACGAACCGGTCGAGCGAACTCTCGATGCTGTCGAACCCGTTCTGGACGTACTGGTCCTCGATGTCGCGCATGACGACGTCGTAGCCGTTCATGGCGGCGACCTGTGCGATGCCGCTGCCCATTGTCCCTGCGCCGATGACGCCGATCCGCTCGATGCTGTCGAGGTCGTACACCATGTGTCGCAATTCTTGCGAACCCGTCCTAAGCCTGCCGGTCCCAGCGCAACTGCCAACCCCTTGGCACGCCTCTCTCCCTATGTGTCGGAACTCCTCACGGTCGTGGTCGCGGTCGTCGGGCTCGGCGTGGCAGCCCAGGTCATCGCTGACCGGCTCCGCCTGCCCAGCGTCCCGCTGCTGGTGCTCGTCGGCCTCCTGCTCGGACCGGAGGGTGTCGGTCTCGTCCAGCCCGCGACCTTCGGCGACGCGCTCTCGGTCATCGTGGGCATCAGCGTCGCCATCATCGTCTTCGAGGGGGCGTTCAACCTCAAGTCGAAGACGTTCAAACGCGCTCCCTCGGCGACGATCACGCTCATCACCGTGGGAGTACTCATCTCGTTCCTCGGAACCGCCGTCGCGGTGCGGTTCTTCCTGAACGCGACGTGGGGCGTCTCCCTGCTCGTCGGGGCGCTCCTGGTCGCGACCGGTCCGACGGTCATCACGCCGATCCTCTCCGTGGTCCGGGTACGTCCCCGCGTCGCGGCCACGCTGGAGGTCGAGAGCATCATCAACGACGTGACGGCGGCCATCCTCGCCGTGGCGACCTTCGAGGCCCTGACCGCCGAGAACCCGACGCTGGCGAACGTGACGATGGCGTTCGGCCATCGTCTGCTCGTCGGCGCGCTCGTGGGGGTCGTCGTCGCCGGCTTCCTCTGGTACCTGTTCGAGGCGGTCGAGCACTCGCCGTGGAACGCGCCCCAGAACGCGCGACTGCTCGTGCTCGCCAGCGCCGTCGTCGCGCACGGGACCGCCGAACTTGTCGCTGGTGAGGCCGGAATCGCGGCGGCGGCCACCGCGGGTGTCGTGCTGGGCAACGCGAACCTCGCCTACGAAGCCGACATCGCCTCGTTCAAGGACGACGTGACGGTCCTGTTGCTCTCGTTCGTGTTCATCATCCTGACCACCCTCGTCGAATTCGACGAACTGCTCGTCCTCGGGATGGGCGGGGTGCTCGTGGTGGCCGTGGTGTTGCTGGTCGTCCGCCCCCTGTCGGTGTTCGTCTCCACGTGGGGCAGCACCTTCGACATCCCCGACAGGCTGTTCATGAGCTTCGTCGCGCCCCGGGGCATCGTCCCGGCCAGCGTCGCGACCCTGTTCGCGCTCGAGCTCCGGGAGTTCGACCCGACCGGCGCGTCCATCCTCGTCGGGACGGTGTTCCTCGTCATCATCACGAGCGTCGTGGTGGAGGGTGGACTCGCCCGGTCGCTCGCCGACCTGTTCGAGGTGACCCCACCCCGCGTCCTCATCGTCGGCGGTGGCGCGGTCGGGCGCGCGATGGCCCGTCAGTACGACGCCGGGGGAGAGCGCATCGAACTCGTCGACCGCGACCCGAGCGCGGTCGAGGCGGGACGCAACGCCGGCTTCACGGTCCACCGGGGCGACGCGACCGACCCCGTCGTGCTCCGGGCGGCCGGTGCCGCCGACGCCGACCGTGCCGTCGTCGCGACCGGGGACGACCGGACCAACGTCCACATCACCCGGCTCCTCCGGAAGCGGTTCGACGTCGACCCGGTGTTCGTCCGGGCGGACGACCCCGACGCCGTCGAGATGGTGAAGGAACTGGGAGGTCGCCCGCTGGCCGGCTCGGTGTTGCACCTGTGGGCCATCGAGGGCATCACTCCGCGGGAGACCACGGCCAGACCGGGATGGCTCACCGCACTCCTCCGCGAGGGCGACATCCGGCAGTTCGTGGTCGATACGTCGATGGCGGGGCTGACCGTCGGCGCGGTCGCTGCCGACCTGCCGGAGCGGGCCTTCCTCGTCACCCTGACCCGTGGCGACGAGACCTCCGTCCCCGATGCCGACGAGCGACTGGAGCACGGGGACCGAATCACCTTCGTCGGCGCGAAACCGGCCGTTCGGGAGGCACTCGAACGACTGACCGACCCGCGAAACCGGTAGGGGTACCCCGTGAGACCACGGCAAGATTGAAGTCGGGGTACCGGTAGATACAGACGAGTACAGATGGGTGCCGACGACCATGGCGGACGGGAACTCGTCGCCGACGCGGACGCCGCCGACGCGCTCGAAGAGGTTTCACCGGCCGCCGTCGACGAGCTTGCAGACGCCGACGTGACACCCGACGACCTCGCGGAGAAGCGTGTCACCTACATGGACCTCGTGGAGGCCGGGGTCGACCAGGAGGTCGCCGGCGAGATCCGCCGGCACTACTCGCTGACGTGGGCGTCCCGCATGGGCGACGGGCTGGACGACCGCGCCGAGGAGATGGGCGGCCTTCAGGCGGGCGAGCGCGACTGGGTCGCCGCGAGCACCGCCGACTGGGAGGACCTCGGCGTCCCCGAGTACGACCCGGTCGAGCGCGAGGCGATAGACATCTGGGCCGAGCACGAGCGACCGACACCGGTCGAGCGCGTCGTGAACGACTGGGTTGCCGACAACCTCGCCGAGGCCGGCATCTCGTCTGTCAGCCAGCTCGCCGGCGTGGACGCACAGGCCCTCGCCGACGCCCTCGACGTGAACGTGATGCAGGCGCGGACGTGGCGATTCGCGGCGCGGGACGCACAGTAAGCCGGAAACCGATTTTCGCCCCGGCGCGCGAGGGACGCGTTCCGGCAGGACACCCGACACGAACAGCCTGCGGAACGTCCCGTGAGCCCGACGAGCACGCCCCACGGGCGGCGATAGATTTTTACTATATCTGTAGTGGTTTTCCCGCGTCTATTTAGACCACTCAAAACAGCTTAGAGACACTATAACGCAGATTTAGGGGATATCTTCTGAACGAAAACCGACCACCACTATTATATAGTCAGTTACGGGTACTTCCAACTGAATGCGCCCCATCGACGACTCTCCCATCGTGCGCGACGGAAAGGTACTGATTCTGGCGATGGACCACGGGCTGGAACACGGACCGGTCGACTTCGAGCCGGTCCCGGAGACGGTCAATCCCGAGACCGTCTTCGACGTAGCGACCCACGACGCAGTGACGGC
This sequence comes from Haloarchaeobius sp. HME9146, assembly GCF_025399835.1. Lineage (NCBI taxonomy): Archaea > Methanobacteriati > Methanobacteriota > Halobacteria > Halobacteriales > Halorubellaceae > Haloarchaeobius > Haloarchaeobius sp. HME9146. Next base: position 1,777,680 of record NZ_JAODVR010000001.1, read on the forward strand.
GTTCGCCGTCCAGAAGGGCGTCGCCGAGACATACTACCCCTCCTACGAGGACGACGTGAACCTCCTGTTGAAGCTCAACGGGACGTCCAACATGTGGATGGGCGAGCCCGATTCTGCAGTGAATTGCTCGGTCGAGTACGCCGCCGAGCTCGGTGCCGACGCACTCGGGTTCACGCTGTACGGCGGCTCGAACCACGAGATAGAGATGGCCGAGGAGTTCCGCGACGCCCAGGAGGCCGGCCGCGAGCACGACCTCCCGATGGTCATGTGGTCGTACCCGCGCGGGCAGGGCCTGAAGAACGACCGCTCGTCCAGCACCATCGCCTACGCGGCCCGACAGGCGCTCGAACTGGGTGCCGACATCGCGAAGGTGAAGTATCCCGGCACGCCCGAGGCGATGCAGTGGGCGGTCGACTCTGCCGGTCGGGTCAAGGTCGTCATGTCCGGCGGCTCGAAGACGTCCGACTACGAGTTCCTCAAGCAGGTCGAGGAGTGCATGAACGCGGGCGGCAAGGGTCTCGCCGTCGGCCGCAACGTCTTCCAGCGTGAGGACCCGGTCGCGATACTCGACGCCCTCGAGAAGGTCATCTACGAGGAGGCATCCGCCGAGGAAGCGCTCGAATGATGCACGCGACCGACCTGCACGCCACGGTCGAGGAGATAATGGACACTGTGGCGACCGCTGCGCCCAAGATTCGTCACGGGCTGGTGGGCCGCCGGACCAAGGTCGACGAGGAGAACCCGAGCGGCGAGGTGCAGGTCGCGGCCGACGTCTGGGCAGACCAGTTGCTCCAGAACGCCATCACGGCCATCGATGGCGTCGGCCAGTACGCGAGCGAGGAGCGCGAGGATATCGTCGAGTGCGGCGAGGGTGTCGCCGTCGCGGTCGACCCGCTCGACGGCTCCTCGAACCTCAAACCCAACGCCGCGATGGGGACCATCGTCGGCGTGTACGAGCAGGACCTGCCCGCGAAGGGCGAGGACCTCCTCGGCGCGGCGTACGTGCTCTACGGACCCATCACCACGATGACCGTCGCGCTCGACGGGACCGTCACCGAGTACGAGATCAGCGACGGGGAGCGGTCGGTCGTCCGGGAGGACCTCACCCTGCCCGAGGACCCGGTCGTGTACGGCTTCGGCGGGCGCGTGCCGGACTGGCCCGCCCAGTTCGAAGCGTATGCGCGAGAGATCGAAGACGAGCTCAAGCTCCGCTACGGCGGTGCGATGATCTCCGACGTGAACCAGGTGATGACCTACGGCGGTGTCTTCGCCTACCCTGCCCTGGAGTCGGCCCCGAACGGGAAGCTTCGGCTCCAGTTCGAGGGGATTCCCATCGGGCACATCGTCGAGACCGCAGGCGGCGCGTCCTCGGACGGGACCCAGTCGCTCCTGTCCGTCGAACCCACCGAACTGCACCAGCGCGTCCCGGTCCACATCGGGAACGAGTCGCTCATCGAACGGCTCGAAGCCGCGCTGGCGTAGGGCCGGCCCACCGGTCGAGTCCACCCGTCTCAGAGCAAGCTCGCACCGGTGAATATCACGGTCAGGTTGTTCGCGAGCAAGAACAGGCCGAGCAGCAACAGCCCCGCGATCCACAGTTCGAACAGGAGCATGAACGACCCACGGAAGCGAGACGGCGTCACTCGAATCGTCTCCAGCAGCATGTGGAACAGCAACACGACGAGGACGACCGCGAGCACGTTCAGGAGGAGCACGACGTGGAGACCCTGTTCGAGCGCCCAGCGCACGAGCGGGTTCGCTTCGCCGTCCGTCCCGACCACTCGGGCCGCGACCAGGGTGGTGCCGAGGTCGAGCGCGACGAGGACGAACAGCACCGCGCCGAGCCAGTGCCAGTACCCGCGAAGGCGGGCGTCGATGTCGTCCCGTGGAGCCGGATACATCAGATTACAGGATAGAAGTGCAGCGGTGATAGCTAATCGCGAACTTAGAAGTAAGGCGGTATCGTAACGGCCGAATTCTGTGCTTACCGTCCCGTTACCTCGGCGGTATCGGAGCCGAACGGTCAGATACTGGTCTCTTCGCCGATGAGTTCATGACGGGACGGCGCGTCGATGGTGAACCCGCCATCGCGGAGCTCGAAGCAGACGCTGTCCAGTTTGGTCCCGAACACCTCGTAGTGGTTGGCGTCCTGGGCGGCGTCACCGGGCTCTTCGCGACCGGAGTGAGTCTGGCTCGTTCGGCCTTCCGGGCGGTCACAAAGCGTCGTGCCGTGGTCTGAGGTTCATAAACAGCCAGGGACGTGGGTCGGTAGCACAGCCCATTCGGTCGGGACCGTGCGGCGGTCGCCCGCGTGACGCTGGTGGCAACATTCGTGCCTACCAGAAAGGGAAACCTTTCTCACTGCACCCTTCGCATGGCGATGCATGAAGGTGCGTATCAACGAGGGGGCGTCCGAAGAGGAAGCCTCCGCCATCGCCGCGGCGCTCGCAGAGCACGTCGGCGACGAGGTCGAGGTGTACGTCGGGCAGGCCGACGACCCCACCGCAGTCGAGGCGGCTCCGGAACCACCCGCCGACGCCGACGCTGGCGGTGGCGGTGGCGATTCGACTCCGGCCGACGACGACCTCGGCCCGACCGAGCGCGAGGAGGACCTCATCGCGGAGATCGAGGAGATACTCAAGGGCGGCCCTGAGAAGTACAAAGAGCGGCTCCCGGACCAGGGCAAGCTGTTCGTCCGTGACCGCATCGACCTCTGGTTCGGCGACGATGGGCTGCTGTTCGAGGACGGCAAGTTCGCCGAGTTCGACAACGAGGACCAGATTCCGGCGGACGGGCTCATCACGGGGGCGGCCGAGTTCGAGGGCCGCGACGTGCACTTCATGGCGAACGACTTCACCGTCAAGGCGGGGTCGATGGCCGCGAAGGGCGTCGAGAAGTTCCTCCGGATGCAAGAGCGCGCCCTGAAGACGGCGAAACCGGTGCTGTACCTGATGGACTCCTCTGGCGGGCGCATCGACCAGCAGACCGGCTTCTTCGCCAACCGCGAGGGCATCGGGAAGTACTACTACAACCACTCGATGCTCTCCGGGCGCGTCCCGCAGATCTGTGTGCTGTACGGGCCGTGTATCGCCGGCGCGGCGTACACGCCCGTCTTCGCCGACTTCACCATCATGGTCGAGGAGATGTCCGCGATGGCCATCGCCTCCCCGCGCATGGTCCAGATGGTCACCGGCGAGGACATCTCCATGCAGGACCTCGGCGGCGCGCACGTCCACGCCGAGGAGTCCGGCAGCGCCGACCTCGTCGCCGAGGACGAGGAGCACGCCCGCGAACTCGTCGACCAGCTCATCACCTACCTGCCGAACAACTCCGACGAGAAGCCGCCGCGCGCCGACCCGGTCGCGCCCGCGAAGTCGCCGGAGGGCATCGACGGCATCATCCCGCAGGAGCCGAACCGCGGCTACGACATGACCGACGTCATCGACCGCATCGTGGACGAGGGCTCGTACTTCGAGCTCCGGCCGGACTACGGCAAGGAGATAATCACGGCGTACGCCCGCATCGACGGTCGCCCGGTCGGTATCGTCGCGAACCAGCCGGCCCACCGCGCCGGGGCCATCTTCCCCGACGCCGCCGAGAAGGCCGCGGAGTTCATCTGGAAGTCGGACGCGTTCAACATCCCGCTGCTGTACCTCGCCGACACCCCCGGCTTCATGGCCGGCTCGCAGGTCGAGAAGGACGCCATCCTGGAGAAGGGCAAGAAGATGATCTACGCCACCTCCAGCGCGACCGTCCCCAAGCAGTGCGTCGTCGTCCGCAAGGCGTACGGGGCCGGTATCTACGCGATGTCCGGGCCGGCGTACGACCCGGAGAGCACCATCGGGCTGCCCTCGGGCGAGATCGCCATCATGGGCCCCGAAGCCGCCATCAACGCGGTGTACGCGAACAAGCTCAACGCCATCGACGACCCCGACGAGCGCGCCGAACGCGAGGCCGAACTCCGCGAGGAGTACCGCGAGGACATCGACATCCACCGCATGGCCAGCGAGGTCGTCATCGACGAGATCGTCCCGCCGTCGTCGCTGCGCACGGAACTCGAGAACCGCTTCCGGTTCTACGAGACCGTCGAGAAGGAACTGCCGGACAAGAAGCACGGCACCGTCCTCTGAGACCGGTTCGTCCGGTCTCCTGTCAGTTTCGCCGGCTGGTATGGTGCCGATATTCTCCGACGCGTGCTGTCGCGAGGGGGGATACCGTCGTTCGTCGAAACCGAGAGACTGAGCGGGCACCTAAGCAGTTCTTCGGGATGGGTAGTCTGTCACTACTCTGCCCGAGCAGGTGGTTCAGTCCGTAGTCGCCATCGGTAACGTTGCCCTTCTTTCACCGAACGTATACTTCGTAACGTCGTAGTGAGGGCATACATTTGGTTGAAGACTGCCTCTCTACAGGTGCCCACGGCGACAGTGAGAATCGTCATGGCCGAGACAACTCGGTCAGGCATGGGGGAGACGACGATTCAATCGGCTCACACTGCCGACCCCGAGTCACTGCCAAGGGGGATTGGTGACTCGGGCACAGCACGATAGCTGCCGGCCGCCGGTTCCCGGCGGCTGGTTCAAGGGTTTCAAACACACTGTCGCACCGGGGGGAGCGCCAGTCTGTAATCACCGCTCGCCGTGGGATTTCGTGACTTCGTACCGTTCGACTGCATTCCTGAGCCGACGCACCTCGTCGCGCACGGCGCGCCACTGGTCGAGGCTGCCCGGGATGTCCGTCGTCGATTCGTACCGCTGTTTCTGTGAGAGCACGATCCGCTGGACGCTGGCGGGGTCCTCGACGTTCCAGAACGCCAGTTCCGTCCCGCCGCCACCGGCCGTGTCTATCTCGACGGTCCCGTAGCCGAACAGGTTCCCGACCGCGGACTGCTCGTACGAGGAGTTCTGGACGCTCTCGAAGTCCGCGCTCAGGACGGTCCGGGAGAGCCCGCCGGTCTTGCGGTAACACGCCTGGTTCGTCACGAGGTACTCCGTGTTGATGACCTGGAAGTACGCGGCGACGGGTGGGAGAAGGGCGATGACGAGCCCCACCACGACGATGAGGGTTTCGCCGGTGACCACTACGAGGGTCGCAGCACCGGCGAGGACGAACAGGCTCACCAGCAGCGACGGCAGGACCGACTGGATGCGTGGCTTCGCCGTCCACAGCACCTCTTCGCCCTCGTCGGCGGTGAACCACGACTCGGTCATCGGTCGGTGTTCTCCCAGTCGAAGTCGTCGGTACTGCCCGCCTGGTTCGAGTCGGGTGTCTCGCCCTCGATGCGCTCGAAGGACTCGCGGATGGCGCGGAGTTCGACCAGGATGTCGTTGAGCACCTGTTCTTTGTCCTCGTCGCCGTCTTTCTGCGTGCCACGGGCCTGCTTGATGCGCTTGTTGATGAGCTCCTGGACCTGCTTGGGGTCAGAGACGGCCATGAACTGCATCTCGACGCCGGAGCCGCCGGCGGTGGAGATGTCGACGTTCCCGAAACCGAACTGCTTGCCGAGGAAGCTCTCGCTGAAGGAGATGTTCTGGACCTTGTCGAAGTCGATCTTCTGGACGTCTCGCGAGAGGATACCGGTCTTCTTGTAGAGGCCGTCGGTCGTGACGACGTACTCGGTGTTCTCGCGCTGGAGGTACGCCCCCACGACGATGGGGATGCCGATGAGGACGAGACACAGCGGCAACCCGATGATGAGGGCGGGATAGATGCTCTTGGCGTCGGGGATGCCCGACCAGACGATCTCCTCGTCTTCGTCGAGCGTCAACCAATCGTAGGCGGACTCGGTGGAGGCCATACCGGGTGAGTGCGCCCCCGGTCAGCAAAGGTGTTGGGTCATCGACTCGACGAGCAGACGAGAGAACCGTGGCCCTGGTCAGTCCCCGTCAGGGGCCGAAACCCGGGCGAGCCGCATCGCGTTACCCGTGACGGCGGTCGTCATTCCGACGTCCCCGGCGAGCACGACGAGCCAGAGCGGGATTGCGAAGACGGGGATGAGGACCGCGAGGACGGCCTTCACCGCGAGACTGCCCCAGACGTTCTGGCGGATGACGCCGTTGGTCTTCCGGGCGAGGTCGACCAGGTAGGGCAGGCGCGAGAGGTCGTCGGTCAGCAGGGCGATGTCCGCCGTCTCGATGGCGGTGTCGCTGCCGGCCGCGCCCATCGCGATGCCCACGTCGGCGGTCGCGAGCGCGGGTGCGTCGTTGACGCCGTCGCCGACCATCGCGACCGTTCCCTGTTCCTTGAGGGCGGCGACCGCGTCGGTCTTGTCCTCGGGGAGCAGGTCGGCGCGGTACTCGTCGATACCGAGCTGGTCCGCGACGGCGCGAGCCGTGCCCTCGTTGTCGCCGGTGAGCATGACGACCGAGAGCCCCCGGTCCCGGAGCGCGGCGACCGTCTCCCTGGCCCCCTCGCGGACCGTGTCGCTGACCGCGATGACCCCTTCGAGGGCGTCTTCCGTCCCGACGAGGACGACCGTCTTCCCCTCGTTCTGGAGTCGGGGGATGGTGTCCTCGACGAGGTCGAGACAGCCTTCGCGCTCGCACTGCTGGCGCATCTCGGGGCGGGCGACCCCCCCGTCGGTGGTCAGGTGGACGTGGTCGAGGTCGAACCCGAGGTCGGTGAACAGGTCGGGTTTGCCCGCGTAGTGGGGCACGTCCCCGAGCGTGGCCTTCACGCCCTCACCGGTCAGGCTCTCGAAGCCCGACACCTCGTGGTGCTCGACCCCGTTCTGTGCTGCGTGGCTGACGATGGCGTCGCCGATGGGGTGTTCGGACCGGCTCTCCAGCCCGCGAGCGCACCGGAGCACGTCCTCCTCGCTGTTCCCGTTCAGGGGGACGACGTCGGTGACGGCGAGTTCGCCCGTAGTGAGGGTCCCGGTCTTGTCGACGGCGACGATGTCCACGTCGCCCATCGTCTCCAGTCGGTCACCGCCCTTCACGAGGACGGCGCGCTTGGCCGCGCTGGTCACCGCGGAGACGACGCTCACGGGCGTCGAGATGACGAACGCGCACGGGCAGGCGATGACGAGCAGGCCGATGCCGTTGACCGCCCAGTGGACCCAGTCCGCACCGAACAGGAGCGGTGGGACCGCGGCGACGAGAATCGCGACGCTCGTCACCAGCGGGGTGTAGTACTGGGCGAAGCGCTCGACGAACCGCTCGCGCTCGGTCTTGTTCGACTGCGCGTCGGTCACGAGGTCGACGATGCGCGCCAGCGTGGACTCGCTGGCGGGCGCGGTCGTCTCGACCTCGAGGTAGCCCTGCTCGTTGACCGTTCCTGCGAACACCTCGTCGCCGCGGGCCTTGTCGACCGGGACGGACTCGCCCGTGATGGGGGCCTGGTTCACCGCGGACTCGCCGTCACGGACGAGGCCGTCGACCGGAATCTTCTCGCCGGGCTGGACGAGGACGACCTCGCCGACGCGGACGTCCTCGGCGGGAATCTCGACCTGTTCGCCGTCGCGTCGCACCACGGCCGTCTCGGGCGCGAGGTCGAGCAACTCGTCGAGCGACCGGCGGGCACGCTGTACCGAGAACCGTTCGAGCAACTCGGCGACGTTGAAGAGGAACGCCAGCGAGGCGGCCTCGATGAGCAGGTTCTCGCCGGGCACGAAGACGGTGATGCCCGTCGCGGCGAGGATGGCCGCCGTCATCAGGAAGTCGATGTCGAGGCTCAGGTTCTTCGCGGAGTAGTAGCCGTTGCGGAGGATGACCTGCCCGCCCGCGACGACCGCCCCGAGCAACAGGGCGTCGGAGAGCGTGTAGGACTGCTCGAGGGCCGTCGCGAGGACGGGGTTCATCCCGACGACGATGACCGCGAGGGCCAGCGCGACGAAGCTGCCGGAGGCGATGGTCTTCAGCCCGCGCGGGCTGGTCCAGACCGTGTCGTCGCTCTCGTCGTCCTCGTCGCGTACCGCGTAGCCAGCGCCCTCCACCGCGGCCACGATGGCCCCGCGGCCGGTCCGGTCGGGGTCGTACCCGACGACTAGCGTCCCGGTGGTCGGACGCGTGTCGACCGCGAGCACGCCGTCGACGCCGGAGACGCTCCCGTCCACCTTGCTCGCACAGGACGGGCAATCCATGTCGGGCACGTCGAGTCGCGCCGTCGCGGGGGCGTCGGCTACCGAGGCAACGGACCCCGCTTCCTTCGACACCGAATCGGAACAGTCACACGACTCGGTCGTACAATCGTCACTCATTGCCTGACGGTAGTCGTCCGAACGTTATTAAGTCGGCTGCTACGAATCGGGGGTAGGATGGTATTTCTTAACAAAACGAACGAGATTAGTTAACAACGTCGGTGCAGCCTCCGGGCCGCTGGCGCCGCCGACCCGGCAGGGGCACGGCCCCACCGGGTCCCGAAATCCGTGTGTTGGACACTGAAAACTCATATACGATGAAACCCAACGGGACAAGCGATGGCTGTGGCCGACCGACAATCCTGTGACGGCTGCGACCGCCAGTTCTCCCTCGAGCGCCTGGCCACCGTCCGGATGCCCGGCGGCTCACGATCGGTCTGCTGTCCGGACTGTCGAGCGTTCGCCGAGTCCGTCAGCTCCAGGGCGGAGTTCGAACGAGACGAACACGAGTGTGACGGCTGTTCGCGAGCGTTCTCGCTGGCGGACCTGACCACCGTCGAGATGCCCGGCGGCTCACGCTCCGTCTGCTGTCCCGAGTGTCGAGCGTTCGCCGAGTCCGTCAGCACCAAGGCTGAACTCGGCGAGCGTCGCCGGGCCTGTGACGGGTGTTCACGGGAGTTCGCGCTCGACAACCTCGCCGTCGTCGACATGCCGGGTGGGAAGCAATCCATCTGCTGTCCGGAGTGTCGAACGTTCGCCGAGTCCGTCAGTAGCAAGGCAGAACTCGGGGACCGCCGCCGCGAATGTGACGGCTGTACCAGGGAGTTCCCCGTCTCGGACCTCGACGAGATACTGCTCCCGGACGGAACGAGCGTGCTCTGCTGTGCGACGTGCAGCGAACACGCGCCCCAGGAGGAGGAGACCGACGACGTCGACGAGGACCGTCGACAGGACGCCGAACGCGAGACGGCGACCGAACTCGCGAACAAGGAACCCTCGAAGGCGATACAGACCCGCAACCTCTGTTCGCAGTGCAAGGAGTGGTGCTCGGTCGAACTCTACCGTGTCGAGATCAACGACAGGCGGACCGAGAACTTCTGCCCGGACTGTCTGGAACTCGCCCGGAGCCGCGGCATCGTCACGAACGTCCGCATGCGACAGGCCGAAGCCTACGAGACGCTCGGCATCGACGGGGCGTCGGACGCGGAGGAACTGCGTGATGCGTACATCGAGCGCGTGAAGGAGGTCCATCCCGACCGGGCGGGCGGGAGCAGAGCCGCGTTCAAGGCCGTACAGCGGGCGTACGAACGACTCGACGCGGAGTTCTAGTCACTGGGTCGCCGGGCCGGCCGGGTCCTGCCGTTCGACGTAGCCCAGCGTGACCGGGTTGAACAGGTACCGCGAGTTGCACTCGTCACAGGTCGCAAGCAGCGGCTGGTTGTGCTTGTACTGCTGCCAGAGGCCTTTCTGCGTCGCGTCGATGTCCAGAATCACTGGATGGTTACAGCCCTCGAAGTTACACGGGAACCGGACGTACCAGTTCGGCGTCGAGAGCGTGCCGAGTGGCGCGAGTTCGGCACGCAGGCGACAGAGCAGGTTGAACACGGTCACCGGTATCTCGTCACGGTCGAGCTGGACGCCCTCGACGTTCGCGATGTAGCCCGGTCGGTCGACGCCCTCGTCGTACATCGGCAGCACCGGGACGCCCTTGGCGACGGCGAACCCGACCTCCTGGTTCACCCACGGCTCGGTCACGTGGTCGCGAGTGAACAGCGCGATGACGAGGTCGGAGTTCGCGAGCCGCCCCTTGAGGTCTGTGCGGGTTCGGCCCGACTCGATCTCCTCCATGGCGAGATAGAAATCCATAGGGAGGTTCCGCACCGTCCCGAAGAGCTCCTGGGCCAGTTCGAGGTCCTCGGCCGCGTGCGACACGAAGACCTGCGCGTCGGTCATAGGTGCAACTCACCCGAGACGTACAAAACCCTTACTCCGGGTGCACGGTCTCGTGACAGCTAGCGCATACGCTGTCGGGGGAATACGAAAGCGAGGACCACCGTGGTCTGCTCGGTCGGTCTGGATGGCCCGCTTCAGAGCGGGGAGACGAGGTCTTCGAGCGCGGCACGCGGGTCCTCGGCCTTCGCGACACCGGAGGCGAGGAGGACGCCGGTCGACCCGAGTTCGCCGGCGGCTTCGAGGTCGTCACCGGTCGAGATGCCGGCACCACAGAGGACGTCGACGCTCTCGTCGACCGACTCGGCGGCCTCGACCGCGCCGGTGACGATGTCCGGGTCGGCCTGGCTCACGGGCGTCCCGGTCCCGATGAGTTCCGGGGGCTCGACCGCGACCGAGTCCGGCCCCAGCGCGGCGGCCGCACCGATCTGGCGCGGGTTGTTCGCACAGACGATGGTCTCCAGGTCCGCGCGCTCGGCTGCTCGCAAGGAGCCGTCGATGTCGGCGAGCTTCAGCCGGTTCTCGGAGTGGTTCAGGAGCGTGCCGACCGCGCCAGCGTCAGCCGCGGCCTCGGCCAGCGTGCTGCCGGTGTGGCTGCCGTGCTCGACCGGGCTGACGTGCTGGGCCCACGTCTCGACGCCGGTCGCTGCCACGCGCTGCAGGTGCGCGGCCTGTGGTGCCACCGCGATACGGACGCCAGAGTCGTCGCTCACGTTCGCTGCCGCTGTCGCGACCTCGACCGGGTCACACGGGTATGCCTTCAGATTGACGAGTACGAACATGTCGTAACGGCCACGAGCGTCGGTAAAATAGCTACCTGTTCCGCCAGCGCTTGCCTGTTGCGCGCGACGGGGTCGGTGGCGGGACCGTCAGTCGTTACAGCAGCCACTCGCCTCGTCGGCGAAGTCGAGGCCGATGGTCTCCGAAAGCGTGTCGTTGACCGCTTCGAGGCGGGCATCGAGGCGGTTCTGGGCGTCGATGTACTCCGCCATCACGGGGATGTCGTGCAGCTCCTGCTGGGTCTCCTGGAGGTTCTGGAGGTCCTCCTGGGAGGCCTGTCCGGTCTGGCGAGCCAGCATGAACTCCTGGCGGACCTGCTCGAACTCGTCGATCTTCTCCTGGGCCTCCTCGGACTCCTCGACGGCCTGCTGGGCCTCGTGGAAGCGCTCGAACTCCGGCAGGTCGCGGATGGCCTCGCCGAGTTCCTGGGCGCGCTGGTCCACGACGGTCGTCTCTTCGGCCGCGTCGCCGCTCGTTTCGATGCTCATGGACGCGGCTACGGAGTGGACAGGTTTCAACGCTTTGGAAGCAGATTCGCGGCAATTCGCGCGACCCAGCTGGCCGGCTCACCGGATGTCGTTGAGCAGCTTGGCCTCGGCCTTCCGGAGGTGTTCGGTGAACGTCGTCTTCGAGATATCGAGCTCGTCGGCGAGTTCCTGCAGGGACACCTCGCGTGGCCACTGGTAGTAGTTCTCCCGTCGGGCGAGTTCGAACACCTCGCGCTGGCGCTGGGAGAGCAACTGGAGGTACTGGGTGGACCCACCGGAGAGCGACTGGACCGAGGAGATGTGCTGGACATCGATGGTTGCATCCTTCTCCTCGCGGACCGTCTCCAGTCGGTTCTCGAGTTCACCTCGCGGACACTGCGCGACGACCGGCCAGTACTCGTACCCGTCGTAGATGCGGACGGGTCCCTCGTGGATGAACCCGTTCGAGGTGAGCGCGGGCTCGATGCTATCCGCCTCGGAGTACTCGACGAAGATGTCCTGGGTCGCGTTGCCGGGGTCGAACCCATCGGCGTTCATCTTGAGACCGCCCGAGAGTTCGAGGACGGACTGCGTGAGCGGTGAGTCGCGCGTCGCGTCGACCAGCTCGGCCACCTCGTCCCTGGTGTCGCCGAACGCCGTGAACAGCCCCTTGATGTTGCCGTCCGAGAGGGGGAACGCCCCGTGGTTCATCAGCCCGGCGTCGTGCTGGTCGGTGACCTGGAGCGACCAGCAGTCCGGGTGTGCGACCTTGAGTGTGAGGCGGAGGACCTCGTCTTCCTCATCGTCCTGCTGGGTCATCACTGGGGGAAGTACGCCCGGTAGAATAAATCCATCTCACCTCCCGCGCAGCACCCGGGCTGGCGATGTGACGCGGTGGGTGTGCGCATCGTCCGGGTTCGGGTGCGAATCAGATAACCGGCGATTTCTGCAGCGTTAGACTTTTTTGAACGGTCTGAACGATTCATGAACGAGCTCACCACTTGATATACCTATGTTCCATTGTGTAATCTAAGATGGTCGAGCGCCCCCCGACGGTACTCGTCGTCGCCGACGACGAACTGACACGACAGCGTTGTTCGACGTGGCTGGAGAGTGGCACCTACGACATCATCGCGACAGGCATCCTCGACGAAGCGGTCGCGACCGCCAAACAGGCCGCGGTCGTCCTCGTCGCAGGCGGCGTCGGGCGAGCGAGCCACGACGATCTGGTGCGCACCATCAGCCGACACACCAGGGAGTGCGCCATCGTGTCTCTCGCGTCGTCTGCCAGCCACGACCTGCCGTGTGACGAGCGACTCTCCTCGCCCGTGCAACGACAGGAACTCCGCGAGAGCGTCGACCGGCTGGTCACGCGAGCGACCTACGTCGACCGACTCGACGCACTGCTCGCGGCAGCGCGCCGGGCGACCAGCAGCAATCGCGGCCGGCTGTCACGGCTCAGTTCCGAGACCAGGGACCTGCAAGACGCGTTCGAACCGGCTGACTACGAAGCCATGTTCCGGACCATCGACCCGTCGTAACTGACGAACGACAGGCTACGACGGGAGCGATTCGCTCGACGACCGTTCTCCCCGCCACCAGCCCACATAGGGCACAGGCGACCGGATTCGGAACCGCGGAAGTTAACCGTCCGCCCCAGTTAATCGAGGCTAATGAGCAACGAGTCGCTTTCTGACGGGGACCTCCGGAACACAGGGATGTCCCTCAAGCACGACCGCGAGTGGGACTACGAACTCGACCGCATCATCGAGGCGGTCGAGGAGCGCGACGCGACCAAGGTCGGCCTGCAGTTCCCCGAGGGACTGAAACGCCGCGGCCCGAAGGTCGCCGACGACCTCCGCGAACTCCTGCCCGACGAGGTCACCGTCCTCATCTCCGGCCAGCCGTGTTACGGTGCCTGCGACCTCGACACCTTCCTCATGCGCCGGACCGACGTGTTCGTCCACTTCGGCCACTCCCCGATGAAGGAGTCGGACAAGATCATCTACGTCCCGCTGTTCTCCAACGTCGAGGTCGGCCCTATCATGGAGCAGGCCGTCGAGGAGGAGCTCGAAACGGGCGACGTGGGTCTCGTCACGACCGCCCAGCACATGAACCGCTTCGAGGAGATGAAGGAGTGGCTCACGGAGCAGGGCTTCGACGTCCACACTCGCAAGGGCGACGACCGCCTCACCCACGAGGGGCAGGTCCTCGGCTGCAACTACGCCTCCGCGGACATCGACGCCGACCAGATACTCTACGTCGGCGGCGGCAAGTTCCACCCGCTCGGCCTCGCGATGGAACACCCCGACAAGAAGGTCGTCATCGCCGACCCCGTCAACAACGTCGTCACCGTGGCCGACACGGAGAAGTTCATGAAGCAGCGCTACGGCGCGGTCCACCGCGCCATGGACGCCGAGAAGTTCGGCGTCATCTTCTGCACGAAGATCGGGCAGGGGCGCTGGGAGATCGCCGAGGAGATCGTCGACAACAACGACAACGCCTACCTCATCACCATGGACGAGGTCACGCCGGACCGCCTGCGTAACTTCGACATGGACGCGTTCGTCAACACAGGCTGTCCGCGCATCACGACCGACGACGGCCCGCAGTTCCACAAGCCGATGCTCACCCCCCAGGAGTACAAGATAGCCATCGGCGAGGAACCGCTGGAGAACCTGGCGTTCGACACGTTCCACGGGACGTGGTGACCGCGTCCTCGTTCTAGTTTCTCGGATTTACGGTCTTCTGCTTCTCAGACTCGACGAACCGACTGGCGCGCGCTGGGAGCGTGCCGAACGTCAGTGAGGCCGCGAGCTGTAGTTGCGCGAGGGATGAGGACCGCAACGGAGTCGTTCGAAACGGCAGAGCCGTTTCGTGATGACGAGAGAACTCCGTTCTCTCGAACCACGAAGCGGAGTGAGGACCGCAATCGGCTGGGGAGGGTGTGGTTGCGGTGCTGTGCGGTGGTTGGGAGTGAAAGGGGCGACCGTCTCGGCGAACCCCGGCGACGTAAGCACCGCAGGCCTCTGGCCGAGGAGCGCAACGAGCCGCGGGAGTCGAGACGGTCGGGGCTTTCTGGGTGTTGACGTCTCCAAACGTTCCCGAAAACGAAGCGATTCACTGGTTGCTCACAGTCCAGTCCCCGATTCAATCGAGAATGAAGACGACTCATGAAACAGATTCGACGACGACCAGTTCCGAAACCTGTAAACGCCGCCACCGACCACGAAGACACATGGAACTCACCGTCACGGAGAACCTCGAGCAGGAACTCCACGTCGAGATCGCTGGCGAGGACCACACGTTCATGAACGTCCTCAAGGGTGCGCTCCTGGAGACGGAGGGCGTCAGTGCCGCGACGTACGACATGAACCCCGAGCAGTCCGGTGGGCAGACAGAGCCCATCCTCACCGTCAAGACGTACGAGGGGACCGCCCCGCTCGACGCGCTGGAGACGGCCGCAAAGCGCGTGCAGGAGAAGACCGAGGCGTTCCGCACCGCGTTCGAGAACGCGGCCTGATTCTTCGGAGCAGTCTACTCGTCTCGCTCGCTCCGACAGGCAGCGACGCGTCCCGCCAGTTCGCCGGAGTCCTCAGCAGAAGAGGTGCGCGACGTAGATGCGGCCGTCTGGCGCGACGTGCACGTCGACGGCGTAGGTCGTGTTCGCGTCGATGACGGTCTGTCTGGACTGGCCGTCCGAGAGGAGTGAATCCGCGACGCTGTCGGCGAGCGCGTCAGCGCTATCGTAGTCGGTGATGCGTGAACCAGTGGTTTCCTCGATAGACCCGAAGAAGTAGCCACTGGGCTGGCAGCTGGGCGAGAAGTCACCGAGTTGCCCGCGCACCTGGCCGCCGTCGTAGTCCTCTGCGACACGCGCCTGGTTGGCGAACGTCGCCATCGCGGTGACGGTCTCGTCCTGTTCGAGGGTCCCCTCTCCCTGTTCGGCCCGGAAGTCGTTCACCTGCATCTGTACGTCGGCCTCCACCGCGGCGAGGTCGATGCCGTTCGCGGTCGTCGCGTTCCCGGGGGCGTTCGACACGGTCGGTTGCTGGTCGCCCAGCGGAAACGGGATGACACCGGTCACGAACAGCGCGGCGACCAGGAGCATGACGGCGATGACGGGGGCGAACGGTTTCGCGACGGTCAGCCAGCCGACGCCGGCGGCCTCGGTCTCCACGTCCTGGTAGTCGGGTTTCCGCTTCTCCAGACCCATGTTGCCACACCGGACACACGGCGGGTTGTTCCGGGTCGACTGCTTGCCGCACTCGGTGCAGACCCAGACGAAGCCGGTGTACTCGCCGTGTTCGTGGCCGCACTCGTCGCAGGGTGGCGTCGTCGACACCGACCCGCAGTTGTCACACTCCCAGCCCATTCTCTAACCTACAGTACGGTGTCACGTGGAAATACCTGCCGCTCGGCAGGATGGAAAACGGGAGAGAACGCGTTCAGGGTTGCTGATTCGGCGTGGCTTCCGTCGCCTGCTCAGAGCCGGACCGGCACGTCGTGTTCGTCGAGGTACTCCTTCACTTCGCGGATGGTGTACTCGTCGAAGTGGAAGATGGAGGCGGCGAGGGCCGCATCCGCACCGGCGTCCTCGAACACTTCGCGGGCGTGCTCGGGGCCACCACAGCCGGAGGAGGCGATGACGGGCGTATCGACCGCATCACACACCGCCTTCGTGACCGGGATGTCGTAGCCGTCTTTGGTTCCGTCGGTGTCGATGGAGTTCACGAACAGCTCGCCAGCACCGCGTTCTTCGGCCGCTTGCGCCCACTCGACCACGTCGCGGCCGGTGCCCTCGCGGCCGCCCTTGACCGTGCACTCGAACCAGCAGGACTCGCCGTCGACCTCGGCGTAGTACTCGCCCTGCTCGTCGAAGCGACGGCGGGAGTCGACCGAGATGACGATGCACTGGTTCCCGAAGGCGCGAGCGCCCTCGTTGATGAGGTCCGGGTTCTTCAGTGCACCAGAGTTGATAGAGACCTTGTCCGCACCGGCACGAAGCGTCTCCTTGATGTCCTCCTTGGTCCGGATGCCACCCCCGACGGTGAGCGGGATGAACACCTCGTCGGCGACCGCGCTGACCGTGTCGAGCATCGTCTCGCGACCCTCCGCCGAGGCCGTGATGTCGAGGAAGACGAACTCGTCGGCACCGGATTCGTTGTACCGGCGAGCCATCTCGACCGGGTCACCGGTGTACTTCAGGTCCTCGAAGTTCACGCCGGTGTATACGGCGGCGTTGCCGTCCTCGTCCAGGTCCACGTCGATACAGGGGATGATACGCTTCGTGAGGGGCATCTACTACGTGGTGGTTCGGGCGTGTGGTGTTTGACCGTTTCGACCGTGGTCAGTTTCGATACTTTCAGGTAGCCACTGTCGCTACTCGCGAGTATGAGCGACGAGACCGAGGACGTCGAACACGCGGACCACGACCACGACGACCACCACGATCACGGCGACGAGGACGGGCGCGTGACCTCGCCGATGCAAGAGTTCGGCGCGAGCGCGGCGGGAATCGGCTTCGTCACGATGCTCGTCGGTATCCTCCTCACGATGGCCGTCCCGCTGCTGCTGGTCTGAAACCGTCTCTCCCGTTTTCAGCATCTCCATCTCCCCCGCCGAGCGTCCACCGTCTCCGGTGAACCCAAAAGGTTTCAACCTCGGGAGACGCTTCGGTGGCCAATGGATGCGGATTCGGTCCGGGGGGACGACCAGCCGGGAGCAATCGCCGAGTCAGGGCCGGCACTGGTCGAGAAGCCCGAGCAGGTGAGACCCACGGACCGGCGAGTGCTCGCTGGCGTGCTGGGCATGACGATGCTCGCCCTGGTCGCCAGGGTGCTCTGGCTCGGCGAGCGGTCGGCGCACTGGAGCGAGGCCCGGCTCGGGTATGCGGTGATGACCACCGTCGAGACGGGTGTCTGGACGTATCGGCCGGTGATGCACGGGCCGCTCCTCGCGCACGCGAACGAACTACTATTCTCGACCTTCGGGCCCTCGGACGCGATGGCCCGACTCACGGTCGCCGTGGTCGGCGGCCTCCTGCCCCTCGCGACGTGGCTGTTCCGCGAGCGCCTCCGCAACGTCGAGGTACTCGCGCTTGCGGGCTTCCTCGCGATGAATCCCGTGTTGCTGTACTACTCCCGGTTCGCCCGGAGCGACCTGCTCGTCGCCGCCCTCGCCCTGGTCACGCTGGGCTTCCTCGTGCGACTCGCCGACACAGGCTCCCCTCGGTACCTCTACGCCACGGCCCTTTCGGGCGCGCTCGCGGTCGCGGCGAAGGAGAACGCACTGCTATACTTCGCGATGTGGATCGGGGCCGGCGCACTCGTCCTGGACCATCGGGTCCTCGTGCGCCCGCTCGACTACGACCCGGTCGACGACGGCATCGAACTCGTCCCCGAGTGGCTGCTCGGCCGCATCGATGGGGCGGTCGTGCTGGTCGCACTCCTGAACCCGGTCGTGGTCACGCTCTTCGTGGAGTCCCGGTTCGTGACCATCGTGTCGGTGCTCGTCGCGCTCCGGGCGACCCGCTGGGTACTCCCCGAGGGCGGTGACGGGCATCGGCTCTCCACGCTCACCGGTGCGCTGGCGGTGGTCTGGCTGCTCACGGGTATCGGCCCGGTCGCACTGGTCTACACCGTGGCCTGGGCCGTGTTCGGAAGCTTCGTCCTCGGTGAGGTACTCCGTGGCTCGTCGGCAGGGCAGACGCTCACCCTGTGGCGTGCACCGCTGCTGCTCGCGGGGACGATGGTCGCGGTCGTGACTATCGGGTTCTACGCGCCCCGCGGGGAGGCTGGCCTGGGGGCCGCCCTGACGAACCCGGTGCTCCTGCCCGGTGTCGTCGAGGCTGCCCTCTTCGAGAGCTGGGACGACATGACGGCCCTCTACTTCGGGAACGTCCAGACCCTGAGCTTCCTCGACTCGTTCGCCTTCTTCGCGACCGCCCTCTGGGGTGGCGCGTTCGTCCTCCTCCTCTTCGCAGTCGTGGGATTCCTCGCCGACCGATACGGGGCGGGCGAACAGCGCGAGCTCGTCGCGTTCGCAAGCTACTGGGGCTTCGCCAGCGTCCTGGCGTACCCGGTGCTGGTCGCGGTGCAGGGCCAGTGGGCGCTCGTGCACATGGTCGTCCCGCTGGCCATCCCCGCGGCGGTGGGACTCGGGCTGGTCGGGCGCTGGGGCTGGGCTGCAGTCGGGGACCGCCGGACGGTCTCTGCGAGCCTCGCCGTCGCCGTCCTCCTGTTCGCGACCGGCCTCACCGGCGCGACGGCGGTGTCGACGGTGTACGGCAGCCCTGCTGGCGAGGAGAACCCCCTCGTGCAGGCCGGCCAGCCGGGGACCGACCTCGGGCCGGTCGCGACGGCCATCGAGACCGCGGCGAGCCAGAACACGGACGGCCCGGACGTGGTGTACTACGGCGCGTTCTTCGCCATGGACAACGAGAGCGCCGCGGACCGGTTGCCGGTCACCGACGGCGAGGGCTGGCGCAACGGTACCTGGACGGTGTACGCCGAGAACGAGAACTGGTACCACCGGCTCCCGTTGGCGTGGTACGTGGCCCAGGCAGACGCCGAGGCGGCCAGTGCACGCACCATCTCGGGGCTCCAGGTACACCTCGGCAGCCAGCCACCGGTCGTAATCACCCGGGCGACCCACGCCGACCACGTCGGCGAACTGCTCGGTGACGGCTACCAGCGCCACGCGGTGAACCTGACGGTGACCGGGACGGAGACCGTCGTGTTCGTGAACAACTCCGCCCGGTAGTTGGGGGAGACAGTGCACGTCGATGCATAGAGCAAGCGTTAAGCATCGGGCTGTGGAACCGCCGACCATAATGCCCGCGACCCTACCAGGGCCGACACTCGGCGTCGTCGGCGGCGGCCAGCTTGGGCGGATGCTGGCCGAAGCTGCCGCGCCCCTGGGCGTCGACGTGGTGGTCCTCGACCCCACGCCAGACTGCCCGGCCGCGCCGGTCGCCCGCGACCAGCTCGTCGCCGACTTCGACGACCAGTCGGCCATCCGTGACCTGGCCGAACGCGTCGACTACCTCACGTTCGAGATCGAACTCGCCGACCAGGACGCGCTGAACGAGGTCAGCGCCGAGACGGGCGTCCCGTGCCATCCGAAGCCGGCGACGCTCGAACTCATCCACGACAAGCTCCACCAGAAGCAGACGCTCGCCGACGCCGGGATTCCAGTTCCCGAGTTCCGGGCGGTGGAGACCGCCGACGAGCTTCGCGACGCCATCGACGAACTCGGTGCGCCGGCGATGCTCAAGGCCCGAACCGGCGGCTACGACGGCCGTGGGAACGTCCCTGTCGAGCACCGGGACGAGGCAGCGGAGGCCATCGAGGCCGTCGCCGGCCCCGCCATGCTCGAAGCGTTCGTGGACTACGAGCGCGAGGTGAGCGTCATCGCCGTCAAGGGCGACGGCGAGGTGGCGACGTTCCCCGTCGGGGAGAACGTCCACGAGGCGGAGATACTGCGCGAGACGGTCGTCCCCGCCGGCTCCGACGAGGCCGTGCTCGAGGAGGCCGAGGCCGTGGCCCGCGACGTGCTCGAGCTGATGGAGGGCCGTGGCGTCTACGGTATCGAGCTGTTCGAGACCCGCGACGGCGAGATTCTGGTCAACGAGATCGCGCCCCGTCCGCACAACTCCGGGCACTGGACCATCGAGGGTGCGGTCACCTCCCAGTTCGAACAGCACGCCCGCGCGGTGCTCGGCTGGCCCCTCGGCGCGACCAACCTGCGCGCGAACACGGTCTCGAAGAACATCCTCGGGACCGGCGACGAGTCCCGCGAGGCCGAACTCTCGGGCATCGATTCGGTCCTCGACGCACCCGGGGCGTCGCTGCACTGGTACGGCAAGCGCGACGTGCGCCCGCTCCGGAAGATGGGTCACGTCACGAGCGTCGCGACCGACGGCGAATCGACCGACGAACTCCTGACGGGCACTCGCATGCTCGTCGACGACCTCTCGTTCAGATGACCGACGACGTAGACTCCCTCATCGACGACCTGCACGCCGAAGCACAGCGCGACCGACCGGCCGAGGACACCCCCGACATCGGCATCGTCATGGGGTCGGACTCGGACCTCGACGTGATGATGGGCTCGGAGACGGGCCGCGGCGGGGCGTACGACGCTCTCGTCGACGAACTCGGCTTCGCCGAGGTCACGGACTACGACGACCCGCCGGAAGAGCGGTTCACGTTCGAGACGTACGTCACCTCCGCCCACCGCACCCCCGAACTGATGTACGCCTACGCAGAGACCGCTGAGGCCCGCGGCCTCGACGTCATCATCGCCGGGGCGGGCGGTAAGTCCGCCGACCTGCCGAACATGACCGCGTCCATCGCGTACCCGCTCCCCGTCATCGGCGTCCCCGTCCAGGAGAAGTCTGTCGACTCCGTCATCGGGATGCCACAGGGCGCGCCCCTGACCGCCGTGGATGCCGGCAAGTCGTTCAACGCCGCGCTCTCGGCCGCGATGATACTCTCTCGCGAGCACGACGAACTGCGTGAGCGCCTCGTCGACTACCACGAAGGGCTCAAGGGCGACGTGGCACGGACCTCCCGCGATCTCCACGAGCTCGGGACGCCCGGCTTCAAAGAACGCCGCGAGTGACGCCGGTCCCACACTGACGAGGCAGAAAATCTAGAATATCGTGCCAGTTCGGGACTCCGTTTTTCTAAGGGTTCTACACCGTAGAAAACCCGAAAATCGCAAGAATCAACCCTTATATGGGTGCGCTTCAAAGCCCCGGATGTTACGGAGTAAACGGCATGAATCCATGGATAGCCATCGGGGCGCTGGCTCTGGTCGGGCTGCTGATTCCGCTCGGTATGATGTCGGTTTCAGCACTCCTCAGACCCACAGTCCCAGAAGACAGTAAACGCGCCACCTACGAAAGTGGTGAGGTTCCGACCGGCGGGACGCGCATGCGGTTCAACATCCAGTACTACATGGTCGCGCTCCTGTTCGTCGTCTTCGACATCGAGACCGTCCTCATCTTCCCGTGGACGGTTATCTACCGCTCTGCTCTCGAAGGCGGCGTCGGGCTCGTGACGGTGCTGGTTCCGATGCTCGTGTTCATCGGCGTCCTCGTCGTCGGCCTCGCATGGGCATGGCGCAACGGCGCAGTCAAGTGGGCGCGTAGCCCGCGCGCCGAACAAAGAAAGGGAGCACAGGCAGAACGATGAGTAGCGACAACCCCACAGACCGCACGAGTACAGACGCGCTGACCAAGACGCGCGAAGCCCGCATGGGCGAAGGCCTCGACGACCGGTTCAACTCGCGACTCCGCGAGGCGTTCGGCTCCACGCCGTTCATCCTCACGAAGTTCGACAAGTTCATGAACTGGGTCCGTGGCTCTTCGATGTTCATGCTGCAGTTCGGTATCGCATGCTGCAGTATCGAGATGATCCACACCTACGCCATCAAGCACGACCTCGACCGCTTCGGTGCAGGTGTGCCCCGGGCGTCCCCGCGGCAGGCGGACGTCATCATCGTTCCAGGGACCATCGTCTCGAAGTTCGCCCCCCGGATGAAGCGGGTGTACGACCAGATGCCCGAGCCCAAGTTCGTCGTCGGGATGGGCTCGTGTACCATCTCTGGCGGCCCGTTCCAGGAGGGCTACAACGTCATCAAGGGCGCAGAAGAGGTCATCCCGGTCGACATCCACGTCCCGGGTTGCCCGCCGCGCCCCGAGGCGCTCATCTACGGCGTCGCGAAGCTCCAGGAACGCATCGCGAACGGCGAGTCCGCGCCGGTGACGGTGAAGCCGTACGAACTCGAACAGTTCGGCGACATGCCGCGCGACGAGGTCGTCGACAAGCTCGCAGAGCAGATCGACGAAGAGACGCTCGCCATGCGCTACAACTGGGCTGATTCGCCATGAGCCTGGAACGACCGAGTGAACGGATGGTCACCGCCGAGGGCGACGTCGACACCGACGCCATCCTCGACCTGCTCGGCGACAAGGTCCTCGACACCGAGGAACACCTGAACGCCGACCAGTCGGTCGTCGTCCGCCCGGACGAGGTCGAGGAGACGCTCCTCGCCCTGCGTGACGAGGCCGGCTTCGACCACTGTTCCTGCGTGACGGCCCAGGAGTACGAGGACCGCTACGAGTCCATCTACCACCTGAAGAAGTACGACGACCCGACCCAGGAGGTCAGCGTCGTCGTGCCCGCCTCGAAGGACAACCCCGTCAGCCAGTCCGGCAACGCGGCGTACCGCACCGCCGACTGGCACGAGCGCGAGGCGTACGACCTCGTCGGCATCGACTACGAGAACCACCCGGACCTGCGTCGCATCCTCCTGCCCCAGACGTGGCAGGGCCACCCGCTCGGGATGGACTACGACCAGGACCGGCCGCAGATAGTTACCCTCGGCCAGTGGGACAACCCGCTGCAGGAGGACCACATGCACGAGGAGTCGGACACGATGTTCCTCAACATCGGTCCGCACCACCCGGCGACCCACGGCGTCCTGCACGTGAAGACCGTCCTCGACGGCGAGCAGGTCGCCGACGTGGAGCCGGACATCGGCTACCTCCACCGCTGTGAGGAGCAGATGTGCCAGCAGGGGACGTACCGCCACCAGATCATGCCGTACCCGGACCGGTGGGACTACGTCTCCGCCGGCATCCTCAACGAGTGGGCCTACGCACGGGCCGCCGAGGACCTCGCAGACATCGAGGTGCCGGAGTACGCACAGGTCATCCGGACGATGTCCGCCGAGCTGTGCCGCATCGCGGCGCACATGCTCGCGCTCGGGACGTTCGCGCTGGACGTCTACGGCGACTTCACCGCCATCTTCCAGTACGCGTTCCGCGACCGCGAGGTCGTCCAGAACATCCTCGAAGACCTCACCGGCCAGCGGATGATGTTCAACTACTTCCGCCTGGGCGGTGTCGCGTGGGACCTCCCGGAACCGCGCGAGGAGTTCTTCGAGAAGACCCGGGACTTCCTCGAGGAGCTCCCGGGCAAGCTGGAGGAGTACCACGACATGATCACGTCGAACGAGATCTTCCAGCTCCGGTGTGTCGACACCGGCTACCTCGACCCCGAGACGGCCAAGTCCTACGGTGCGACGGGCCCGGTCGCCCGCGGGTCGGGCATCGACTACGACCTCCGTCGCGACGACCCCTACGGCTACTACGACGAGCTCGACTGGGACGTCATCACCGAGGACGGCTGCGACAACTACGCACGCGTCCTCGTTCGCATGCGCGAGGTCGAGGAGTCCGCGAAGATCATCGAACAGTGTGTCGACCTGCTCGAGGAGTGGCCCGAGGACGACCGGACCATCCAGTCCAACGTCCCGCGCACCCTCAAGCCGGACGACGACACCGAGACCTACCGCGCCGTCGAGGGCGCGAAGGGTGAACTCGGCATCTACATCCGCGCAGACGGCACGGACAAGCCGGCTCGCTTCAAGATCCGGAGCCCGTGCTTCTCGAACCTGCAGACGCTGCCCGAGATGACCCAGGGCGAGTACATCCCGGACCTCGTCGCGTCGCTCGGTAGCCTCGACATCGTTCTCGGGGAGGTGGACCGCTGATGGCAGATGCGGTCTTGTTCCCGGAGACCGTCGAGAACGCCCTGGGGCTCGCCCCCTACGGCGTGCTCGGCGACCTCATCGCGTCGTTCATCGCGGCGTTCATCGTCGGCAACGTGATGCTCGCCTACACCGGCGTCGCCGGCCCGTGGGCGAAGCGGAAGATCACCGCCGCGTTCACGGACCGTATCGCGGTGAACCGCATCGGGCCGTTCGGCCTGCTCATCATCGTGGCCGACGCGGTTCGGCTGCTGGCGAAGGAACTCATCATCCCCGAAGACGCGGACCGGCCCGCGTACGACCTCGCACCCATCATCATGGCCGGGTCGGCCATGCTCGGGTTCGCGGTCATCCCGATGGGCTCCATCTTCGGTATCAATCTCCAGCTCGCGGACCCCGATTCCGGTCTCGCCTACGTGTTCGCCGTCGCGTCTATCGCGACGCTCGGCATCGCGATGGGTGGGTACGCCTCCTCGAACAAGTACTCCCTGCTCGGTGGCCTGCGCGCAATCGCGCAGAACATCGCCTACGAGATTCCGCTCGTCATCACCGCGGCGTCGGTCGTGCTCTTCGCACAGACGCTTCGGATGGGCGGCATCGTCGAGGCACAGCAGGCGACGCTCGTGAGCATCGCGGGCATCAACATCCCGTCGTGGTTCGCCTTCGTGAACCCGTTCGCGTTCGTGCTGTTCATGGCCGCGAACCTCGCGGAGGTCGGGCGTAACCCGTTCGACATCCCCGAGGCACCGACCGAGATCGTTGCAGGGTACCAGACCGAGTACTCCTCGGTCTACTTCGTCCTCATGTACTTGGGCGAGTTCCTGCACATCTTCCTCGGTGGCGCAATCGCCGCGACGCTGTTCCTCGGTGGTCCGGCCGGGCCGATTCTGCCCGGCTTCGTCTGGTTCACCATCAAGATCTGGGCCGTGTTCCTGCTCACCCAGTGGTTCCGCTCCGCGATTCCG
Source organism: Haloarchaeobius sp. HME9146 (assembly GCF_025399835.1). Taxonomy (NCBI): domain Archaea; kingdom Methanobacteriati; phylum Methanobacteriota; class Halobacteria; order Halobacteriales; family Halorubellaceae; genus Haloarchaeobius; species Haloarchaeobius sp. HME9146. Next base: position 1,802,483 of record NZ_JAODVR010000001.1, read on the forward strand.
CGTGTGCGTATCGACCAGATGATCGAGATCGGCTGGAAGGGCATGCTCGTCCTTTCGTTCGCGAACCTGCTGCTGACGGCACTGCTCGTCGGGGTGATTGTATGATTGGACTGCTCAAATCGATGGCGACGACGATGAAACACGCACTGGACAACGAGACCTTCACGGTCGAGTACCCGGAAACCGCACCCGAGGTCTCCCCCCGGTTCCGCGGTGTCCACAAGTTCAGCCAGGAGCGTTGCATCTGGTGTCGCCAGTGCGAGAACGTGTGTCCGAACGACACGATTCACATCGTGACGGACGCACAGCGCCAAGGTGAACAGTACAACCTCCACATCGGGCAGTGCATCTACTGCCGGCTGTGCGAGGAGGTGTGTCCGGTCGACGCGATTCTGCTCACGCAGAACTTCGAGTTCACCGGCGACACGAAAGACGACCTGGTGTACAACAAGGACCAGCTCCGCGCGGTCCCGTGGTACAAGGACATCGACCCCCTCGAATCCCGTGAGCCAGACCGTGGCGCGTGGATCGGCGAGGGTGATGGCGAGGTCGATTACCAGTAATCGAGACGAACGTCTCGAAATGTTCAACAGACATCGAATGGAGAACTCACAACAATGGTAACCGCAGAACTCGTCGCCTTCGCGCTCTTCGCCATCGTCACGGTGGCAAGTAGCATGGGCGTCGTCCTCGTCGAGGACGTGTGGCACTCCGCACTCCTCCTGGGCGTCTCCCTGCTTAGCGTCGCGGTCTTCTACGTGATGGAGGGTGCAGAATTCGTCGCTGCGATGCAGATACTCGTCTACGTGGGCGGGGTCCTCATCCTCATCACGTTCGCCGTGATGCTCGTGCGAACCGAAGGCGAGACGGAGGTGGTAGAGACATGACAACACGACCGAAACTGAAACTGGGCAGCCATCTGGTTCCCGGACTGGTGGCGGTCGCGCTGTTCGTCGTGATGGTGGCCGTGTTCATCAACGCGCCCATCACCGGCGAAGAACAGGGCTTCAACGAAGCGACGGTTGCGCTCGGCCCGGCAGACGAGATCGCCACACAGCAGACGGACAGTGGCGCGTACGCACAGATCAAGGAGACCGGCGGCTCGACCTACGCGGTCGTCGTCGACGGTGACAGCGAGACGAAGAACGTCACGCTGTCGGATACGACGAACGCCTCGGCGTCGCTGTTCACGCGTGACGGGAACGTCTACGCCGCGACGAGCGACGTCGGCGAGGGCATCACGGACGACCTCGGCTATCACCTGTTCGGCCTCGGCAGCACCGCCGAGCCGACGGTGCCCGGGGAGTCGTTCCTCGTCGCCTTCGAGATCATCGACCTGGTGCTCGTCGCAGCCCTCGTCGGTGCCGTGATGCTCGCCCGCCGTGAGGTCGGCGGCGAGATCGTCTCGGCGCTCGGCCTGGGCCTCGGTGACGAGGACTCGGTCGGCAACAGCTCCGCAGCCGGCGTCGCCGCAGACGGCGGCGTCGAGGTTTCCGACGACGGAGGTGAGAACTGATGGCGGTCCCTGTCGAGTACTATCTCGTCCTGTCGGCGGCCATCTTCTGCACCGGCCTCTTCGGAATCCTCACGCGCCGGAACGCGCTGATGTTCCTGATGTCGGTCGAACTGATGCTGAACGCGGCGAACCTCAACCTCGTCGCCTTCAGCCAGTACTGGGGCAACCTCACCGGGCAGACGTTCGCCCTCTTCGGGATGGCGCTGGCCGCGGCGGAGGTCGCCATCGGTATCGGCATCATCCTCGTACTGTATCGTAACTTCGAAGACGTAGACGTGGCCGACGCCACGACGATGAGGTGGTAACGATGGCAGGAGAACTCGCATTCGAACTCGCGCCCGCGATCGCGGCGCTACCGTTCGCGTCGTTCCTGGTCGCACTCGCGCTCGGGAAGTACATGCCGAAGAAGGGAGGCGTCGGAGGCCTGGCGGCCACCGGCGGTTCGCTCGTGCTCTCGCTGTGGCTGGCGATCACCGTCTTCGGTGGCCACACGTACCACACCGAACTGCTGACGTGGGGGCCCACGGAGGCCATCAACCTCCACTTCGGCGTGCTCATCGACCCGCTGTCGTCGATGATGCTCGTCATCGTCTCGCTCATCGCGTTCCTCGTCCACATGTTCAGCCTCGGCTACATGAACGACGAGGGCGAGACGGGGCTTCCCCGGTACTACAGCGAACTCGGGCTGTTCACCTTCTCGATGCTCGCGTTCGTCATGGCGGACAACATCCTCATGGCGTTCATGTTCTTCGAGCTGGTCGGCCTGTGTTCGTACCTGCTCATCGGCTTCTGGTTCCGTCAGGACGGCCCGCCGTCGGCCGCGAAGAAGGCGTTCCTCGTCACCCGCTTCGGTGACTACTTCTTCCTCATCGGCGTGGTCGGTATCATCGCGACGTTCGGGACCGGCCTGTTCGTCAGCACGGAGTCCCAGGCGTCGTTCCCGGAACTCGCCGCGGCCGCCCTCGAGGGTGGCTCGGCCGGTGTGACCACGTACCTCGGGATGGGTCCCGAAGCGTGGTTCCCGGTTCTGGGTCTGCTCGTCCTCGGTGGCGTCATCGGTAAGTCCGCGCAGTTCCCGCTGCACACGTGGCTGCCGGACGCCATGGAGGGTCCGACGCCCGTCTCCGCACTCATCCACGCCGCAACGATGGTCGCCGCAGGTGTGTACCTCGTCGCCCGGATGTACGGCTTCTACGCGCTGCTCCCGACGGTGCTCGCGCTCGTCGCGCTCACCGGTGGGTTCACCGCGCTGTTCGCCGCCACGATGGGCGTCGTCAAGGACGAGATCAAGCAGGTGCTGGCGTACTCCACCATCTCGCAGTACGGGTACATGATGCTCGCGCTGGGTGGCGGTGGCTACGTCGCGGCGACCTTCCACCTCATGACCCACGCCTTCTTCAAGGCGCTGCTGTTCCTCGGTGCTGGTTCGGTCATCATCGCCATGCACCACAACGAGGACATGTGGGACATGGGCGGTCTGAAGGACAAGATGCCCGTGACCTACGCCACGTTCCTCGCCGGGTCGCTGGCGCTCGCGGGCATCGTCCCGTTCGCCGGCTTCTGGTCGAAGGACGAGGTGCTGTTCAAGACGCTCGTTCACGGCCTCGGCACGGACGGCATGCTCGGCACCCTGCTGCTCCTGGCCTACGGAATGGGCCTGCTCTCGGTGCTGTTCACCGGCTTCTACACGTTCCGCATGGTGTTCCTCACCTTCCACGGTGAGGCCCGGTCCGACACGGCGCGTGACCCCCACGGGGTCCGCTGGAACGTGAAGGTCCCGCTCGTCGTCCTCGGCGTGCTCGCGACGTTCGCCGGGTTCGTCAACGCGGTGCCGGTGCTCGGCATCCACGAACTCGAGCACTTCCTGAACATCGGCGCTCACCACGGTGGTGAGGCGTTCGCCAACCTGTCGGTCGAGCACTACCAGACGCTCATCAAGGACAGCGCTGGCATCGGTACCGCCGACTTCAGCATCCTGGCCAGCTCGGCCCTCTCGCTGGGCATCGCGCTGACCGGTGTCGGCCTCGCGTACTTCCTGTACGGTCGTGACGCGACGCCCACCGAACACACGGCCAAGCTCGGCCCCATCAAGACCCTCTGGTACAACAACTACTACCAGGACGAGTACCAGGTCTTCCTGGCCGAGAACGTGACCCTGCCCCTGTCGAAAGCGGCTGATACCTTCGACCAGGGCGTCATCGACGGCGTCGTCAACGGCGTCTCCAGTGTGAGCCTCACCGGCGGGTCGCGCATGAAGAAGATCCAGACGGGTGTGGTGACCAACTACGCTGCCCTGCTCTCGCTGGGGCTGGTCATCCTGCTCGTCATCGTCGGTATCACAGGGGGGTGGTTCGCATGATAAACGGCACGATAGAAGCGCTGATCGCGATTACGTTGGTCGGATCGTTCGTCGTCATGGCCAGCTCTGACCGCTACGCGGCCAAGCTGGCGACGGCCTGGAGCCTGCTGCCGGTCGGTGGCAGCCTGTTCATGTGGGCCAACTTCGACGGAGAGAAGAACGCGCTGCTGGACGACGGCGTGCTGGCGTTCCAGAGCCAGGAGACCTGGCTCTCGCTGGGGCCGCTCCCGGACATCCAGTGGTTCGTCGGTGTCGACGGTATCAGCCTCCCGCTGATCGTCCTCACCACGGTGCTCACGACGCTCGCACTCGTGAGCGCGTGGACGCCCATCGACGAACGGCAGTCCCAGTTCTTCGGACTGGTGCTGTTCCTCGAGGCGGGGCTGCTCGGCGTCTTCACGGCGCTGGACTTCTTCGTCTGGTTCGTCTTCTGGGAGGCCGTCCTCGTCCCGATGTACTTCCTCATCGGTATCTGGGGTGGCCCGCGCCGCAAGTACGCGGCCATCAAGATGTTCGTCTACACGAACGTCGCCTCGCTGGTGATGTTCATCGGCTTCGCCGCGCTCGTGTTCGGCCTGGGCGTCGACTCGTTCGGCCTGCCCGCCGTCACGGAGGCGAGCCTGAGCGCGAACCCCGCCGCCGAGACGTTCTTCGGCGTGAGCGTGGAGACACTCAAGGTCGCCGCGTTCTTCGCGATGTTCGCCGGCTTCGCAGTCAAGGTCCCGGTCGTTCCGGTCCACACCTGGCTGCCGGACGCCCACGTCGAGGCACCGACCCCGGTGTCGGTGCTCCTGGCGGGCGTCCTGCTGAAGATGGGTACGTACGCCCTGCTTCGGTTCAACTTCACGATGATGCCGGAGGTCGCGACCGTCAACGCGCCCATCATCGCGGCGTTCGCGGTCGTCTCCATCATCTACGGCGCGATGCTCGCGCTCGCACAGAGCGACCTCAAGCGCATCGTCGCCTACTCGTCCGTGTCCTCGATGGGCTACGTCATCCTGGGTCTCGTCGCCTACACGCTGTACGGCGTCGGTGGCGCGACCTTCCAGATGATCTCGCACGGCCTCATCTCGGGCCTGATGTTCATGGCCGTCGGTGTCATCTACAACACCACGCACACGCGCATGGTGACCGACATGTCCGGCATGGCCGACAAGATGCCGTACACGGTCGGTATCCTCATCGCCGGTGCGTTCGGCTACATGGGCCTCCCGCTCATGTCCGGCTTCGCCGCCGAGTTCTACGTCTTCCTGGGCTCGTTCCAGGCGACCTGGGGCTCCGGTCTGGTGAGCGCGCAGGTGTTCACCGGCCTGGCGATGTTCGGCATCGTCATCGTCGCTGGCTACCTGCTCTTTGCGATGCAGCGCACGCTGTTCGGGGAGTTCCGCCTCGAGACCGACTACGAGGTCGGCCCGGCACCGCTGCACGACATCGCACCGCTGGCTGCACTGCTCATCATGATCATCGCGCTGGGCGTCGCCCCTGACATCTTCTTCGAGATGATCAAGGACGCGACCGGCCCGGTCGCCGACCTCGTCAGTGGAGGTGGTGCCTGATGTCAGGACACATGGAACTGCAGTGGCTCGCCCCGGCGCTCGTGCTCGGGCTGACGTCGCTGCTGCTGCTCGTCGTCGACAGTATCGACCCGCGAACACAGAACCGCGGCCTGCTCGCCGGCATCTCGACCGCCGGTTCGCTGACCGCACTCGTCACCGCGGTCGCACTGCTCGGCACGTACGGTGACCTCGCGAACGCGCCTGCGATGCCGCTCGGTGAGGCACTCGTCGTCGACCAGATGGCGCTGCTGTTCGCCATCATCGTCGCGAGCGTCACCGCCATGGTGAGCCTCGCGAGCTACAACTACATCGAGGACCACAGCTACCAGGCCGAGTACTACGCGCTCGTCCTGCTGGCTGCGACCGGCATGACGCTCATGGCGTCGGCGAACTCGCTGGCGACCGTGTTCGTCAGCCTCGAACTCGCCTCGCTGCCCTCCTACGCGCTCGTCGCGTTCCTGAAGAAGAACAAGGGCAGCGTCGAAGCCGGTCTGAAGTACTTCCTCATCGGCGCGCTGTCGAGTGCCGTCTTCGCGTACGGTATCAGCCTGGTGTACGCCTCCACCGGTTCCCTGCTCCTCTCGGACGTGCAGGCAGCCATCGGTGGCGACTCCTCGGGCCTGCTCGGCATGGGTGTCGTGATGGTCGTCGGCGGCATCGCCTTCAAGACCGCCTCCGTCCCGTTCCACTTCTGGGCGCCGGAGGCGTACGAGGGCGCACCCGCCCCCATCAGTGGCTTCCTGTCGTCCGCTTCGAAGGCGGCCGGCTTCGTCATCGCCTTCCGTGTGTTCACGGAGGCGTTCCTGACGGTCTCGGAGTCCGCCGGCCAGTTCATCGTCCTCGGCGCGGACTGGGTGCTCGTCTTCCAGATTCTCGCCGTCGTCACGATGACGCTCGGTAACTTCGCCGCAGCGACCCAGACGAATGTCAAGCGCATGCTCGCGTACTCCTCCGTCGGCCACGCCGGCTACGTCCTCATCGGACTCGCCGCGCTGACCGGCGGTGGCCCGAGCGTCGCTGCCAAGATCGAGGCCGGACAGTTCGTCCTCGCCGGCAGCATGATGCACCTGTTCGTCTACGGGTTCATGAACACGGGCGCGTTCCTGTTCATCGCGCTCGCCGAGTACTGGGGCGTCGGTCGGACGTTCGAGGACTACACCGGACTCGGTCGGAAGGCCCCGCTGGCCTCCGTCGCGATGACGGTGTTCATGTTCTCGCTCGCCGGCCTGCCGCCGTTCGGTGGCTTCCTCAGCAAGTACCTGCTGTTCGGTGCGGCAGTCGACAGCGGGTTCTGGTGGCTCGCCGCGTTCGGTGCGGTCAACAGCGCCCTCTCCCTGTTCTACTACAGCAGGGTCGTCAAGGCGCTGTGGATCGACGACCGTCCGGAGAGCAAGAAGCCGCTCAGCATCGGCAGCCGCCCGGTCGGCATCTACACCGCCGTCATGTTCGCGGCCGTCATCACGGTCGTGATGTACGGCTTCTTCGGCCCGCTCTCTGACGTGGCCGTCGACGCCGCTGGCGCGCTGCTGTAGGCCGCATATCGCCTCTTTTGGTCGGTAGGTTTTACCGTTCGGAGTGGCAACGCCGGATATGGTCTCCCGGGTCGTGTTGGGGTGTGGTGCGGTCGGGCAGCGCCTCGCCGAGAAGCTGTCGGACTGGTACGGCATCCAGCGTGTCGTCTGCGAACGACAGAGCCGCGTCGAGGCGCTCCGCGAGGAGGGCGTCGACGCGCTCAACGCGGACCCGACCGACCCGGACGTGCTGGTCGACCTGGGCGACGTCGACGTCGTCGTGGTCGCCAGCGACGAGCCAGCACAGAATCGGGCTATCGCCCGTGCCGCCAGAACGCGATTCGCCGACGCGTTGCTCGTCGCCTACGCTGGTGTCGGCGCGACACCCGCAGAGGACGCCGAACTGGCGGGCATAGCCGACCGACTCATCGACCCGGAGACGGCGTTCGCGGCCGTCGTGGTCGACCGGGTCGCCGGGGAACGCGCCGAGGATTCACTCGAACTCCGGCGCGTCCTCGAAGACATCGACGGGACGCTCGCGGTCGTGATGCACGACAACCCGGACCCGGACGCCATCGCGAGTGCGGTCGCCCTGGCACGGCTCTCGAAGGCGGTCGGCACACCGGCGGAAGCCTGTTACTTCGGTGAGATATCCCACCAGCAGAACCGGGCGATGGTGAACCTGCTGGACCTCGACCTGCGGAACCTCGAGCGAGACGACGAACTCGGCGAGTTCGGGGGCTTCGCCCTGGTCGACCACTCCCGGCCGGGAGTGAACGACCAGTTGCCCGAGGAGCTCCACGTCGACATCGTCGTCGACCATCACCCGCCCCGCGGCCCGATACAGGGGACGTACCAGGACCTCCGGTACGACGTGGGGTCCACGAGCACGTTGCTCACCGACCACTTCCATCGGTTCGGGGTGTCACTCGACTCGACGGTCGCGACGGCACTGCTGTACGGCATCCAGATAGACACCCAGGAGTTCTCCCGGGAGGTGTCGACGCTCGACTTCGAGGCGGCGGCGACGCTCCTCCCGCACGTCGACGAGGTGGTGTTAGAGCGAATCGAGGCACCGAGCATCAGCGGGGATACGCTCGACACGATGGCGCGCGCCATCGAGAACCGGCAGGTCCGCGGCTCGGTCCTCGTGACCGGTGCAGGGCGAATCAACGACCGCGACGCGCTCCCGCAGGCGGCGGACAAGCTCCTGACGATGGACGGCATCACCACGACACTCGTCTACGGGTTCATGGAGGGGATGGTCTACATCTCCGCGCGCGCACAGGGCACCGACCTCGACCTCGGGGAGACGCTCCGCTCGGCGTTCGACCAGATCGGCAGTGCCGGCGGGCACGCCGATATGGCGGGCGCACAGATACCCATCACGGACGCGTTCGGGGAGTTCGAGAGCGACGACGACCGTGACGAGGCGATACAGGAGGTCATCGAAGAACGCTTCTTCGAGGCGACCGAGCAACTGCCGGCCTCGGTCCGCCGAACGCGCTACAAGGACGGCAGCGACCGGAGCGGGAAACTGGAGTTCACGTTCGACGGGGGCAGTGAACTCCCGCTGTTGCTCCCCTCGAGCGGGTCGGACAGTGACGAGGACCCGACGCTGGACGACGGCCTCACCGTCGCCGACGAGTGACGCAGAAGGGCTTTTCCCGCCCGCGCCAGTTCTGTGGTACATGGACGACGAGTCGAGCGACCACGGGAAGCCACGAGTGAAGGAGTACATGACACAGGACGTGGTGACCGTCTCGCCTGACGCGACGGTGCGCGAGGTCGCAACGCGCATCGCAGAGAGCGAAGAACACAGCGGCTTCCCGGTGTGCGACCGACGCCGTGTCGAGGGGTTCGTGAGCGCGCGAGACCTGTTGCTGTCGGCGGACGACGAGCCCATCTTCAAGGTGATGACGACGGACCTCATCGTGGCCCATCCGGACATGAAGGTGACCGATGCGGCGCGGGTCATCCTGCGCTCGGGTATCCAGAAGCTCCCGGTCGTCGACGATGCGGGCAACCTCGTCGGCATCATCTCGAACGCGGACGTCATCCGCAGCCAGATCGAGCGCGCGACCCCGGAGAAGGTCGGGAAGCTCCGGCGGACCCTGGAGAGCATCCACGGCATCAAGCTCGCACAGGAGCGTCGCGAGGTGGCGCTGCGCGACCTCATCCCGACGCAGAAGAAGGTGTACGCCGACGAGCTGGAGGGCCGGCGCTACGAGCTAGAGCGCGGGCTGGCCGAGCCGCTGGTCGTCATCGACAACGGCGGGACGCTGTTGCTGGCGGACGGTCACCACCGGGTCATGGCGGCCGACCGTATCGGCATCGAGGAGATGGACGCCTACGTCATCGTCATCGAGGAGCCCATCGAACTCGGGATGGCGAAGACGGCAGAACGCGAGGGGCTGCGCTCGCTCGAGGACGTGAACGTGGTCGATTACGCACGGCACCCGCTCGTAGAGACGACGAAACGACTGCAGTAGGGGCGAACAGGCAGTACACGGCCGAACACGGGTCGCTGTACTACACAATCGCGGGGCGACCCGTGGCGGACGGTCAGGACATGCGCGCTCTGGCCGCGGGTTCGCACAAAAATTCTCGGTCAGCGTTGGCTCACGCGGCTTTCTTCTTGTCCTTGGCGCTGACCTTCGGCGTCACCTCGAGGACCTTCCCGGCGGCGATGGTCTGCCCGGAGTCACGTAACGCGAAGCTCCCGATCTCGGGGAGTTCGGCCGCGCTCTCGATGACCAGCGGTTTCTGTGGCCGCAGGGTGACGATGGCGGCGTCACCGGCTTCGATGTAGTCGGGGTTCTCCTCGACGACCTCGCCCGTCTTGGCGTCTATCTTCTTGTCGATGGATTCGAAGGTGCACGCGACCTGTGCGGTGTGGGCGTGCAGGACCGGCGTGTACCCGGGCGTGATGACCGAGGGGTGTTGCATGACGATGACCTGTGCCTGGAAGGTCTCGGCGACGGTCGGCGGGTCGTCGGCGGGACCGCAGACGTCACCGCGCTTGATGTCGTCCTTCCCGACGCCGCGGACGTTGAAGCCGACGTTGTCGCCGGGGACTGCCTTCGAGACCTCCTCGTGGTGCATCTCGATGGAGGTCACCTCACCGGTCGACCCGGAGGGCATGAACGTGACGGACATCCCGGGTTCGAGGGTGCCGGTCTCGATGCGGCCGACGGGAACCGTTCCGATGCCGGAGATGGTGTAGACGTCCTGGATGGGGAGCCGGAGCGGGGCCTCGGTCGGCATCTCGGGCTCTGGCAGGTCGTCGATGGCCTCGAGGAGGGTCGGGCCGGAGTACCATGGGGTGTGCTCGGAGTGTTCGGCGACGTTGTCACCCTCGAACGCGGAGATCGGGATGAAGGTCGCGTCGTCCGAGCGGAAGTTGACCTGCTTGAGTAGCTTCATCACGTCGTCTTTGACCTCGGTGTAGCGCGCCTCGTCGTAGTCGACCATGTCCATCTTGTTGATGCCGATGATGAGCTCGCCGATGCCGAGCGTACGCGCGAGGAACACGTGCTCGCGGGTCTGCGGGGCCACGCCGTCGTCTGCGGCGACGACGAGCACCGCGTTGTCGGCCTGGGACGCGCCCGTAATCATGTTCTTGACGAAGTCGCGGTGACCGGGTGTGTCGACGATGGTGAAGAAGTACTTGTCCGTGTCGAAGCGCTTGTGGGCGATGTCGATGGTCAGCCCGCGGTCGCGTTCTTCCGCGAGGTTGTCCATCACGTACGCGAACTCCCAGCCGCCCTTGCCCCGGGATTCGGCCTCTTCGCGGTACTGCTCGATGATGTGCTCGGGGACGTTGCCTGTCTCGAACAGGAGCCGACCGACGAGCGTGCTCTTGCCGTGGTCGACGTGTCCGATGATAGCCAGGTTCTGGTGGAGTTTTTCTGCCATGAAGTCTCACCGGTCGCTACCGCACTGGTAACGTACCTTCTATAATATTCGTTCGTGAAGATAATCTGCCTTTCGCGGTGTGGTCATGGGCAGAAGGCCTTACCAGCTCCGTCTGTAGAGATGGACCATGGATGAGAGACGCGACGACAGACGGCTTCTCTCCGGGTTCCACGATTCCCTCGAGGACGCCATCTACGTGTTCGACGAGGATCGGGTGCTCGTCGACGCGAACGCACGGGTCGGAGAGGTGAGCGGACTGGGTCGCACAGAGTTGCTGGGCTGGACCTTCGACGACCTGGTCGAGACGTACGTCCGGCCTGACGACGCCGAGCCGATGACGGCTGCGTACGACCGGGTCGAAACGGGGTCCTCGAAGACGGAGCGGCTGGAGTTCGAGCTGGTCATCGAGGGTGAGGAGTCGGTCCCGGCCGACGGCCGGTTCAACAGGCACGAGACGTACGTCATCGTCGTCGTCCGGAACCTCGCAGAACTCAAAGAGCGCGAGCGTGTGGCAACGGAACTCACCGAGCAGCTGGAGGTGCTGAACCGGGTGTTGCGTCACGACATCCGGAACGACATGAACGTCGTGCTCGGGTGGGCCGGCGAACTCGAACACCACGTCGACGACGGACAGGCCCGCACCTACCTGTCGCACATCGAGGAGGCCGTCGAACACACGGTGGAACTCACGAAGGAGGTCAGGGACCTCGCGGAAGCACTCACAGCCGGGGAGTCGGTCCCGAGCAAGCCGCTCGACCTGGCGACCGTGGTCCAGAGTCAGGTCGTCAAGGGCCGGAAGAAGTTCCCACAGGCGACCATCTCGTACACCTCTGACGCGTCCTCCGCGCCCATCCGCGCGAACGAGATGGTGTCGTCGGTGTTCGGGAACCTGATCAGTAACGCGGTCATCCACAACGACGAGGACCACCCGACCGTCGAGGTTTCGCTCACCTGCGGTGACGATGTCGCGACGGTCCGGGTCGCGGACGACGGCCCGGGCATCCCGGACTCCCGGAAGGAACTCGTCTTCGGGCGCGGAGAGCACGGCGTGGACAGCCCCGGCACCGGTATCGGCCTCTACCTCGTGGACAAACTCGTCCACGGCTACGACGGGACGGTTCGCATCGAGGACAACGAGCCTCGTGGCACCGTGTTCGTGGTCGAGTTGCCCATCGCGGACCCGTAACCCGGGAACGTATCACCGTACTAACGGTCGACTTCTTGTCGGGGCGAACCGTCAGCCGTTCGTATGGATGCGGAGACACGAGCGACGGTATTGACGACGGTCGGCGTGACCACGGCACTGCTGGCGATGGGGCTGCTCGTCGTCGTCGTCGCGCCAACCGGTCAGTCGAGTACCCCGGTGGTGGTCTCTCTGCTCTCGGGGGTCGTGGCCGCGGGAATCGCAGCCATGCACCATCGTCGCACGACGCGGTAGCGGAATCGAACCGCACGCAACCGAACGCTTTTGCCCTGGCTGGCAAAAATTACGGCCATGTACGACGAGGACGAACTCGCGGACATTCGAGCGTCGCGCGAGGACTGGGAGGAGGAGACACTGGAACCGGTACTGGACCGGTTCGGGGAGCGAAAGGACCGGTTCGCGACCATCTCGAACATGGACGTCGACCGGGTCTACACGCCCAACGACGTCGATGACCTGGACTACGACGAGGACCTCGGGTTCCCCGGCGAGCCACCGTACACCCGCGGCCCGTACCCGACGATGTACCGCGGTCGTACCTGGACGATGCGCCAGTTCGCCGGCTTCGGCACCGCCGAGGAGACGAACGACCGCTTCCACTACCTCATCGACGAGGGCCAGACCGGGCTCTCGACGGCGTTCGACATGCCCAGCCTGATGGGCAAGGACTCCGACGACCCCCTCTCCGACGGGGAGGTCGGCAAGGAGGGCGTCGCGGTCGACACGCTCCGTGACATGGAGATCCTCTTCGACGGCATCGACCTCGGCGAGGTCTCGACTTCGTTTACCATCAACCCGTCCGCTCCCGTCATCTTCGCCATGTACGTCGCCCTCGCCGACCAGCGTGGCGTCCCCCGTGACCAGATCAGCGGGACCATGCAGAACGACATGCTGAAGGAGTTCATCGCACAGAAGGAGTGGGTCATTCCGCCCGAACCCAGCCTCGACGTGGTCACCGACACCGTCGAGTTCGCCACCGAGGAGACCCCGCGCATCCACCCCATCTCGGTGTCGGGGTACCACATCCGCGAGGCCGGCTCGACCGCGGTCCAGGAGCTCGCGTTCACCCTCGCCGACGGGTTCGCCTACGTGGAGGACGCCATGGACCGCGGCCTCGACGTCGACGACTTCGCACCCCGGCTCTCCTTCTTCTTCAACTCCCACAACTCCATCTTCGAGGAGGTCGCGAAGTTCCGCGCCGCACGGCGCATCTACGCCCGCGTTATGGACGAGTGGTACGACGCCGAGAAGCCCGAGTCCAAGCGCCTGAAGTTCCACACGCAGACCGCCGGCCAGTCGCTCACCGCCCAGCAGCCCCTGAACAACGTCGTCCGCGTCACCATCCAGGCGCTCGCGGGCGTCTTCGGCGGCACCCAGTCCCTGCACACCAACTCCTTCGACGAGGCGCTCGCGCTCCCCTCGGAACGAGCAGTGCGGGTCGCCCTGCGAACCCAGCAGATCATCGCCGAGGAGTCCGGGGCGGCCGACATCGTCGACCCGCTCGGCGGGAGCTTCGCCGTCGAGGCACTCACCGACCAGGTCGAACAGCAGGCGATGGAGTACATCGAGCATATCAGGGAGATGGGCGAGGGCTCGGTCCGCGACGGTGTCCTCGAGGGCATCGACCAGGGCTACTTCCTGCGGGAGATCCAGGAGGCCTCCTACGAGTACCAGGAGCGCGTCGAGAGCGACGAGGAGATCGTCGTCGGCGTGAACAAGTACACCATCTCGGAGGACACCGAACCGGAGATCCTCAAGGTCGACGAGGAGGTCCAGCAGAAGCAACTCGACCGGCTTGCCCGGGTCAAGGAGGAGCGTGATGACGACGCGGTCCAGGCCCGCCTCGACGATCTGCAAGCCGCTATCGAGAACGACGAGAACGTCATGCCGTACATCGTCGACGCGGTCAAGGAGTACGCGACGATGGGCGAGATAATGAAGGTGTTCGAGGCGGAGTACGGCGCGTACTCCGAGCAGATCGGGCTGGCCTGAACCGGTTTTCTTTTGTATTCGAGAGCGCCAACGGTGATGGTCAAAAGAACCCATACTTTATCTGGTTGTTTCTTTAGGTTATGGTATTCGGGTCCTCCAGTCCACAAATGCCCTTATTTCCGATAGTAGACCAGTAGTTCGAAAATAATAAATCACGTTCGGGACAATTCTCGCAGCAGAGATGACCGCGATAGAAACGCGAGGACTGACGAAAGAATACAACGGGGTGACAGCCGTCGACAGTCTCTCGTTGACGGTGGAGGAGGGCGAGATATTCGGCTTCCTCGGCCCGAACGGGTCCGGGAAATCGACGACCATCAACATGCTACTGGACTTCGTTCGACCGACGCGAGGGACGGTCTCTATCTTCGGTCTCGACCCACAGAGCGAGTCGCGCTCCGTCCGGCAACACATAGGCATCGTTCCGGAGGGATACGACCTCTACGACCGACTCACCGCGCGAAAGCACCTCGAGTTCACCGTCGAGATGAAGGATGCAGCGTGCGACCCCGCCGACATCCTCGAACGCGTGGGGTTGAGCGGGTCCGCCGACCGGGCCGTTGGCGGCTTCTCGAAGGGGATGCGGCAGCGTCTCGCGCTCGGCATGGCCCTCGTCGGTCGACCCGACCTGTTGATACTCGACGAACCGTCGTCCGGACTCGATCCGAACGGCGCACAGGAGATGCGCGAGATAGTGATGGAGGAGGTCGACCGCGGTGCGACCGTCTTCTTCTCCAGCCACGTGCTAGAGCAGGTCGAAGCCATCTGTGACCGGGTCGGCATCATGCGGAACGGGTCGCTCGTCACCGTCGACACGATAGCGGGACTCCGCGAGGCGACAGGTGGTGGGTCCACCGTCGTGTTGTCGGTCGACGAGAATCCGACGGACCACGGGCTGGACGAAATCGATGGTGTTTCGGCGGTGACCGTTGGCGACGGTGAGGTGCGGGTCACATGTACGGACCCCGGCGTGAAGTCGTCCGTCATCGCCACGGTCGAGGCTGCGGGCGTGTCGGTCACCGACATCTCCGTGGAGGAGGAGTCACTGGCGGACCTGTTCGCCGAGTACACCACCCAGGAGGTCGACGCATGAGTTCGTGGACCACCAGCACGGTTTCTATCTCGAAGAAGGACTTCGCGGATGCGGTTCGCTCGCGACTGCTCTGGGGCCTCGTCGCAGTACTGCTCGTCGTCTCGGCGTCGCAGACCCTGAGTCTCCTCTCTCTCTCCGATGCCGTCTCGGGCGAACGGGCGGTTCGAGTGCTCGCGCTCAACCTGAAGAACGTGGTTCCCATCGTCGGCCTCATCGCGGGCTACAAGGCCGTCGTGGGAGAGCGCGAATCCGGGAGTCTCCGCATCCTGCTCGGGATGCCGACGACGCGTCGAGACGTCGTCCTCGGGAAGTTCCTGGGGCGTGTCGCCGTCGTCGGTGTCGCACTCTTCGTCGCGATGGTCGGCCTCACCGTGGTCCTCCTCACACAGTTCGAGGGACTGGCTGGACCACAGTCCCTGGCGATCGTTGCGCTCGTGTTCCTCTACGGGTTCTCGTGGGCCGGGCTGGCGGTCGGTGTCTCTGCCGGTGCGTCCACCCGGTTCCGTGCGATGGCCATCGTCTTCGGCCTGTACACGTTGTTCGCGATATTCTGGCAGGCGCTGGTGCTCCCGCTCTTTGCGATGTTGTTCACCGGGAGCGCGGACACGAGCGGATTCGAGCCGATAGCGCTCGCCGAGGGGCCATCGTGGTACCTGTACGTTCAGCGGCTCAACCCGGTCGAGGCGTACGAGGGGGCCCGGATCTACGTCCCGTTCCTGTTCGACCCCGGTTTCACCGGGACGCTCCAGCACGCGCCGAACCTCTTCGGGGTGGCCATGCTGGTCTCGTGGGCGGTCGTCCCGCTCGTCGTCGGATACTGGCGGTTCGGTCGGTCCGATCTGGGATGACGATGGTCGGGTTAGATTCACTCTTCGAGACTCGCGACCGACGGCTCCTCGGTGCGGCAGCGGTGGCAGTAGGTATCCTCCTCGCCGTCGCCGTCGTCTCGTACATCGCGTTGGTCAGTCCACACCTCCAGATAGACGACATCGAACCGCCGACTGAACTCGACGGCGAAGCCACCTTCGCGGTGACAGTCACGAACGGAGGGATGCAGTCGTGCGACGCCCGATTCATCGTGAAGTTCTACTCCCAGCCGAATCACGAAGGCGAGCTCGTGACGCGCCGGGGGACCACGTCTACCGTCCTCTCCCCCGGTGAGCGAACGACGTTCAGGGCGGATGTGCAGGTGCCAGACCGGGCCCAGTCTGCCCTCACCGACGTCCGGTGTACGAACCGGTTCCCTTCGCTGTTCTGACCGGCTCCGGGCACGCTTTCGAACTGATTTCAGGGCAAACACTGTCTTCGGCCGAGAACTAATGATTTACAGATACTATCTAGATTGATATAGTGTAATTTAGATATTGTGTCTGGGACGTTCAAAAACCAATTTTCTGGAGGGGAACAAGGTGTTCTCGACGGTTGAATTCGAATAATCGAAAGACAGGGCAGGGAATATCGTAATGAATCTACTCTCC
The DNA here is from genome assembly GCF_025399835.1 of Haloarchaeobius sp. HME9146. Taxonomy (NCBI): domain Archaea; kingdom Methanobacteriati; phylum Methanobacteriota; class Halobacteria; order Halobacteriales; family Halorubellaceae; genus Haloarchaeobius; species Haloarchaeobius sp. HME9146. Next base: position 1,819,110 of record NZ_JAODVR010000001.1, read on the forward strand.
ATCCCGATGGTGATTACCATAAATACACTCAAATGCCAAGATATTATAACATAATTAAAATTGTTATATCAATTTTTATCGAAACTATTTTTACAAACACATCAATAGAAATCATTGCATGTCAGATGGAAATAAGACGCGTGCAAAGCTGCTAGAGAGCATCGGTACGACCGCGGAATCCGCTTCGAAGGACCGCCGCGGGTTCATCTCTCAGGCGGTTGCAACGGTCGCTGGTGCTGGCGTTCTCGCCGGGCTCTCCGGCAGCGCGTCCGCAGAGCCGACGACGGAGAAACGAAACGGCCCCGGTCACGACCTGGGCAAGCGCCCCGTTGACCTCAAGAAGGCAAAGGCAGGCCTCGCCCAGGCCAAACCGCTTCTCCGACGTCTCGCCGACGAGGGGTATCTGCCCTCGGCGTCCGCCGACGCCTTCCCGACGCGACCGATGGCCGACAGCGGTAAGGGTGGGATCGGCCGGTACGAGGTCGACGACGGCAAGAGCGTCCAGACAGTGTACGTGACGTACACGGAGACCGCTCGCGTAACCGTGAACATCCCGCACCACGGGCACGCGTTCGCGATGGTCGCGCCCAAGGACAGCGACACGAAGGTCATGGTGGACATGCCCGGGAAGGGCCGGAGCGGTGGTGCAGTCGCCAACGCACCCACTGCAGAGGCCTATGAGACGATGGACACCGGTCTGTCCACGCAGAGCTGTGGCGGATGTGTGTGCACCAGCGCACCGTTCTGTGTCTTCAAGAACTTCAAGAAGACGGCCTGTGAGAACCTGGTCGACGGCGAGTGTGTGAGCACCTCGTCCTGCGGTTGCTGAAACGACGCTAACACGGCTCCCGGCCGAACCTCATTTTTCCAATACCACTCATCAAACATGAGCTACCATCACCCATGACCGGTGCAGCGAACGTATTGATCGAACGATTCGGGAACCCAGAGTACACCGGCGACAGGCGATGTATCCCGTGTACCCTGGTGAACACGGCAATCGCCGGTGGTCTGGCACTGACCGCGTGGTGGGCTGGTTCCACCGAGCTAGGTGGCACGGTCTTCGTCGCCTCGCTACTGGTAATCTACCTCAGGGGCTACCTCGTTCCCGGCACTCCGACCCTGACGAAACTGTACCTTCCAACCGCCGTCCTTCGACTGTTCGACAAACACGAACCGTCACTCACGGCCGGCACGGCGGGTGACGCGGTCGACACCAGCGCCTGGCTCCGCGAACACGGGCTGGTTTCTCCCTGTGACGACCGGGACGACCTCTGTGTCTCGCCGACGTTCGAGCGCGCGTGGACCGCAGAGATGGCGGCCATCGACGAGGGTGAGTACGACCGAGGGCTCCTGGTGAACGTCGTCGACGTCGGACAGGACGATGTCGAGTTCCGGTCGTACGACGACTCGTTCGTCGCCCGTGCGGCGGATACGCGCGTCGCCCAGTGGGAATCTGAGGCAGCCTTCGTCGCCGATGTCGCTGCCGCTCGCGTCCTCGCCGACCGGGTCGACGGGTGGACGACGCTCTCAGGAGCGGTCCGTGGAGAGTTACTCAACGGGCTTCGTCTCTTCGTCCCGTCCTGTCCGGCCTGCACAGGGTCGCTCGCGTTCTCCGAGGACACCTACGAGTCGTGTTGTCGAACGCGGGACGTCACGAGGCTCGAGTGTACCTCGTGTGGCGAACTGGTGCTCGAGCAGTCGGTTGGAGAGTAGAGACAGCTTCGAAGCAGCTGCGGAGACCGCTACTCGACGATTTCACCCACAGTCGCGTCCCCGTCGATGTCGTACCGGGCAGCCCGGAGGGTACCGATCCGTGCTCCCGGACCGACCGTCACCCTGTCACCCTCGACGGTCTCGACGTCGGCGTGTTCGATCTCGATGTGCTCGCCGACCACGCGGTCCGAGACGAGGAAGCCGTCTTGCTCCCCGCGCCTGATGGTGACGTGGTCTGCCTCGATTGCCTCGACAGCTGACTCGCTGCCGAGCGACAGCGAGACCTCGTCGGCCGTGAGCCGGTCGCACTCGATGCCGCCCCGGACCTCGACGGAACCGGCGTGGATACGTCGGCAATCGATAGCTCCGTGGACCTCGACGGTGTCGGCCGAAATCTCGCCACCCTCCAGCGCGCCGTGGACCGACAACTCGTCGGTAGCCAGGTCGGCGAACTGCCCTGCGCCCTCTATGGAGACGCCGGCAGCCGAGGTCGGCCCGTCGACGCCGATGCTGCCGGTCACGGTGAGCGTGTCCGTGTGCAGGGGACCGGTGACGCCAAGCGTCCCGGAACAGGAGATGGTGTCGGCGTTGACGGGACCGTCGACGCTGACCGGACCGGCGATGTCGGCCTCGGCCGCGTCGAGCGCTGCGGCGATGGAGACCGGTGCGCAGGCCTCGAACCGGGTGCAGGTGACGGCGTCGTAGTGGGCAGGCTTCGTGACGACGACGGTGTCGCGGTCGATGCTGGTGGGTGTCTTCGTGGACATGCGTCTAGCCGATTCGCGCCTGTCCTCTTCAATCTATCCTAGAATGTGAGTCAGTTGTGAGTCTCATGTGAGTTAGAGCAGACAAACTTATGTCTGCAGGGGGAGTAGCTGGAAGCGATGAGCCGAGAGATTCGCATCACGATAGACGACGACGAGGTGTTCGAGCGCATGAAGCGTCGGAAAGAGGCGCTCGACCTGTCGTGGGAGGAGACGCTGCGTCGCGGCCTGGACCAGGATGGACGAGGCGCAGATGACTCACATAGGACTCACACATCTCCCCGTCGGCCCCCAACCCCACCGGCACCTCACGATCCCCGCCGGCACCACCGGCGACGAGGCAGGGGACGGGGAGGCCGCGAGGGCGACGACCAGGCACACGACGAGTTCGGTCCAGGTCACGACGACTTCGGTGACGTGAACCCGTTCGACCCCGAGTTCCAGGACCGACTCCGGGCACAGATAGAGTCCTCGGTCCAGGAGTCGCTCTCCGGCGTCGAGACCGCGATGCGCCACGTCGAACAGGTCACGGGCGGGCTGGGCGACGAGATAGACCGTCTCTCGGACGCGGAGGACGCGGTCCTCACCTTCGCCGACCTCCCGGACGACCCCGAACATCAGGTGCCACTGCGCGTGAACCTCGCGACGAGCGCCGACGGCCTCGATGTCGAGGTCGTCACCATCCGGCAGGGCAAGGGAACTGACGGAATGAACCGCTTCGCGCAGGGCGACCGGAAAACCATCACTGAAACCATCGCGACCGGCGGGACGGGGCTGCTCCGACTGCAAGACGGCGCGGAGGAGTACGCGGTCGTCCCGCGGCTCACCTGGGGGCGCACCGGCGACGGCGAGCCCACGGTGACCGGTGTGGAGATCGTCGACGTGGTGTTCGGCGAGTAGCGGGCAAACCCGCCGCCAGCGGCGGGGGCCGGGGGGAATTTTTATCCCCGCGATGCGTGAATGAGTACCATGGCCGACGACAGCGATGCACCCGAGGTCGAACTGGAAGCGAGACTGGCCGAACAGGACTCGTTCGAACCACCGGCCGCGTTCGTCGAGCAGGCGAACGTCTCGGACCCGGGCATCTACGAGGAGTTCGAGGAGAACTGGCCCGAGTGCTGGGAGCGTGCGGCCGACCTGCTCGACTGGGAGCAGGAGTACTCCGAGATACTCGACGACTCGGAGGCTCCTTTCTACGAGTGGTTCGGGGACGGCACACTCAACGCCTCGTACAACTGCATCGACCGGCACATCGAGAACGGCCGGAAGAACCAGGCCGCCATCCGCTGGGAGGGCGAGCCCGGCGAGACGCGCACCTACACCTACCAGGATCTCTACCGCGAGGTGAACGCGTTCGCGGCCGCCTTGCGCGAACTGGGCGTGGGCGAGGACGATGTCGTCACGCTGTATATGCCGATGGTTCCGGAGCTGCCCATCGCCATGCTGGCGTGTGCCCGCATCGGCGCGCCGCACTCGGTCGTGTTCGCAGGCTTCTCGGCGGACGCGCTCGCGACTCGCATGAACGCGGCGGATTCGGAGTACCTCGTCACCTGTGACGGGTACTACCGCCGCGGCGACGCCCTCAACCACAAGGAGAAGGCGGACCGCGGGCTGCGAGGGGTCGACCACGACGTCGAGACCGTCGTCGTGGACCGACTCGGCGACGAGCTCAAACACTTCCTCGGCCAGCATCACCACGACTACGCTGACCTCGTCGCCGCCCACGAGGGCGAGGAGGTCGAGCCGGTTGAGCGCAGCGCCGAGGACATGCTGTTCCTGATGTACACCTCCGGGACCACGGGCCAGCCCAAGGGCGTCAAGCACACCACGGGTGGCTACCTCGCCTACGCGGCCTGGACCAGTCACGCCGTCCTCGACGTGAAGCCCGAGGACACCTACTGGTGTGCCGCGGACATCGGCTGGATCACTGGACACTCGTACATCGTCTACGGGCCGCTTGCGCTCGGGACCACCACGATGATGTACGAGGGCACCCCGGACTACCCCGACCGCGACCGCATGTGGGACCTCGTGGACAAGTACAAGGTCGACGTGTTCTACACCGCACCGACCGCCATTCGCGCCTTCATGAAGTGGGGCACGAAGTACCCCGAGCGCCACGACCTCTCCAGCCTGCGCCTCCTGGGAACGGTCGGCGAGCCCATCAACCCGCGGGCGTGGAAGTGGTACTACAAGCACATCGGCGACGAGTCCTGCCCGGTCGTCGACACCTGGTGGCAGACCGAGACCGGTGGCATGATGATAACGACCCTGCCCGGTATCGGCGACATGAAACCCGGGTCGGCCGGCCCACCGCTCCCCGGCATCTCTGCGGACGTGGTCGACGCGACGGGTGACCCGGTGGAAGCCGGACAGGCCGGCTACCTCGTCGTGAACAAACCCTGGCCGGGGATGCTCCGGACGCTGTACCGCAACGACGACCGGTTCATCAGCGAGTACTGGCAGGAGTACTCCGACCCCGACGCCGACGAGTGGGTGTACTTCCCGGAGGACGGCGCGAAGATAGACGAGGACGGCTACATCACCGTGCTCGGCCGGGTCGACGACGTCATCAACGTCTCCGGGCACCGCCTCGGCACGATGGAGATCGAGTCCGCCATCGTGGGCGTCCCCGGCGTCGCTGAAGCCGCCGTCGTCGGTGGCCATCACGAGGTCAAGGGTGAGGCAGTGTACGCCTACGTCATCACCGAGGACGGCTACGAGGGCGACGAGTCGCTCCGCGAGAAGATCATCGACGGCGTCGACGAGGCCATCGGCCCCATCGCGAAACCGGAGCAGGTCATCTTCACGCCCGAGCTCCCGAAGACCCGCTCGGGCAAGATAATGCGCCGGCTGCTCGAAGACATCGCGAACGACGAAGAACTCGGTGACACCTCGACGCTCCGGAACCCGGAGGTCGTCGAGGACATCGCCGAGAAGGTCCGCGGCGAGTCCGAGGAGTAGGTCCCCGGCTCGTTGCTCGAACTCCTAGAAAACGGCCCCTATTCCGCGACCGCGTCGTCGTCGTACCGGGAGACGAACCTGACCAGCAACAGCAAGAGACCGAGGCTGATGCCGACCATCGCCATCCCGTAGAGTGCGAAATTGAGCGGCGTCACGGCGAACTCGATACCGGCGATGCTCGCCACGTCCACGTCGCGGCCGACGTCGACCGGGAGCAGCACGCCCACAGCTGCCCCGAACACGCCAGACAGCGCGACGACGACGACGTAGACCGTGAGGACGACCCGGTTACCCTGGAATCGACCACTGATGGAGTTGCTCACACCAGAGGCTTGGCCCTGGTAACGATTAGCCTTTCCTTCTCGGACCCTAAGCCGGCGACATGACCGAAAAGGAGCTCATCGGCCTCGTCCTCGGTGCCATCGTCGTCCTGATGTTCGTGACCGGTTTCGTCCTCGTCCTGAGCTAGCGGCGGCACCACTCCGTCCTGCAGTACTCGAAACCGACCAGTCACGACGCCCGACCACGTCGCTCAGCGAGTGAACCGCCCGAAAAGAGGTGTCGACTGATTACTCGTCGTCGACGACTTCGCCGCCGTCCGTCGCGACCTCTTTCTCTTCGCCGCCGTCGGCGAGTGCTGTCTCCTGCTGGTCCGCGAACCAGTCCCACTCGTGGGAGGGGAGGCCGTCCTCTTCGAGGTTCCACGGGTCCGGACCGACGCGCGGGCCCTCGAGGTAGGATTCGACCATGTTCCACAGCCAGATGACCGTCGCGACGAGGAGGATGAACGCCCCGACCGTCGCGAGCTGGTGCATCAGCGTGATGAGGTTGATGGGACCGACCGTGATGCCCGCGTAGCCGGCATACCGGCGCGGCATCCCGGCGTAGCCCATCAGGATCATCGCGAAGAACGTCAGGTTCGTCCCGATCATCGTGAGCCAGAAGTGTGCCTTGCCCAGCTTGACCTGGTACATCCGGCCGGTGACGAGCGGGAACCAGTAGTAGACGCCCGCGAACACCGCGAACGCGATAGCGCCCATGATGACGTAGTGGAAGTGCCCGACGACGTAGTACGTGTCGTGGAGCAGGAAGTCGACGGGGACCGCGGCGAGGAAGACGCCGGTCACACCGCCGATGATGAAGTTCGAGATGAACCCGACACAGAACAGCATCGGGGTGGTGAGCCGGACCTTCCCGTTCCACATCGTCGTGATCCAGTTGAACGTCTTCACCGCACTCGGAATCGCGATGGCCAGCGAGACGGCCATGAACGAGGCGCGGATGCGCGGGTCGATACCGGACGCGAACATGTGGTGCGCCCAGACGCCGAAGCTCAGCACGCCGATGGCCAGCGTGGAGTAGACGACGAACTTGAACCCGAACAGCTTCCGGCCCGAGAACCGTGGCAGCACGTAGCTGATGATGCCCATCGGGGGCAGCACCAGGATGTACACTTCGGGGTGACCGAAGAACCAGAACAGGTGCTGGTAGAGGATGGTGCCGCCGCCCTCCGCCGTGAAGAACGTCGTCGCGAAGTTCCGGTCGAGCAGCAGCATGACGAGCGCGCTGCCCAGCAGCGGGAACGAGAACAGGATGAGCGCGGACTGGGTCAGGATGGTCCACGAGAAGATGTCCAGCTTGTCCCAGCCGACGTCCTCACCGCGTTCCGCGAAGATGGTCGCGATGAAGTTGATGGCACCCATGGTGGCCGAGACACCGGTCAGGTGCAGGCCGAGCAGCATGAGGTCCGTCCCGGCGTTGAGCTGGGCGATGGTCTGTGCGGCGCCACCGGTCGCGGTCTGTGCCGTCGACTGCGGCGGGTACATCGTCCAGCTGATCATCGAGGGTGCGATGCTGTCCATGAACGGCGCGAGGAAGAACCCGCCCCAGATGAGGACCGCGCCCGGCGGCAGCAGCCAGAACGCGATGGCGTTGATGCGCGGGAACGCCATGTCGTCCGCGCCGATGAGCAGCGGGATGAGGTAGTTCGAGAACGCCGCGAGGATGGGCGTCCCGAAGAGGAACAGCATCGTGATGCCGTGGCTCGTGAGCAGGGAGTTGTACAGGAGCTGTCCCTGGCCCATGCCGGCGGCCTCGGCGAGCGCCGAGGTCACGTCGACCTGGGCGGTCGCGAGTTCGGCACGCATGACGACGACGGCGAGGCCGCCCCACGCGAACGCGACGATGGCGTAGATGCCGTACAGGATGCCGATGTCTTTGTGGTCGACGGTGGTGAACCACCGAATCAGACCGCCTGGTTTCTCTTCGTGGCCGTATCCGGTCTCACGACTGACGATACCCGTGCCACCGCCGGCCAGCGGTGTGTATGAGCGCCAGTCCTCGAGGCGTGTCACGAAGAAGGCCACGCCGAAGAGGACCACCGCCATCAGGGCAGTCAGCAGTATCTGTCCGCTAAGGTCCATGTGGAGGGCTGAGGGTTACACCCTAAAGAAAGATTCGGGACGCCCGCGGTGTGTCGATTCGGAGAGAAAAACCGTGAGCGTTATTCGGCCGTCGCAGCCTCGGAGGCGGGTTCGCTCTCGTTCTCGGCGACATCGGCTTCCGCGTCGTCGTTCGTGCCGTACGCCCGGTCCTGGTGTTCCTGGGTCATGTGTCCTTCACCCTCACTCTCGTGTGCGTCACCTTCGATCGCGAGCGCCGAGAAGTACGTCAGAATCGCCAGCAGGACGAACGGCGTCACGATGAGGGCGAACATCAGGATGGAGTACGTCGAGTCCCACGAGAACGGGCCGTACACCATCGGCACGAACAGGACGAGGAAGAACAGCATGATTCCCAGCGGAATGATGTTGACCGTGAGGTCAAGCAACGTATCCTTGTCGAATATCTTCCGTTGTTGCGCCATCGTTGTCGGTGGCTTCGGCGCGGCGACCAAATAGGTTGTTGATTCGGTGCGGTCAGGGTGCGGTCGACCCGTCGAGTGAGGTCTGGAACAGTCCGACCACGGCAGCGACCAGCGTCACGACGCCTGCCATGGCGATGGCGACGCCGCGGTACGCGATTCTGTTGTCGACCCCGACGAGTTCTGCGCCACCGAGGGTGCCACCGAAGTCGACGAACAGGTAGCCGCCGATGAGCACGAGGACGGCCGCGAACGCGGCCATGATGGTCCACGGCTGGTCGACGTACCCGGTCTCTGCGAAGATGCCGGCGATGCTCCCACAGAACATGAGCAGTCCGAACACCGAGATGGGAAGGCTGCCGAACAGCACGCCGACCTCGGAGACGGCGAGCCCGACGGCGATGAGCATGGGCCAGGCGCTCGCCTTCGGTCGCTTCGGCGCGCGTGTGGATGACTGCGATTCCTCTGCCATGGGAGCGATTTGGGAACGGAGGTATAAACACGTCACGAACACCCGCGTGTGCCACGCGAGCCCCACCGGTGTCAAGAAATTGTTTCAGAACCGAGTTAACAATTCTTCGGATTCAGCGCTTCTCTGGGCCGTCCACGCGTTAACCACGACATATTAAACGCCTGCCGGAGTAGTCGAGGACGATGACAGAGGTACGAATCGCAGGTGTCGGACTCACGAAGTTCGGTGCCTCCCCGGAACGCACGGGCCGGGACCTGTTCGCGGAGGCTGGACTCGACGCCCTCGAGGACGCTGGGGTTGGGAGAGAGCACGTCGAAGCCCTCTTCTACGGCAACTTCATGGGCGAGCTCGCGGAACACCAGGGCCACCAGGGGCCGCTGATGGCGGAAGCCGTCGGCGTCGACGCCCCGTCGACCCGATACGAGGCGGCGTGTGCCTCCTCCGGTGTCGCGGTCCGCGAGGCGGTAAAGAACGTCCGGAACGGTGAGAAGGACGTCATACTGGTCGGCGGTGCGGAACGGATGACGAACCTCGGGACGGCGGGCGCGACGGAGGCGCTCGCCATCGCGGCCGACGACCTGTGGGAGGTCAAGGCCGGGATGACGTTCCCGGGCGCGTACGCCCTGATGGCGAACGCCTACTTCAGCGAGTACGGCGGCACGCGCGAGGACCTGGCCGCCATCGCCGTGAAGAACCACGAGAACGCGGTCCCGAACGAGAAGGCCCAGTACCAGCGCGAGATATCGCCGGAGACCGTCCTCGACGCGCCGATGGTCGCCGAACCGCTGGGGCTGTACGACTCGTGTCCTATCTCGGACGGCGCGAGCGCGCTCGTGCTCGTCTCGGACGAGTTCGCCGAGGAGCACGACCTCGACGCACCGGTCGCCATCTCGGGCTCGGGCCAGGGCGGGGACCTGATGGCGCTGCACGACCGGGACTACCTCGCGCGCTCGCCCGCGGCCGACGAGGCCGCCGAGGAAGCGTACGCGGACGCCGGTATCTCGGCGAGCGACGTGGACGTCGCGGAGGTCCACGACTGCTTCACCATCGCGGAGGTGCTGGCGATGGAGTCCCTCGGTCTCTTCGAGGTCGGTGAAGGCATCTCGGCCGCCCGCGAGGACAAGACCACGCGCGAGGGTGACCTCCCGGTCAACCTCTCGGGCGGGCTCAAGGCCAAGGGCCACCCGGTCGGCGCGACCGGCGCGTCCCAGGTCGCCGAGCTGACCCAGCTCCTGCGCGGGGACCACCCGAACAGCGAGTACGTCGAGGGTGCGACGACCGGCGTCACCCACAACGCGGGTGGGACCGTTGCCAGTGCTGTTGTCCACGTCCTGGAGGTGGTCGCATGAGCGAACGCACTGAGCTCCTGCGACTACGCCGGACCGCAGGTCCGGAGGTGATAGCATGAGCGACGGAACCGCGGTCAATGCCGGCTACGACGACTGGCTCGACGCCATCGAGGAGGGCGCACCGTACTACCTCGAGGGTCCCGAGGGCGACGGCTGGCTGCCGCCCCGGCGTGTCGACCCCGCAACGGGCTCGACCGACCTCACGGAAGAGGCACTGCCGGAGACGGGCGAGATAGAGACGTTCACCATCGTCCACGTCCCGACGCCGAACTTCAGCGAAGACGCGCCGTTCGCGACCGCAATCGCCCGGTTCGGGCCGGTCCGCGTGACCGGCATGGTCGTCGGCGTGGAGATGAGCGATGTCGAGGTCGGCATGACGGTGACGCTCGGTGTCGAGGAGACGAAGACGACCGGCGACCGCGTCATCGTCTTCCGCGCGGAGTAGGAAACCTCTCCGTACGATTTTTCTGAGGAGCCCGTTCTGAATCGCCGGTTTCAATCGATTCTCTGCGGCGATGCCATCGGCGACGGACGCGGTGTCGAGATTCAATCCCACCAGAAATCCGTCTATCGCAGTCAACAACGTGGGCTGCGTTCACGCACGACACGGTGAAACAGGCGGTTGGGAAGGTGTTGCACGTATCGTTGAGTAACTCCCCCAGAACCATTCGGCTCATTTCCACCTTGTCTGCTCGTCGATATCTGGCCGTCCAGAGCCGTCCGGGCTCTCAAGTTCGAGCGCACGCAAGGCAGCTATCACGAGTACGAAAAATATGCGAAATCTGTCCGGTCCGGTCGAAGTGTCACGTCACATGAGCCAGGTGTACTTGTCTTCCTGTGGGTCGCCGCAATCATCCTCCGACCCAGCAGGCCAATCTTGGCCGTCACATTGCATGGCTTCGTGCCCGACCATCATGTCTATCGTCTTCCCGGCGGGATTGCCTATCGGTTGGACCTCTCCGATGGCGTGCGCGCGGACCTCGCCTGCGAGCTCTCGCTTCTCTCGACCTTCGAGGTTGCACTTTTCGAGTGCTGCTTCAGCCCATTCGTCGGCGTCGTACCACAGGCTGATCTCCGAGACTTCTGAATAGCGGATTACCGCTACTGTGTCCTCCCCGTAGTCGTCTTCGCAGGTGATCTTGTCCTTGTAGTCGATGGACGTGGTTTCGGCGGTTCCGCTCGCTGCTACGGGAGTGGCCAGCATCAGCACCGTAGCAAGCGCGAGTGCGCCCAGCACAGTCGCAGTAGGTTTTGCAGGCATTGGATTGGTGTTTCGTGCTCGATTTGCGTACGATACGGTTCTGACAAGTTGGCATAGATATTAATTCCTTCTGTGGGTTTGGGCAGTGTCACCATCTGACATACTGGTGGCCAACCTTCGTGCTTTCGACCCAGGAAGGGACCAGCTGGAACCATGGCTACCGTGGCCACTCCACCGGTCTGAACCAGGAACCCACATCGGGTGGTCCGTTATCGTTCGATAGCTACCCGGGCCCCCGGGACGACGAAAAAACGCGGACGGAGACGCAAAAACAGGTACGCTACTGCTCGCCCGTCTCTTCGACGTCTATCTCGACCGCGTCGGTCGAGCTGTCGCCGGCAGCGCGCTCGTTCTCGACCGTCACGCCGACGTCTCCGGGCCGGTCGTCACTCTCGCGGTCGCGCTGACGACGCTTCTCGAGACTCTGCTTGCGCTCCTCCTGGAAGGTCTCGGCCGAGATCTCCGGAAGGTCCTCGTCGATGGCCTCGACGAACTTGTCGGGGTGTTCGTCGTGGGGGACGAGCATCGCGTAGTCGATGACGACGAGCTTCGCGCCGGTCGCGTCGGCGAGGCGACGACCCTCCGCGAGCGGCGTGGTGTCGGCCTCACGGCCCCAGACCAGCGTCACGGGGGCGTCGACCTCGCCGAGCGCGGTCACGAGGTCCATATCGGCGTCGAGGTAGCCCGAGAGGAACGACGCGGGCGCGTATCGCGCGCCGGGCTGGTGGGTGGTCTGCCACTGGTACTCCTGCTTACTGTGGCTGTACCCGGCCATGTCGTAGTAGCCGTGGTCGGCACTGAAGTACTCCAGCGACGGGTTCGAGGCCATCGCATTGAACAGGGCGGTGCCGACGAGCGGGGCGCGCATGGCCGTGCGGACGAGGGGCTTGCGGCCGCCTGGCATGCTGGTCGTGGTGGGACAGACGAGGATGAGGCGTTCGACCTCGGTCTGCTTCGCTGCGCCCGTCGCGTAGGCACCCGAGAGCGAGGACGCGATGACCGTCGGGTTCTCGGTCACGTCACGGACGAAATCCGCCACGAAGTCGGTGTAGAGGTCGCTCGTGTACACCAGCGGGGGACGGTCCGACAGGCCGTAGCCCGGGAGATCGGGCGCGATGACGTGGTACGCCTTCGAGAGCGGCTCGAATATCTCGCGCCACTCGTGGCTCGTCCCGGCCGCGTTGATGCCGTGGAGGAACAGGAGGTCCGGGGCGTCGGGGTCGCCCGCCTCTGTGTAGGAGACGTCCATCCCACGCCAGCGGTAGGTGTGTTGCTCGCCCGGGAGGGGTGGTGCGAGCGGTTCCGCCCTGCGCGAGAGCACCGCGTTCGCCGCGGCGATGGCCCCGACGCCGACGCCTGCTGTTGCTACCGCCTTCTTGAGGTTCATACCAAGACTTCGTCGGCCTGTAACTTAATCTTGCCGACAGTTGTGGTGGACCCATCGCTGTCGGGTAGCTGCGCCGAAAGAGAGTTGTGGGTCGTCGATTCCGTCCGAACGAGTCCCGCTGGACCAGGCGTGCCGAATGGGGGTCGTATCCGACCACGCCGGTTCGGCCGAAAGGACGTTCGCGAGCAGGATGGTCCCGCCTGCGATACCAACGTTCTGGGGGGTGGGGTCGAACGGTGGAGCCTCACTACGACGACGTCGTCTGCCCGAATCACAGTCCTCGTCGAGCCGAGGTCAGTGAGGTACTACTCATTTGGTGGAGTGATAGCTTAACGCAGAAGCGGTAGTACTCCCGGCATTTATATATCAGGGTCAGCGGGGACTCCCGACTGCCTGTCCGGTACCGTACCCGAAATAAAGCACTTTCAAGAACAGGGAAACGGTTCATTGGCCACTGTCGACGACGAAGCGACATCAGGAAGATGCTAGTGCTGGAATTCAGTGTCCAGCTGCCGATGTTGCAACCCACGCGCGAGAGGGTCCCGGAGATGCAACTGCGGGTGGAACGGTTCGATGCGACAGACGAGCAGTGCGTCAGGGTGCTGTTCTGGGCGAGTGGTGGGGATTTCGATGCGTTCGAAGCCGCGCTGGCCGAGGACAAGACCGTCGCGACCCCGTCGCGCAGCACCGAGTTCGAGGACGGCCGGCTGTACCAGACCGAACTGCTCGGCGAGGGGCTGCGGACGAGCATCTATCCGACCATCGTCGACGTCGGCGGGGTCGTCTACGAGGTGTCGATAGAGCAGGAGACGTGGCGCTTCAGCGTCGGTTTCCCCGACCACCGCGCGTTCGAGCAGTTCTACGAGGTCTGTAATCGCAACGGGCTCACCCTCGACCTCCACCGCCGGTACGAACAGCGGGACATCGACGACAGCAGCAGGTTCGGCCTGACCGTCGCCCAGCGCGAAGTGCTGGAGGCGGCGCTCGCCACCGGGTATCTGGAGATTCCCCGGCAGAGCTCGCTTTCGGAGCTGGCGGACCACCTGGGTATCTCGGAGAACGCCGCTTCGGAACGGTTCCGGCGGGCGTCGAAACGGCTCATGGAGTCGACCATCAGGCCGCCAGTCAAGAACTGAAGCGGGCGGTCCTGCTCGCTATTCCTCGGAGAGGCAGGCCGCGATTGGCTCGATGACCTCGTCGGCCACGCTGTACGGGTCGGTCTCGCCCGCCATCACTCGGTCGACGATGTCCTCGACACCCCCGAGACCGTCGAGCTCCTGCTGGACCAGCCCCGCCGCGTCGTCACGGAGGAGTGTCCGTATCTCCTCGGCGATGCGCTGGCGTCGCTTTCGTTCCAGCTGGCCGGACTCGACCAGCCAGTCGTGGTGCTCGTCGAACGTCTCGATGAGTTCCTCGACGCCGGTCCCATCGGTGGCGACCGTCTCCAGAACGGGTGGGTCCCACGGCTCTACGTCGAGGCCCTCCTCGTCGTCGGTGCCCGGCATGTCGAGGTCGACCTCGGCGTCGTCGAAGTCGTGATGGCCGGCGTCGACCCGCATCGACCCCGAGCCCATGTGGACCATCTCGAGGAGCTCCTGGACGGTCCGGTTCGCGCCGTCCATGTCGGCCTTGTTCACGACGAACAGGTCGCCGATCTCGAGGATACCCGCCTTGAGCATCTGGACGTTATCGCCGGCACCCGGTGGGACGAGCACGCAGACGGTGTCTGCGGCCTGGACGATGTCTATCTCGTTCTGGCCGGCCCCGACGGTCTCGATGATGACCTTGTCCTTCCCGAAGGCGTCCATCGCCTTCACCGCGTCCGCGGTCGCGGTCGAGAGCCCGCCCAGGTTCCCGCGGGCACTCATCGACCGGAAGAACACGTCCATGTCGCCGACGTTCGACGCCATCCGGATGCGGTCGCCGAGGACGGCCCCGCCGGTGTAGGGCGAGGACGGGTCGATGGCGACGATTCCCACCGTATAGCCCTGCTCGCGGTAGCGACTCGCGAGTTTGTCCACGAGCGTGGACTTGCCCGCGCCCGGGCTGCCGGTGATGCCGATGACCTCGGCGTCGCCGGTGTGCTCGTACAGCGCGGAGACGAGGTCGCGGTAGCTCGGCTCGCGGTTCTCTATCTTCGTGATGGCCCGCGCGAGGGCGCGGTGCTTGCCCGCGAGGAGGTCGTCGAGCAGGTCGTCCGTGCTCGCGCTCATCGTTCCGGCGCGTTGTCCCGGACGAACTGGACCGTCTGCTCCATCTTGGTGCCCGGACCGAACACCTCGGCGACGCCCAGTTCCTTGAGGTGCGCCTTGTCGTCGTCGGGGATGACGCCGCCGACGAGGATGAGCGTGTCCTCGAAGGCGTCGTACTCTTTCAGCCCGTCGATGATCTTCGGGACGAGCGTGTTGTGTGCGCCAGAGAGGATGGAGATGCCGACGACGTCGACGTCCTCCTGGACGGCGGCCTGGACGATCTCGTCGGGTGCCTTGTGCAGCCCGGAGTAGATGACTTCGAACCCTGCGTCGCGGAAGGCCCGTGCGATGACGTGTGCGCCGCGGTCGTGGCCGTCCAATCCGACCTTGGCCACGAGGCAACGAATCGACCGCTGGGACTGGTCGGTGCTCATGCCTTCCCTTTCCCTTGCGGCAGGTTTTACTCTAACGGAAGGTCCGGGCCGCGAAGGCGTTCGTTTCTACAACCTGGGCTGAATTAGGGAAACGAAAGTGGGATTCTCGTCGGGGTTGGTACACGTCTCCGTCGGTGCCCGCAAGCGAAAGCGGTATTCCATCATCGTCCTAAGGCCTCGCCAATGAGTACCGCAGACGTCAGGGCGACGGTCCGTGAGAACGTCAGGGCGACGACCGTCGTGCTCACGGTCGTCGGCTACGCGCTCGTGCTCGGCACCTTCGCCGGGCTCGTCCCAATCTACCCCGACATCTCCCGTGAGATGACGAACCAGCTCTCACACGCCATCGCCGTCGTGAACACCTTCGCGACCGTCAGCCTCGCGCTCGGCTGGTACTGGATTCGCAACGACGAGGTCGACAAACATCGCAAGGCGATGCTGACCTCGTTCTCGCTCATCATCGTCTTCCTCGCGCTGTACCTCGTGAAGGTCGGCGGGGGCGGCGAGAAGGAGATCGTCGGCGCGACCGGTGTCGTCTACTGGGCCTACATCGCGATGCTCGCCATCCACATCCTGCTTTCCGTGGTGTCGGTCCCGGTCGTCCTCTACGCCCTCGTCCTCGGGCTGACCCACACCCCGAGCGAGTTGAAGCGCACCGCGCACGCGAAGGTCGGGCGCATCGCCGCCGGTGCGTGGATTCTCTCGCTCACGCTCGGCGTCGTCACCTACGTCATGCTGAACCACATCTACGACTACCGCTTCATGTTCGTCGGGCCGCTGTTCTGAGGTCGGCTCGCCTTCTCGGTTCCCCCATCGCTCGTGCGCGAGCCGCGCACACCCCGGTGGCGCTTTATTATCTCACCGGCCCTCCATGTCCGACATGGACTCGCTCTCCCGCAGGGATGCCCTCCGACTGGCAGGCCTCGGCACCGTTGGCCTCGCCGGCTGCCTCTCCGGCGGCGGTACAGACGACACTGGAACAGATGGCGGCGGCGGTAGCGACACCGCCTGGGAAGACACCGAACTCACGAACGTCCTCACCGGCGAGACCTTCACCGTCTCCCAGTTCGACAAGCCCGTCCTCGTCGAGACGTTCGCCGTCTGGTGCTCGAACTGCAAGCGCCAGCAGGACGAGCTGATAGAATTTCACGAGGCGGTCGGCGACGACGTGGTGAGCGTCGCGCTCAACATCGACCAGAACGAGGACGCCGAGAAGGTACGCAACCACGCAGAATCGCATGGTTACGACTGGTACTACGCCGTCTCCCCACCTGCGGTCACCCGGCAGATCGTCGACGAGTTCGGGACGTCGATGACCTCGCCACCCATCGTCCCGATGCTGTTGCGCTGCAGTGACGGCACGACGACCCGGCTGAAGGACGGCCACAAGGAGACCAGCTTCCTCCGCGAGAAAGCGAACGGATGCTAGCGCGGTTCGTCGAGGTGTTCGTCATCGGGTTCGCGACCCCGCTGACGGCGGCCTGTGCGCTGCCGCTCTACCCCGGATTCCTCGCGTATCTCTCCTCGCAGGGCGAGGAGACCGCGCTGCCCTCGGGCGTGCTCGCGGGCCTGGTCACCCTCGGCGTCATCGCGTTCATGGGCACCGTCGGCCTGCTGTTCTCGTTCCTGCTCGGGGAGTCGCTGACGACCGTGGTCGAACTCGTCTCCCCGGTCGCCTTCGGCGTGCTCGCCGTGTTGAGCGTCGCCCTGTTGTTCGACCTCGACCTCGCACACCGCTTGCCTACGAAGGAGCCGCCACAGACGAGCCACCCCGCCTCGACCGCCTTCGGGTACGGGTTCTTCTTCGGAGCCATCGTCTTGCCCTGTAATCCCGGCCTGCTGGCGCTCTTCTTTGCCCGCGCTCCGGTCCTGTTCGACACGCCGGTCGAGGGCTTCCTGGGCTTCCTGCTGTTCGGCATCGGGATGGGAACCCCGCTCCTGCTGTTCGGGCTGATCTCGCAGTCCGCCGGTCAGCGCGTCACCCGAACCCTCGCGAAACACAGTTCGGGCATCAACCGCGTCACGGGCGCGGTGATGCTGCTGGTCGCGAGCTACTACCTGCTCGTCGTGTTCGACGTGGCGGGCGTCTCCGGTATCGTGACCCCGTACTTCGACGCGGTGTTCGGGGCGTTCTCCGCGTAGGAGACGGAACAAGACATTTGCCGGTTCCCGGACAGGTCGACGTATGCGTCGACAGCCCTCCCTCCCCTACCTCGTCGCCACCGCCCTGGCCGGGGTGCTCGCCGTCGCCAGCGCCTGGCTCCCGTGGGTACGGAAGCTCCCGGTCGGCTACACCGACGGCCAGCCGTACTACACCAGCGAGTTCGTCGCCGGCATGGAGACCGGCTTCCGGGGAACCGACATGGTAATCCTCGGGCCGGTCATCGTCGCCCTCGTCGTGGTCGCCATCTCGACGGTCCGACGCTGGCGGCCCGACGTGGTGGTCGTCCTCGCCGGTGCGTTCGTCACCTTTGCCGGCTGGACCCGACTCCAGGAGTTCACCAGGGTCGACCGCTACGCCCCAGCGCCGGGCGTCTACCTCGCACTCGCCGCCGGGTTGGTCCTGCTAGCGACCGGCGGCAGCGCGTTCCTCCGCGGCTACGTCCAGCGACGACGAGACGGACGGACCACCTGATTGCTCGCCCGCGCCTCACCACTCTGGCACCGCCAGTCGCCACCCGACCAGCCCCAGCAACGCGAACCCGAACGCGTTCAGCGAGCCGTGGATCCGGACCATCGTCAGGATGCGCAGGCCAAGTACGTCGGCCCCGGCGTACACCGAGACGGCGTAGCCCAACGCGAGCGCCATCGACACCGGTAATGCAAGTGAAGACAGCGCGAGCAGGGCTCCTTGCGGCCGCTGACGGGTGGGGGCGACCTGCACGGTCACGAACCCGGCGAGGAGCGTCACCGCGAGGGTGAACGCCCCGACGGCGAGCACCTCGATCACGGGAGAGAACGAGATACCGAGCGCGATGAGGCCCGGGCCGACGAGCACGACCACCGCGGCCGTGTCGTACAGCGACGACTCAGTCTCCAGTGACCGGCCCACCAGTCCCGTCACGAGCGGGAGCGCGAACCCGGCGTAGTGGAAGTGGACCGCGGTGAGCCGGACGATGGTCGGGTCGAACCAGAACGTCAGCCCGAGGTGGAACAGGACGAGTGCGACCGCGCCGACCACCGAGTACGCCAGGCCGGCATCGACGAGGTTCTCCGGCACCGACGTGGCTCCCCGTTTCCGGACTCGGACGAGCGCGAGGGCCCCGAGCAGGCCGGTGACGAGCACCCAGGGCGACGCCAGCAGGGCTGCAGTCGGCCCGTTCACCGGCGCGACCAGTGAGGCGACGAACAGGGCCGCGCCGACCGGCTGGGCCGTGACCGCCAGCCCGTGGAGCCGTCCGGCGAAGCCGGGGAACGGCGGGGTCGCTGCCATGCCGATACCAAGTGGAACGAGTACCAGTGGGGCCAGCGCCAGCGCCCGGTCGATGGCGTCGAGGTCGCCGGCGAGGACGAGGGCCAGCCAGAGCACACCCCCGAGCAGGGCGCTCGCGTCGGACGGCGCGATGTTCAGTCTCCCGTTGCGCGTCCTAGCGGGACTCATACCGGTGGGAGCGTCGACAGACCACGGGACGGCCGGAGGTCGGCGGGGACCGTCTCCATCGGCTCCAGTGCCTGCGTGAATGCCCCGCGGTAGCTCAGGATGTGTCCCGCGAGCGTGTTCTCGACCGTCGCGGTCACGTGGAACTGTTCGTCGGTCTCGTCGTACCGGTCGCGAACCTCGACACTCGCCGCCATCGGGCCCGGCAGGGAGACGAACCGCGACCCGACGTTCAGCCACTGCTTCCCACCCTCGACCACCAGCGCCCCGTTCTCGACCCGGGGGTGGAGTTCCGAGGCGATGAGCCCGTCCGTGCCGAGGAAGTCGAGCAGGCGCTCGTTCTCGTGGTCCCAGACGGTGAGCGAGTCGAACCGGCGGCGCGTCCGGTCGAACTCGAACTCGCGGGCCGTGGTGAGCACCTCGTAGCCGGCGTCGTGCTCCCAGCCGACGGTCGTCACGGTGAACGGCACGTCCGACCCGGCCTCAGGAAAGAGGAGGTTCTGGGTCGTCATGGCGTACAGCACCGGCAGGGTGTGCGTGCCGCGGCTGATGTGCATCCGGCCCCGGCCCACGCAGGCAGTTCCCTCGTCCGGACCGATACCGTAGCGGTCGCGGACCATCGGATGGAGGTCGTCGGCCTCGTCGCCGAGGGCGTACTCGTAGACGCCGGTCATATGCGGGGCTTCTCGGCCCCGGGATATGATTGTTCGTCTGGACGAGTGGTTGATGAGAACCTGCTGTGTGGGACGAATGCCTGACGGGAACGTGCTGTCCACGGTCCCTGATTCGTGCTAACGCCTAGCTTATATCTGGTGGGGACTTACCACAGGTTAGTGCATCGGTCCTGCACGCCTCATGACAGCCCCTGATTCACCCTACGCAGGCCTGTACCGTCGGACCATCCCTGCGGTGGTCTCCATCTATCCGTCCTCGGGGGACGGGCTCACCGGGGCCGGTTCCGGGTTCGTCTACGACGAAGCCGGCCACATCGTCACGAACCACCACGTCGTCACCAGCAGCCGCGGCCGGAGCGCGAGCGAGCGCTGGGGCCGCGACGACGATGCCGACCGCCTCGAGGTCCGCTTCTCGCGCGGTGAGTGGCGAACCGCCTCGCTGGTCGGGTCGGACCCGGCGACCGACCTCGCAGTCCTGCGGGTCGAGAGCCTCCCGGCGTACGTCACGCCGCTGCGAGTCGCGGACGAGAACCCCGAACCGGGTATCCCGGTCGCGGCGCTCGGGAACCCGATGGGGCTCGATGGGACCATCTCGGCCGGCATCGTCTCCGGCGTCACCCGGTCGATGCCGACCCACGAGGGCTTCACCATCCCCGATACCGTCCAGACCGATGCGCCGATCAACCCCGGCAACTCGGGTGGTCCTCTCGTCACGCTCTCCGGTGAGGTCGTCGGCGTCAACCGCGCGAGACAGGGCGACAACATCGGGTTCGCCATCTCGCCGAAGCTCGTCCACCGCGTCGTCCCGGAACTCGTTTCGACCGGCGAGGTCGAACACGCGACCCTCCACGTCCGCACGATGGACGTCTCGCCCAGCGTCGCGGAGGCGAACGGGCTCGACGAACCGCGGGGTGTCCTCGTCGTCGAGGTCCGAGAGGGGCCGGCCAGTGGCGTCCTCGGTGGCTGCACCGATACGATGCTCATCAGGGGTCGAGAGGTCCCGGTCGGCGGTGACGTCATCACCGGTATCGACGGGCAGGAACTTCACGCGCACGAAGAACTCGTCCGCTACCTCATGACGGACGTCCGACCCGGCGACACCGTCGAGCTGACGGTCAGACGCCCTGCCGGGGAGACGACGGAGCGCCTCGTCGTGACGAACCGGACGAACTCACACGCGCCCGATGGCACCGACGACTGGGCGGACGAGGGCGACTCGGACGGTGGGACGCGGATACCGCTCGACTGAAAATCGCGGCCGGCGAGACGGATTCTCGCGCCGCCTGCGGCGTACAGCCCGTGATTCCACAGCGAACCGAAGTTCAGGATTTCAATAAAATTCTTGGACTGGGACCAAGACTTCATTTCCTAAGTAGACAATCTTAACATGGGACAGCAATAATTGCTGGACAATGACTGGGTCCAACCAGGACTGGTGGCCGAATCAGCTGAACCTGAACATACTCGACCAGAACGCGCAGTCGGTCGATCCGATGGGTGAAGAGTTCGACTACGGCGAGGCGTTCGAAGCGCTCGACCTCGATGCCGTGAAGTCGGATATCGAAGACGTGATGACGACATCGCAGGACTGGTGGCCGGCCGACTACGGCCACTACGGGCCGCTGTTCATCCGGATGGCGTGGCACAGCGCCGGGACGTACCGGACCAGCGACGGCCGCGGGGGCGCAGCCTCCGGCCAACAGCGCCTCGCACCGCTCAACAGCTGGCCGGACAACGCGAACCTCGACAAGGCACGCCGACTGCTCTGGCCGGTCAAGCAGAAGTACGGCCGTAACCTCTCGTGGGCCGACCTGATGATTCTCGCCGGGAACGTCGCCATCGAGTCGATGGGCGGCAAGACGTTCGGCTTCGCCGGCGGCCGCGAGGACGCCTACCAGCCCGACGAGTCCGTCGACTGGGGTCCCGAGAGCGAGTTCGAGGCGTCCGAGCGCTTCGACGAAGACGGCGAACTCCAGGAGGGTCTCGGCGCGACCGTCATGGGCCTCATCTACGTGAACCCGGAGGGCCCGGACGGGAATCCGGACCCGGAAGCATCCGCGAAGAACATCCGCGAGTCGTTCAGCCGCATGGCGATGAACGACAAGGAGACCGCCGCACTCATCGCCGGAGGGCACACGTTCGGGAAGGTCCACGGTGCTGACTCCGGGGACAACCTCGGTCCCGAGCCGGAAGCGGCCCCCATCGAGAAGCAGGGCCTCGGCTGGGAGAACGAGTACGGCTCCGGCAAGGGCGGCGACACCATCACCAGCGGTATCGAGGGCCCGTGGACGCAGGCACCCATCGACTGGGACCTCGGCTACATCGACAACCTCCTCGACTACGAGTGGGAGCCCGAGAAGGGCCCCGGCGGTGCGTGGCAGTGGACGCCGAAGGACGAGGAACTGAAAGACAGCGTGCCGGACGCACACGACGAGTCCGAGACGGTGACGCCGATGATGCTCACCACGGACATCGCGCTGAAGCGCGACCCCGACTACCGGGAGATCATCGAGGGCTTCCAGGAGAACCCGATGGACTTCGGTATCTCCTTCGCGAAGGCCTGGTACAAGCTCACCCACCGTGACATGGGCCCGCCGACCCGGTTCCGCGGCCCGGAGGTTCCGGACGAGGAGATGCTGTGGCAGGACCCGCTTCCCGAAGCGGACTACGACCTCGTCGGCGACGCGGAGGTCGCCGAGCTCAAGGCGGAGATCCTCGACTCGGACCTGTCCGTCTCCCAGCTGGCCCGGACCGCCTGGGCGGCAGCCTCGACGTACCGCGACAGCGACAAGCGCGGGGGCGTCAACGGGGCCCGCATCCGGCTGAACCCCCAGAAGGACTGGGAGGTCAACCAGCCCGAGGCGCTGGAGACCGTGCTGGCCACCCTCGAAGGTATCCAGGAGGACTTCAACAGCTCGCGCTCCGACGACGTGCAGGTCTCGCTCGCCGACCTCATCGTGCTGGGCGGGAACGCGGCTGTCGAGGAGGCAGCGGCGGACGCCGGCTACGACGTGGAGGTTCCGTTCGAGCCGGGCCGCGTCGACGCCTCGCAGGACCAGACCGACGTCGAGTCGTTCGAGGCGCTCAAGCCGAAGGCCGACGGCTTCCGGAACTACCTCGCGGACGACGCCGAGCGCCCGGCCGAGGAACTGCTGGTCGACAAGGCGGAGCTGCTGAACCTGACCGCGCCCGAGATGACGGTTCTCGTCGGTGGCATGCGCGCCCTCGACGCGAACTACGACGACTCCGACCGCGGCGTGTTCACGGAGCAGCCGGAGACGCTGACCAACGACTTCTTCGTGAACCTGCTCAGCATGGACTACGAGTGGGAGCCGGTCTCCGACGACGAGTACGTGTTCGAGGTCCGCGACCGCGACACCAGCGAAGTCGAGTGGGAGGGCACCCGCTTCGACCTCGTCTTCGGGTCGAACTCCCGCCTGCGCGCCATCGCGGACGTCTACGGCGCGGACGACGCCGAGGAGAAGTTCGTCGAGGACTTCGTCGACGCGTGGTCGAAGGTCATGCGTAACGACCGCTTCGACCTCGAGTAAGCTGCACTGTCGCTCGGCCGCGTGCCGACCGCGAACCGACCACCTTTTTCGTGCTCAGGCGGGAACCCGAGAGCCATGACGACGGAACGACACCACGCGCCCGACGCCGAGACCGTCGAGCGCGTCGTCCGCGAGGGCCTCCGAGACGGGGCGATGATCTCTGTGCTGGCCGAGTGCGAGGTCGAGTACGACGGTCGCAGTGGCGGCTACCTCGGGCCCGGCGACCGCATGGTGGTCTGTAAACCCGACGGCACCCTGCTCGTGCACCGGCCCTCCGGGCACAAGCCGGTGAACTGGATGCCGGGTGGCGCGACCATCAAGGTCGAGTTCGACGAGAGCGACGACGCGGACGATGATGCGGCAGGCGCACCCCTGCTGTACGCCCGCCGGTCGAACCCGAACGAGTACCTTCGGGTGTACCTCCACGACCCGTACCTGCTCACCAGATTCGACGCCGACGACCCCGTCGAGTACCAGGAGCGCGGGACCGAGGCCGAGATGCACGAGTACATCGAGCGCAACCCGGAGACCGCACTGGAGCCGGGTATCAGAATCGTCGAACACGAACGCGAGACCAAGTACGGCTTCATCGACTTCTTCGCGAAGGACCAGGAGGGAGTTCCGGTCGTCGTCGAGGTCAAGCGTCGGCAGGCGACGCTCAACAACTTCGACCAGCTCAAGCGCTACATCGAGCTGTACCGCGAGTCGAACCCCGAGGTCAGGGGCATGCTCGTCGCGCCCTCGGCCAGCGACCGGGTGAAGCGCGCGCTCCGGGACAACGGCATGGAGTTCGTACGCCTCGCGGAGTTCGACGTGGAGACGCGAGAGGCGAGCGAGAAGACGCTCTCTGACTTCTTCTGAGCCGTCAATCCGTCTGCGGAATCATGGTCGCTCCCAGCGCGAAGAAGACGACCGCGAGCACCGCGAGCACCGCCAGCGACTGGGTGGCGTCGAGGCCGAGCACGACCGTGCCCGACTCCGCGCCCGACCAGATGGCCTGGCGAAGGCCGTGGGCGAAGTACGTCAGCGGTGAGAGCGCGACGAGAGGGTGGAACCACTCGGGTAGCATGCTCGGCGGGACGAACGTCTCAGAGAGAAAGAGGAGTGGAAGCCCGATGGCGTTCGCCGCCGTGATGGCACCGTCCTGCGAGTCCGCGAAGCTCCCGAGCAAGGAGCCGACGCCACAGAAGCAGATCACGCCCAGCGGGACGAACGCGAAGATGAGCGGCGAGAACGTGACCGACGCGCCCGTCAGCAGCACGGTCAGGACGAGCAGGACGAAGCCGGCGATGGCGATGATGACCGTGTTCACGAGGGTGTGCGCGGCCAGCCACTCCGCCCGCGAGAGCGGGGTCGTCGCGAGCTTCTCGAACCGGCTCCCCTCGCGGTGGCGGGCCACCTCCGAGCCCATCCGCGAGAGTGGTGTCTGGAGGACGACCACCGCGAGGTAGCCCGGCACGTAGTACGCCGGGTCCTCGGCGAACAGCCCCCCGCCGGTCGGGTTCGTCTGGACCAGCGCACCGAAGATGCCGATGAGCAGGACCGGGAAGAAGAACGTGAAGAACACTGCCACGCGGCGGCGCAGGAACGAGTGCCACGCCGCGACGAACTCCGAGCGGACGCGTCTCACCGTCGTCATGTGTCCCGCTCGGGCGTGGACCTGCTAAGGCGCGTCGGTTTCGTCGCGGCGAGTGAGCGACTGGACCCCGGTCAGGTCACTCGGCGGCTTCGAG
Source organism: Haloarchaeobius sp. HME9146 (assembly GCF_025399835.1). NCBI lineage: Archaea > Methanobacteriati > Methanobacteriota > Halobacteria > Halobacteriales > Halorubellaceae > Haloarchaeobius > Haloarchaeobius sp. HME9146. The sequence continues at coordinate 1,844,068 of NZ_JAODVR010000001.1, forward strand.
GCGAACGGACCGGGCCTCGAAGTCCTCGATGAACGCACCGGGACCACCGATGGAGACCTCGGTGACCTCGCCCTCCTCGTCCTCGACTTCGAGGACCAGGGAGTTCTCGACCGCGATGGAGCTCTTGACGACGGGCTTGACGAGGGTCTGGTGGACCTCGACGACGCGCCCCCGGATGGTCTCGACCTCGCCGTCGCCCGGGACCGGCACCGCTTCGACCGTGGCGACGAGGTCGATTCCCTCGTTGCGGTAGCGCGTGGCCGCGAAGACGGCGTGGCGGAAGCCCTGGTAGGTGACCGGCAGGGGTTCGGGGTCGGCGACCGCGGCCTCCTCGGCGACCGGCCAGTAGTTGCCGAAGAACGAGCCGACGAGGATGGGGACGAGCTGTTCCTGGGCGATGGCGACGGCCTGCTCGCCGGTGTTCGACCGGGCGAGGAGGTCGTACGGGGCGAACACGCCGAGGCGGGTGTCGACGGTGAAGAGGACCGGGGCGCGCTCCTCCCAGACGCGGACGACGCTCGCGACCGGCTCGTCGCCCTCGGTGAACTCGGTCGCACCGGATTCGGAGCCGGTGAGGATGAGGAAGACGAGGACGTCACGCGAGACGGTCTCGCGGAGTTCGTCCTCGATCTCGGGCAGGACGCTCGCCGGGATGGAGAGCGTCACCTCGTCGGTGGCCGTCGAGAGGAACTCACGGATGCGCTTCAGCACGGTCGCGCGGGCCTTGATGACCTCGAACTCGCGTTGCTCCTCGGTGACGCGGTTCCAGCGCTCTGCGAGGTCGGGGCCGAGCGAGCGCAACTCGGTGGTGAGGCGCTCGATGACCTCCTCCGGGGGATTGGCCCGGATGAGCGTCGGGACGGCGTGGTCGTTCACCTCGACGAAGCCACGGCCTTCCAGTTTCTCACTCACGCTGTAGACGTAGCGCTTCGAGACGCCGGCGTCCTGGGCGATGGTGCTCGCCTTCGCCTCGCCGTGGTCGAGGATGGTGAGGTACGTGTCGATCTCTTTCTCGGAGAGGCCGAGTCGTTCCAACCGGTCGGTCAGGGTCCTGTCGTCCATTGTATCGTGCTCACGTGGTTCGTACGCGAAAACATGACCGTACCTGCCTTACCCCTTTCGTGACGTGCCGACAGGTGTCACCCTGCGCCGGCGACTCAATCGGCGGTCGATTCCACCGGAACCGCCTCGCGGCCCTCGAAGGCTTCGCCCGTCAGCGAGAGGTAGACGTCTTCGAGGTCGGGTTCCGCCCAGGCGAGTTCGGTGTAGGAGGTGCCCGCCTCGTCCAGTGCCGCGACCACGTCGCCGATGGCCTGCGGGTCGACCCCGTCGAGGATGACCCGGTTGCCGGTCGTCCGGGTGGCCCAGTCCGCGAGCGCGTCGGCTGCGGCCTCGACGTCGCCATCGACCGTGACGGTGACCCCGCGGTCCCCGCCGTGGGCCCGGACCAGTTCCTGCGGCGTCCCGACGGCGGCGAGTTCCCCGCCCGAGAGGAGTCCGACCCGGTCGGCGAGGCGCTCGGCCTCGGCCATGTCGTGGGTCGTCAGGAAGACGGTCGTCCCGCCCGCGGCGAGCGTCTCGATGCGGTCCCAGAGGGTCCGTCGGCCCGCCGGGTCGATACCGGTCGTCGGCTCGTCCAGGAAGAGCACGTCCGGGTCGTTCACGAGCGTCGCACCGAGACAGACCCGGCGCTGCTGGCCGCCCGAGAGGTTCTCGTACCAGGTGTCGGCCGACTCTTCGACGCCGACCTCGGCCAGTATCTCGTCGACGTCCCGTGGGTCGTCGTACAGGCCGGCGTAGTAGGAGACGACCTCGCGCGCCGAGAGCCGGGCCGGCGGCGAGAACGACTGCGGGAGCACCCCGAGGCGTTCTTTCGAGACCGCGGCCGGCGAGGACCCGAGCAGCTGGGCGGTCCCGGTGTCGGGTTCGACCGTCCCGGTGAGCGCGCGAACCAGCGTCGTCTTGCCAGCGCCGTTGGGGCCGATGAGCGCGAACACGTCGGCTTCGTCGACGGCGAACGAGACCCCGTCGAGTGCCACCGTCTCGTCGTACGCCTTCCGGAGGCCGTCGGCGACGATTGCGTCGGTCATGGGGGTGCGTTGGCCGCCCGGCGATAAGAAAGCTCGATTTCTCCCGGTACCCGCCAGCCGACCAACTAAGCAGACGGAACCCGTAGACGCGGGCATGAAGGTCGCCGTACTCGGTGCCGGCTACGCCGGTGTCACCCTCACGAAGCGCCTGGAGAAGTCGTTGCCGGACGACGTCGAGCTCGTCCTCGTCGACGACACCGGGGTCCACCTCATCCAGCACGAGCTGCACCGGGTGGTCCGCCGGCCCGCCGTCACCGACGCCATCACCGTCCCGCTCTCGGACGTCATCGACCGGGCCACACTGCGCGTCGGCCGCGTCACAGAGGTCGACACCGACGCCCGAACCGTCTTCTTCGCGGACGACACGCGACTGGAGTACGACGTGGCCGCGGTCTGTCTCGGCGCGGAGACCGCGTTCTACGACCTGCCCGGGGTCGAGGCACACGCCACGCCACTCAAGCGACTCGAAGACGCGAACGAGATCCGGGCGGACTTCTTCGACGTGCTGGAGTCGGAGGGTGACGGCCAGGTGGTCGTCGGCGGGGCGGGCCTCTCCGGCATCCAGGTTGCCGGCGAACTCGCAGAACTCGCCGACGAGGAGGACGGCGACGTGACGGTGACACTGCTCGAACAGCTCGACAGCGTCGCCCCGTCGTTCCCGGAGAACTTCCAGAACGCGGTCCACGACGCGCTGGTCGCCCGCGGCGTCCACGTCCGGACCGGTGCGACGGTGACCGAGGCAACCGACGACGAGGTGCGACTGGCCGGGGCTGACCCCATCGCGTACGACCAGCTAATCTGGACCGGTGGCATCCGCGGCCCGGACGCGCTCCACGGCGAGCGTCCGGTCGTCCGGAGCAACCTGCAACTCGACGGCACGACGTTCGTGGTCGGCGACGCCGCGAAGGTGGTCGACGACGCCGGGGCTGCCGTCCCGGCCAGCGCGCAGTCGGCCATCCGGGAGGCGAAGGTCACCGGGAAGAACGTCGAACGCCTCGTCTCGCACCTGCGCGACGGCGACTCGAGCGACTTCCAGCCGCGATTCGAGCGGTACACGTTCGAGTCGCCGGGCTGGCTCGTCACGGTCGGGAACGGCGCGGTCGCACAGGTCGGGCCGAGCGTCTTCACGGGGCGCGCGGCGCTGACGCTGAAGACGACCGTCGGGGCGGGCTATCTCTCCTCGGTCGGTGCCATCGAGGAGGCTGTCGACCTCGTGAACGAGGAACTCGGCATCTCGCCCCACGAGGAGCCGTAGCCGAACTCGCCGTTCGACGGTTCACGGGACCGGTGAGGGCGGGGCTCGGACAGCGCTGACCCCTCAGTGGGATGGGTGGTCCTAACGGGTCGTTCGGGGTTCTAAGGGGTCGTTTACCAGCACCGAACCGTGGTCTCGCCATGCGAAGTGACCCACCCGGGAGCGAGTACGTAGCACATAACTTTTACCAGATGTGCCCTCTGTTATCACGTCGCAATCCATCGGTCCCGGCGATTGCGTAACTGGGGGGAGTATGAAGCAGCAACAGAGCAAATGCAAACTGGTGTACTGTACGAACGGGTGGGTGGAGATCAAGGAACTGGGTCGCAAGGACGCGTGGATCGCAACCGACACACCCGTCCCCATCCTCGAGTAGCGACCCGCTTGGGAGCGTTCCGACGCGGTCCCACGGGGAGTCTCGGCCGACCGTGACGCGACGGACCGCACGAAAAGTGACCGGGCGAAGACTGCTTTTCTAGCTGTACGACAGGCCTCGCTCCGCCGCGCCGATCAGGAACAGCGCGAACAGAGCGACGACGAGCCACTGACCGGTCTGCGTCGAGAGCGCGTCTGCGAACGCACCGAGCAGGTCTGCACCGAACGCCTGGCCGAGCGAGAACAACAGCAGGACGACCCCGATCATGGCGAGGCCGAAGCGGACCGCCGTGGTCGCCAGGTAGTTCCGCAGTCCCGAGCCCTGGCGTCGACCGCCCTGGGCCTGGGCGTGCTGGCTCTGGCGCTGCTGGTTCTGCTGGGCCGGCTGCTGTGCGGACTGTTCGTTCTGCGGCTGACCGCCGTTGCCACGCGCGGACCCGTCGCCCGTCGCGTGGTCGTCTCCGCGTTGGTCTCGGGGCATAGGGTATCGACCCCAGCAGTGGATACGGCGGGTGGGTGCCTAACTGGCCACCCAAGGTAGCAAGGCGAGATTCGGATTTTAACGGTATCGAGACTGTCGATATCGGCAGAATAGTCCGAACTTGAATCGTCCTCAGTCCGCGCCCAGTCCGGAGCGAAGCGCCCGGTAGAGGCCGCCGAAGACGACCGAGAGCGCGTACGAACCAACGACGAAGGGGCCCCAGTAGACCCAGAGTTCGAACTGCGGTGCGATGCGGTTCCCGATGGCGCTCCCGATGGTCAAGACGAGGTAGCCCGGCAGCGCCAGCGGGTTGTGGTAGCCGTACTTCAGCAGGACGACGGGGAACACGAGCAGCGAGAACACCGCGGTGACGGCCCTGCCGGCGAACCAGCGCTGGAGGGCTGACGACTCAGACATCGTTCTCACCCCCGGTCGCTGCGGCGACACGCCCGGCGCTCGTCGAGGGTTGGCGCTCGATGCCGTGCTTCGCGAGCAGGTGTTCGGCCGCCGCGGTCGTCCAGTCGACCCGCGTCTGCAGGTCGGTGATGAACGTGGTGGTCTCGACGATGTACGCCGGCGTCCCGAGGTCGTCACCGACCTTGTGCCCGAGGAGCGGGGCGGACCCGTCCATGTCACCGCCGGTGGTGAACCTGTGCAGTGGCATCGACCACGGTATCTCCGCGTCGTTGAGGAAGGAGCAGGTCGCCTCGGCGTGCGCTGTCGCGTCCCCGGCGGCGGTTGGGAAGATAGCCTGGCCGACGTTGCGCGGGTGTATCCGGTAGATGCCGCGGGACCGGTGGAGGTCGAGGACCACGTCTGGCTCGGTCTCCTCGACCAGGGACCAGATGGCCCTCGCGAGCCGCGTCTCGGGCTCGCCCGTCGGTGTGAACTTCCGGTTGAGGTCGCCGTTGTCGTTCTCTCGTGTCCCCCGGCGAATCGCCGGCACGTTGGCCCGGGGGAGGACGACGACCGTCCCGGCGTCGAACGACCACTCGGCGACCGCCTCGGCGGCCCGGTACCCGCTGCGTTCGTCGCCGTGGAGGCCACCGACGACGAGTGCGGTCGGCCCGGCCTGGTCGGCGTCGATGGTCACGACCGGCGTCTGGTACGTCGTTCCGGGGAGGAGGGACTCGCGGGTCCGGTCGTCGGGTGGTGTCCCGGCGGTGACTGTCGACTCGTCATTGTCCGTGAACAGTCCGACCCCGACCGTGGTGGCGGCGAGGCCGGCGAGGGACCGTCGCAGGAACGTCCGTCGTTTCATCGGTCGAGACCAGCGGGTCCACGGTGAAGATTATGTTCTGGATAACGAGCGGGATGGTCCTCGAGACGGACGGCGACTGTCGCTACTCGGCGTCGGTCGGGGTGCCGCCGTCGGTCTCGAGTTTCTCCGGTGCGGTCTCCTCTACGTCGTCGGTGTCCGTCGTCGTGATCCACTCGTCGGCCCACTCGCCGATGGCGTCGAACACCGGGCAGAGGGACTCGCCCTTCTCCGTCAGCGAGTAGAACGTCGCGACCGGGGCGTCCTCCTCCAGGCGGCGGTCGACGAACCCCATCTCCTGCAGGTCGTCGAGCACCCGCGAGAGCGTGCGCGAACTCGCGTCGGTGGAGCGCTTGAGCTCGTTGAATCGCTTCTCGCCGTCTTGCAGGTCGTGGAGGACGACGAGTCGCCACTGCGAGCCGATCTGTTCGAGGGAGTCGATGACGGGGCAGGCCGCCGCGTTGGGATTGTCGTTCGAGGACGTTGCCATTACACCGTGGAAGGCCCCCGTCCCACTTAGAGGTTCGTATCCGAACCAGCTAACATTGCAGAACTGGTTTGACAGGTTCCACTCGATGGCTGGCGGTCACCTCCGGACCCCGACCCAGTGCACCGTCGACAGTCACCGCCGGAGCCCAATTCAGTGCATCGCTGACAGTCGGTCGAGAATCCGGTCCGTCGTCCCGGCGTCGTACGTCCAGAAGCCGTAGAACTCGTTGTCACCCGTCTCCTGGGCAAGGAGGGCCGCCTTCCGGTCGTCACGACCGGCCCCGTCGTAGACGACCCACCAGTGCTTGACTATCTCCTTCGCGTCGCTGGCGTGGACGTGAACGTCGATGTCGCCCGGACGGTCCCAGTCGTCCTCGCCGTAGACGTGGACGTCGAGGTCAACGGTCGAGAGGTTGTGGTAGACGTTGCGCTGGAGGTCGACCTTCGAGAGCTGCTGGAACCCCGAGTGGAGCGTCCCCTCGCGCTGGTTCCACGCCCGGAACTCGACGATGCGCGAGGCCATGATCATCCGGCGCTTGTCGTAGGACCGGAACCGCGTCCCGTCGAGGTGCTTGATGACGGCGGGAATCTCGGTCTTGTGCGACGGCTGCCCGCTCTGTGCCGCGAATCTGGCGACCCGTTCGAGGGAGTTCGCGGCGACGAACCGGCCGTCCGACTCCAGAACGAGCGTGTTCTTTGGCGTCCCGGAGGCGGTCTTGTCCTTGACCTTCTTCACCTCGTGCTTCGAGAGGAAGCGACCGACCGTCTTCAGTGCCTTCTGGTTCGTGACGTTGCAGGCGTGCAGCGTCTTCGAGCCTAGCTCTGTCTCGCCGACGATGCTGCCCAGTGATTTCGTGCTCATACGGGTGATTTCTCGGGCGGTACCGTACGCTCCCTGCCCATCCTGTTAGGTACGCAACCGTTGCCGTCCGCCGACCACACCGACGTCGCCCGATGACCACACCGACGTCGCCCGATGACCACACCCACGTCGGCCGGTTCCCCGTGACCGGGGCACCTGACATCGATGTCCCCTGGTTACACGAATGTCAGATTAAGTATATGATTGTGGCGTCCCTAGGACCGTCCATGCAAACAGACGGTATCCACCACGTCACCGCGGTCGCGAGCGACCCCCAGCGGAACGTGGACTTCTACACCGAAGTCCTCGGACTCCGACTGGTGAAGCGGACCGTGAACTTCGACGACACCTCGACGTACCACCTCTACTACGGCGACGAGGTCGGTACACCGGGTACCATCCTGACGTTCTTCCCCTTCGACGGGGCTGGAACCGGCCAGCCGGGCAAGGGACAGGCGACGGCCACCGCGTTCACCATCCCCGAAGGGGCGGTCGACTACTGGCTCGACCGGTTCGACGACCTCGACGTCGACCACGACGAGCCCCAGTCGCGCTTCGGTGAGACGGTCGTCCCCTTCCGCGACCACGACGGGCAACCGATGGAACTCGTCGCGACCGAGGCCGGGAGCGACATCGAACCCTGGGCCGGCGGACCCGTCCCCGAGGAGTACGCAATCCGTGGGTTCCACGGCGTCACGCTGCACTCGATGGACCCCGACGTGACCGGGTCGGTTCTCGAGACGCTCGGGTACGAACGCGCCGAGGAGACCGAGGACCGAATCCGGTACCGGGCCGGTGGCGACCGCGCGAGCGTGGTCGACCTGTACCGTGGCGTCGGCGGCCGTGGCGTCCCCGGTGCGGGCACGGTCCACCACGTCGCCTTCCGCGTCCCCGACGACGAGGTACAGGAGTCCCTCGAGGCCGACCTCGACGAGATTGGCCTGCACGTCACCGACCAGAAGGACCGCCAGTACTTCCGGTCCATCTACTTCAGGGAACCCGGCGGAGTGCTGTTCGAGGTCGCGACCGACGTGCCGGGCTTCGCGGTCGACGAACCGGTCGAGAGCCTGGGTTCGGAGCTCAAGCTGCCCCCGTGGCTGGCGGACGACCGCGAGCAACTCGAGGCGGCCCTGCCGTCGCTCGACGCCCCGGAGGTGACGAGCCGATGAGCACCGCCGGCGTCCACCAGGACCAACCACTCGCCAGTGCTGGCGCACCGCTCGACGTTGCCGAGGGTGCGGTCGTCATGTGCCACGGCCGCGGCGCGAGCGCCCGCAGCATGCTCGCCATGGCCGACGAGTTCCACGAACATGGCGTGGCGTTCCTCGCCCCGCAGGCCCAACGCGGCACCTGGTACCCGAACTCGTTCATGGCTCCCATCTCGTCGAACGAACCTCATCTCACCTCGGCGCTGCAGGCCGTCGAGGACGCCATCCAGACCGCACTCGACGCGGGCATCCCCCACGAGCGCATCGCCCTCATGGGCTTCTCGCAGGGAGCCTGCCTCGCCAGCGAGTACGTCGCCCGGAACGCCCGGCGCTACGGCGGCCTCATGGCACTGTCCGGCGGCGTCATCGGCCCCGAGGGGACCCCGCGGGACTACGACGGTTCCCTCGATGGGACGCCGGTCTTCCTCGGCTGCAGCGACGTGGACCCGCACATCCCGCTCGAACGCGTCCAGGAGACCACGCAGGTGTTCGAGGACCTCGACGCCGACGTGACCGAGCAGATCTACCAGGGCATGGGTCACACCGTCAACGAGGACGAGATAGAACACGTCCGGGACATCGTGGCGAGCCTGGTCGACGGAGCGGGTGAGGACTGAGTGACGACACACCACAACGACGAATCCGCGACCTCCTCCAACCCTTCGGAGACGCCTCCCACCGTCTCCGGGCTCCACCACGTCTCCGCCCTGTCTGGCGACCCGCAGGAGGCAGTGGACTTCGTGAGCGACGTGCTCGGCATGCGACTGGTCAAGCGCACCGTGAACTACGAGGACCAGTTCGCCCACCACATCTACTTCGGCGACGGCTCGGGCAGCATCGGCTCCGTGCTCACGCTGTTCCCGTCGAACGCCGGGCCGGATGGCAGGGTCGGCCCGCCACAACCCGGTGCGACCGCGCTGGCGATTCCCGAAGGGTCGCTCGATTACTGGGCTGGCCGTCTCTCGGCGCACGGGGTCGCATACACCGAGTTCACACGCTTCGGGGAGTCTGGACTCGCGTTCACGGCACCAGACGGGCTGCCACTGGAACTCGTTGCGACCTCCCAAGATTCCGGGTCCGGATTCGAGCCGTGGGCAGACGGTCCAGTCCCGGTCGAGCACGCCATCCAGGGGCTCGCGGGGACGACACTGCTCTCACCAGCGCCCTACCAGACGGCCCGCGTGCTCGAGCACTTCGGCTACGAACTCGTCGCCGAGACCGACGACCGGGTTCGCTACCAGGTTCCCGGCGACCGCGCGAGGGTTGTCGACCTGTCGCTGTCCGGCCCTCGAGACAGCGCCAGCACCATGGGCGGGTTCGGCCGCGACGGGAAGGGGACGGTCCACCACGTCGCGTTCGGTGTTCCCGACCGTGACGCCCTGCTGTCGTGGCACCACTACCTCCGCGACATCGGGCTCGAGCCGACCCGCATCAAGGACCGCACGTACTTCCAGTCGGTGTACCTTCGGGAACCCGGTGGCATCCGGTTCGAGTTGGCGACCGAGGGGCCGGGGCTGACGGTGGACGAACCGGTCGACGAACTCGGCGGGTCGCTTCAGCTGCCCAGATGGGTCGAGGACGACCGTGAAGAGATCGAGAAGCGACTGCCGCCAGTCGAGTGGCCGACCGCGTAGCGAGGGGTGGCCGGCAGAACCGGGCCGCCTTGCGTGTCAGACGCTCTCAGTACGGCTTTATCCCCTCAGCGGTCGTAGGTGTGTTGTTATGCTGAAGATACTCGTCTCGGGAGCGACAGGCACACAGGGCGGCGCAGTCATCGACCACCTCAGCTCCGGTGCGTACGGTGATTTCGATCTCTACGGGCTGACCCGTGACGCGACCAGCGAGCGCGCCCAGGGGCTCGCGACCCGGGGCGTCACCGTCGTCGAAGGTGACATGTGCGACGCCGACCGCATGACCGACCTCTGTACCGGGATGGATGGCGTGTTCTGCGTCACCACGTTCTTCGAGGACGGCACCGACATCGAGACCGAGCAGGGAACCACCCTCGCCACGTGTGCGGCCGACGCCGGCGTCTCGCACTTCGTCTACTCCTCGGTCGGCGGTGCCGACCGCGAGACCGGTCTCGCCCACTTCGACTCCAAGTACGCCGTCGAGCAGGCGCTCGCCGACCTCGACCTCACCACGACCATCGTCCGCCCCGTGTTCTTCATGCAGAACCTCACGGCGAACCTCCACGACGAGATCACCGAGGGCCGCCTTCCACTCCCCCTCGACAAAGGTGTCGCCCTCCAGCTCGTCGATGCGACCGACATCGGTCGGGCCGCCGCCATGGCCTTCGCCGACCCGGACACCTTCGCGGGTGAGACCATCGAACTCGCCGGCGACGAATGCACCCTCACCGCGATGGCGAGCGAGTTCGCGGACTACCTCGGCATCGAGGTCGACCCCGTCTACCTCCCCATCGACGACTACCGCGCACAGGCCGGCGACGAACTCGCCGACATGTTCCAGTGGTTCAACGACGTCGGCTACGACTCCGACATCGACGAGCTGTCGCGGCGGTACGGCATCCACTGTAACAGCCTCTCCACGTACCTCGAGAAGAGCGAGGCCTGGCAGCCCGCACCCGCGGCGACGCGCTGAACCCACCGACTCGTACACTCCCGTCTTGCATTCCCGTCTTGGAGTCCTGCGAGACGGGGGTTTATACTGACCCGCATCGTCTACAGGTGAATGAGTTCTCCCACGCATCGGACGCTGTGGCTTCTCCTCGTCGTCGCCCTCGTCGCCTCCGCCGGCTGCCTCGGCGGAACCACGCCTGACGACACCGCCACCGACCCGACCGTCACCGACGCCGCGACCCCGGCGACCACCGACCCCGCAACCGACGAAACGACCGACGAAACGTTGACTGCGACGACAACGCAGACGGCTACCGGCTCGTCTGGAACCCAGGCACACCCGCTCTCGTCCAAGCGCCTCGCGACCTCACACGCGACCTCGCTCCAGAACGCCGAGAACTTCACCCTCGACTACGCCATCGATATGACTCAGGTGACCTCGACCGAGACCCAGACGTTCACCTTCGACTGGACCGTCCAGGCCAACCTCGCGACGGGCGCACAGGCCATCGACGGCACCCTCGCCGGTGACGGGTTCACCACCGGCGACGACAACTCGACGATGCAGTTCGACCTCTACGTCTCCCCCGATGGAACCGCGACCCAGCGCTCCACCTTCGGTGATACCGTCCAGTACCAGCAAGCGGACGCCGCCCAGTACGACGTCTCGACGTACCTCACGGCCATGAACGCGACCAGCGCACTCGACCCAGAAGCTGCGAATTTCACCTACGACGGCCCGACGACGGTCGACGGTGAAACCCTCTACGTCTACACCGTCTCCGACCTCGACCAGCTGTACCTGCCCACCGACCAGGCGGACGACTCCGCGTTCGACGACAGCTCCGTCTCGAAGTTCGACCTCCGCCTCGTCGTCGACGACGCAGGCACCCTCCGAGAGATGCAGTACGACCTCGAAGTGACGGAAGACGGTTCCAAGCTGAACCTGCACTTCGAACTCTCCTACAGCGAACTCGGCACGACGACGGTCGAAGAACCCGACTGGCTCGATGAGGCGTCGACGTAGCTGTCAGTATGTACCCACGGGTAGGAGTTCGTCGGGTCGGTCGCGGGAAAAGTTGGCGCTGTAGGATTGTGAACCTCGGCCGTTCGCTGCGCTCGCTCCCTTGTTCAAATCCTTCGCGGAGATAACTCTCCGCTCACGTTGTTCGTGGAAGAATGATGGGCGCTGCAGGATTTGAACCCGCGACAACTTGGTCCGAAGCCAAGCACTCTGTCCAGACTGAGCTAAGCGCCCGGTACAACACGACCTACTCGTCTGCCCTTTTTAACTCCCGCGATTTCAACCGAAACGAGGGGTCACTGGAACTCGACCTCGACGAAGGTGACGCGGACGATGACGTTGTCGGCGTCGCAGGTGAAGTCGCCGTCATTGTCGGGGTCTTCCCAGCCGTCAGTATCCTCGAAGTACCGGGTCCACGCCTGGTCGAAGTTGCTGGTCGGCACGTCGACGGTGACGTTGTCGGCAGAGACCGAGCTGCTGCGGGAGAGGTTGGGGTAGAGGACGTCGGTGTCGTTCTGTCGGCTGATTATCTCGGCATTGATCTCGCCACCGATGGCGTTACTGTCGCTGTTCAGGACGACGATGGAGACGACGGCCTGGTCCGAGGATTCGCTGCAGAGGAACGACGGCTCTTCTATCATGACGCTCGCGGAGCCGTCCTTGCGGAACACGGCCCCGTTCTCGTAGGCGACGTCCGTGTTCTCGAAGCTGTACTGGAGTGACCCCGTGGTCTCGGAGGCGACGGTCCAGGTCGTCCCGTTCGAGAGGGCGACCTCGACGGTCATCTGTGACTGTTCTTCGACCTGGAGGGTCCCCTCGTTGAGCTGAATCGCGCCGGATCGACCGGGGGCTGCGCCCTCCTGGATGTCGTCCAGGCTGACGGAGAGCGCCTGGAACGCCCGGGCTGCGTTCGTCTTCTGTTCGCCCTCCTGGAACTCGCCAAGACTGCTGAATCCGATACCGTACGTGACGCCGACGGAGGTGATGATGATGGAGAAGACGATGACGAACGCGAGCACGTCGCTGACTGCTCGACTGTCACCCCCGGCTCTCATCGGCGCACCTCCATGGCCGGCTGGAGACTCGGGTAGCCACCGACAGCTGGGTGGCCGCGGGCAGGGGTTATCGGGTCGTCCTCGAGACGGATGGTGGACCCGTCGTAGACGACGTAGAAGTCGCCACCGCTGACTCGACTCTCGGTGACCGTGGTCGAGCTACTGAACGGGACGTAGACGGTCATATCCACCGAGGTCGCGTTCAACACCAGGCATGGTTTCGAATACACCGCACAGGAAGATCCTGGTTTGAGATGGACTGTGTATCCGGACCCGGAGACCGCCGATGGGTGGCTGGACTGCACGCTCATCGTCGAACTGGTGCCGCCGGCGGCACGGTCGACGCTCGCGAGGTCGGAGGCGATGCGGTTGCCGATGGTCCGCATCTCGTCGCGGGCCGCATCGGACCGTTCGTCACGCAGGAGGCCACTCGTTCCGACGAGGAGGCCCGCGATGAGGATGGTCGTGATGCCGATCGTCAGCACGTGTGTGACGGCTATCGAGACGCCACGGTCGTCGGAGAGGGGGATAGAGCGGGTCATCGTGAAGTGTTGTAAACCGGGTCCGAGCGGTAGGTTTCGCGATACGACAGCGTCGGGCTCTCGTACTCAACGTCGATGCCAGCGCGCCAGACGATGGCACTGTAATCGGGCTCGTCGTCGAACACGCTCCCGAGTTCGTCGAGGGTGCCTTGAACCGAGCTGATGTTGCTCAGGTACAGCGAATAGTTCCCTGTCACGTTCTCGGCGTCGCGCATCCAGAGTTCGTAGCCACCACCGCTGAGCTGGTCGATGTCGTCGGTGAACTCGAACGAGCAATCGTCACCCTGGACGCTCCCGTTGGTGACGTTGATGGTGAACGCGTCCGTGGAACTCACGTCGCAGGTCACCTTGTTGTGATTGCGTACCTCGTCCTGCCAGTCGGAGGGGGCTGTCGGGTCCGTCACGGTCGAGGTGTTTACGATGAGGTCGCCACTGCTCTCGTAGAACCGGATGACGCGCCACTTCATGTCGGTCCCATCCTGACCCTTTACCGCGATGTGAAACGAATCCTCCCAGTCATCGGAGTTGAGGCTGTCCAGCGTGGTGTTCATCTCGAACCGGGCAACATCAGACGGGTCGGAGTTATCTGCGAGCGCCCAGTTATCGTCGGTGCCGTCCTGGAAGTCGTCGATTCCTCTCCGGTACACGCGAGCCCCGACCTGTGTCTCTGAGTGATTGTAGCTGACGTTGACCAGCCGTGGACCCTGTTCGGAGTACGTCTCCCGCAACAGCGTGTTGTAGTCACTGACGTTGGTCGCCATGTTCGACCGCAGGTCGGTGACAGTCTGGTTGTTCTCGTTGAGTGTGCGTGAGATGACGACCGCCGTTTCCGCTGATGCATGCCGGAGTTCCTCGCTGTCGTCGACCGCACTCACGCTCCCCGTGCTGTCGACGTTCTCGGTGAACAACACGGTGTTGAACACGACGACGATGCCGAGAATCATGAACGCGATGGCGACAGCGCCGACGAGGACCAGCTGTGCACGGGACCGGCCCTCCGAGGCTTCGAACCCTACCATATGACGATGCGCACCTCCACGACGTTATACACTGGACTGTTCGGTGCAGCATCCCGGATGGGGAACTCGGAGCTGTTGGTCTCCCACAGCTCGGGGCAGTCCGGTTGACAGCCCTGCCCGGTCAGCGTCTGGTTGTCGTACAGGGTGACGGTGTACGTCGCGGCGATGGCCGACTCGGTCGGCACGCCACGGTAGACCATCCGTTCGGACGGCGAGAGCGTCGGGTCCGAGGGGTGGCGGTACGACACGATGATGTTGTACTCGCGGCCCTGTTCGCCGAACGTCTGGTTCAGCATCTCGCCGAAGGCTGTCCCGTCCGCATCGCACGTGGTTATGTTCGGCGGCGGTTCCGGCCCGTAGCCGATACGCTCGTCGAACCCACCGGCGAACGTGTTCTCGTTCGTGGAGCCGTTCCAGTGTCGAATCTGGCACGACAGCGACTCCTCTTGCGAGCTGATGATGAGGATGTCGTCGGCCTCGACCCGGAGCTGTTCCTGTACGTCGCGACTCACCTTCCCGGAGGTCGTCGGCATGATGACGACCGACTGCAGGGCGAAGAGGACGGCCGCGAGGACGAGGACCGACCCGATGAAACCCTCCAGCGTGTACGCCTGTGCTCGTTGGTCCTGTCTCATGATTACCACACCTTCACGACCACGAAACACTGCACGTCACACCGACCACCGGTGACGACTATCACCCGGGTCGTCGACGCGGCCGGGGTCTGGCCCTCGTACGTCGTCCCAGCGGTCAGGTTGGTGCCTGACGCCCGCTGGAGGGGCGTGCGCGTCCCGGTGTCAGTGACGTTCACGATCGTGATGTTGATGTCCGCAGTACTTCGCAGCCCGAAGTGGTCCTGGAGCGCCGACTCGCTGTTCGTGCTCGCCAGGAAGCTCTCGAGCTGGCTGTAGTTCAACGTCCGGGGCTCGCCATCGACGTTGTTCTCCGCGATGAGGGTCGCCGCGACCCGGTCGGTCTTCGCGGTGATGTCGTCGCCCAGCGGCGAGCCGAACGGCGTCAGCAGGCTCGGGAGGAAGCCGAAGGTGAACCCGACCGTCAGCAGGAAGATGCTGATACCGATGGCAAAGTCCTGCGTCGTCTGTGCGCGCTCGTCCTGCCCACAGTCGATGGTTTTGCCTACTGATTTCATCGTTCTCACGCGACCGCCGCCCACACCACCAGTGCGATCGTCATCAGGATGAGCACGAACTTGAGGCCACTCAGGATGTCCGCGTCCCTGATGTAGCCCGCGATGAGCCCGGAGAGCAGCGCCTGCAGCGTCACTGCGTGGAAGAACAGCAGCGACAGCAGGTTGGTGTTGACGTTCCCACCGAAGCTGGGTCCGCCGGCACCGCTTGCGCCGCCACCACCCGAGCTGGTCTCGGTCAGGCCGGTCAGCACGTCGAGGAACTGCGTCTTCAGGATGGCCATCACCGCGAGCAGGGTGAGGTAGGTCATGATGATGATGACGACCTGCATCCGGGTGCGGGACTTGCGTTCGCGCTCGATGTCGTCCTGGTTCTCCGATGCCTGTGCCGCCGTGGTCAACACGTCCGTGATCTGGCTCGACGCCTCCTGTGCTTTCGAGATGAGCTTGACCGTGCGCGCCAGTCGCGGGATGTGGTACTTGTTGTTGAACTCGACCAGCGCGTGCTTGAGGCTCATCCCGTAGTTGACCTTCGTGTGCATGGTCTCGAACTCGGTCGCCAGCTTCCCGCTGGTCGTGTCAGAGACCGTCCGCAGGGATTCGAGCAGGGTCTGCCCGGTGTCGTTCGCGCTCGAGAGTTTGCGGAGGTTGTCCGAGATGTTCGAGATGACGCCTTTCCGG
Organism: Haloarchaeobius sp. HME9146; assembly: GCF_025399835.1. Taxonomy (NCBI): domain Archaea; kingdom Methanobacteriati; phylum Methanobacteriota; class Halobacteria; order Halobacteriales; family Halorubellaceae; genus Haloarchaeobius; species Haloarchaeobius sp. HME9146. Next base: position 1,860,136 of record NZ_JAODVR010000001.1, read on the forward strand.
GAGCGGACGTTCCACTCGCGGAAGATGGTCAGTGGGAGGAAGACGATGTAGACGGGCAGGTAGACGTACATGAACGTCCCCCAGACCGGACTGTCGACCAGTTCGCCCCAGGAGGTCGGCACGGCACCCGAGGCCATCGCGACGACCATCAACACGAGGACCGTCGGAACCGTGAGCGCCAGCGTGTACAGCGGGTTGTCCCGGAAGAACAGGTGCGGGGCCTTGAGGACCTGGATGGTCTCGTAGGTCCCCTCCCGGTTCTTGATGCGGTCGAAGACACTGTACTCGCCGGTGAACTGCTCGATGAGACCGAGGTCGAGCAGGCCAGCACCCTGCTGGACGCTCAGTCGCTCGTCCGCGTCCGACGGCAGGAGGAACCCGTCGCCCGGGTCGTCCTCTTTCACCGTCGAGACCAGCACGAGGAACCCGGCACCGGTCAACGGGATGAGGCCGTAGACGGTCCCGAACAGCATATTGACGTTCGCCTCCCCCAGCATCTGCATGATGACCAGGATGATGATGAGCAACAGCGGGAACAGCGAGAGCGTCATGTACATCTCGCCGAACAGCTCCAGGGTCTCCAGGGTCAGCTCCTGTTGCTGCTTGGCGGTCCGCATGTGCTTCTCTTTCTTGTCGTAGAGGAAGCTCTCCATGTCACCCCCGGAGTTCACGATAGAGAGCATGTCGGTGAGGAACTGCGACAGTTCGTCGCTCGGGGTCTCCATCGCCTGGTTTCGGATGGCGGTGCGGTAGTCGGTGTCGAAGTACTCCGTCTCCTGGACGATGGACTGGAACTCCTTGGCCACCTCGCCGTAGGTGTCCTCCGCCCGCGCCATCGCCTCGAGGATCTCGAGCTGGTTCAGCCCACCGACCGAAAGCGCGTACATGAACGAGACGGCGTCGGTCAGTAGCATGTCTATCTCGCGCTTCCGGGTGGAGGCCCGCGAGTACGGCACTGCGACCAGTGCGCCAAAACCCATCGCGAACCCGATGGAACCGAGGAACAGCCCCGTTACGAGGATGAGTGCGGGGACCTTGACGGCCTGGATGATCGCGACCAGCGTCGCGTTCGGAATCGTCGCCCCGAGCAGGCTCTCGGTCTCGATGAGCCCGGTCGCGAAGATGAAGTAACCGACGAGCGTCCCGAGCACCCACAGCATCCCGCCCGTGAGGACGCCGATGGCGAGCGAGCGCGACAGGTACATCTCGACCGTGTCAGCCATCCGTGACTGGGCCAGTTTCGACTCCACGTCCGCGACGAAGTCCGAGTCCTCGCTGAACAGTCGCTCGTAGAGCGGGTAGAACATGTCGCCGAGCGAGTCAGACGACGTGCTGAACCCTGAGCCGCCGGTATCACCACGCGTCTGGAGGCTCATTCGGCATCACCGTCGAACACGCCACCGGTCGAATCGTCGGAATCGTCGTCGGAATCGTCTCCGGTGGCAGCGTCGTCCTCGCCGAAGACGGAGTCACCGTCGTTGTCGCCGAAGATGCTGTCGCCGTCGTCAGAGTCGCCGTCGTCGTCTCCGTCCCCGAAGACGGACCCGCCGTCGTCCGGCTCGTCGTCGGCCCCGAATATCGAGCCCTCCTCGTCTTCGGCGGCGGCCTCGTCGGTCGGGGTGGGCTCGTCTTCACCGTCGTCGGCTGCGCCTCCGAACATCCCACCGTCGTCCGGGACCTCCTCGTCGTCTTCATCCTCGGTGAAGAGACCGCTGCCGCCCTCGTCACCGAAGATCGAGCCGACGTCGTCCTCCTCGGCGAAGAACGGTTCGTCGTCGGTTCCGAAGAACGCGGTGTCGTCGTCCGGGCGGCCGCTGTCGGTGTCGAACATGGATTCGGTCCCCGTGTCCTCGACCTCGCCGAAGATGGGACCGGGGTCCGATTCGTCGTCGCCCATGGAGAACCCACCGTCGTCGCCCGCATCCACAGTACCGCCTGCGCCGCCATCGTCGGGGACTGCGTCGTCGATGTCCGAATCGTTCGCCGTCGTCGCATCGTCGACGGCGTCGGTCGCCCCGTCTGCCGACGCGGCCGTGGTGTCGTCATCGTCGGTCGCGTCCTCGTTCTCTATCTCGGCAGCGGCGGCCTCCAGGTCGAGCGTTATCTCCTGTTCCGGTTCCGAGTCGGCCGATTCCGTCGTCTCCGGAAGCGTCTCGCCATCGCCATCGTCACCCGTCGTATCGAGTGCCGTCTCCTCGGTGGCACCCGCGTCTGCCGATGCCTCGGCGGTCTCCCCCGATTCGAGCTGTGGGGCGTCCCCGGCCGCGGGCTCGGTGTCTGCGCTGGCGCTCGCGTCGGCCGTCTCGCCGGAATCGTCACCGAACCCTCCGAATCCGTCGTCGTCACCGAAGTCGAAGCCGCCCTCGTCGTTGAGCCAGGAGGGACCGTCTTCGACCTCGTCGCCGTCGCTGGAGAACGTGAAGTCGTCCTCGTCTTCGTCACCACCGAGCATGAACGAGCTGTCGTCGTCGTCGAAGTCGAACTCGTCGTCGGTGTCGGCCTCGATGGTCGGTTCCGCCTCGTCGTCCATCCCGGACCCTGAGAGGGCGGTGTCGACGCCGAGACCGCTCAGTTCCTTCCCGCGGTACTCGTCGAACAGCGACTCCTCGGCGCGTTCGAGGATGTCCTGCGAGAGGTTGTACGTCTCGTCGTTCGCGTCCGGGCGGGGGACCTGCTCTTCGTCCTCCGGGTCGATGTCGATCTCGACGGACTCCATCTCGCGCAGGTCTTCGAGGCTCTCCTCGAGGCGGCCGTTCGCGATGAGCGTCAGGATGGTGTCCGGGTCGTTGATGTACGCCTGGACCGTCGCGGCCACCTGTACGTACTGGTTCAGCCCGTTCTTGATGAGGTACGCGATGATGACGCGTCGTTTGAACAGCTCGTCCTGGAGCTTCTCGTAGCTCCACCCGCGGTCGAACTGGATCTCGTCAAGCGTGTTCGAGTCCCCCATCTTGAGGTACTCGTCCGTCTCCGCCTGCCACTGGTAGACGTCCTGAACGTTGATCTCGTCGTTCTCCGCGTCGTAGTGGTTGATCTCGGTGAGGTTCTTGTTCCGGCGGACCTTGTTGCCCTGGACCCGGGTCTGGGTCTGGATGGAGACGAGGTCCAGCGCGGTGAACATCGTCTTCGAGACGTTGATGGGGTCGGTCGTGAACCGCTTCAGGACCTCACCCACGGAGTCCGCGTGGAACGTGGTGTAGGTGGTGTGACCCGTGGACATGACCTGGAACAGCGTCCGGCCTTCCTCACCACGGATCTCACCCATCACGATGTAGTCCGGGCGTTGACGCAGTGCGGCCTCCAGCAGGTCGAACTCGTCGACGTCACCCTGTGCGTCCTCGCTGAACGAGGGACGGGTGACGCTCGCGATCCAGTTCCGCTGGGGCAGTTCGACCTCGCGCGTGTCCTCGATGGAGACGATCTTCGTGTTCGAGGGGATGAACAGCGAGACCGCGTTCAGGCTCGTCGTCTTCCCTGACGCGGTACCGCCGGCGAAGATGAGCGATTTGTGGTTCTCGATACAGAGCCAGAGGAACGCCATCTCGTCAAGCGAGAACGTGTTCCAGTTGATGAGGTCGATGGGCGTGAACGGGACCTCCTTGAACTGACGGATGGTGTAGTTGGTCCCGTGGTCGGACACCTCACGACCGAGGGTCAACTGGGCACGAGAGCCGTCCGGGAGGGTCGCGTCGACCTGTGGCCGGCGCTTCGAGATACCCTTGCCGGACCGCTGGGCGAGTTTGACGACGAAGTCGTCGAGCTCGCGTTCGGCGTGGAAGATGTTCGAGATGATCTGCTCGTAGCCGGAGTGGTAGACGAACACCGGGGAGTGGTACCCGTCGACCGAGATGTCCTCCACGTTGATGTCGTGCTTGATGGGGTCGATGCGCTCGTACCCGATGAAATTGCGTTTCAGGTAGTACAGCAGCTTCTCGACCTGGTACTCGTTGAGCTGGTCCGCGTCGTCGGCGATGACCGCGGGTTCCGGCCGGGCCTTGATACCGTCGAGCTGGACCTCTTCGGGCTCGTCGCTCTCATCTGCCGGCTCGCCGTCGGTGTCGAACAGCGCTCGAATCTGCTCGACGATTCCTTTGTCGCTGCCGCTGGAGCGGTCGACCTTCTTGAACAGGTCGTATCGGCGCAACAGCCGTTTCGTCTCGCGGTCGATGACGCCGCGCCGCGCCTCCTCGTCGCCCTCGACGGTGATCTCTTCCTCGGAGTACTTGATCGCGGTCCGGAGCTTCCCGGACATGAACTCCTGCAGGTCGTCTTCGATCTGGTTGCGGTACGGCTCGATGGCGTAGTACTTCTTCTCGTTCTCCTTCTCGGAGTGGAAGATGATGACGAAGGCGTAGGGTTTGTTGACCCAGTAGCGCTCGACCTCGCGGAAGTGGAGCTTCTTGTCCAGCGGGACCGCCTTCTCGAGGTCGTAGCGGTTGACGACCGTCGTGTTCCCTGCATCGGTCGAGAAGAACTCGTCTTCCTCCTCGTGCGTGATGTTGACGGTCCGGTCGTCGACGACGCTCTGGAGCTCCTGTGCGAAGTCGTCGGCCTGACTCAGCACCCCTTCTATCTCGTCGGATTCGAAGCCCAGGTACTCGGACTCGTCGAGTTCGACCTTCTTCCCGTCGCTGTCGTGGGGAATCGAGCCGTCGTCCTCGTAGTGGTACTGCCATTTGAAGTGCTCCCACGTCCACTCGTCCTTGACCACGGGGGTCGTCTCGGGGTCACAGTACGTCGCGAACTGTTCCCAGAGCCACTTCCCGTTCGCGGCAGCCTGGTCCGTGACTATGTCGGGGAGTTCGTCCGGATGGAAGCCGAGATACACTTCGGGGTCGAAGTCCACACGGTCCCACGCGTCGCCGTGGGGTGCTGTCTGGACCTCTCCCTCGCTGTTGCCGAGGCCCAGTCGCTGTGAATCGTCCGTCGTCTGTCGGTTGACACCAGAATAGAGCGTGGAGACATCGTCGTCGTACCCGAATTCCGCCATGAATTCCCGCCAGGTATAGTCGCCCACTCTGGTGTCGGAGCCCGTCGTCGGCCCGTCGGGCGGGCTCTCTTCCGACAGGGAGGCCGAATCGTCAGTCCCCTCGAACTGGTTCGACTCGGTTCCGTCGGCATCGTTAACAGCCATTGACTACCCCTTTTCGTCGGCAGTCAAAAAACCTTCCACAGATTATCACCTATGAGAACTAGCTCTAATCACGTAATCATTCTGAATAATTCTCCGTTAGGGCCCGTGCCGTCCGGGGGTTTTCTGACGATACGCTGCGGTCACAGGCAACTTTAATACGCTAGCATATTTATAAAATTATCTCTTTTTGGATGGAAAGTCGATTTGTTTAGATAGAATTAAACAGGGGTACAGGGGGCCGAGATTGGCCAAAAACGCTTTACTGCTCGACTTTCACCTCGCTACGCTGAAACCCGCGTCGAGGCGACCCGGATGCCATCGCCATCGGGCGACGGACCAGCTCGTTCAGCGACCCGCGACCCCGCCGTACTGTTGGCCGTCGTGAATGTTCGGCTCGCTTCAATCCGCTCGCGTGCGGGACCGTGCGAGTGAAACATACTCTAGCGCAGACGCGGCACTGGCAGTGGATCCAGGTCGTGCGCCAGTTCCGTGGGCCGGGGCTGGCGAACTCTTGTGCGCACCAGCTTCGGTCCATCCAGCTCAAGCGTGCGCGTGACGAGATTTCGAACCCCAGTCGCAACGCTCCGGGGTGCTCCCTGCTTCGAATCCCCGTGCCCGTACCGGCGGCTCACTGTCGTTCACCGCACGGGACGGGCGTGACGGGGTTCGAACCCGCGATCAGGGGGTTAGGAACCTCCTGCCCTATCCACTAGGCCACACGCCCGCAGCGCCGAAAAACGAGTCGCGGAGTCGCCAGCCCGCTTACTTCTTGTCGGAGTCCGTCTCGGTTTCCGAGGCCGTTTCCGTTTCGGTCTCAGAGGCCGTTTCCGTCTCGGTGACGGTCTCGGTGTCGACGGAGGTGTCGAGGGACGTGTCGACTTCGCCCGTCGCGCCGTCGCGCATCTCCTGCAGTTCTTGTTCGACTTCTTCGCGCCCTTTCTGGAATTCGCCCATCGCCTCACCGGTCGAGCGTGCGATCTTCGGAATCTTGTTCGCGCCGAAGAGCAGCACGACGATGAGGAAGATGACGATCATCTCGGGGCCGCCGAGGCCGCCGCCGATGAACAGTGGTGTGAGTTCGAGTGCCATCTCTATGCGTGGCTTACCCGCTGGCAATTATAACCTTTTTGCTCCCCCGTGTCACACCACCCCGTACACCCCTCAATCCCGTGATGGATACCACCCTCGCCGTCCTGTAGCGCAACCCACTTGTCACTGGTTTCCCAACGCGAACCTGTTATGGTCGACGTAGGCGACGAAGCCCCCGACTTCACTGCACCGCTTGCAAACGGCGACGTGGAATCGTTCACGCTCTCGGAGCGTCTCGACGAGGCTCCCATCGTGCTGGCGTTCTTCCCCGGCGCGTTCACCGGCGTCTGCACGACGGAGATGTGCACGTTCCAGGACCAGCTCGCCGGCTTCGATGACATCGGCGCGACGGTCTACGGCATCTCCGTGGACTCTCCGTTCTCGCTGAACGAGTTCCGCGAGAAGAACGGGCTCGAGTTCGGTCTCGTCAGCGACTTCAACAAGGAGATCATCGACGACTACGGCATCACCATGGACTTCGCCGACCTCGGTGTCTACGGTGTCGCAAAGCGCTCCGTGTTCGTCGTCGACGCCGACGGCGAGGTCACGTGGTCGTGGGTCAGCGACGACCCCGGCGTCGAACCCGACTACGATGCCGTCCGCGAAGCCGCCGAAGCCGCCGAGTAAACCGACACACGCGAAGGGCTTTTTTAGCCAGCCGGTGACGGTGAGTGTATGAGCGACACTGACGAGTCCGGCGTCGAAGGCCGTGTCTACTCCCCCGCAGACGAGCACGCCTTCGACGACGAGAAGCTGAACAAGGTTCTCGAATTCGTCGAGAACGACCCCGAGATACAGGCGTATCTCGACGCCCAGAACGTCAATGCGGTCACGCGCAAGGGGTACAACGACCACGGCGCGAAACATATCTCCATCGTCTGCCACCGCGCGCTCTGTCTGTACGACCTGCTGAAACGCGCCGGTATCGATTTCAACGGTGCCCGCGACCACGGCCTCGACGAGGAGGACGAAGCTGTCATCATCGCCCTCGCGGCCACCCTCCACGACATCGGGCACATCGTCCACCGCGACGACCACTCGTACTACTCGATTCCCCTCGCCTCCGACGAACTCGACCGTATCCTCCCCGAGTTCTACAACAAACCCGACTGCGTGCGCATGAAGGGTGAGGTCCTCCACGCCATCCTCTGTCACCACACGGCCGAACAGCCGCTCACCCGTGAGGCCGGCGTCGTGCGTGTCGCCGACGCGCTCGACATGGAGTCCGGGCGCTCGCGCATCCCGTACGAGAAGGGTGGTCGTGGCATCAACACGCTCTCTAGCCAGGCCATCAAGAACGTCTCGCTCCAGGAAGGTGACGAGTACCCGGTTCTCGTCGAGATCGAGATGACCAGTGCGGCCGGCGTCTACCAGGTCGACAACCTGCTCAAAGCGAAGCTTCGGGACTCGATGCTCGAGGACCTCGTCCGCATCGTCGCCATCAAATCCGGCAGCGAGACCGACGACCTCGTCGAGCGAATCGAACTCTAGAGAGCTACCCTCCGTTCGGCCGCCCGTCCTCACTCGTGACGTGCCCTACTTGAGCCTCCGGCCCATAGCACGCCCATGCCAGATACCGACCGTGAGTGGCCGGACCCGCCCACGACCCGCCAAACCGACATCCACCGCGTCGGTGTCCGTATCGGCTGCTCGGTGGTCGTGGCGGCAATCCTCGTCGCCGTATTCTGGGACTTCCTCCTCACCACCCTCCCGCTGTTCTGGCCACCGCAGGAACCGTTCTCGCGCTGGGTGACGTTCCTGATGCTGCAGGCGCTCGGCTTCGTCTTCATTCCGCTCAGCATCGGCTCGTTCGTCGGTGACTGGCTCTACGACAGGTACTACTGACCGTCGGCGAGCGTGACCTGACCGGTGTCGTCCCGGTCGACGAGGCCGCGCTCTTCGAGCGTCGAGAGGACAGAAAAGAGCGTGAGTTTGCTGAGACCCAGTGCATCCTGGAGCTGTGCAGTCGTCGACTCGCCAGCCGTGTTCAGGTAGAGACAGACCAGTTTCCCCGTCGGTGACCCGACCGATTGCACCGCTGTCGTCTCGAGTCGTTCCGCGCGTCGTGTCGCACTCATGCTATCCAATCAACGTCATTCGACGATAATAAAACTCGGGTTCGACGATAGTCGATATTTCTCAGAGGCGGATTCGCTCGTCGCGGAGGACCGAACAGCGGACAACGAGAGACGCACTCGCAGGAGGGTGAGACTGCAGAAAACAGGGAGACGCAAGAATTGACATCGGTTCGACTACCGACGAGGGACCGCTTCCCCGGGTTTCAGCCGAGGATGTAGTCGAGTCTGGGGTACTTCTCGATGAGTTTCTCGCCACCGATCTCGTAGTTCTCGATGAGGGTGTCCAGGCCGAGGATGCGCCCTGCACCGAAGGCGGCGACGGCCAGGAACACGAGCATGTACGCGAAGTCGCCGTTGATGATGCCGTGTTCGATGCTCCAGTTCCCGAAGTAGAACATCGCCATCATGAGCGCTCCGAAGAACGCTGCGAGGCGGACCATCGCGCCGACGAGCAGTCCAAGACCGATGAACAGCTCACCCCACGGCACGGCGATGTTCGCGAACTCGACGAACCAGGCAGTCTGGCCCATCCACAGGAACATCCCCTGCAGCGGGTTCCCGTTCGCCCCAGCAGCGTGCACGAGGTAGCCGCTCGAGTTGAACCCTTCAGCGGCGAAGACTTTATCCCAGCCAGCGTGCAGGAACGCATACCCCATCATGAGGCGCAGCGAGAGCACGAACCACGCGCTCAGGCTGTGCGCCTTCCCCGTGACGGTGATGCCGCCCAGTTTGCTCTCGAAGGTGTTGCTTCCGGTCGTGTAATCGTTGGTTGCCATCGTAATCGTCCTCTTACATCTCAAGAGACGACCGATGACAACATATAAAGAGAGCGTAATTCTCGGTTCTACAGAACTGAGAAACGGAGCCCAAATTTGGCAATAATCGGTAGACAGCGTCGACCTACTGAGACAGAGGCCATGCTACCAACCCGCGTGATTCGATGTGTCATTCTCCGTAGCTGGGAACCGTGCCGGACGGTTCTGGAGGCACGGTCTCGCTGCCGCTCGACCGAGAAGCGGAAGGGGCGGGACATGAACTCACTCGCTCCCGACGGTCGCTCGTTGCTCGAATCCCGCAGTCACCGCTCGTGTCCTCACTACCGTTCGGACAACGAGCGGAAGGGGCGGGATTCGAACCACGCGAAGCCTTGCACTGACCGTCGTGGACGACGCCACGACGCGCTCTACCCCTGAGCTACCCTTCCTCACCCGGGCATACACTCCTCGAACCAAAGTAGACACTGGTGCGGGAGTCGAATGGAACAGTTTTTACCGGAACCCCTCCGAGTGAAATGACGTTATGGATGTGACACAGGTTCTCTTCGCGACTCTCACTGGCTTCGCGGTCGGTGCGCTGTTCAAGTTCGTCGAGGTCCCGATTCCAGCGCCGCCGAACCTCGCGGGCGTGATGGGTATCGTCGGCATCTTCCTCGGTTTCAAGGCGATGTCTGAAGCCGGCATCACCGTCACCGACGTGATGCAGGCGCTCGGGCTGGCCTGAGTTCGGAAAAACGAGAGTCAGTCGAATCGCGGGTCGGGTTTCAGTACGAGCGGACCTTGGGCTCGTACGTCTTGTTCTCGCCTTCGAGGATGACCGGCCGGTAGAAGATGGTCGGCTCCCCGTCGTGCCACGCGATGAGCGTGTGCTTCAGCCACTCGTCGTCCTTGCGCTCCTGGTGCTCCGCGCGCCAGTGGGCGCCGCGGAACTCCGTGCGGACGAGTGCACCGAGCGTGATGGCCTCGGCGATGTCGATGAGGTTGCGCGTCTCGATGGTGTGCTGGAGGTCCGTGTTGAACGTGCGCGACGGGTCGTCGACGTACACGTCCTGATAGGCCTCGCGAATCTCCCGGATGTCCTTGAGGGCCTGCTTGAGGCCCTCCTCCTCGCGGAAGACGTTGACGTTCTCGGTCATCGTCTTCTGGAGCTTGGCCCGGATCTGGGAGTGCTGGATGCCCTCGTCCTTCTCCAGCAGGTGGTCGACGCGGTCGCGCTCGGTCTGGACCGCGGCGTCGACGACGCTGTCGGCGTCGGCCGCGACCGCGCCACCGTCGGCAACGGCGTCGGTCTGCGGGCCGGTCATGCCGACCTCGCCGGGCTGGTACGGCAGCTCGGTCTCGTCGTACTCGATGTCGCCGCGCTCGCCCGTCTCGATCTCGGCCTCGCCGAGGTCGGCACCGGCGGCGTGGCGGCCGGCGCGTGCGCCGAAGACGATGAGTTCCGGCAGGGCGTTGCCGCCGAGGCGGTTGGCACCGTGGACGGAGACACACGCGGTCTCACCGGCGGCGTAGAGCCCGTCGATGCAGGTGTGGCCGTTCTCGTCGGTCTCGATGCCACCCATCTCGTAGTGCTGGCCGGGCTTGACCGGCATCGGCTCCTTGAGCCCGTCGACGCCTTCGAAGTCCTCCGCGAGGTGGAGGATGTTCTCCAGGCGGTCGACGATGCGCTCTTCGCCGAGGTGGCGCATGTCGAGCATGACGTACTCGTCCTCGAAGCCGCGCCCGTTGTTGACCTCGGTCAACTCGGCACGCGAGACCACGTCACGAGAGGCGAGTTCGCCGGCGTTGTTGGCGTAGCCGTACTCGAACATGAAGCGCTCGCCGTTGGCGTTGTAGAGGATACCGCCCTCACCACGGACACCCTCGGAGATGAGCACACCAGTGCTCGGCAGGGTCGTCGGGTGGAACTGGACGAACTCCATGTCCTCCATCGGGACGCCGGCGCGGTAGGCCATCGCGTAGCCGTCACCGGTACAGGCGACCGCGTTGGTCGTGTGGTCGAACGCCTGGCCGGGGCCACCGGTCGCGAGGATGACCCCCTTGTTCGCCTTGAAGCCGGCGATCTCGCCGGACTTGACGTCGTAGCCCACGAGGCCGTGACAGCTCCGGTCCTCGGGCGTCTCCTCGTCCGTGACGGCGAGGTTCATCACGTACCACTCGTCGTACACCTCGATGCCTCGTTTGACGACCTGCTCGTACATCGTGTGGAGCAGGTGGTGTCCGGTCTCGGCACCGGCGTAGGTGGTGCGCGGGAACGAGAGGCCACCGAACGGGCGCTGGGAGACGCGGCCGTCGTCTTCGCGGGAGAACGGCATCCCCCAGTGCTCGATCTGGAAGACCTCGTCGGGGGCGTCCTGCGCCAGCGTCTCGATGGCGGGCGCGTCGCCGAGGTAGTCCGAGCCCTTCATCGTGTCGTAGGCATGCAGTTCCCAGTCGTCGCCCTCGCGAAGGGCCGCGTTGATGCCACCCTCTGCTGCACCGGTGTGCGAGCGGACCGGGTGGAGTTTCGTGACGATCGCCACGTCTGCACCTTCTTCGTGGGCGGCGATGGCGGCGCGGAGACCCGCTCCACCGCCACCGACCACGAGCACGTCGTGTTCGTACATTGTTATCGTATCACCAGAATTTCAGGTTCTGCTTGACTGCTTCGCGCTTGAGCTCCTGGATGTGCTCGGTCAGCGGGATGTCCTTGGGACACACCTCGGTACAGGAGAACTGGGTCTGGCAGCGCCAGACACCGTGTTCCTGCTCGAGGATGCGCAGTCGGTGTTCTTTCAGCTCTTCCTCGTTCTCGCGCTCGTCCATGTAGAACCGGTAGGCCTTGTTGATGGCCGCCGGCCCGAGGTACTCGTTGTCCCCTGCGGCGATGTTACACGAGGACATACAGGCACCACACCAGATACAGCGCGTGGACATCTTGACCTTCTCGCGGTTCTCACGCGTCTGATGCTGCTCCTCACCCGAGGGGACGTCCTCGGACTGGAAGTACGGCTCGACCGCGTGCATCTGGTCGTAGAAGTGCTCCATGTCGACGACCAGGTCCTTGACGACCTCCTGGTGGGGCAGGGGCTCGATGCGGACCGGCTCGGCCATCTCCGAGAGCTGCGTCTTGCAGCACAGGCGCTGTCGCCCGTTGACGAACATCGCGTCGGAGCCACACACCGCCTGTCGGCAGGAGTGGCGGAACGTCAGCGACGAATCGTAGTGGTCTCGCGCGTACATCAGCGCGTCGAGGACGGTCATGCCCTTCTTGTACGGGACGTAGAAGTCGTCGAAGCGGGGCTCCTGTTTGTCCTCGACCTCGGGGTCGTAGCGGAAGACCTTGAGGTGGACCGCGTTCTCGGCGGCCTCGAGGTCCTCTTTCGCCTGCTTCTCGGCGTCGCGGAACGCCTTCTTGCGCTTCTTCTCGGCCATCCGCTCGTCCTGGTGCGGCTTGCCGCTCGGTTCGACGTCGGTCTCTTCCGTCTCGGTGTCGGGTAGTTGCGTACTCATGTTAGAGGAACCCGTTCATGACGAGTGCGACTCTGGTGCCCTGTGCGACGAGCAGGAGACCAGCGATGCCCAGCACGCCCTTGACGGCCGTCTTGGCGGAGCCGCTGATACCCTGATTGACGAGTGCGTTGTAGACCCCGTTGACACCGTGGAACGTCGCCGTCACGAGGAACAGCCACATCGTCGCGAAGTAGCCGATGTCCTCCATGCGGGCCGACGTGCCGGCGAAGGTGATCTCGAACGCGTGGTGGTAGAAGTGAAGCAGGAAGAAGTGGAACGCGAGCACCACCACGAGGAACGCAGCCGTGATGCGCTGGAACAGCCAGCCCCAGCCGCCACGCTCGAAGGAGGTCGGTGCGCCCGCCATCTCAGGCACCCCCCAGTCCCGCCATGAAGGTCGGGACCGACGCGATGATGATGACGCCCGTCAGCACCAGTGACGCGTAGAAGGTCTTGTCCTGCGATTCCAGCCCGATGCCGAGGTCGACCAGCAGCAGGCGGATGCCGTTGAGGATGTGGAACACGGCGACCGCCAGCAGGCCGACTTCGAGCAGGCGCACGATGAAGATGCCCTCCAGCGTGCTCAGTGTCGTCGAGTACACGTCGGTGCCCCCGCTGATTGCGCTCGCCGACGCCGTCGACGCTTCGATGGCAGTACTCAGCACGGCGATGTGGGTGAACAGGTATCCGATGAGAACCCATCCCGTGAACTTGTGGAATATCCACGCCCACATCCCGGCCGAGAACTCCTTCCAGCGACTGAAGTCCTCGATTAGACCGCGATTGTAAGACTGACTCATACTCTCAGTCGGAGGGTTGGATTGTGCAGTTATAGTAGTTACGTAAGCGGGGCCAGACGGCGGCCCGGTTCAGGCCATCTCCGCCGGGGTGTCCGGCGGCGCTGACTGCTCGCTCTCGACGGCGCGGAGCGTCGACTGGTCGAGTTCGACCAGGTGACAGAGCGGGTTGCCCGGATAGACGACTGGGTTCTCGAGGACCCCGACCATGACGCCCGTGAACGGGGCGTATATCGGGTTGTTGTCGGTCTTGAACGGGCTCGTGATGGTACAGATGCGGTCGCCCTCGTGGACGAGCGCCCCACATTCGAAGTGCATGTCGACGATGCCGCCGGCGTCCGCGCGGAGCCAGGTCTTCTCGTTGTGCCCCTCGATGATGGTCCGCCAGCCGGGCCAGCGCACCGACTCTGCTTTCAACAGGCCGTACTCCGCGAGGACGCTGCGAACGCCGTCGAGCGCGCGGTCGATGAGGTGACGCTGGAAGCGGTGCGCTTCGCCCATCTCGATGGTGATGGTGGGCGTGCCGACGTCCGAGGCTTCGCGGCGAAGCGTCCCGTCGGGGCCGTCGCTGGAGATGATGACGTTGGACGCGAACGCCCGGGCCAGCCGGGAGACGTCGGGGTCATTCATGTCAGCCCGGACGTGGAGCATGTTGGTCCGGCCGCGGGTCGACGTGTGGAGGTCGATACCGAGGTCGCAGGGCTCGATGAAGTTCGTGAAGATGCGGTGGGCCATCCGCTTCGCGCTGGTCGAGTCGTCCCGGCCGGGGAACGACCGGTTCAGGTCGCGGTCGTAGATGGGGAGATAGCGCTGCTGGGCGAGAAAGCCGGGGACGTTCAGCACGGGAAGACAGACCAGACAGCCGTGGAGTTCGTCGAGTGGCCACTCGTGGGCGACCTCGCGGACGACCTCGATGCCGTTGAGTTCGTCGCCGTGGGCGGCCGCCGAGAGGAACACCGTCGGACCGGGGTGTTCGCCGTTGATGATGGTGACCGGAATCCGGACCGGGTCGCCGAGATACGTCTCGCTGATACCGTAGCGGATGTTGGCCGACTCACCAGGATCCACCTTCCCACCGATGTAGGTGAACGCCTCGTTCGAGTCGGTCGCATCCTCCTCGCTGCTCATACTGGCTCTCGGAGGCCACGCTATAAAGGCATGTGCGTGTTAGTGTGGGTTTCGAGACGCTGGAAGCGACCGGCGAACTCGGGCGGCAGTCCCTGCGTCTATGGGTTGGCAATTATAAGCATGCCAGTCGTAGGCGGTGGCATGGAGGTACGTGAAGCGAAAGCGACAGACGCCGAGACGATTCGTGACATCGCCAGTCGGTCGATGCATGCGTCGTACGAGAGCTTCCTGGACACGTCGGTCATCGACGAGGCCATCTCGGAGTGGTACGACAAGGAAGAGCTCCGCGACCAGATCGACGACGAGGAGGTGTTGCTGCTCGTCGTGGAGGACGAGGGTGACATCGTCGGGTTCTCGCAGAGCGAACTCCTCGCGAACGACCCGCTCGAAGGCCGACTCACCTGGCTGCACGTCGAGCCGGACGCCCGCGGCCGCGGTATCGGGTCCCGGCTGCTCGTCCGGACCCAGGAGGAACTGCTCGACCTCGGGGTGGAGCGCATCAGCAGCGCAGTCCTCGAGGGCAACGAGTTCGGGAACGAGTTCTACGACGGGCACGGCTACGAGAAGGCCGGCGACCGGACGGTCGAGATCGGTGAGACGGAGTTCGTCGAGAACATCTGGCGGAAGGTCGACGGGGAGGAGGTCCCCGAGTGGGACACGCTCGACCCGTTCGAGACCGAAGACGGGACGGTCTACGTCAGCTACAGCGAAGCAGCCCGCGGCTCACAGGGCCCGTTCTACCAGGCGTACAGTGACAGCGACCGCGACCGCAAGTACGGCTGGTTCTGTGGTGCGTGTCAGTCGTTCGAGAACGCGATGAGTACGATGGGTGAGGTGGTGTGCAACGAGTGTGGGAACCGCCGGAAGCCGACCCGGTGGGACGCTGCCTACCTCTGAGGCCGGGACGCCGCTGTAGGGCCGCCAGAGCCCTGTTGGCGACTCACATCCGTAACCGTGACTGACAACGTTTTTGGAGGGGGCCTGAGTTGACCGTGATATGGATACTTCTGAGAGTGTACGTGTAGGGGTTCTCAGCCTTCACAACAGCAAGGAATCGAAGGCCATCTGTAACGCGGTCGAGGAGCTGGGCCACCAGCCGGAGTGGCTTCGCGAGCAGAACACGACAGTCCGAATCCGAGAGGAAGGGGTCACACTCGAACCGGACGTCGACGTCATCGCGAACCGGATGCTGCTCTCGAACACCGAGCAGCCGTGTGAGGAACTCGGTCTCGCCAACTCACTGAACAGTCTGCGGCCGATGCTCAACGAGCCGCAGGCGACACTCCGTGCTACGCACAAGATCGCGACGGCCGCGGCCCTCTCGGATAACGGCATCCGCGTGCCCGAGGCGTTCCTCGCGCTCAACGGCGACAACCTGAACGCGGTCCGTGACGAGTTCGGCGAGGAGGCAGTGTACAAGACGGCTATCGGGACCCACGGCGGTGGGACGTGGAAGGTCGGCCCCGACGAGCGCGTGAACGCGAAGGTCGGGAACCGCTACGCCTTCCTCCAGAAGCTCATCGACCGCGACGGCGAGCGCCACCGCGACATCCGCGTCTACGTCGTCGGCGACAAGGTCGTCGGCGCGATGTACCGCTACGCGCCGGACAACGACTGGCGGACCAACGTCGCGCTGGGCGGCGAGGTCCAGGACGCGACGCAGGATCTGCCGGAGAAGGTCCGCAAGATAGCGAAGCGCTCTGCCGACATCGTTGGCCTCGACTACGCTGGCGTCGACATCGTCGAAGGCGACAACGGCTGGTACGTCCTCGAGGTCAACCCGACCGCCGGGTTCAAGGGGCTCTACCAGGCGACCAACCGCTCGCCGGCACCCTACATCGCGAAGCTGGCCATCGAGCGGGCCGGTGGAGAGGTCGACGACGAGCGCGTCCGCGAACTCTCCGCGACGCTCGACGACTCGTGGCCGTCCTGCGCCCCGCGCGAGGTCACCGACAAGCCCGAGAAGCCCGTCATCGTCGGCTACACCGAGCAGGTCGTCGTCTCGGGGACCTCCGACAACAAGACCGTCATCGCGAAGTCCGACACGGGCGCGACCCGGACCTCCATCGACACCGGCCTCGCGGCCGACATCGGTGCCGGTCCCATCAAGTCCGTCATGCGCGTCAAGTCCGGCAGCCTGAAGCAGGGCAAGTCCCGCCCCGTCGTCGACCTCGTCGTCGGTGTCGGTGGCCAGCAGCACACCGTCACCGCGAGCGTCGAGGACCGGAGTCACATGGACTACCCCATCCTCCTCGGCCGTGACATCCTGCAGAACTACCAGGTCGACGTCTCCAAGCGCGCCGACAAGGCCGACGACGACGAGCGCGAAGAGGAAGAAGAAGCGCTCGAATAGTCGGTCTCACCGCACTCTCTTTCGCGTTCTCTCCCTACTTCTCCCCCGGCCCCGGCGGCGCGCCCGCACCGCCGAGGCGGTTCTTCTGGTCACGAAGGTAGTGCAGCGCCCCGGTCAGCGTCATGACGACCGCAAAGAGCCCTGCCAACGCGATTGCTGGCACACCGGCGAAGGGGACGATTCCCAGTCCGGCGAGCGCGGTGATGGCGAGGAAGACGCCCCCGAGACCCACGTAGAACTGGCTCCACGAGAGCTCGTTCTCCGGGACCACGTCGAAGTACACATCGAGCTCGTGGCAGGCGTCGGTGAGCGTGATGATGCCCTGTGCGGGTTCGTAGTCGATGAGGCCCGCGTCGTCGAGTTTCGGCAGGTGCGTCTGGTGTAACGCGATGTAGACGCGTTTCCGTTCGCTCGAGGAGACCATGTCGACGGGCTCGTCGTTCTCCCAGGCCGCGAGCTGGCGAGATATCTCTCGCTTGGTCGCGGTCTCGTCCTCCTTCTGCAGGAGATAGTGCAGCGTCTGTCTGCGTCGGCGGTTCGAGAGGACCTCGAACACCTCCTCCTTGCTCGGTCCTGTCCTGTCGGTCGATTCGTCTGGCAGTGGTGCTATCGCTTGCTTCGATCCCATTATCCCCATTCCCCCCTGGTAACCGTGTGGGTGTATGTGACACAACGCGGCCACAACTCTTAATCAACCGGGTTTACATTTCCGGGTGGCTGACTATTCTTCGGTGATTCCCGGTGGAAGTAAGCAAGCCGGAACCACCGGTAAGGAGCCGTTAACCGCGTGTTCCGGGGTGTCGAGAAGGCTCGTTCAGCCGAGGATACCGAGGGTCGCGCCGATCCAGTCGACGAGCCAGAGCGTGGCCATTCCGACCGCGATGGTCGCCAGTACGTCCTCGGTCCGCCAGGCGACGCCGGCCGCGACCGTCGCGGCGACGACCTTGGCGGGGTCGTAGGCGAGGCCGAACCCACCCGGGCCGGCTTCGAGCGAGACGATAGCAGGGACGACCAGCCCCGCGAGCACCGCAGCCGGGACGAGTCGCAGCACGGACTCGACCCGGTCGGGGACGTCCCGGATGCGCCCGAGCAACATGATGAACGAGAGCCGGATGGCGAACGTGCCGAGCCCGGCGACGAGGATGACGGCCCACACCGTCGCAGAATCGTAGCTCGTCACGGTTCGGCCCCCTCCGGCTGCGTCTCGGTGTCGGTCTCGCCGCCGGGGTCAGCGTCACGGAGATGGTCTCGAAGTGCACCGACCGTCAGCGCCAGCACGGCCGCGACGACGAGCCCAAGGTCGAACGGGAGCGCGGCGGCCGGGATGGCGATGGCCCCGGCGACGAGGGCGACGATTTCGGTGGTGCGGTCCGACAGCGCCGGGAACAGCAGCGCCATGAACGTCAGGGGGATGGCGAACTCCAGGGACAGGCCGGCCGGGACGTTCGCCCCGAGTGCGACGCCGGCGATAGTACAGACCTGCCAGACCCCCCACAGCGTGAACGCGGCACCGAGGTAGTACCACTTGCGACTGCGCTCCTCCGGGTCGGTCTGGCGGTACTCGGTTATCGAGAGCGCGTACGCCTGGTCGGTGAGCACGTAGGCGCACAGGGCCTTCCAGCGCGTGCTGAACCGGCTGAAGTACGGCGCGATGGAGGCGCTATACATCGTCATCCGGAGGTTGATGACGAGGACGGTGACGACGATGATGGCGAGCGGCGCGTCACGACCGAACAGCTCGATGGCCGCGAGCTGGGACGCGCCGGCGAAGACGATGGTGGACAGCCCGACCGCGTGGAGCGGGTCGAGACCGTTGTTGACTGCGCTCACGCCGGCGATGAGCCCGAACGGGATGATACCCAGGAGCATCGGCGCGGCCGCCCGTGCGCCGGCCAGGAGGTCGTCGCGGCTGCTCACTGGTGGGCCACCTCGCGATGGCTGGGCGTCGAACCCCGGTTCGTCCCACCCCGGGCCGGCACCCCCGGCGGTGCGTGCTGCTGCGCTGGTCGTGGCTGTGGCATCTACAACGGTGGCATTCGCCGGACCACAATAGTTCGTGCGTTACCGGCGCCCCGGGCCGGTACGGGTCGTGCTAGCCCGGGACTCCCCGTCGCCGGTTCAGTCGACGACTCGCCAGAGGTACCGGCTCGCATAGCTCCGGTAGGGCTGCCACCGCTCGGCGGTCTCGACCATCTCGGCCCGCGTCGCCTCGCCGTACAGTTCCTCCATCCCGCGGCGGATGCCGAGGTCCTCGACCGGGAACACGTCCTCGCGGCCGAGACAGAAGATGAGGAACATCTTGGCCGTCCAGTCGCCGATGCCCGTTATCTCGGTGAGTTCCGCGACGACCGCGTCGTCGTCCAGGTCGTGCAGTCGCTCGACCGAGAGCCCGTCCTCGAACCGTTCGGCGACGTTCCGGACGTAGCGAATCTTCTGGCCGGAGAGCCCCACGTCGCCCAGCGCCTCGTCGTCGGCTGCGAGCAACCCGGCCGGTGTCACCTCGAACCGGTCGAACAGCCGCTCCCGGATGGCCGCGGCGGACTGCACCGAGAGCTGCTGGTTCACGATAGAGACCACCAGCCGCTCGAACGGCTCGGGGTGTGGTTCGACCGTCAGCTCACCGTGTTCGTCCACCAGCGGGCCGAGGTCGGGGTCGGTGCGGAGGAACTCGTGTGGGTCGGTTTCGGACACGTCGGACGACAGGCTCTCCGACGGATTAAACCACCCGCTCTCGGCGATGCACTCGAAGAAGGAACCGGTCGACTACAGCCCGCGCCCGTCGATGACGCCGACGAGAACCGCCTTGCCGGTGTCGGTGCTCTCGTCGAACTCCTCGACGCGGACCTGCACCCGCTCGTCGACGAGCGACGCGGGGTCGTCGACGCCGGGCAGGAGCAGTTCAGAGTCACCGACGCGGAGGACGGCCGTCCCGTCCCGCGTCCCAGTGACGAACGCGGTCACCTCATCGCCCTGTCCGAACGAGGGCGTCCGGGTGCGGAAGCCGATGCCAGCGAACACCGAGGTGAACAGGCTCATACGCGCTCCACCTCCGCGGACTGGCGGTCGTGAACGTATTCACGGCCGTAGCCGGTCCACGCGGCGAAGACGAACACCGCCACGAGGAACCAGCCGTGGAAGACGTACGGCCAGACGGCGACCGGGTTGACGACCATGTCCTGCGTGAACCACGGGATGGACTGGGTCAGACTCGTCATCGCCCCGTAGCCCGCGAGCAGCCCGCCGCCCCACGGGAAGATGTACCCGAGAGCGGAGGTGTTCGCGTCGAGGATGTTCGCGCGCCGGTAGCCGTTCAGGTTGAACCGGCCACCGAGCTTGGCGATGTACGGCGCGATGGCGATCTCGGCCGCGGTGTTGATGGTGATCATCCCGTTGACCAGCGCGGTGCCGAGGACCATCGTGACCTCCGCACGGCGGACCGTCGTCGCGACGGACTCGATGAGGAAGTCGAGGATGGCCTCGAAGCCACCGCCGCGGATCATGATCTCTGCGGCCGCGACGATGAGCAGCGTCAGGACGATGAGCGGGAAGAACCCGATCGCCCCGTTGTACAGCGCGCCACCGACCGACACCGGCTCCCCGGCGTTCTCGGCCAGCTGGACGAACGGGAGCCAGGTGAACGAGGTCGCGAGGCTGGTCTCCGACGGCGTGTAGAACACGATGATGTCCGAGACCGACGAGAGGCCGAGGAGCAGGTTCGCTCCGATGGCGGTGAACAGACCCCACGAGACCGCCTCGACGATGTGGCGGCCCTTGATGGCCGTCACGATGACGACGCCCATCGAGACGAGGTGGACGAGGCCGACGGCGTTAGCCTGTTCGGACAGGTTCACGCCCGCACCGGAGACGTCGATACCGGCCATCGACATCCCGGCGAAGATGTACGCGATGAACGCGAACAGCGCCGCGACGAGCGCGTACTTCAGCCGCGAGGAGACGACGCCACCGATATCGGCGTCCTGGGTCACTGCACTCACGATGGTCGTGTCGGAGACCGGCGCGAGGTTGTCGCCGAACACCGCCCCCGAGAGGATGGCGGCGAACAGCAGCGTCGGGTTCGCGCCGAGCAGGATGCCCGCCGGGAACACGACGGTCGTGAACGTGATGGCCGTCCCGTACCCGGTCCCGATACCGGTCGCGAGCAGGGCGGCGAGCACGAACGTCACCGCGGGAAACAGGTCACCCGCGACGCCGGCCACGTCGGCGGCCCAGACCAGGCCGTTCACGAACTGTCCTGCCTGCAGGACGTTCGCGAACATCCCCGCCCAGAGCCACGCGACGACGGCGGTCGCGGCGACCCGCTGTGTCATCCCGTCGAAGATGGTGTCCGCATAGTCTTTCCACGAGCCCTTGACGAGGAGCATCCCGGCGATGAGTCCGACGAGCATCCCGAGGACGAGTCCCTGCGTGTCACCGACGCCGAGGACGCCGCTCTGGAAGATCGCCCAGGCGACGAACACGGCGAGTGGCACGGCACTCGCGGCACGCCCACCGTAGAACTGGAGAGCCGGTGGGCTCGATTCGTCACTGTCGTCTAACGATTCCATCTCTGCCATCGCACGTGGGAAGATTATGGTCGATTATAAAACTCCACGAATTAAATCAAAACTTTCCGAATGGTTTTGTTATTGCGCCGATAGATGCGGTAATCGGGCTGAAGGATACGTTTCTGGACGAATCCAGCGAAAATCGATTGCTAGAGTCATCCGAGTAGAATCGAACCCCTAGTTCCTCTTTTCAGGTTCGTGTGCTAATTTTACGTCGCGGGTGCGAACGCGCTTTTCGATTCGAAACGCCGCAAAACGGCAGGTAGCGCCAGAAGAATCCTGTCGGAGAATACCGAGAGAGATCGGGGAGGCTGGTCGGTCGGGAAGTGGTCAGAAGCCCTTGCCCATCAGCTCGCGGGCGATGATGTTCTTCTGGATCTCGGTGGTGCCCTCGTAGATCTGCGTGATCTTCGCGTCGCGGTAGAAGCGCTCGACCGGGAAGTCGTTCACGTAGCCCGCGCCACCGTGGATCTGGACGGCCTCGTCGGCCACGGAGACGGCGACGTTGGAGGCGAACTCCTTCGCCATGGAGGCGAGCATCGTGATGTCCTCGCCCTGGTCGACGTTCCAGGCGGCCTTGTAGGTGAGGTTGCGTGCGGCCTCGGTCTTCGTGTGCATCTCGGCGAGCTTGTGCTGGATGGCCTGGAAGTCGCCGATGGGACGGCCGAACTGCTCGCGCTCCTTGGCGTACGAGAGGGCGGCCTCGGAGGCACCCTTCGCGATACCGACGCCCTGTGCGGCGACGGCGGTCCGGGTCTCGTCGAAGAACTGCATCTGCTGGAGGAAGCCCATGCCGCGGGTCCCGATGAGGTTCTCCTCGGGGACGCGCACGTCGTCGAGGATGAGTTCGGCGGTGTCGGAGGCGCGGATGCCGAGTTTGCCGGTGATCTTCTCGGACTTGAAGCCGTCGCGGTCGGACTCGACGACGATCTGGCTGAAGCCGTTGTAGCGGCCCTCGGCGTCGGGGTCGGTCTGGCAGAGGACGACGTAGTAGTCCCCGATGGACCCGTTCGTGATCCACATCTTGTTGCCGTTGATGACCCACTCGTCACCGTCCTTCTCGGCCTGCGTGCTCACGGAGGAGACGTCGGAGCCGGTGTCGGGCTCGGAGATGGCCGCGCCCATGATGGCCTCGCCGGTCGGGATGGGCTCGAGGAAGCGCTCTTTCTGCTCTTCGGTCCCGAACTCCATGATGGCGTCCGCGCCGAAGGAGGCGGAGGTCAGACACAGGCCGATACCCGCGTCGACCGCGAACAGCTCCTCGGTGATGAGGGCCGACTCGAGGTTGCCGTAGTCGGCGCCGCCGTACTCGAACGGGATGTGCGCGCCGAGCAGGCCGGCGTCGGCGGCCTTCTCCATGACCTCCCACGGGAACTTCTCTTCGACGTCGTACTCCTGCGCGACGGGCTCGATCTCGTTCTCCGCGAACCGTCGAACCTCCTCTTTGATCTGTTTCTGCTCGTCTGTAAGGGCGAAGTCCATAGGCAACTATTAACGAATTCAGGGTTAAAAATCTATGTAACCCGAAATAAACTGGAAAAGAGTTTCTCGTTTCAGCAGGGGAAACCTTGAAACGGTTGCCAGTTGTCGGTCCGAACATGGAGTTGGACCAAATCAACACTATCACAGTTCTTGGTGCAGGGAACATGGGCCACGGCATCGCCGAGGTCGCAGCCCTCGCAGGATACGACGTCAACCTGCGCGACATCAACGACGAGCTCGTCCAGGACGGCTACGACCAGATCGAGTGGAGCCTGAACAAGCTCGCGGAGAAGGAAGCCATCACGCAGGACGACGCGGACGCCGCAATCGACCGCGTGACACCCATCGTCGACCTCGAGGAAGCGGTTCAGGACACGGACTTCGTCATCGAGGCCATCGTCGAGCGGATGGACATCAAGAAGGACGTCTGGGGCGAGGTCGACGAGTACGCGCCCGACCACGCCGTCTTCGCGACAAACACGTCCAGCCTCTCCATCTCGGAGATCGCGACCGCGACCGACCGCGCCGACCAGTTCTGCGGGATGCACTTCTTCAACCCGCCGGTGCGCATGGACCTCGTCGAGGTCATCTCCGGCGCGGAGACGAGCGACGAGACGATGGACGTCACCGAGGACCTCGCGGAAGCGATGGGCAAGACGCCCGTTCGCGTGCGCAAGGACGTCCCCGGGTTCATCGTCAACCGCATCCTCGTCCCCCTGATGAACGAGGCCGCGTGGCTCGTCCACGACGGCGAAGCGACCATCGAGGAGGTCGACTCCACGACGAAGTTCGACATCGGCCTCCCGATGGGCAGCTTCGAACTCGCGGACTACGTCGGCATCGACGTCGGCCATCACGTGCTCGACTACATGCACGACGAGCTCGGCGGCAAGTACGAGCCGTGCCCGCTCCTCGTCGAGAAGGTCGAAGAGGAGAACCTCGGCCAGAAGACCGGCAAGGGCTTCTACGACTACGAGGACGGCGACGGTGCCGACATCCCGATGGACGAGCACAGCGCGCTCGTCAAGGAGCGCCTGCTCGCCTCGATGGCGAACGAGGTCTCCTACCTCATCGGTGACGACGTGGCCTCCGCGGACGAGATCGACCAGGCCGTCAAACTCGGCGGGCGCTTCCCGAAGGGCCCGGCCAAGATGGCCGACGAGTACGGCCTCAACAAGCTCCTCTCGGCGCTGAAGTCCGCCTACGAGGAGACCGAGCACACCCGCTACGAGCCCGACGAGCACTTCGAGAGCTTCGTCGGCGAGGGCTTCCACGGTGGCGCGGGTGCCGAAGAGGACGACAGCGTCGACTTCGACACGCTGGAACTCCACTACCCCGGCGACATGGTCGGCCACATCGAGCTCAACCGGCCCCAGCAGATGAACTCCATCTCCCTGGAGCTCATCGAGGAACTCGACGCTGCCATCGACATCATGGAGGAGGACGACGAGGTTCGCGCCATCCTCATGACCGGTGCGGGCGGCAAGGCGTTCTCCGCCGGTGCCGACTTCATGAGCATCGCGGGCGGCGGTGCGGACCCGCTCGGTGCCGTCGAGCTCTCGAAGTTCGGCCAGGAGACGTTCGGTCGCCTCGAGGAGATCGAGATGCCGGTCGTGGCCGCCATCGACGGCTACTGTCTCGGCGGCGGCATGGAGCTGGCGACCTGCGCCGACATGCGCCTCGCGACGACGCGCTCGAACTTCGGCCAGCCCGAGTTCGATCTCGGCCTGCTCCCCGGCTGGGGCGGCACGCAGCGTCTCCAGCGCATCGTCGGCATGGGCCGCGCGAAGGAGATCATCTTCACGACGGACCACTTCGACGCCGAGACGATGCACGACTTCGGCTTCGTGAACGAGGTCGTCGAGCCCGGTGAGTTCGAGGAGAAGGCCCACGAACTCGCCGCCAAGCTCGCCGGTGGCCCGCCGATCGCCATGCGCTACACGAAGCGCGCCATGGCGAAGGGCTGGGACGACACCGACGCCGGCCTCGAGATCGAGAGCATGGGCTTCGGCCACGTCGTCGGCACCGAGGACGTGCACGCGGGCATCAACGCGTTCTTCGGCGACGACGACCCCGAGTTCGAAGGCAAGTAACCCGGTTCGACCACCACCGTTTTTTCGCGCCCGAGTGCCGCCAGAGACAGGACTTTACCATCGTGGTCCCCAGCCACCGGTATGTTCACCGGGAAGACGGAGCAGCCGTGTTGTCTCTGCGACGACCCGGAGACGGCCACCCGCATCGACCTCCCACCGCGGGCGGTCCCGGAGATGAAACACGCCGACGCCATCGCGTGGCAGGACATCGTCGGCGAGGTCTCCATCCACTTCTGTGCGAACGACTGGGAGCTCGTCAGGGACCTCGTGCTCGACATGGGCATGAACCCACTCGGGCGCTGTAACGTCGCTCGCGCGTCGTTCGACCTCCGCGAGGACTTCGAGGCGCTGTTGAGCCAGACGCGGGACGAGCCGGACCACGGCCCGGTCGAGCAGCGGATGCTGGAGAAGAGCGAGGCCGTCCTCGACGACGAGGAAGCGACAGACCGGGCGCGGGTCGAGGCGCTCCTCGTCCGGTGGACCCTGTCGGAACGCCTACCCAGTTAGGGAGAACCGGCATCCTGTCTGGGGTGGTCCGGGAGGATATGACACTCCTCGATATCGTCGACCGCGTCCGCCGGCGTGAGAAGACGTTGACGTTGTTCAACCTGCCCCCCGGCTCGTCGCTCGACACCCGACTCGCCTCGTTCTTCCGGGACCAGAACCTCCGTGTCGAGGTCGACGATACCTCCGCGGCGGCACCGTGTTTCGCCACACTGACCGACGGCGAGACACTGTATACGGCGGTCGACGCGAGCGACCTGTTCGACCTGCTCGACGGGCCCGACGCCGGCCCCGACGACCTCGGTGTGGACGACTCCGCGCACGCGGCCCTGCTCGCCCCGCTGAAGGAGACCACGTTCACCAGCTACGACCGGGACGACATGATGGCCGTCACGCGCGAGATCGAAGACCGGGCCTTCCGTACGGGCAGTGGAACGCTCTCGGCCGGCTTCCAGCGACTCTCGAACTTCGACGACCAGACCGACGTGTACCGACGCCTCGCGACGACCGACCTCGACCTGCACGTGTTCGGCCAACCCGACGGCCACACCGCCGTCGATGGGGTGACCGTCCACGGGCTCGACACAGAGGAGATACGACGGACCTGGTTCGTCGTGTTCGACGGCGGTGGCCGTCCCGAGCTGAAGAGCGCCCTGCTGGCGGTCGAACGCGGTGCGGGCGCGTTCTACGGCACGTGGTCCTACGACCCGACGGTCGTGGACGAGGTGACGGAGCACCTGTTGACCCACACCGACCACGTGGCCCCCTAACGTCTCGGTTCGACAGGACGACAGGACCCGGCCAGAACCGGGAGACGGGAGGGAATACCATCGCCAGACGTACCAGAAATTAAATATGTGGGCGCGGCATTTATCAACCATAGCCTCCATGGGTCGTGTGTGGCAGAAAACGACGGTCAAGGGGCTGGTAGCTCATCGGACGGCCTCGAGGTGCTCGTCGTCGACGACGAGTCACGACTGGCAGACCTCTTCGCGGCGTGGCTCACGACGGAGTACAACGTCGAAGCGGCCTACGACGGGGAATCGGCGCTCGAGCTGATGGAAGAGTCGGTGGAGATCGTCCTGCTGGACCGACGGATGCCTGGACTCTCGGGTGACGAGGTGCTCGAACGTATCCGGGCGGACGGCTACGACTGTCGAGTGGTGATGGTCACGGCTGTCGACCCGGACTTCGACATCATCGAGATGGGCTTCGACGACTACCTCGTCAAGCCGGTCTCGAAGGACGAACTTCTCGATGTCGTCAAGAACGTCACCTCACGGTCGGACTACGAGAGCGACATCCAGGAGTACTACTCGCTGGTCTCGAAGAAGTCGCTCCTCGAGTCCGAGAAATCCGAGCGCGAACTCGACGACAACGAAGAGTACGCCGAACTGTGTGCGCGTGTCGACGAACTTCGCAACAAGGTCGACGACGCCGTCTCCGGAATGAAAGACCACGACGATTTCGTCGGGGCGTTCCAGGACCTTCCCGGCGGCAGCTAGGCCGGTTTCACGTCCGAGAACTCGAACCGAGCACCACCTTCAGCGCTTTCGACGACGCGGGTCGTCCAGCCGTGAGCACTTGCTACTTCTCGCACGACCCAGAGCCCGATGCCCAGGCCGTCCTCCGACGTCGTGAACTCCGAATCGAACGCGTTCTCCCGAACCGTTTTCGGCATCCCCTCGCCGTCGTCGGCGACGTAGAAGCCCGCGGGTCGGGTCAGTTCGGGTTCCTCGGGTGCAGCGTTGTCCTCGCCGGGGAACTCGAAGCCGCCCGTCGAGACCTCGGTCTCCCCGTCGTCGACTGTGGGGGGTTCGAGCAATCCGACGTCGATGGCGACGTCCTCGCCACCGTGTTCGACCGCGTTCCGGAACAGGTTCTCCAGCGCCCGCAGGAGCCGGGAGCGGTCGGCCGCGAGACGCATCGACTCACCCACCGTCAGGGTCGCCGACTTGGTATCGACGTTGGACCACGCCTCGCGGACGATGTCCTCGAGGTCGGTCGGCTCCGTCTCCGTGACGGTCTGGCCCTGCCGGGCGATGGCGAGCACGTCCGCGACGATGTCCTCCATGCGGTCGAGGCCGTCCTCGACGTGCTGGATGTACGTCGCGACCGAATCGTCGGTCTGCTCTTTGACCAGGTCGAGGTAGCCCTGTGAGACCCCGAGCGGGTTGCGAAGGTCGTGGCTCACGATGCTGGCGAACGCGTCGAGACGTTCGTTCTGTCGCTGGAGCTCCTGTTCGCGCTTCTTCCGTTCGGTGACGTCACGGACGACGCCGACGGTCCCGCGGAACTGCTCGTCCTCGAACGGGAGGAGCGCGATCTGGACCTCGCCCGGGAACGTCCTGCCGTCCTTGGTCTCGACGACGACCTCCTGGGTCTCGCCTTCCATGCGTCGGTCACGGACCATCCGTCGGATGATGTCACGGCCCGCCGAGATCGACTCGTCGTCGAGGATGATGGAGATGTGTTCCCCGAGCAGGCCCTCGCGGGAGTAGCCCGTCATCGACATCATCGCGTTGTTGACGGTCATGAAGTGGCCGTCGGAGTCGAGGACGTACATGCCGTCGCCGACCGTCTCGACGAGGCGCTCGTAGCGACGCAGGACGCGCTCTTGCTGGTCGATGCGCCCGCGGATGGCGATGGTGTCGAGGACGTGCGAGACGCTGCTGGCGATCTCCCTGACCGCGCTCGTCTCCATCTCGTCGAACCCCTCGTCGTCGTTCGAGTAGACCCCGAGGATGCCGTACAGCTCGTCCTCGTATGCGAGGGGGGCGATGGCGACCGCGTTGCAGTCGCGCTCGGTCGCGGTCGCCCGCCACGGGACGGCCGCCTCGTGGGCCTCGATGTCGTTGATTATCTGGACCTCGCGACTGCGCAGCGCCCGGTCGATGACCGACTGGCGACCCGACCGCCCGACCGGGAAGGTCATGCTGATGGGCCAGTCGCCGGTCTCGCTCGCGGCGACCCACGGCACGACCTGGCGCTCGCCCCGGTCGTACTCGCCGACCCAGGCGAACTTGTAGCGCCCGCCCAGGGTGAGCTGGTCGCAGACGGCCTCCTCGATGTCCATCGGGGAGGACGCGTCGACGAGCGAGCGTTTCACGTCGCGGACGACGTCTTCGGGGCGGTTGCCACCCGGTGGAGCGGCGGTGCCGTGGTTCCTGACGACGGAGTTCGCGACCCAGCCGGCGAACGCGTCGTCCGAGCCCGGCGTCCCGATGGAGTCGAGGAAGTCGACGACCTCCATGACGGCGACACCGTCGCCCCGCTCGGCGTTGTACTCCGAGAGGACGAGCAGCGGGAGGTCGGGATGGCGCTCGCGGGTCGCCTGGAAGATGGCCGGGGAGTCGAGGGCGGTCGCATCGTCGGCGACGATGCAGTCGAGGGAGCCGTCGTCGAGATGGTCGATGATACCGTCGAACCCCGCCGCGGTCAGCACGTCGACGTTCGGGTAGGACCACTCCAGGGGTGCCGCCAGCCGTTCGCGTAGCTCGGCGTCGTTGCTGATGACGAGTACGGTGCTGGTGGCGCTCATTCGGAGAGGTACACCTCGGTGTCGACCAACGACAGTTCAGCCCGGCCCCACGCGAACATCGAGTCTGTTATCGATGCTGTTCGCCGGTTCCGATAAAGACGCTTGTGGTTACCTAGCCACACACCGTGGGTGTGGGTCGGTCTGTCGCCAGCGACATTTGAACGTTCGCGGCTCAGGCTTGCCGGTAGACGAGGTTGCGCTGGATGGCGTTCGCGCCCTCGTAGATGACCGGGATGCGCACGTCGCGGTAGACCCGGGCGATGCGGCGCTCGTCGAGCACGGACCGACCGCCGTGGAGTTGCATGCCCTTCTCGGCGTTGTGGGTGGCAGTCTCGGTGGCCTTCGTCTTGGCCATGGCCGCCCAGTAGCCGGCGTTCTGTCCCGACGCGACCTTCTCGCAGGCCCGCCAGGTGAGCGACCGGGCAGACTCGAACTCGATGAGCATGTCGGCGAGGTCGTGCTGGACCGACTGGAAGTCGCTGACCTTGCGGCCGAACTCCTCGCGGTCGTGGACGAAGTCCCAGGCCTCCTCGATGGCGGCGGCAGCCAGACCGAGGCCGTGGCCGGCGACCACGACGCGACCGTGGTTGAAGAACTCCGCGAGCATCATGAAGCCGTTGCCCTCGTAGCCGATGATGTTCTCCTCGGGGATGCGGCAGTCGTCGAAGGTGATGTGGGCCTGCTTCGACGCCCGGAAGCCCATCTTCTCGGGGATGTGCTCGGCCTCGTACCCCTCGGTGTCGGTCGGAACGATGAACATCGAGTGGTTCCCGTACCGGTTGTCCGGGTTGTCGCCCGTTCTCGCGTAGACGGTCACCCAGTCGGCCTCGACGCCGTTGCCGATCCAGTACTTCTCGCCGTTGAGGACGTACTCGTCGCCGTCCTTCTCGGCGGTTGTTTGCATGCCGGCGAGGTCGCTCCCCGTCTCGGGTTCCGAGACCGCCAGCCCGGAGAGCTGCTCGCCCTCCGCGACCGGTCGGAGGTACTTCTCCTTCTGCTCCTCGTTTCCGTACTCGTACGTTATCTCGCAGCCGAAGCTGGCGAGCTGGAGGGTGAGCGCGATGCCGGCGTCGGCGCGGTAGAACTCCTCCGTGATGGCCAGTATCTCCGGGAGCGAGAGGCCGCGACCGCCGTACTCCTCGGGAATGTCCTGTGCGACGAGGCCCACCTCCTGCCCGGCTTCCAGGATGTCGGTCGGGTAGTCGCCGGAGCTGTAGTACTCCTGGGCGTTGGGTTCGATGTGCTCTGCCGCGAACTCGCGGGCTTCTGCTTTGATATCCAGGGCTTCCTCCGGGACGATGGAGTCCTCGAGAAGTTCCATAGGCCGGGGTTCGGACCGTGGGCCTATATAGCGTTTGGCACGGTGAATGTGTCGCCGCTTCCTCGCGCTTCCCGCGTCCGATTCTGCTGCCCCATCTCCGGGCCTCAGAGGCCACGTCGGGTTCGGCGCACCTGGTACGCCTGCCCCTCGAAGACGAACCGTCGAGTGCGGACCTGTTCGAGGCCGACCGCCCCGAGTGCGCGCCCGATGACCCGGGGTGACGTGTGGAGGTAGACTGCAGCCACCGAGTCGTCTCCGCGCAGGTACGAGAGCGTGTTCCGGAGCCCGTCGAGCTGCATCACCTGTTCGAACAGGAGCGTCTCGGCCGCGTCGTCGACCCGGATACATTCGAGGAACGGGTCGCCGCGCTGGCGGCGCGTGGACCTGACGACGACCGTCTCGTCGTGCTGTTCGGTCGCTTCGACGTGGCTCGTCGGTGCGAGCGAGACCGTCTCGCCCGACAGTTCCAGCAGGGCCGCGACACACGACGACCGAACCTCGTGGTCGACCGAGCCGAACCGAACCGCGTAGCGCCCCGTCCTGAGCCCCGGAATCGCGACCGTTCGGGCCGCCTCGTCGATATCCTCCGCCTCCTGCCCGAGTGCGAGCGAGCGCGTCACGGTCTGGCCGGGACCGAGTGCGGGGTAGCTTCGCTGAATCCGGGCGGGTGGCCGGAGTGGAACCCAGCGGCCGACGTGCCAGCGGTAGAGCTGGACCCGCGTCGGCGCGACCGGGTACGAGCCGTAGTTCGAGAGCGTCACCGATATCGACCCGGGCAGCCGCACCCGTTCCTGGGACGGCGTCAGGTACGCGGTCATCCCGGTGTCTCGGGCATTGTGGAACCACTCGGGCGAACAGTCCGGTAGGCTCGGGACGGGCCCGCCCGCGAACGGGTCCTCGTCGCCTGCGAAGACGGACTCCGCCGCCCGGACCGCCGTCGGGTCCCACACGGACAGCCCGAAAGTGAGGTTCGGGACCGCCGACTCGAAGCGATAGACACCGCGCTGAAGGCAGGTGTCGCTGCCCGGGTCTGTCAGGACCAGATACTCCCTGCCGACGGTCTCGTCGCTCTCGATGGTCACGGTGGTTCCCTCGACGTCGACCGGAATCGAGTTTGCGGCGCTCCAGCACCCCTCCGACGGCTCCGTCGGGCGAACCGACGAGAACCGTTCGTCCATCACGGGGACCAGCACCAGTTGCGGTCGCTCGACCATGGTGTCTGCATCGGAGAGGTCGTCACCCGCGGTCCGCCCGACCAGCCCCCCGAACGGGACGACCCCGGGGAAGGAGAACTCGCCCGCGCTCGGGAACGTGTTGGTCGCGCCGATCCACAGCCGTGGCGGCGTGTTCGTCGAGCCGTCGGCCGTGAACCCGACGCGCACGTCGAGGCTGTCCGGCCCGCCGTCCACATCGACGACCGCCAGCCGACGGTGGTGCTCCCCCAGATGCGAGACCGCAGTCCTCGTCGGGTCGGTCGGCGGGGCTGACGCGAACGTCGGCGCGGGGCGCTGGGTCGCCGTCCCGTCGACCTGGAACGGCTCACGGGTCTGTCGCCCGGCCACGTCGCCGAGCCCGTTGCAGCCAGCGAGCGCCGAGAGACCGCCGGTGAGCCCGGCGAGGAGGGAGCGTCGCTTCACGGTTCGTCCATCCTTCGCTGCGCGTAGACTACTGTCTTCGGGAGGCGGGTGTCGACTACGCCTCGGCGGCCGCCGGTTGAGGGCCCGTTCTCACTCCGGTACCGGGGCGGTCGCCCGGTAGACCGTGCCGTCGAACTGGAAGGTGAACGTCCGTTCCGTGTTCGGCACGGTCTCGTCGTCGGTGGCATCGTCCCCACTGTCACCGTCTCCACTGGCATCGTCGTCGGTGGCATCGTCGGTGGCCGCATCGTCGGTCGGGCCCAGGGCGGGCCCGAGGACCTGCGCCACCGCGTCGGCCGTCGTGGTGAGCCTGACGCTGTCGACGGTCTCGTCCCCGTGGAGGAACGCCAGCGTGTCCCGGAGTGCCTGGCGCTGGAACACCTGTTCGAGGACGAACGTCACCTGCGGGTCGCGCCCGGGTGCCCGGGACAGTTCGACCGTGGCGCGGTCGTTTTCGGGGAGTGACTCACTGCCCGCCGGTGTCGCCGCAACCACGAGCGTCCCGGTCTCCGGGTCCCGGGACGGCGTGCCGACGAACGGGGAGGGCGAAAGCCGCACGCGAGACCCCGCGGTCACGTCGAACAGGGCCGCGACGCAGTTCACCGTCTCCAGGTCGCGGAACGCCCCGAAGAAGACCGCGTACCGACCGGACCGGAGCCCGGGCAGGGCCGACCGGTCGACGATGGACCGGGGTTCGCTGCCGACCCGGAGCGTCCGCGTTTCGGTCTCTCCCGGGAACAGCGCGGCCGGGAGCTCGCCGGCTGGCGTCGGCAGCAGTGAGCGCCACTCGCCGTCGCGCAGTTTGAACACCCGGACCGCCGTCGGGACGACGCGCTGGTCGCTCAGGTCGTGCAGCGTGAACCGGACCGGGACGGGGGTCGTGACCGACTCGCTGGTCGGTTCGAGGAATATCTCGCCGTCGGTCTCGTGGAACCACCGGGTCGCACAGGCCGGGAGGTCCGGGACGGTCTCGCCGCTGAACCGTGACGCTGGCTTCCGGGTCGACTCCCAGACAGAGACGGTGAACGTGGTGCCACGGTCGTCGCGAAAGCGGTACACACCTGGGAGCAGGCAGTCGCCATCGTCCGGGGTGACGATGTCGTACTCCCGTTCCACCTCCTCACCCGGGTCCAGGTCGACCGACTCGGTTATGTCCGGGGGTCGGAAGGCCTTCGGGAACCGCCAGCAGCCTTCGGTCTCCCACGACCACGCCACGTCGAATCGCTCGTCGTTCGTCGGCACGAGCAGCAGTCGCGGCGGCTCGCTCGCGTTCCGAGCCGCGTCTGGACCGGTCGTCCGCGCCTCGTACGTGCCGACGTAGGACCCGAAGGGCTCGACGCCGTCGAACTGGAACGTGGCGGGGGTCTCGCCCGTGTTCGTCGCCGCTATCGACAGTCTAGGCGGGTGCTTCGGTGTCCCGTCCTCGGTGAAGCCGACGCGGTACCCGAGCCGGTCCGCCGCCGTTCCGACGTCTGCAACCGCGAGTTCGACGGGCGTGTCACCGAGGGTGGAGACCGCCCGCGAACGGAGCCCCGAGGCGTCCGATTCGGTGGTGCCACTCCGGGTCGTCGGCACCGAGAACGGTTCACGCGTCCCTGTCCCGGCGCTCGAACCATCCCCGAGTCCGTTACACCCGGCGAGGGCCGTCAGGCAGCCAGTGACGCTCGCGAGCAGGCTCCGTCGTCGCACGATAGACGTGCATTGGGCGCAGAGGAAATCGTTCTTCGGGTCGCGGTCACAGGTCGCGCTCGAACTCGTACGGCTGTCCCTCGTAGGTGAACCGCGCACTGGGTTCCTGCCCGAGCAGGCCGAACAGTGCGAGCCACCGCCCTGTCCACTCGACTTGCGTCGAGGATGTCGTGAGCACGACCCTGGAAACCGTCTCGTCGTCGTGGATGAACGAAAGTGTGTCACGGAGGGTCGGCACCTGCATCGCCTGCTCGCGGAGGAGGACCGCTTCGGTCTCTGTGCCGTCGAGCCGTGTCAGCACGAGCCGTTCATCCGGCGCACCCTCCTGCCGGACGGTCAGTTCGTCGCCCTCGCCGCCAGTCGCGGTGGCAGCCGCGGTCGGCACGAGTGGTGCAGGCTCACCGACGAGTTCCACGAGTGCGGCCATCGACGTGAGTCTCCCCGATTCCTCCCCGTCGACACCGTCGACGCGACCGTGTTCGACCGCGTAGACCCCCGGGCCGAGCCCCCCAGCAGCGAACGTCTCGGCCCCCTCGGTGCTGGTCTCGTCGACTGCGGCGGGGCTGGCTGTCAGTCGCCCCTGAATCACGTGTGACTCGCCAGGTCGGACGGAGCGGACGGCCTCCGGGAGCTCCCGCGGCGCGACGAATCGCCAGGTCCCATCGTGGAGTTTGTACAGACGCCAGCCGTCGGTGTGGATGGTGAACGCCCTGGCCGCGTAGTTGACGAACTCGAGGGAGAGCGTCCCGTCGGCAAGCTGGACCAGTTCGGCGCTCGGTCGTGTGTACACCCCGTCGCCTGCCCGTGTCTCGTGGTACCAGCTCGTGGCGGGGATCAGTGGCAGGTCCGGGACCACCCGCCCAGCGAACCGTGACTCGATGACCTCGAACGCCTCTACCGTGTCGAACACCGAGACGGTGAACGCTCCGAAGTCGTCGACCACGAACCGGTACTGGCCCGGAACGAGACAGCCGGGCTGCTCGGCCGGGGTGACGAGTGCGTACTCCTGCCCGAGCGTGTCGCCGGGTCCGAGGTCCCGTGTGGCTCCTTGCTGGGCGGTCGGTCGGTCGAAGTCGTCGGTCGTCCGCCAGCAGGTACCGTCGAGTACGGCGTACTCCGTCGGGTCCCCGTGCGGAACCGGACGAAGGGCGAGTCGCGCGCCGGTGTCCGGGTCGACACCCTCGAGCGAACTGATGGGTGGCTGGTCGCCGACTCGCAACCCGCGAGAGGACGACCCCTCGTTCGTGAGACCGACCCACAGCCGAACCGGCGATGCGGCCGACGACTGCCCCGTGAACCCGACGGTCAGCGAGAGTCGGTCGTCGCTCTCCGGTTCGAGCGCGACCAGACTCCGGAGGGCACCGAAATCCTTGCGTGTCGTCGGCTGTTCGCGCGCCAGTGCTGCTGGGCTCTGCGGACCCTGGTCGCTCGTCTCGGTCCGACTCCGGGGCGCGACGTCGAACGGTTCCCGGGTCTGGCTGCTATCGGTACCGAACCCGTTACAGCCGGCCAGCACGCTCGTGGCGAGGGCTCCCAGAATGGCGCGCCGGCGCATACGTCGGCCAGGGCCGGACACGACAAGTAGCTTTCAGTTGCTGCAATCCCACCAGCCGCAAAAAATTCGAGTTCCCGGAGTCAGTCGTCGTCGCCTTCGGGCGCGGCCTCCTCGGGAGCCTTCCCCTCCACGAGGTCGGTGTCCTCGCCGTACTGGTCGCGCAGGACCTTCTTGTTGAACTTCCCGGTCGCGGTCTTCGGCACCTCCTCGATGTAGACCACGTCGTCGGGCACCCACCACTTGGGGTACTCGGACTTGATGGCGTCGAGCAGGTCTTCCCGGAGCGTCTCCGTGTCGGCTCCACCGGCGGGGACGACGAAGGCGACGGGCCGCTCCTGCCAGCGCTCGTGCGGGATGCCGATGACGGTCGCCTCGGCCACGTCGTCGTTGGCCATCAGCGCGTTCTCGAGCTCGACGCTGGAGATCCACTCGCCACCGGACTTGATGACGTCCTTGGCGCGGTCGACGATCTGGACGTAGCCGTCCTCGTCGACGTTCACCACGTCTCCGGTCTTCAGCCACGTGCCGTCGTCGTCCTCGACGAAGTCCTCCTCGTTGGCCTCGGGGCGCTCGAAGTACTCGGTCGTCACCCACGGCCCACGGACCCAGAGTTCACCGAAGTCCTCGCCGTTGTGTGGGACCTCCTCGCCGTTCTCGTCGATGACCTTCATCTCGAGGCCAGGGACCAGCAGCCCCTGCTTGGCCTGCTTCTCGTAGCGCTTCTCCGCGGGCCAGTCCTGCATCTCGGGTTTGAGGTGGGCGACGGTGCCGATGGGTGCCATCTCGGTCATCCCCCAGGCGTGGACGACCTCGACGTCGTACTGCTGGTCGAACGTCTTGATGAGCGACTTCGGTGCCGCGGAGCCGCCGATGATGATGCGTTCGAGCGAGGAGAGGTCGACCTCGTTCTCCTTGGCGTACTCCAGGAGACCCAGCCAGACCGTCGGGACGCCTGCGGTGAGGGTCACGCCCTCTTCGGCGATGAGGTTCGCGAGGTCGGCGGGCTCCGGGGACGGGCCCGGATAGACGTGTTTCGCACCTGCCGCGGTGGTCGAGAACGGCATGCCCCAGGCGTTGACGTGGAACATCGGAACGACCGGCATGACGACCTCGTCCGAGCCGATACCGATGCCGGACTCGGGAAGCGTCGCCATCGTGTGCGCCCACAGCATCTGCTGGGTGTACTCGACGCCCTTCGGGTCACCCGTCGTCCCGGAGGTGTAGCACATCCCGGCGGGAGCCTCCTCGTCCACGTCGGGCCAGTCGTACTCCGTGGAATGGTCCTCGATGAACGATTCGTAGTCTACGACGGGATCCAGCGAGGTCTCCGGTACCTCACTGCCCATGACCACGAACTGTTTCACGCCGTCGAAGGCGTCGGACTGTGCCGGTCCCTCGAGTTTGGGGAGGAGCGACTGGTCGACGAAGAGGACCCGGTCGTCGGCGTTCTCGACGATGTACTCGATGTGATGGTCGGGGAGGAGCGGGTTGATGGTGTGCAGTTGCGCACCCATGTTCGGAATCCCGAAGTACGTCTCGAAGTGCCGGTGATGGTTCCAGCAGAAGGTGCCGACGCGGTCGCCCTCCTCGACCCCGACCTCGTCGAGAGCGCTGGCAAGCTGTGCGACACGGTCGGCGTACTCCTCGTAGTCGTACCGGACGATTCCCTCGTGGGTTCTGGAGACGATCTCCCGGTCCGAGAACAGTTGTTCTGCACGCCACAGGAACGGTCGAAGCGTCTGGGCTGTTGCGCCAGGCATACCCCACACTTTGGAGGGAATGATAATGATATTTGCTCACAGGCAACATCACCCGGTTGGCAGCCTGCCGGACGAAGGTATTTTATCCCGGCGTGCTTACGTGTCGAAAATAGATGGTACCGGAGGGTGGGCACAATTCGGCCGGTTCACCGACCTGTGACGACTGTGGAGCGACGGTCGGTCGTGACGACAACTTCTGTACGACCTGTGGAGCCGCACTCGGGGGTGCGGATAGCGACGAGGCCGCCAGCGAGTGGCAATGGGGGCTGGGCTCCGAGTCCGACCAGTCTGTACGACAAGGAGACACCGACGCCGCCAACCCCACCGCGCCCGCGGCCCCCGCCGACCCGGCACCGCCCAGCGACGACGATCTCCCGGACTGGCAGAAACGCTGTCCGGCCTGCGAGGCGGTGCTGGTCGCGCAGGCCGTCCGGTGTACGAACTGTGGTGCCACCCAGCCCGACGCGTCCGGACCGGCGGGGACGACAGGTGACCCGGATATCAGCGTCCCCGGAGCCGGCGTTCGAGACGGTTCTCGACCGGATGCGGAGGCATCGACCGAGAGCTGGCCTCACGCCGACTCGCGTGCCGACCCGACCCGAACCACGACCGACGCGGGCAAGGGCGAGGTCCAGTACGAGCGCGAACGAGCACGAGACAGGACCGTCGAACACCGGCGTCCCGGGCGACCCGGGGACGACCCACCACGTGCTCCCGGGGCCGACCACGAGGTCTCGGCCGCTCCCGAAGCCACGCGTCGGCGTCGGCGAACCCAGCGTTCCGCCCACTGGATTGAGGACATCGGCCGGGAGCCCCCCGAAGGAGGCTGGGGCGGCAAGTTCGCGGAACCGAAGACGCGTGGGAAGACGGTCGAGCCGGGGGCACGACCCTTCGACCCGGAGCCACCCAACGAGAACTGGTGGCTCGGCGTCCTGCTCCCCGCGGGGCTCACCCTGCTGGGGGCGTTCGTGGGTGTCTCGCAGCAGCCGGACCTGCTCGCACAGGGATTCCTGCCCTGGACCGGGGACGCCTACGGCGTGTTCGAGGTCGCGGCTGCGCTCACGCCGACGCTCGCGCCCCTCGCGCTCTACCTGGACCGCAAGTTCGTCCACCAGACGTCGGGGTGGCTGCCCTCGAAGGCGTTCTTCCTCGTCGTGGTGCCGTACCTCAACATCCTCGTGACGGCGCTCTACCTCTGGAAACGGGACCAGTACGTCGACACGCTCTGAGTGCGCTCCCGTCCAGTCGACCGGTGTCCGAACCGTTACGTCGCCGGGTCCCGCAGGTCCGCGCATGTACCTCGCAGACCAGACGTGGCCGGACCTCGGTGACTACGTCGCGGAGGAGTCGGTGGCCATCGTCCCGCTCGGTTCGACCGAACAGCACGGCCCACACCTCCCGTTGAGTACCGACCACAAGATTGCAGAAGCGCTCGCCCGCGAGGCCGCCGATAGGACGGGCTTCCTCTGTACGCCCACCGTCGATATCGGCGTGAGCACCCACCACATGCAGTTCCACGGGACGATGTCGGTCGACCCGCCCGCGTTCCGTGACTACGTCGAGAGCTTCTCGCGGAACCTCACCCGCCACGGTATCGACCGCATCGTCTACGTCAACGCCCACGGCGGGAACATGCAACACCTGCGCGAGGTCGGTCGTCGGCTCCGCGAGGACCGCGCCGCCTACGCCGTCGAGTGGATGTGGGACGAGTCCATCCCGGACCTCATCGACGAGTTCTTCCCGAACAAGGGCCCCCACGGCGGGCCGAAGGAGACCTCGATGCTGCTCCACATCGACCCCGAGAACGTGAAGACGGACAAACTCGAAGCGGCCAGGGATGGCGGCCGCGTGAACCTCGAAGACGGGAACCCGACGATCCACGGCGCGCGGAACTACTACGACGCCATCGACAACTCGCCCAACGGGGTCTTCGGCGACCAGACCGAAGCCAGCGCCGAGAAGGGGGCGAAACTGCTCGACGCCGCGAGCGAGCAACTCGCCTTCCTGCTGGAGTGGCTCGACGACAAACCGTTCGACGACCTCATGGCCAAACCACACGTCGACCCACAGCCCGGCAGTCGGCGCGAGTGAGTCCGGTAAATTTCGCCACTGTTTCGAAACGAATATTGGGCTGTTGTCGTATCCATGGCTATGGACGAACGAGTGCGCGAGCACGCACGAATCCTGGTCGAACAGTGTACCGACATCCAGAAGGGGGACTGCGTCGCCATCAGCGCGCCGGCAGAAGCAGAGGACCTCGCCGTTGCCATCGCTGAGCAGCTCGGTGAGAAGGGGGCCCACCCGACGACGAACGTGGGGCTCCCCCGCGTGAACCGGGCGTACATGCTCGCCATGGACCCCGAGGACTTCGAGACGCCCGCCCACATCAAGGCGATGGCGGAGAACACGGACGCGTTCATCTCGGTGAAGGGCTCGGAGAACATGTTCGAGACGAGTGACGTGCCGCCGGAGAAGAACCAGGCTCGCGCCAAGCACTTCAAGCCCATCCAGGAGGCCTACATGGACTCGAAGTGGTGTGTCACGCAGTACCCCTGCGCCGGTGACGCCCAGAAGGCCGAGATGAGTACGCCCGCCTACGAGGAGTTCGTCTGGGGAGCCATCAACAAGGACTGGGACGAACAGCGCGAATTCCAGGAGAACATGGTCGAGATCCTCGACCCCGCTGACGAGGTCCGCATCGTCTCCGGCGAGACGACCGACATCACCATGTCCATCTCCGGGAACATCGCCATCAACGACACCGCCGAGCACAACCTGCCCGGTGGCGAGGTGTTCACCGCACCGGTCCCCGATTCGGTCGAGGGCGAGGTGCTGTTCGACAAGCCACTGATGGCCCAGGGCCGCGAGGTCACTGGTGTCTGGCTGAAGTTCGAAGAGGGCGAAGTCGTCGACCACTCCGCAGAGAAGAACGAGGAGGTCCTGACGGCACAGCTCAACACCGACGAGGGCTCGAAGCGCCTCGGCGAGCTCGGCATCGGGATGAACCGCGACATCGACCGGTTCACGTACAACATGCTGTTCGACGAGAAGATGGGCGACACCGTCCACATGGCCATCGGGCGCGCCTACGAGGAGAACGTCGGCGAGGACAACGAGCAGAACCAGTCCGTCGTCCACACCGACATGATCGTCGATATGAGCGAGGACTCGTTCATCGAGGTCGACGGCGAGGTCGTCCAGCGCAACGGGACCTTCAGGTTCGAAGACGGGTTCGAACAGTAAGCCCCGCGTCTACAGGTCGTTTCTTACTCCCGCCGGTAGCTCACCGCGATGCCCTCCCCGACCGGCAACACGACCGTCTCGAACGCCGCATCGTTTCTGACCGCCTCCAGGTAGTCGTAGATGCCCTGCGTGTGCTCGTTGACCTCGCCGGGGTCGTCGCCCTCGACCAGTTCGAGCAGCTTGTCGAACTCGATGGGGCCGGCGGTCATCGCGTTGTCCGCGACGACGACGGCCCCGGGCGCGAGCTTGGGTTTCACGGCCTCGAACGCCTCTTTGTACCGGTGTTTCTGGTGGTCGATGAGGACGCAGTCGAAGGGGCCGTCGTACTCCTCGATGGCGTCGAGGGCGTCGCCGTGTTCGTAGCTGGCGAGGTGGTCGACGCCCCCGCGCGAGAGAAACTCGCGCGCCTGGTCGAGTTCGTCCGCGTCGAACTCCGTGAGGACGACCTGCCCGTCCCCGGGGAGCGCCTGTGCCCACCAGTACGCCGAGTAGCCGAAGCCGGAGCCGAACTCGAAGACGCGCTCGGCGTCGACCATCCGGGCGAGCATCCGCAGGAGGCCGCCGACCTCGGGGCCGACGTGCGGGAAGTCGTGGGATCGGGCGTACTCGTCCATCTCGCGGGCGAGGTCGTCCG
Source organism: Haloarchaeobius sp. HME9146 (assembly GCF_025399835.1). Taxonomy (NCBI): domain Archaea; kingdom Methanobacteriati; phylum Methanobacteriota; class Halobacteria; order Halobacteriales; family Halorubellaceae; genus Haloarchaeobius; species Haloarchaeobius sp. HME9146. The sequence goes on from NZ_JAODVR010000001.1 coordinate 1,901,007, forward strand.
GTTCCGGCGCGGTGGCGGCGACGAATCGGGCGATATCGTCGGCAGGGATGTCCATACCGGACGTGCGGTCGAGAGCCTGTTAAAACTGCGCGGCGACCCTACCGGAACCGGCCGACCGGGTAGCCGACCTTCTCGGGCTCGGCGTGGAACCGGGTGACGATCTCGTCGTAGAGCTCGTTCCGGGTCGCCTGCATCCGCTTGGGGTGGACGAGGTACCGGAGCCGGAGGACGACCCACGTCTGCTCCATCCGGACGTTCACCGTCGGGCGGTCGCTGACGTCCAGTTCGACCGGGGTCTCGTCGAGCTTGCGCCGGTAGCGTTCGGTCCGGGCGGCCATCTCGTCGCCGAGGTACTCGTCGGCGACCTCGCGCATGGTCTCCTTCGCGAAGTCGAGGTCGGTCTCGTAGGACACCTGGACCTCCAGTTCGTTCCAGACGAACGGGAAGTCGTCGATGGCGTAGTTGAACACCTGCGCGGAGAGCACCATGCTGTTCGGGACGGTGACGGCCCGCCCGGAGGGCTGGTGCGAGGAGACGAGGTCGCCGTCGACCTCCCAGAGCGTCGTGACGAGGAAGTCCACATCGATGACGTCCCCGCGAGCGTCCTCGATACGGATGCGGTCGCCGACCTGGTACGGCCGTTTGGCCATGATATACACCCAGCCCAGGAGCGAGGAGAGCGGTTGCTGGAGGGCGAAGGTGATGGCGAAGCCGACGATACCCAGCGAGAACAGCACTCCCACCCACTGGCCGGTGAACACGCCCGCGACGGCGATGGCGGCCGCGACGATGAACGCGAGCCGGAGCACGTTCCGAACGTCGTGGCGGCGGCGTTTGTCGCGGACGATGCGGGCGAGGCCGATGCTCGCGAGCAGGTAGATACCGTACGCTGCACCGGCGATGGTGACCGAGAGCAGCCCCTTCCGGACCCACGGCTTCAGGGCCGCTGGTTCGACACCCAGAACGCTTCCCTGCCCGCCCACGACCAGATTCCAGAGCGGGTCGAAGAACGTCACGCTGACGAACGAAAGCGCGGCGATGGCGAGCACCGTGTAACCGAGACGACGTTTCACGCCGAAGCAATCGGAACCCCGTGGGAAAACCGTTGTGCCACGTCGCCTTTTTTTGAGTGGGCCTCCAAGTCGGCGGTATGCCACAGGACATCGTCGAGCGTGTGGACGGACTCGTCCACCCCGAGACGCAGGTTCGTGACCACGGTATCGACCTGACGGTGAGTGCCATCCACGAGGTCGTCGGTCCCGGTCGCATCGACTTCGGCGAGGACGAACTGCAGGAGGCCGAGTTCGAGCCACACGAGCTGACGACCCGGAACCCGGGCGACGAGTACCAGTGGTGGGAACTCGACGCGGGCCAGTACGTCGTCCAGTACAACGAGTTCATGGTCGGCGAGGGTGCGGCACGCCTGCTCCTCCAGCCCCGCAACAAGCTCATGGCGCGGGGGGCGTCTCACCCCACCGTCACGGTCGGCGATCACCTTCCCCTGATGCCGCTCTCGGTCGGCGGCGCTGGCCTGAACGTCAAGGAGAACGCCCGCATCTCGACGCTGGTTCCGGTTCACGCCGGTCCCGACGCTGTCGACGACGGCCCGCTCGACAGCGAGACGACCGTCGTCGAGGACTGAGAGCCGACCGACCGCGTTCTTTTTTCGACCCCCATTGGGAAGTGGTACCAACCATTAAGCCCTCCTCGGCCGAACTATCACGTGGGTGTTACTCCCAATGAGCGAAAAGAAAATCCTGCTGCTGGCCGGTGACTTCGTCGAAGACTACGAGATAATGGTGCCGTTCCAGGCGCTCCAGGCGGTGGGCCACGAGGTCCACGCGGTCTGTCCGGAGAAGGAGACAGGCGAGACGGTCAAGACCGCCGTCCACGACTTCCGGGGGGACCAGACGTACCTGGAGACACGCGGACACGACTTCGCCCTGAACGCGACGTTCGCCGACATCGACCCCGCGGACTACGATGCGCTGGTCGTCCCCGGCGGCCGCGCCCCCGAGTACCTCCGCAACTACGACGAGGTCATCTCGGCGGTGCAACACTTCTTCGAGGCCGACAAGCCGGTCGCGTGTATCTGCCACGGCGCGCAGATTCTGGCGGCCGCGGGGGTCATCGACGGGTACGGCTGCACCGCCTATCCCGCACTGAAGTACGACGTGGAGGCGGCTGGTGGTGAATGGCACGACAGCGTCACGACCGACGGGAACCTCGTGACCGCACAGGCGTGGCCCGACCACCCCGAATGGCTCGCACAGTTCCTCGACGTACTGGGAACCGAGATCGCCCACGAAGAACCTGTCACTGCAGACGACTGAGACGCGGCGTACTGATATATTCGCCCGGCGTACTTGTCTCATGAAGACGGGTCCCCGGGCTCCTGCTGTCGGCGTCCTCAGTCTGCACAGCAGCAAGGAGACGAAAGCCATCTGCAACGCCCTCGTGGCGCTCGGCGCGCACGCCGAGTGGCTGCGCGAGGAGAACACGACCATCCGGATACGCGACGGCGAGGTCGAACTCGACCCGCCGGTCGACGTCGTGGTGAACCGATTGTTGCTCTCGAAGGCGGACGCACCACTCGAAGAGCTGTGTCTCGCGAACCGGTTCGCGGCCCTCCGACCGACGCTGAACCACCCCGAACACGTGCTGACCGCGCTCGACAAGTACGCGACCGCCATCGCCCTCGTCGAGAACGATATCCCGGTGCCCGACGCCGTACTGGCGCTCGATTATCACCAGTTCAACGAGGAACTCCAGACGTTCGGCGAGAAAGCCGTGTACAAGACGGCCATCGGCACGAACGGGGCCGGAACCTGGCTGGTCGAGACGGACGAACAGAAGACGCCGAGCGTCGGGATGAAACAGGCGTTCCTCCAGGAGTACGTCGAGACCGAGGGGGACCGCCACCGTGACATGCGGGTGTACGTGGTCGGCAACGAGGTCATCGGCTCGATGTTCCGGTACGCGCCGCCGGGGGACTGGCGGACCAACGTCGCACTGGGCGGCGAAGTCGAAGACGCGGGCGACGCACTGACCGACGAGGTAGCCGACCTCGCGCTGCGGGCGACCGAGGTGCTCCAGCTGGACTACGCGGGCGTCGACGTGGTCGAGGGACCCGACGGGTGGTGCGTCCTCGAAGTCAACCCCACGGCCGGATTCAAGGGGCTGTACGAGGCGACCGGGGTCTCTCCCGCGCCGTACATCGCGAAACTCGCCATCGAGCGCGCCGGTGGGGCTGTCGACATGGCGCGCGTCACCGAACTCGCCGCAAGGCTCGACGACTCCATCCCGGCGTGTGCGCCGCTGGCGGTCACCGACGGTGCTGACCCGGCGACCGTCGGCTACATCGAGGAGGTGACGGTCATCGGGACCAGCGGGGCCAAGACGGTGTTCGCGAAGTCCGACACCGGTGCGGGTCGGACCAGCATCGACACGCGGCTGGCGGCCGCCATCGGTGCCGGGCCCGTCACGAACAGCATCAGGATCAAGTCCGGCAGCCTGAAAGGTGGCCGGGTGCGGCCGATGGTCGACGTGGTCGTCGACCTCGGCGGCGAGCGCCACACCGTCCAGGCGAGCGTCGAGGACCGCAGCCACATGGAACACCCCGTGTTGCTCGGGCGCGACGTGCTCCAGTACTATCACGTGAACATCAACACCCGGGCCGACGGGAGCGCGTGAGTGGCGGTTTCTGCCAGGTTCCCCCCTGCGGGCAGGTGATTACGGTACCAACATATCGTTACCTGGTGGTGACGACGTGACAGAGTGTTGTTTTCGTCACCCCGGACCGCGCAAGCTATACCATGTCACGGCCTATCTAGGAGCATGGATACCGGCGGGAGGGACGACATGGATCCCTTCTTCGAAGAGTTCGAGAGGTTGTTCAGCGACGCACTGGGGGGTCGCTTCGATAGCAGCGGTTGGCTATCAGACAGGATTCTCTGGAGCGTATACCAGGAGCAGGACGAGGTGTTCGTCGTCGCGGACGTCCCAGGCGGGGTCGACCGAGAGGACATCGCGATCCGCTGTACGGGTCGAACCGCGTCGTTGCGGGTGAGCCACCCGTACGCAGGGGAGTGGTCGGTGTCGCTCCCGACGACCGTCGAGACGAGCCCGGCCAGTACCCGGTACACCAACGGCGTGCTGGAGCTCGTCTTCGAGAGGGCACCGACCGTCACGGTCGAGTAGCCGCTGTTCCCCCGTTCTGCAGGGTCACACGCCTAGCCGGCGCTGTGCCCGTTTTTCGACAGACGGTATCGATTCCACCGAGATATCGACTCCACCGAGAGACCGTCTCGCGCAGTTAGCGCCGCCGGTCGGCCGCAGCCACGAGGTCGCCGACGCGCCCGGCGTCGACCGGGTTCGTGGTCTCTCCCTCGGTCTTGAGCGCGGTCCCGACGATGACACCGTCGGCCAGTTCGAGCGTCTGTGCGACGCTGGTCTGGGTGACGCCACTCCCCACGAACAGCGGGGTCTGGGGGAATCGCTCGTCGAGCAGGACCCGCGCGTCTTCGAGCACGTCGTGCGAGGTCGGGTCCCCGGTCCCGCTCCCGGAGACGATGATGCCGTCGGCGAGGCCGCGCTCGCAGGCGTCGGCGAGTTCGGCCTTCAGCGACCGGTCACCGAGCGGTGCGGCGTGTTTGACGCCAACGTCGACGAGGACGGCTACGTCGGCGTCGAGGCGGTCACGCAGGCGCATCGTCTCGTGGGCCTGGCCCTGGAGGAGCCCCTGGTCGGTGACGGTCGCGCCGACGTGGACGTTGACCCGGACGTAGTCCGCATCGACCGCGGCCGCGATGGAGAGGGCGGCCTCGGCGTCGTTCCGCAGGACGTTCACGCCGACGGGGACCTCGACGCTGTCGACGAGGTCCTGGCAGAACGCGGTCATGGATGCGACCACGTGTTTGGGCACGTCGTCGGGGTAGAACGGGGCGTCACCGAAGTTCTCGACCATGATGCCGTCGACGCCGCCGGCTTCGAGTGCCCGGGCGTCGGCCAGCATGCGCTCGCGGATGGCCTCGCGGTCGCCCTCGAACCGGGGTGCACCCGGCAGGGGCGGAAGGTGGACCATCCCGATGACCGGCTTCGCGGTGCCGAAGAGGGTCTCGCAGTTCATACTGCCGCGTTGCTCGGCCAGCGCGATAAACGACCCCTTCTGGGCTGGCGGGCGGTGACGGCTACCGGCAAAGCCGACAGCCTCCGGCACGGGTTTCAAACCCGGTAGCCAACCCCGACCCATGAGCGACCTCTTCAGTTCTCTCACCATACGCGAGACCACGCTCTCGAACCGGGTGATGGTCTCCCCGATGTGCCAGTACTCCTGCGAGTTCGACGGGCTGGCGACGGCCTGGCACCAGCAACACCTCGGTAGCCGCGCCGTCGGCGGAGCCGGCCTCGTCATGTCCGAGGCCACCGCGGTCACCCCCGAGGGCCGTATCTCGCCGCGAGACCTCGGTATCTGGAGCCAGGAGCACGCCGACGCCCTCGCGCCGGTCACCCAGTTCATCCGGACGCAGGGGTCGGTCCCGGCCATCCAGCTCGCCCACGCGGGCCACAAGGGGACGAAGTCGCCCCCGTGGGACGGCTCCGAACCTGTCTCGCCCGACGAGGGCGGCTGGGTCGCCCCCTCGCCGTCGGCCGAGGCGTACCCCTACGACGACGACAAGCAGGTCGAGACGATGTCGACCGAGGATGTCGAACAACTCGTCGACGACTTCGCACAGGCCGCCAGCTACGCGCTGGACGCCGGCTTCGAGGTCGCCGAGGTCCACGCGGCTCACGGCTACCTGCTCCACGAGTTCCTGTCGCCGGTGACCAACAGGCGCGAGGACCGCTACGGCGGCGACTTCGAGGCGAGAACGAGGATCGTCCGCGAGGTCACCGAGGCGGTCCGACAGGTGTGGCCCGACGAGAAGCCGGTGTTCGTGCGCGTGTCGGCCACGGACTGGCTCCCGGACCGCGAGTCGTGGGACCTCGACCAGACGGCCCGGCTCGCGGGCGACCTCACCGACCTCGGCGTCGACCTCGTCGACGTGTCTGCGGGTGGGCTACACCCGGACCAGCAGCTGCCCGACACCGGCCCGAACTACCAGGTCCCGTTCGCCGAGCGCGTCGCCGCGGAGACCGAGGCACTCGTCGGGGCTGTCGGTGGCATCACGACCGGCCAGCAGGCCGACGCCCTCATCCGGAACGGGCGCGCGGACCTCGCCATCGTCGGCCGGGAACACCTCCGGGACCCCTACTTCACGCTCCACGCCGCCGAGGAACTCGGCCGTGAAGACGCGGTGGAGTGGCCGGTCCAGTACCGGCGCGCGGTGTAGGGCGGGCTGGCAGTGTCGGCACATAGTTCGCGGGGGACGTTCCGGACCCGTGATAATCCGGGTCAACTATCATTACCTTCTCGGGAGAAGTTCGAGAACGCATGCCTGCACACGGTCACAACCTCACGGACTACGAGGCACTGCGCGAGAACTTCTCCTGGGACGATATCTACGCCGAGGCCGACTGGGACGCCCCGGACCGGCTGAACATCGGCCACGAGGTGTGCGACCGCCACGCCGAGGACCGCTCCCGGGTCGCACTCTACTACGTGGGGACCGACGGCGAGACGGAGACGGTCCCGTTCTGGGAGCTGCGGGACCGCTCGAACCGGTTCGCGAACGTCCTCGACGACCTCGTCGACGAGGGTGACCGCGTCTTCTCGTACATGCCGCGAGTGCCCGAACACTACGTCGCGCTCGTCGGGACACTCAAGACCGGCGCAGTGTGGGGCTCGGTGAACGAGCGCTTCGGTCCCGACGGCATCTCTTACCGGCTCGACGACTGCGACGCGAAGGTGGTCGTCACGACCGCGAAGAACCGCGACACCATCGACCGGGCGCTCGAAGACGCTCCTTCCGTCGAGCACGTCATCGTCCTCTCGCGGGACGGCCGTGGCATCCGCCAGGGCGACATCAGCTTCCGGGCGGCCGTGGAAGACGCGAGCCGCGAGTACGAGCCTGCCGAGACCGGCGGCGAAGACGACGCGCTGCTCTACTACACCAGCGGGACGACCGGGTTGGCCAAAGGTGTCCAGCACAAGCATCGCTGGGTCGCGGGCGTCGCGGCCACCCAGCGATTCGCGGTCGACCTCCAGCCGGAGGACTGCTACTGGTCGACGGGCGACCTCGGCTGGCTCACCGGCCCCATCAACACCCTCGGGGCGTGGTTCTGGGGGGCGACCCTGTTCACCTACGAGGGCGAGTTCGACCCCGAGACCTGGGCCGACCTGCTCGACGAGTACCCCATCTCCGTCCTCTTCTCGGTCCCGACCGCCTATCGCATGCTCCGCGCGAACGAGGAGGTCCTCGACGGGAAATCGCTTGACCTGCGCCACGCGCTCTCCATCGGTGAACCGCTCTCGGGCGGCGTCGTGGAGTGGGCAGAGGACCGCCTCGGCGTGACCGTCCACGACACCTACGGCCAGACCGAGACGGGCAACATGATAATCAACAACTACCCGACGATGGATGTCAAGCCCGGCAGCATGGGCCGGCCCCTCCCCGGTATCGAGGCGGCAGTCGTGGACCCCGAGACCGGCGAGGAGCTGGAGCCGGGCGAGACCGGAGAGATCGCCCAGCGCGGGGACTACCCCTGCTTCTTCGCGGGCTACTGGCAGAAGCCAGAGAAGACCGAGGACTGCTTTGTCAATGATTGGTACCTCTCGGGCGACCTCGCACACGTGGACGAGGACGGCTACTTCTGGTTCGAGGGCCGGGCCGACGACGTCATCCTCTCCTCGGGCTACCGCATCGGTCCGTTCGAGGTCGAGTCCTCGCTGGGTGAACACCCCGCCGTCGCCGAGGCCGCCGTGGTTCCTAAGCCCCACGAAGAACGCGGCAACATCGTGAAGGCGTACGTCGTCTGCACCGACGAGTACGAGGGGTCGGATGCCCTCGTGACCGAACTGCAGAACCACGTCAAGGACGAGCTCTCGGCCCACGAGTACCCGCGCGAGATAGAGTTCGTCGAGGAGCTCCCGAAGACCGTCACCGGGAAGATCCGGCGCACCGAGTTGCGGGACCGGACCGACGACCCGACAGCCTGAGGGCTAGGCCACGAAATCCGGAAAACAGCGACTCGACGTTCTCTCCGATTCTATTCTTCCGTGCGTTCGATGTGGTCGACCTGTTTCTTCTGGACCGTCATCGCGCCGACCGTCCCGCCGAGGACGAACAGCAACAGGGCTGCCAGGAGCGCGAGTGGCGGGAACAGCACCATCACGAGAATCACCGACCCGAAGCCGACGAGAATCACTGCCTGGACGAGCCTCGATGTCCTCGCGCGGGCGAGATACAGCGGGAACAGCAGGATCCCTACGATAACCGAACCGAACTCGGCGAGCCCCCCAAGAACTCGTCGTACGCCTATGGTGCGCGACCCCCCAAATTGTCGCATACATTAAGCTAAGCCAGCCCAGTTTATCTCGTTTTCCCGGGGATGTGCGGGTAGTTTCCCGGTAAGTGAGTGATGGGGAGGAGAGTACCGCTCGGTAACCTGGAAATTCAACCAGGGCGGTATAAATCGGGTCCCGTACGACGGTTTAGTCGTCCTTCCACTTGATGGAACAGCCCTGCGACGGCTGCCACTCCAGGTCGACTTCCTCACCGGCCAGCAATGCGTCGATGGCCTCGCGGATGTGGAACCGCGTCGGCTCGGCGTCGGGGTTCATCGCGTCGTCGAGGCGGCCCTGGTAGACGAGTTCGAACTCGCCGGCATCCCGCTCGAACAGGAACGGGTCCGGGGTGCAGACCGCACCGTAGGCACGGGCGACCTCCTGGCTCTCGTCGCGGAGATAGGCGTCGTACTGGATGCGCCCGTCCTCGGCCCACTCCTGCATGGCCTCGAAGGAGTCGTCGGGGTACTCCTCGGCGTCGTTCGGGTTGATGCCGACGACGGCCACGTCGTCGTACTCGTCGGCGAGCTCGTTCAGGAGGTCGAACTTGGCCTGCGCGTACGGGCAGTGGTTGCAGGTGAACACGACCAGCAGCCCCTCGTAGTCGCTGAAATCGTCGAGGGAGTAGGTGTTCCCGTCGACGCCGGGGAGTTCGAAGTCCGGTGCGGCGTCGCCTTTCTGCATGTCGGTGTCGGAGTCGAGCAGAACCATGTGCGGGAGTAGTCGCGCGCGGTGTTAGTGGTTTTCGCTCGGGGACACCGGGGAAAGGGTTTTGCCCGGTCGCTCTGCACGAGGTCACAGAGGGTAGAACACATGGCACTCTCACCCACCGCACTCGGCGCGGGTCTGGTCTGCTTCCTCGTCGCGGCCATCGCGGTCAGGAACCCCAGGGTCAATGGTCTCCGGGGCGACCTCCCAGACGAGGCGACGACCGTCGAACGGCTCGCCGCCTACTTCGTCGCAGGCATCCTGTTCCTGTTCGGACTCGTGCTGTTCTATCTCGGCCTCGGGCTCTGAGGGCTGGGGTCGGGCGCGGGTGACTCACCGCACGGTCCCGCACAGCCTCGCACCTGCCCGCACCTCCGGTTGCTGAAACGACGGGTCCACCACCATATCAGGAGAAAGATACTTCGTGCCGAGGGACACGTGTTAGTGTATGACAGTGCGCGCGTCGTGGTTCTCGCCGAAGCGGTTCGCCGTCGCCCTGGTCACGGTCGGCATCGGGGCGGTGGCCGGGATGGAGTACGTCCCGCTGGTCGGCACGTACGTCGGCACCCTTCTCGGCGCGTTCGTCGTCGGCCTCGCGTTCGACGAGAAGCCGACGCTGGAGGCCGGGGTCGCCGCGGTCATCGCGGTCTTCGGCGTCAGTCTGGTGGCGAAGGTCATCGGCGACGGCCTCATCGCGGCCATCATCGGCCTCATCACGCTGAACCCACAGGCGCTCGCCATCTCGGCCGGGCTGAGCTTCGCGACTGGCACCTTCGGGGCCCACTTCGGCAACGACCTTCGCGACGGGCTCACCAGACCCGTCGACGAGTCTGGCCGGCTGCCCGACGACCGGTAGGTGCTTACCCGACATGACACACCACTCCGAAACAGCACGCGACCGGAACACTTCACGACCATGAACGAGAGAGACACCGAGGGATGGTCACGCCGCGACCTGCTCAAGAGCGCCGCGACGGGTGGCGTCCTCGTCGGACTGGGTGCCGTCGTCCTCGACCGGATGGACCGCTACATCGTCGGGGCGCGGGAGGCCGACGCTGCCACTGCCGCCGCGTCTGTCTCGGACGTGCACCACGAGCGCATCGAACTCGGTGGGGACTCCCCGCTGACGCTCATCGTGGGAGCCTACTCGGAGACCAGCAGCCAGTCACTGCGCACCCGCGAGGACGTGGCGTTCGTCCAGCGCGACCGCAGGCTGACGCTCTACTCGACACCCGGCGACGCCACCAGCGACCGCGCCACGGCTGGCGACCAGATTCTCCCGTGGGGCATCGACCGCGTCGACGCCGACGTGGCCCACGACGAGGGCGCGAAGGGTGAGGGGGTCCACGTGGGTATCATCGACAGCGGCATCGACGCGAGCCATCCCGACATCGAGGCGAACCTCGCGGACCCCTCGGACGATGGGAACCACCGTGCGTGGGCGGAGTGCCGGGGTGAGGACTGCACCCACCCGTGGTCGGACGATGGTGGCCACGGAACCCACGTCGCGGGCACCGTCGCTGCCCGGGCCGGTGACGGCGGTATCGTCGGCGTCGCCCCGGACGCGACCCTGCACGCGCTGAAGGTGTGCGGGGCCGGTGGTGGCTGCCGAACCTCCGACATCGTCGCGGCTATCCGATACGCGGCCGACCAGGGCTGGGACGTGGTGAACCTGAGTCTCGGGTCGGCACAGCCGTCGCCGGCGCTGCAGGCCGCCGGGCAGTACGCCCGTGGCGCAGGGACTCTCCTCGTCGCGGCCGCCGGCAACCGGGGCCAGCCGGACTCGGTGGGCTACCCCGCGGCCTACGACGAGTTCGTCGCCGTCTCCGCGACCGACATCGACGACGAGATCGCCTCGTTCTCCTCGACCGGTCCGGAGGTGGACATCGCGGCTCCCGGCAAGGGCGTCTGCTCGGCCCTCGTGGACGGGTACGGCGTCCGCGACGGCACGTCGATGGCGTCGCCCCATGTGACCGGGGCTGTCGCACAGCTCCTTGCCGCCGGGTACTCCCCGGAAGCGGCCCTCGAGGAGCTCGCCGCGACAGCCGAGGACCTCGGACTGACGAGCGACGAACAGGGAGCCGGCCTCCTCGACGTGGCGGCGTCGCTGGGCTACGACTCCGGCGACGACGGCACCGGCGACGGGACGAGCTGTCCACCCGGGGCGTGAGCCCGGCCTGCCGTCGCTGGAGGTCCACGCTTATTACCCACCATCCCGAGGGTTCGCCTATGCCCGAACTCACCATCTCTCCGGAACAGCAGGAGTTCCTCGAATCGGTCCGAAGCGAGATACAGGCCGAGGTTCGGTACGGCCACGTCAGACCCCAGGACGCGCTCCAGTACCTCATCGACCACTACGACGGCGACGACATCGACCTCGAGGTCGACGGTGCCGCGGCGTCGCCCGCCCAGACCGAGGCGGTCGACTGGTCGAGTGACGAAGTAGACGCCGACGAGGAGCAGGAGGCCGCCGAAGCGGTCTCGGCCGCGGACTCTGACGAGGACGCGACCGCCGAAGCCGACGGCGGCGCGACCACCGACTCGACCCCTGACAGTGGCGAGGACCGCCTCAACGCCATGATGAACCTCATGGACACCCACGAGGACAAGTGGCGCGAGGCGAGCAAGGAGGACGCCCGGTACGAGGTGGACATGCCCGACGGGACGACCGAGTACGTCCAGACGAAAGACGACGTGCGAGCACACCTGTTCAAGAACTACTGAGGCCGTCTTGGCCTGACCGACAGGGTCGACACACCGGCGAAGCGCGACGGTGAAGAAACGCTTTTGAGGCACCCACGTGGTGTTGGGTAGTATGAGCGCACGGGACGACCTGCTCGAACTGCTGCTGGAGAACGCTCGTCACACGACGGCGGACCTCGCCCGGATGACCGACATGACCGAGGAGGAGGTAGCAGCAGCGGTCGCGGCGCTCGAAGACGAGGGCGTCGTCCGTGGCTACCAGGCCATCGTCGACTGGGACGAGACCGACCGCGAACTCGTTCGCGCGACGGTCGAACTCAACGTCACGCTCGACCGCGAGACGAGCTACCAGGACATCGCAGAGCGCATCGCGCGCTTCCCGCAGGTGAAGACCCTGCGGCTCGTCAGCGGCGACTACGACTTCCTGATGGAGGTCGAAGACGAGTCGATGCACGACGTCTCCATCTTCATCTCGGAGAAGGTCGCACCCGTGCCAGAGGTCACCCAGACGGTCACCCACTACGTCATGACGACGTACAAGGACCGGGGTGTCACCTTCGGTGACGGCGACGACGACGACCGCCTCTCCGTCTCACCGTGACAATGAAGGTCTCAGACAGGGTGTCCTCGGTCCCGCCGTCGGGCATCCGCAAGTTCTTCGAACTCGCCGAGGAGCGCGACGACGTCATCTCGCTGGGTGTCGGTGAACCCGACTTCTCCGCGCCGTGGGCGGCCCGCGACGCGGCCATCGACGCCCTCGAACGCGGGAAGACGAGCTACACCGCCAACCGGGGCAAGCGCGAGCTCCGCGAGGAGATCTCCCGACACGTCGACGACCTGTACGACCAGCAGTACGACCCGGACGAGGAGATTCTCGTCACCACGGGCGTCAGCGAGGGCGTCGACGTGGCCCTGCGGGCGCTGGTCGACCCCGGTGACACGGTCGCGGTCGTCGAACCGGCGTACATCTCGTACGTCCCCGGTGTCATCTTCGCCGGCGGGGAACCACTCCGCATCCAGACCAAAGAGGAGGACGAGTTCAAGCTGACCCGCGAGGCGCTGGAGTCGGCAGGAGCCGCCGACGCGGACCTGCTGATGCTGTGCTACCCGAACAACCCGACCGGGGCCGTGATGACCGAGTCCGACCTCGAACCAATCGCCGACTTCGCCCGGGAGCACGATTTGACGGTCATCTCCGACGAGATATACGCCGACCTCCAGTACGAGAACGACCACACCTCCATCGCGACCCTGGAGGGCATGCGCGAGCGCACCGTCGTCTTCAACGGCTTCTCGAAGGCCTACGCGATGACCGGGCTCCGGCTCGGCTACGCGATGGCCCCGCCCGAGGCCATCGCGGCGATGAACCGGATTCACCAGTACATCATGCTGTCCGCACCGACGACCGCCCAGCACGCCGCGCTGGAAGCACTCCGGAGCTGTGACGACGAGGTGGAGTACATGGTGAGCCAGTACGACCGCCGCCGGCGGTTCGTCCTCTCCCGCTTCGAGGAGATGGGCATCGACTGCTTCCGGGCTCGCGGGGCGTTCTACGTCTTCCCGGAGGTGCCCGGCGGCTACACGTCCGAGGAGTTCGCCGAGGCCCTGCTGAAGGAGCAGGGCGTCGCTGCGGTCCCGGGTAGCGCCTTCGGCGAGAGCGGTGAGGGCCACCTGCGCGTCTCCTACGCGACCGGCCTCGACGAGTTGCGCGAGGCGATGGACCGCATCGAGACGTTCGTCTCGGAGTGAGGCCGCGGCGGGGGTCCGGGTTCTCCGGCCCCCATGACACCTCCTGTCACACTCCGGGAACGTTCTTCACGCTGGGGAGCGACTTCTCTCTCATGTCCGACTACCGCCCACTCCCCGACGAGGACCGGGAGACGTTCCACGCGTACACGAGCTACGCGTTCAGTCCCCACCAGGAGCCGGACGAGTTCGACCCCGAGGCGGACCACTGGAAGCTCGGGGCGGACCGCGGCCTCTACGACGGCGACGACGTACTCTGTGTCTGCCGACACTACTGGTTCGAGACGACCTGGCGCGGCGTCCCCATCGAGATGCCGGGCCTCTCGGCGGTCGCCTCCCCGCCGGAACACCGCCACGGTGGGAACGTCCGCGAGATGCTGCTGGCGTCCCTGAAGGAGTACCGCGAGCGGGGCGCACCGCTCTCCGCGCTGTGGCCGTTCAAGTACAGCTTCTACCGAAAGTACGGCTGGGACACGACCAACCACCGGGGCGAGCTGGAGTTCGACCCAGAGGTGCTCGCGGACGTCGTCGCCGACGTCGGTGACGAGGGTCGGTTCCGCAAACTCGACGGCGACGACTGGGAAGCCGTCGACGCGGTCTACCGCGAGCAGACCGCAGGTGAGGACCTCTCCATCGACCGCACCGAGGACTGGTGGCGTCACCACTGGTTCGAGGGCTGGGACTCGGACCCCTACGTCTACGGCTGGGAGCGCGACGGCGAGGTCGCGGGCTACGTCAACTACAAGATCGAATCCGACGACGGCGACAAGACGTTCGCCGGCTGGGAACTCGGCGCGGTCGACCACCAGGCCTTCCTGCACTGTCTTCGCTTCATCTACTCCCACGACTCGCAGGTCTCCACGGTGACCCTGCACACCGGCCCCGACCCGGTCTTCCTCGACCTGGTCGACGACCCGCAGAACGTCACTTTGAGACGCAAGACTGGCCCGATGGTTCGCGTCGTGGACGTGGTCGACGCACTGGAGACCATCCCGTACCCGTCGGGCATCGAGACGAGCCTCGTCTTCGACGTCGACGACCCGCTCGCGGACTGGAACGACGGCCGGTTCGAACTCGTCGTCGAGGATGGCACGGGAACCTGCACCTCGACGGATGCAGCCCCCGACGTGACCCTCGACATCGCGGCACTCTCACAGCTCGTCATCGGGTACAGGCCCGTCTCTCGACTGGTGAAGACGGCCGATATCGAGGCTGCCCGCCCTGCCCGCGAAGACCTCGGCGCACTGTTCCCGCCACGGAACGTCTTCTGCCGGGACTCCTTCTGAGGCGGCCGCGTCAAAGACGCACTTTGCCGCGTCACTGACGCGCTATGCCACGTTCTGCTCGTCGTGCAACTCGCCAGCGTCGAACCGGTCGCTCGACAGGGGTTCGATGTCGACCAGCGAGGCGTCCCCATCGAGAACGAGTTCGGTGACTATCTGGCCGACTGCGGGGGCGTGCTGGAAGCCGTGGCCCGAGAAGCCGATGGCGTTGACGAACCCCGGTATCGTCTCCTCGACGATGGGATGGTGGTCGGGCGTGACGGCGTACAGGCCCGCCCAGCCGCGCTTGATTCTGGTCTCCGGGCCGAAGTAGCCGGCGTAGTCCGCGGCGTGTTCGACCGCGTCGATCATCCAGTCGAGGTCGGCATTCCCGTCGAAGCCATCGGGGTCCACGTCGGGGTCCTCCGCCGCGAAGTGCCCGCCGACGATGGCACTCCCCTCGCGTTCGGGCCGGAAGTACGAGCCCGTGTCGAGGTCGATGGTGAGCGGCACGTCGTCCGGGACCGGCGTCTCCGGGTCGACGACCGCGACCTGCCGCCGCCGTGGGGCAACGGGGAGGTCGAGGCCGGCCATCTCGGCCACGCGCCCCGCCCACGGCCCGGCCGCGTTCACGACGAAGTCCGCATCGAGACTATCTTCTTCCGTCTCCACGCCGACCACCTCGCCGTCTTCCGTGTTGATGGCCGTGACCGCCGTCTTGGTGCGTATCTCCGCGCCTGCCTCGGTCGCGGCCTGTGAGAACCCCTGGAGGGCGAGGTGCGGGTCCGCGAAGCCGTCCGTGGGGCAGTACGTCGCGGCGCAGAACTTCTCGGCGTCGAGCTCCGGGCAGACCGCCGCGGCGTCCTCTGGCGAGAGGAGTCGGCTGTCGACGCCCTCCTCGTTCTGCATCTCGACGTTCGTCTCGAATGCATCGGCCGTCGCCTCCTCGCGTGCGAGCAGGAGGTACCCCGCGCGCCGGTAGGCGATGTCGATGCCGAACTCCTCCTCGAACGACTCCCAGACGCGGACGCTCTCGCGGGAGAGCTGGACGTTGACCCGCGTCGAGAACTGGTGTCTGATACCGCCTGCCGAGCGTTCGGTGCTGCCCGAGCCGATACTGCCCTTCTCGCAGACGACCACGTCGGTGCCACGGTCGGCGAGCGAGTAGGCGGTGGCGAGGCCCACGATTCCGCCGCCGATGACGACTACGTTCATAACCCACCCACGAGGTGTCGGGTGTTAACCGTTCCCGCCTGCCCGTCGTCCGCGCGACTGCCCAGTCGGGGGCGACGAGGGTGCAACGGACGCCTCGCTCTGCATCGGGGGCATGTGACATCGGCCACGAAAGGTAAATAGGGTTATTGCGTAGTACGGCACAGTCGCTCAGCCATGCATTCGCCACCATCGACAGGTTGCTCTCTATTTTCGGCACCGTGGGTGATTGCATGAGCGAGCAAAGCGAGTTCCTGCGAGGCCGCCGGACGGCGGGTCCGGAGGTCGGTACATGAACGACCGGACACGGACCACGGAGCGCTCGCTTCCCATCCTCGACCGCGTCGGTGACGCGTTCTTCGCACTCGACACCGGGTGGCGGTTCACCTACATCAACGACCGCGCCGAGTCGATGCTGAAGCGCTCTCGCAACGACCTCATCGGCCGGGTCATGTGGGACGAGTTCCCCGAGACGGTCGAGACGCAGTTCCCCGAGGGGTTCCACCAGGCCATGGAGACGCAAGAGCCGGTCTCCTTCGAGGTGTACCACCACCCGCTCGACACCTGGTTCGAGGCGCGGGCGTATCCCGCGCCGTCCGGACTCTCCGTCTACCTCCGGGACATCACCGACCGCAAGGACCGCGAGAACGAACTCGCCCAGCACGCCCGGGTCGTCGAGGCGGTCCACGACGGCGTCATCACGGTCGACGACGAGAACCGCATCGCCAGCGTGAACGAGGCCATCGAGACCACGATGGGCGCGACCCGGGACGAGCTGGTGGGCGAACCCATCCGCCGCCTCCCCGAACTCGCCTCCATCAACGCGGAGGGCGCGATGGCCATGGGCGAAGCTATCGGGAAGATACAGTCCGGCAACGCCCGGCACTCACGGTTCGAACTCGAGTTCACCAACGCCGACGGCGAGCAACGCGTCGGTGAGATGCGGATGGTCGCCCTCGGTGAGGGGCAAGCCAGCGTCGCCGGCGTCATCCGGGACGTGACCGAGCAGCGCGAGTACGAGCGCATGGTCGGGTCGCTCCACGAGGTCACGCGCTGGCTGTTCCAGGCCGAGGACGCCGCCGAGATCTGTTCCGTGGCGGTCCACGCCGCCGGCGAGATGCTCGACCTGCCAATCAGCGGGGTCTGGCTCATCAACGACGAACAGGGCGTCCTCGACCCCATGGCGGCCACGATGGACGCCCACACCGAACTCGGCGGTCTCCCGCAGTTCTACGAGGGCGAAGGGCTGGTGTGGGACGTCTACCGCGAGGGCGAGGCCCGGGTGTTCGACGACCTCTCCACGGTCGACGGGGTCTACAATCCCAATACGCCACTCAACAGCGAGATAATCGTCCCTATCGGGCCACACGGGGTCATGATGACCGGGTCGACCCAGGTCGACGGCTTCGACGAGACCGACCTCGAACTCATGTCGCTGCTGGCCTCGAACACCGAGGCTGCCCTCGACCGCTCCGAACGCGAGAAACTGCTCCAGGACAGGAAGCAGAGCCTCGCCCGGCAGTCCGAACGTCTGCGGGCGGTCGCGAACATCCTCTCCGACGACCTGCAATCGCACCTCGACACGGTGGCGAGCGAGTTCCAGGGCGAGGAAGAGGCCGACGCGGCCGAGACGCTGACCCGCGCCGAGGAGCTGGTCGACGACATCCTCGAGTTCGCCCGCGACCAGACCTCCATCGGCTCGCGCTCCTCGGTCGACTTCGAGAGCGCCCTCGCCGACGCCCTCGACGCCTCCATCGCAGAGGACATGACGGTCTACCTCGAGTTCGAGGGTCGCCTGCGGGCCGAGCGCGACCGGTTCGTCCACATGCTCGAGACCGTCTTCAACGACATCTGCGCCCGGGCCGGCGACGAGACGGCGACGGTCCGCATCGGCCCCATCGAGGACGACGCGACGGGCCGACCGACCGGGTTCTACATCCTCGACGACGCCGAGAAGATCCCCGAGACGGAGTTCGACAGGGTGTTCGAACCCGCGACGACAGCGGAGTCCGACGACGTGGGGCTCGGGCTGGCCGTCGCCCGCGAGATCGCCGAGGCCCACGGCTGGGAGGTCGACGTCTCGACCGGTCAGGCCGGCGGCACGCAGTTCTCTCTGACTGGGCTGGTGACGTTCGAAGTCACGCGGCAGTGATTGTGTGTTCACATATTCTTGGATCTAAATCACTCTGAGTCTGTACATCTTAAATGAAAAACTACAGTAGAAGGGGATTGAAATACCAATGGAGCAGCCGAACATTGGAACAGGTATGATGTTGGCCTTCGATTACGTATATCAATATTAGACTTCGTTCCCGTCGTCATCAATCCATACAATCTCATGCGTCCTTTCAACTGCGTCCTTCGGGTCTAGTCTATCAGGTAAATTGAACTCATCTATACCTTTGAGATCGCCAAAATCAAAATTTTGAGGGACATGAATCTCTGAAATATCATACCTCTCGTACACAACAGCGTAATGTTCAAAATTTGATTTAATACTTTTTACAGCATCCCACTCATTGGCTCCTTTGATTAATTGTTCGATTTTGATGCATTCTTCTGGTCCTTCCATCGAAACGATTCTTTCAGGAGTGTTCTTTGAACGGAAGACAACGTCGAATTTTATTGGTTGTTTTGAAATTTCCCACCGACGAATCCGTTCGTAATCTCCTGGTGGATACTGAGATTCGTCGTTGTCCTCGGAGATGTCTGGGGTTGGTAATTCAATGTCTTCATTTTCTAAATCAATCCACATTAGATGAACAGTCTGACGTTCTCCTGGGGCAATATCTCGATAAACTTCATTTTCATCAGCCCATCGAGTATAGTATTGAGAATTTTCAAGACTTCCCATTCTGGTTCGAATTGTTGCTTCTTCTGCTGTCTCACGGCCTTGATTGCATATTACTGCATGGATACAGACCGCATTCTCTGCTTCAACCATGTCTATCGGGTCTAGAATATGAAACCTATCTGGATATTTTACAATGTGGTTGCTTGTAATCGTGAGGTACGGGCGCTGGAAGTGCCTGTTGGCCTCAAATATAACGATTGGAAACGCGCCGATGAGAGAACCGATAAGAATGGGTTGCAATTCGAAAGATTCAATAATTAAAGCAATTATAAGCATATATAAAACACCAGTCAGTAATACAATAATTTGCTGATATCGGGCATGGGTTCCACCTAGGAATTCAACGGTACGCCAGAGAAATTTCGCAGGGCTTGTCACATCCGATTCGGAGTAGGGAGACCGTTTGGCCAATCGATTAGTTTGGGTTGGAATTGTGAGCATTAATCCATTAAGGACTAAAGCTGTAGAAAAAATAACTGAATCAAATCCTTTGACCACAATATGTCACCATAGAATCCCCCTCCAATTGAAACTTTGTGAGACTGGGCTCTTACGACGCAACGTTTATTCTAATGTTAGCCGTACCCCCAAGCAGTGTCAAACGCTGATCCCTTGTACAAGCAGGTTGGCGAATTTATTGAGGATTACCTAAGGGAGGAGCTGAGCGTTTCTGGAATGCAGCGACTGCATGAAGAGTACTTTTCTGAGACTGTGGACTTTTTAAAGTGGAAGGACGTGATTCAAGAGTACACTCTCAAAAAAGAGTGGTCAAATAAGGAATTCCAGAGGTTTGTCCAGTACGCAAAACAATTTGTAGCGCAAGATCAACGGACGGTTTCAGAAGTATATTTAACATCTCCTGAGGTTGGCGGAGTGTTACACGCAAATCCGGATAGATTGGCTGACCAGCATCCATATTCTCCGGATGATGATGATGATGATGGAAGCGGTTTCGTACCTCTGCATAACTCCAATAGGCAGAATCGGGGCTTATACATTCATGTCCAAAATCAGATTTCAGTTCGATACTCAGGAGATATCGAGCGATATACTCAAGAATCGGTAATCCCATTCAAATATGATTCAAAACTTGACATTTTAATTGCTGAAAGTACATATCCCCCTGACGTTCAACGATTGAAGTCCGCTTTCGACAGAAATACTCAGTATGGTGTTGAAACGTTCTGTGCGAATCTAAGAAAGCCTCAATTCGGCCCAGTAGAGGTTTGTCAACGTATGAATGACATCTCAATAGTATCTGATGTCGAATTGACTCATATTGACGTTGAATTTATTGGTCAGACAGTTATTCAGGAGTTCTCTTCAGACTATAATCCACCAAATTCGCCCGAACTCCTACGTGAGAGCGATTTCTCAACAGAAAATTTCGGCGGCAAAACAAAAATCCGGTCAGCCGAAGCCAAAGTTATCATTGAGGACGAAGTATACGATTTTAAAATTTCTTCAGGTGACCGTATGTTTTACACTCAATTCATGAACCCTCCAAAGCGGAAAACTGCAAAACAACTACTAAATCAGATTCGATATGAAGTTATACAAATATTTGAAGAGGGCAGAAAATAAAATTGTCTTTGCTGCGTCTACATCCCCTAGTGTGAAACAGATTCGATTTGGTAGAGTGATGCGTGCTTTCAATTATCAGTCCGCGCCAGATCCTGACACACGCGCCGGTAGGCGTCGTGGTCCGACAGTTCGGTGATAGTCTCGTCTATCTGGGCGCGCATCACGTGCAATCGGTCCTCCAGTCGCGAGTACTTCTCCGACGCCCGGAGCTCGGCTTCGGTCTTCTGGGAGTCGAGCAGCGCCTTCTTCGAGGCGAGCGCGAAGAACTCCTGAATCTGCTCGTCGTAGGTCGAGCGCAACAACAGTTGGTCGATGATCTCGAGCAAGTCGTCCTTCGAGACGGGTTTGACGAGGTAGTCGTCGAAGCCCATCTGGATGATGTCGAAGTCGGGTTCGACCGCCGTGACCATCGCGATGCGGGTGTCGAGTTCGCGGTCGCGGATGGTCGAGAGGACCTCGTCGCCGGAGAGGCCGGGCATCCGCCGGTCGAGCAGGACGATGTCGACCTCTTCCGAGATGGCTTCGAGCGCCTGCTGGCCGTTGTACGCCGTCTTGACGGTACACGCGTCTCTCAGCCACGCCGCGTACAGGTTGGCGAGGTCGGGTTCGTCCTCGACGATGAGTGCGACTGGACCCTCAGCCATCGCCCAGACCACCCACGTAGGTCTGCATGATAGGGTCATTGATACTTGGTGTATAAGTAGATGACGGGGGTGCAATCGGTGATAACCACACGAATCTGACCTGACAGGCAACGTGCCCGTCGTGGCGAGAAACAGCCGCGGGGGCGGACCTACGCGAGTTCGTTCTCGATGACAGCGCGGAGGGTCGCGATCTCGTCTGCGTCGTACCTGAGGTCGGTCCACGAGACGGAGAGTTCGAGGGCTCCGTCGCGAATGCCCGACCCGATGTGTTCGACCGGGGCGACGCCGTCGAAGGTCTCGCGGACCGCGTCGGGTTCGGTCGTCTGGACGAGGGCGCGGCCGGGCTGTTCGTGGAACAGCAGGCCGGTCTGCTCGTCACGCGGCGTGAGCCCACCGTTCTCCGGAAGCTCGACCGAGAGCCCGGCGTCGGCGTGGACCATCTCCGCCAGCGCGACGGCGAGGCCGCCGTGGCTCACGTCGTGGACCGCCTCGACGTGCTCGGCGTCGGCCACGTCCGCGAGTGCGGCGACGAAGTCCGCGGGGTTCTCCGGGAGTTCCGGGAACTGGTCGCTGCCGCCAGCCTGTGCGAGGTACTCGGAGCCGCCGAGACGGAACTCGTCGCCCTCCGAGAGCGTCCGGTCGCCGACGAGCAGCAGTTCACCCTCGGGGGCAGCGTGCATCGGCGGCGCGTCGTAGCCCTCCTTGGTGCCGACCATCATGAGCGTCGGCGTCGGCGGGATGGGCCCGGACGGCGAGTCGTTGTAGAGGGAGACGTTCCCGCCGACCACGGGCACGGAGAGGTCGGCACACATCTCCGCGAGTCCGTCGACGATTCCCTTGAAGCCGCCGTACACGTCGGGCTTCTCCGGGTTGCCGCCGTTGAGACAGTCGACCGCGGCGAGCGGGGTCGCGCCCTTCGCCGCGATATTGGTTGCGTTCTCCAGGGCGACCGCGCGAGCCCCGTCGAAGGGTGCACACTCGGTCCACAGCGGGTCCGAGCCAGCCGACAGGGCGAGACCCTGACCGGCCTCGCGGACCGCGACCAGCGCCGAATCGTCGCCCGGCAGCACGCTGGTCCGGTTACCGACCTCGTGGTCGTACTGGCGGTACACCCAGCGCTTGGACGCCGTGGTCGGGCTGCCGACGACTGCCTCGAACGCCTCGGGCAGGTCGACGTCGGGCAGGTCGGTCTCGGGGACCGGCGGCTCCTCGTGGGGCAGGTCGTTCATCGGCGCACCGTCGCCGAGGTACTCGGCATCGACCGAGACGACCTCCTCGCCGTCGAAGGTGCAGACGTAGTCGCCGTCGGTCACCTCGCCGATGACCGAGCAGCCGAGGTCGAACCGTTCTGCGACCTCGCGCACGCGCTCGACGTTCTCTTCCGTGACCTCGTACACCATCCGCTCCTGGGACTCCGCCAGGAGGATCTCCAGCGCGTTCATGTTCGGCTCGCGCTGGTGGACGCGTTCGAGCTCGATTCGTGCCCCGAGCCCGCCCTTGGCGACGAGTTCGCTGGAGGCACCGCCGAGGCCGGCCGCGCCGAGGTCGCGAGCCGATTCGACGAGATGCTCCTCGACGAGGACCTCGTTGGCCTCGATGAGCAGTTTCTCGGTGTAGGGGTCACCGACCTGGACCGCAGGGCGGTCCTCGGTCTCGGCGTCCTCGCTCAGGTCCTCGCTCGCGAAGGAGGCACCTCCGAGGCCGTCGCGACCCGTCCCGTTCCCGACGAGGACGAGTTTGTTGCCCGGCTCCTGTGCCTCGGCCGTGATGAGGCGGTCCGCGTCGAGCAGGCCGACGCAGGCCACGTTCACCAGCGGGTTGCCCTCGTAGTCGGGGTGGAAGTCGACGCTTCCGCCCACCGTCGGGACCCCGATACAGTTCCCGTAGTGACTGATGCCCTCGACGACGCCCTCGAACAGGTAGCGCGAGTGCTCGCGGTCGAAGTCGCCGAAGTACAGCGAGTCGGTCAGTGCGATGGGGTACGCGCCCATCGACAGCGTGTCGCGGACGATGCCGCCGACGCCGGTCGCCGCGCCGTCGAACGGGTCGACGTAGGAGGGGTGGTTGTGGGACTCGATACCCATCGTGATGTACGTCGAGTCGTCCAGTGCGACGACGGCAGCGTCGTCGCCCGGCCCGACGACGACCTGGTCGCCCTCGCTCTCGAAGGCGGACAGCAGTGGTCGAGAGGACCGGTACGCGCAGTGCTCACTCCAGAGGTTCTCGAAGAGCGTGGCCTCCGCCGGTGTCAGGGCACGCCCGAGTTCGTCCTCGATGAGTTCGCGGTCGGAATCGGCGAGGCTCATTCATCCTCATGTCGATACCCACCCGACTAATGCGTTTCCATGTGCACGTTTGTGGATACTCTCGGGTGGTGCCGTCTCGCCGTGGCTTTCGTCCGTCACCCTCGACGGTCGTCGTGGCTCTCGCGCGTATGACACCCGCCGAAGCGTCGCGACGAACGTTCCCAGCTACGGAGAATGACACATCGAATCACGCGGGTTGGTAGCATGGTCTCTGTCTCAGTAGGTCGACGCTATCTATTGATTATTGCCAAATTTGGGCTCCGTTTCTCAGTTCTGTAGAACCGAGAATTACGCTCTCTTTATATGTTGTCATCGGTCGTCTCTTGAGATGTAAGAGGACGATTACGATGGCAACCAACGATTACACGACCGGAAGCAACACCTTCGAGAGCAAACTGGGCGGCATCACCGTCACGGGGAAGGCGCACAGCCTGAGCGCGTGGTTCGTGCTCTCGCTGCGCCTCATGATGGGGTATGCGTTCCTGCACGCTGGCTGGGATAAAGTCTTCGCCGCTGAAGGGTTCAACTCGAGCGGCTACCTCGTGCACGCTGCTGGGGCGAACGGGAACCCGCTGCAGGGGATGTTCCTGTGGATGGGCCAGACTGCCTGGTTCGTCGAGTTCGCGAACATCGCCGTGCCGTGGGGTGAGCTGTTCATCGGTCTTGGACTGCTCGTCGGCGCGATGGTCCGCCTCGCAGCGTTCTTCGGAGCGCTCATGATGGCGATGTTCTACTTCGGGAACTGGAGCATCGAACACGGCATCATCAACGGCGACTTCGCGTACATGCTCGTGTTCCTGGCCGTCGCCGCCTTCGGTGCAGGGCGCATCCTCGGCCTGGACACCCTCATCGAGAACTACGAGATCGGTGGCGAGAAACTCATCGAGAAGTACCCCCGCCTCGACTACATCCTCGGCTGAAACCAGGGGAAGCGGTTCTCCTGTCTTTTCCTGTCGTCTGTTTCCTGTTCTGACACTCGCTGTTCGGGCGTTACTGTGCCCGGATGTCCCGAGAAGCGAGGATACCGAGTTGCTTTTGACCCACCCACCATTACCACCACCCGTGCTATCGGTCGAGTTGCACTGCCACTCTGCGCTCTCGTACGACGGTCACGACCCTGTAGACCTGCTCTTGCAGCAGGCCGCAGCGGTCGGCCTCGACGCACTGGCAGTGACCGACCACGACGAGATCGACGCGAGCCTGGAGGCTGTTCGGAAGGCCCCGGAGTACGGGCTCATCGGGATTCCCGGGATGGAGGTGACGACTGGCGCAGGGCACGTACTCGCCCTGGGTGTCGAGGAGAAGGTGCCGATGGGCATGCCCTTCGACGAGTCGCTCGACTACATCCGTGAGCGAGGGGGCATCGCGGTGGTCCCCCATCCGTTCCAGGAGTCACGGAGTGGGGTCATGGAGAACATCACTCGCGAGGAGCTGGCGACCGCCGACGCCATCGAGGTGTACAACTCGCGGTTGCTGACCGGCCGGTCGAACCGGCAGGCGAAACGATTCGCCGAGGATTACGGGCTCCCGATGACGGCCGGGAGCGACGCCCACATCAGCGAGATGGTGGGCCAGGCGGTGACCCGGGTGGGCGCGAACGAGGAGAGTTCTGACGCCATCCTCGAGGCGATTCGTGACGGGCGCACGTCCGTCGAAGGCAAGCGGACGCCGTGGCGCATCAGCTTCCAGCAGGCGGCAAGCGGCGCGAAACGGCGCGTGAAGAACCGGCTGCAGGAGTTCCTCCTGTGACGCTCCAGGGGGCGGACCCCACGGTCGTCCGCCGCGCCATCGAGACTCGTGACCCACTCCCCGGGACCGCCGGGTTCGCCGGTGCCGTCGACGGCGAGTTCGTACGGGACGTGCTCGGGCGGTATCCGCTGTTCTCCGATTCCGAGACGGATGACTTGGCGTTCGACCCGGGCGAACTGGCCTCGCCAGAGCGGGTCGAGCCAGGGGTCCATGTGACAGCAGACGGCGAGCAACGGCGGTGGACGCTCCCTACTCCTGCTCCGGTGACAGACAGACGTACAGCCGTCGCCGGGGTCCGGGATGCGGTTGCAGAGAGTGCCGAGACACTCCCGGACGACGGTCGGACGGCGGTCGCCTTCTCCGGTGGTGTCGACTCCGCGTTGGTCGCCACACTGGTCGACGGACCGTGTTACGTGGTTGGCTTCCCGGAGAGCCACGACGTGACCCAGGCGCGACGCGCCGCGGCTGCGATGGACGTCGACCTGACCGTCGTCGAGGTGACGCCCGAGCGGCTGGAAGCGGCAGTTCCGACCGTCGCCCGGGCGATCGGCCGGACGAACGCGATGGACGTCGGCATCGCCCTGCCGCTGTATCTGGTCGCCGAGCGCGTCGCTGCCGACGGGTTCGACCGACTGGCGGTCGGGCAGGGCGCGGACGAACTGTTCGGCGGGTACGCGAAGGTCGCCAGGGCACCGGACGACCCACGGGTCGACGCGACGACCGTCCGTGGGGCGGCCCGCGAGATGATGGGAACGCTGCCGACCCAGCTCGAACGCGACGTGCTCGGGCTGCGAGCCGCGGGCGTCGAACCGGTCGCACCGCTGTTGCACGACTCGGTGGTGTCGGCCGCGCTCGCCCTGCCTGGTGAGTTGCTCGTCGACGACCGGGGCGAGCGCAAGAAGGCGCTTCGGCTGGCGGCGCGGGAATGGCTTCCGGATACGGTCGCGTTCCAGGAGAAGAAGGCCGTGCAGTACGGGAGCCTCGTGGCGCGAGAACTCGACCGGCTCGCCAGACAGGCCGGGTTCAAGCGCCGGATGGACGACCACGTGACGAAGTACGTCGAATCGCGGGTGTGAGGGCGAGACGGGGACGAGCACGGGTGTGCCCGAGTTTCACGTCGAAATCACGTTACGTCGAGCAACTCGGTGGTGTACGAGTTACGACCCGCCAGCGCGGCGTTTTGCTCGCTCGACGGCTACGTTTACGTAGAGAGGAGAAACCATGCTAGCAGCCCACCAGAAACTGACCCGTCGGCTACTGCTCCGGGCGCTCGGGGTCGGACTCGCCGGGAGTTCGGTCGGTGTCGGCACCGTCGCCGCACAGGACGACCCGACGTGGCCGTACCCCGGTAGGGGCCGGGATTCGGACGACGAAACGCCGATTCGGTACCCGTATCCGACCGGTGGTGAGTACCCGATTCCGTACCCCCGGCCGCGGCCGTCGCCACGGCCCGACCCGTCTCCGTGGCCCGGCAGGCCGGTAGAGTACCCGTTCCCCCGGCCGGAGAGACCCGTCTGGGGACGGAAGAAGTACGGCTGGAAGTACTACCGGTGCCTCGACGCGAATCGGGGCAAGCACATGCACCGCCGGCGGGGACGCGGCAGGTACCCCTGGGATTACCTGTCACATACCCACGAACCCGGGTGCGAGAAACACACCCACTGAGGCAGGGTCCGGAGATAGGATGCGGAGGTGGTCCTCGCATCCCTCACAGTGCACCCCCTGTATGCCCTTCTGTACCAGGTTCAGGTCCACTGGTCGAGACAGTCCGCAGAGCAGAACGCGAGTTCGACTGTCTGCCTGTCGTCCGCGTGCGCTTTCAGCGTGAATGCAGCCGGTGCGTCGGTCGAACAGTTATCACACCGCATGGTTATTGGTTGGATAGACGACTAGTAAGCTGAACCGGCTATGTGCCTAGGTAACACAGCCTTCGGAGGTTGGTCAAGGTTCGGTTTGGCGTTCCCCGACCGTCTCGATGGCTCGCTGGCCAATCTCGACCACGTCGGGTTCCAGCCAGTCGGACGCCTCGTGGAGTCGCGCCGGCGTGAACCACTCCCAGGCGTCGACAGCGGTCTCGCCGGGTGCCGGGTCGAGCTCTCGTGACGGGGCCGCGCCGTAGTAGATGTGGTCGACGTGCTGGTGGCCGACCTGCCCGTCACAGACGTTGATATCTTCGAGGAGCAGGTGCTGTGGGCGGGGAATCGACCGGACGGTGTCGGATTCGATGTCGCCCTCGGGGGCCACGAGGTCCACGTCGAGCCCGGTCTCTTCGCGGGTCTCTCGCAGCGCGGCCTCGTGGGGCGTCTCGGCCCGGTCGACGTGGCCACCCGGCGGGAGCCACATATCGAGTTTCTCGTGTTCGTGGAGCAGCGTCGCGCCGTCGTGGACCACGTAGACGGTCGCGACGAAGTGGCGGGTCGTCTCCATGGCGGAACGGTCCGACCGGGTGGACATGTAGGCGTCGGTCCCGGGTCCCGGTGTCCCGTGACGGAACGCCTTTATCGCCGTAGCCCGGCGATTCGAACGTGCGATTTCGGTACCTCTACGCGGTCGGGGCGGCAGTCCTCCTCCTCGGTGTGGTCATCGTCGGGGTCGGGCTGACGACGCCCGAGGAGTGCGACGTGGACTACGCTATCGACGTCAACCGGAGCGTCGCCGACGACCGGCCCGTCGTCGAAGCCGGGAACCTGTCCGGGCCGGTCCAGCAGGCAGTCCGGACGGTCGTCGAAGAGAACCGGACCGCGTTCGTCGAACCCGAGCAGTACCGGGAGGAGCTGGCGAACCGAACCGTGCAGTACGAGGGCGAACTGTACCCCATCGACGGAACGCCGGTCGAGAACTGCGCCGGGGGGCGCGACGACCTGTTCATCCTCGTGGGGTTCTGGGTCGCGGTGTTCGGGACGGTAGTGCTGTCGCTGGTCGGGTTGTACGATTACGGAAAAGACCGGCTCCGGACTGACGCCGACTACCGGTGACAACCGTCCGTTCGAGTTAGACGGGCTGTTCGGCCTCGAGCAGTTCGTGGTACCGGTTGCGGATGGTGACCTCGGAGATGTTCGCCACGTCGCTGACCTCGTTCTGTGTGACCTTCTCGTTGGCCAGCAGCGAGGCCGCGTACACTGCGGCGGCGGCGAGCCCGACGGGTGACTTGCCCGAGTGCAGCCCCTGCTGTTTCGCCGTCTCGAGGAGCTGGCGGGCCCGCCGCTCAGCCTCGTCGGAGATACCGAGTTCGCTGGCGAAGCGCGGTACGTAGCTCACGGGGTCTGCGGGCTGTATCTCCAGGTTGAGCTCGCGAACGACGTAGCGGTAGGTCCGGGCGATCTCGTCGCGTTCGACGCGGGAGACGTTGGTCACCTCGTCGAGCGAGCGCGGGGTGCCGGCCTGGCGGGCGGCCGCGTACAGCGAAGCCGTGGAGACGCCCTCGATGGAGCGGCCGGGGAGGAGGTCCTCGGCGAGGGCGCGACGGTAGATGACCGAGGCGGTCTCGCGGACGTTCTTCGGAAGGCCCAGCGCACTGGCCATGCGGTCGATCTCGCCGAGGGCCTGCTTCAGGTTGCGTTCCTTGGAATCACGGGTTCGGAACCGCTCGTTCCAGGTGCGAAGCCGCTGCATCTTCTGGCGCTGGCTGGAGCTGAGCTGGCGGCCGTAAGCGTCCTTGTTCTGCCAGCCGATGTTGGTCGAGAGGCCCTGGTCGTGCATCATGTTGGTCGTCGGGGCACCGACCCGGGACTTCTCGTCTTTCTCCTTCGAATCGAATGCCCGCCACTCCGGGCCGCGGTCGACGTTGTCCTCTTCGACGACCAGCCCGCAGTCGGTACAGACGGTCTCGCCGTGTTCACTGTCGGCGACGAGGTTCCCGCTGCACTCCGGGCAGACCGTTCCGGTCTCCTCCGTCTCTGTCGTCTCTGTTCGGCTCGCTCGGCTCTCGTCTGTCTGTTGGCGTCGGATACTCGTGTCAGTCATGGTGGGGGATGTCAGCGAATGGGGTCGAGAACGGGCGCTTGTAATATCTGTTGTGTGCTCGGCGACTTAAGTTCTTGGGCCAAAACAGTTAGGGGAAATGCACTATTTTTCTGCGAATTAGAAACCAAGATTCGCGAAAGCGGTAACCACGGGGGGATTTCATGGAATGGGGAACTGGTTGTTTGTTCTTTCCGGGGTCGCTCGTGGCGGCCGAACCGTCGTCTCCGCCCCCGTATCGAAACCCTTACTCGGGCGAACCCAGTCTGGTCGACCATGAGCGACACGTCCGCCAGTCCAGAGGATGTCCGGCACGTCGCGGACCTGGCACGCGTCGACCTCGAAGCCGACGAGGTCGACGAGTTCGCCGAGCAGTTCGCGGACATCCTCGAGTACTTCGACGCACTCGACGAGGTACCCGAGGTCGAGCACGAGGCCGACCTGGTCAACGTCATGCGTCCCGACGAGGAACGCGAGTGCCTCAGCCGCGAGGACGCGCTTCGTAACGCCGAGGAGACCGAAGACGGCTTCTTCAAAGGACCCAACGTCTCATGAGCCAGATCTTCATCACCGAGGAGACCATCGAGGGCGCGGACGAGGGCCCCCTCGCCGACCGTACCGTCGCCGTCAAGGACAACATCTCGACCGAGGGCGTCCGGACCACCTGTGGCTCCGCGATGCTCGACGACTACGTCCCGCCGTACGACGCGACCGTCGTCTCCCGACTGAAGGAGTCGGGCGCGACCATCGTCGGGAAGGCCAACATGGACGAGTTCGGGATGGGCACGACCACGGAGACCTCCGCGTTCGGCCCGACCGAGAACCCCGCCGCCGAGGGCCACGTCCCCGGCGGTTCCTCGGGTGGTTCCGCGGCCGCCGTCGCCGCCGGCGAAGCCGACCTCGCACTCGGTTCCGACACCGGCGGTTCAATCCGCTGTCCCGCCGCGTTCTGTGGCGTCGTCGGTATCAAGCCCACCTACGGGCTGGTCTCGCGCTACGGCCTCGTCGCCTACGCGAACTCCCTGGAACAGATCGGTCCCATCGCCCCCGACGTGGAATCCGCCGCCGAACTCCTCGACGTCATCTCGGGTCCCGACGACCGCGACGCGACGACCCGTGACGAGGGCGCGGACTCGGACTACGCCGCCGCGGCCGACGGCGACGTCGACGGCCTCCGCATCGGCGTCCCGACCGAACTCGTCGAGGGTGCCGACGAGGGCGTCAAAGCGCAGTTCTACGCCGCCCTCGACGAACTCGAAGCTCAGGGAGCCAAGTACCACGAGGTCTCCCTGGAGTCCGTCGAGTACGCCGTGCAGGCGTACTACGTCATCGCGATGTCCGAGGCGTCCTCGAACCTCGCCCGGTTCGACGGCGTCCGCTACGGGCATTCGGGTGGCTACGACGGCAACTGGAACGAGGTCTTCGGGAAGGCCCGCGAGGAGGGCTTCGGCCCGGAGGTCAAGCGCCGTATCCTGCTGGGCACGTACGCCCTCTCGGCCGGCTACCACGACAAGTACTACAAGAAGGCACAGGACGCGCGTGCCTGGGTCGAACAGGACTTCGACGCGGCGTTCGAGGACGCCGACGTGCTCGCCTCGCCCACGATGCCCGTCCCGCCGATGAAACTCGGCGAGTCCCTCTCGGACCCGCTGAAGATGTACCTCGCCGACGCCAACACGGTGCCGGTGAACCTCGCCAACCTGCCCGCCATCTCCGTCCCGGCGGGCGAGACCGACGGCCTCCCCGTCGGCCTCCAGCTCGTCGGCAAGCAGTTCGACGAAGAGACCATCATCCGGGCCGGCAGCGCGCTGGCCTGAGTCGGTCTCGACTCACGTTCGACAGGTGGTGAGGCCGAGTACTTCGAGGCCCGACCCCGATGCGGTTCACGTTCTTCCATTCCTGCCTGGATACGAAAGTAACCACAACAGTTATGCGGATATTTGCCATACAATCGATAACTACTGGTCGACGACGGGTGACCGGGGGAATCTATCGATGCGAATAGCCAAAGACACCGAGGTCGAGTTCGACGAGTTCTCCAGAGCCTGTGACCTCGTTGAGGACTACTACGGCGACCTCATCGACGAGGTGGCCCTACACGCGCCGATCTCGCGCCGCCAACTGGTCGCGGTCCTCGCACGGGCACAGTTATCGGGGCGCGGGCTCGGCCCGGACACACTCACCGAACAGGGAGAAGAAGTGTTCCAGTCGAACGACGAGACGCTGTTCTGGCTCGACGGGTCGTTCTGGCGACGGCTCCGCGAGAACCACAATCTCAGCCCCGACGAGGGTCGGGCCGCACGCGAGGTCCACCGCCGAATAATCGAAGCGATCGACGGTGACGTCGGGTACTACAACCGGGAACGCGACCCGTTCGTACTCATCGAACGAGCGCACCCGACTGGCTGACGGAACGGGAATCGGAAAACTGGTTCTGCTGTCTTCGCTACTGGTAGGCGAGGTTCATTATCCACTGCGTGAAGGCGTCGCTCTGCGGGTCAGCCTCCTCCTCACCGATGAACGGCGAGAGCATGTCACCGGCCATGAGCAGTGAGAACTCGAGGTCCGCGGCGACCGGCTGGATGAAGTACGTGTTGTGACCGTTGTAGACGGTCTCCTCACGGTCGACGAGCTCCTTCGCGACGAGGGATTCGACGATGCGCGATCCCTTGCGCGAGGAGACGTCGAGCTGTTTCCAGAAGTCGCTCTGGTGGATACCGCCGGTCTCGCGGACGAGTTCGAGGCCAGCCAGCTCCTCCTCTGTGAGGTCCTCCTCGGCGACGCTCACTGCGAACACCCCCGTGTCGTCGTAGGCATGGCTATCACGTCCGTAACACGTGTGTCTACTCGCTTAAAACTGCCCTTCGAGGTCCACGGGTTCGTGTGCCGTTTCGCACGGGGGGCCGTCGGCCCAGCGGTAGTCGATGGTGTCGCCGAGCACGATGAGCGAGGACGAGCGAGTGCCGAACCGGCCGTCGGGGTCGTGGACGCAGACACCGAAGTCGTGGTCGCCGAGGACGGCCGCGGCACGCTCGCGCCACTCGAACGCCGTCTCGCCGTCGCGGGGGTGGAGTTCCGCACGGACGGCCCGGGCGTTGTCTGCCTGCTGGCGTGCGATATCGGCCCGGTGCGTCGGAATCTCGAAGCTGTCGTCGGCACCGGTGTTGACGACGACGTGGACACCGGGGTCCAGCGCCGTGGTGGTAAGCTCGCCATCCCACTCGAACAGGAAGGCGTCGTCGGGGTCAGCGACGACGAGGTTGAAGCCCTGGTACTCGTGGTCGGCGACGGCGGCCTCGACGAGGTCCCTGACGGCGGTGGCACCCGGTTGGCGAAGGGCGTCACGGACGAGTAGCCCGCGAGAGCGCTCACCGGCGAGGTCGGCGTCGACCCAGCGATTCGTCACGCCGACGAACAGGTCCTGGTCGGTGCAGCCGATCCAGGTACCACCGGCCTGCTCGTCGCGGGGAGCGACGACGACGGGGTCCGTCTCGACGACGCTCGGGGGGCGTGCCGGCCGGGACAGCAGTTCGTCACGGTTCGCCGCCACGACGACGGGTTCGTCGAACACACGCCAGGCGATAGTGAGGGTACACACGGCCCCTGCTACGGCGGGAGACGACAAAAACGCCCGGTAGCTGTATGTCGTTGCACTCCCTACAGAACGTGTTATGCGAGTTGCCGTCGCGGGTACGTTCGGACCGGTTCACGATGGCCACCGACGACTCTTCGAGACCGCACTCGAACTGGGGACCGATGGCGTCGTGGTCGGACTGACGAGTGACGCGTTCGCGTCGGAGTCCCGGGACCGGGACGTCCCGTCGTTCGAGACACGCGAGCGAGTGCTCAAGCGAGAACTCACCGATATGAACCTGTGGGGCCGCCCGATAGAGATACGGAAGATCGCGTCCGAGGACGCCTTCGCCGCGACCGAACAGGACCTCGATGCCCTGGTCGTGTCGCCGGAGACGTACCCCGAGACCGAGGAGATAAACGAGACTCGCCGCGAGAACGACCTGAACCAGCTCCTCGTGGTCGTCTCCCCGTTCGTCCGCGACGCCGACGGTGAACGGCTCTCGTCGACCAGAATCGTCGAAGGCGAGGTCGACGAACACGGCGCAGCCGCGCCATCATAGGGCCCGTTTCTGGAGGCCCGTTTCTGGAGCGCGTCAGTCACCGAGGAGCTCGCGGACCGCGTCGCGGTCGACGGTTCCGGACGCGGTTCGCGGCAGCTCGTCGGCGAAGCCCACCGTTTTCGGCACCTCGTGGGGCGCGAGTCGGCCCTTGCAGTGTGCGTCGATGTCCTCGCTGGTTACGGTCTCGGCCGCACCCGTGACGACCAGCGCGGCGACCCGTTCGCCCCACTCCTCGTCGGGGAGCCCGACGACAGCGACGGCGGTGACGCCGGGATGGGACCGAATCGCCTCCGCGACAACCGAGGGGTCGACGTTCTCGCCCCCGGTGACGATGCGGTCGTCGACGCGCCCGGTGACCCACAGGCGTCCCGCGTCGTCCTTGTAGCCCACGTCGCCGGTGTGGAAGCCGTGCTGGGAGAACGCCGCATCGGTCTGTTCGTCGTCGAGGTAGCCCGGCGTCACGGTCGGGCCGTCGACCACGATCTCGCCCACCTCGCCCGTCATCACGGAATCACCCGCGTCGTCGAGGACACTGACGGTGGTCGTGACGAGCGGTTGGCCGACGGTACCCGGGTGCTCGCGGGCCTGCTCGGGGGTGGCAGTCGCTATCTGCGAGGCGGCTTCCGTCATGCCGTAGGTGGGGTATACCGGCACGTCGTGGTCGGCACACCGGTCGAGCAGGGCCTGGGAGGCAGCCGCCCCGCCGAGCAGCACGAACCTGAGGTGTGCCGGCGGCGACCAGCCGTCGTCGAGCAGTCGCCGGAGCATCGTCGGGACGAGCGAGACGCCCGTCACGTCGTGTGTCTCGATGATCGCGGCGGTCTTCGCGGGGTCGAACTCGCGCTGGAGGACGGTGCCCGTGCCATAGAGCGTCGCCCGGACGAACGGGGCGAGCCCGCCCATGTGGTACGTCGGGAGACAGACCAGCCAGCGGTCGCTCCGGTCGATGCCCAGTCGGAAGGCCGACCCGACGGCGCTGTCGACCAGGTTCCCGACCGTCAGGCGGACGCCCTTCGGCCGGCCGGTCGTCCCCGACGTGAACAGGAGCGCCTGCTCGTTCGTCTTCGAGAGCGGATAGGGAATCGCGACGGCCGAACTCCCGTCGTCGAGGGGGTCGACCGCCGCCAGCGTCGGCTCGTCCACGCTAACAGTCGGGACGTCGTCTGTCGATTTCGCGACGGTCTCGAAGGCCTGTCGCTCCGTCTCGCGCCCACAGACGAGTACCCGGCAGTCGGCGCGTTCGAGTTGCGCCGCGAGTTCGTCAGCCGGCCGATTCGGGTCGAACAACACCACGGAACTCGCCCGGCGCATCGCCGCGAAGAACACCAGCGGAACCGCGACGCGGCGGTCGAGCAGGAGACCGACCCGACCGTCGCCGGGGTAGTCGTCGAGCCGGGCGGCCAGGTCGTGAACGCGGTGATGCATCTCGCGGAACGTCCACGACTCGCCCGTGTCTGCGTCGACCAGGGCGGTCCGTTCGGGTGTGGTGCCGGCGCGTACCGTCAGCAGGTCCTGTGTCGGCCAGTCGACCGGGACGCCACTCACTCGTCCCACACCCCGCGGACGCCGAGGCCCGGGCCGTCGGGCACCCGGATGGTGCCGTACTCGACCGGACAGGGGTCCGGCCCGAGGTCGGTCGAGAGCCACTCCGCGGTCGCCAGCCCGCTCGGGAGGACACCGGGGAGCGAGGCCGCGAGATGAACCGCGGCGGTGCGTGCCACGACCGCGTCGATGGTGGTCGTGACGACCGTCGCGACCTGTGCCTCCTGCGCGGCGAGTGCGGCCTGTCTGGCCTGTTCGACGCCGCCGAGGGCCATCGGTTTGAGGACGACCACGTCGGTCGCGTCGGCGTCGAGGACGGCCTCGACGGAGTGGCTCGCGAGGGATTCGTCGAGTGCCACCCCGACCGACCCGGGTCGGTCCCGCAACGCGGCGTGCCCGGCGAGGTCGTCGGGGTCGAGGGGCTGTTCCACGAACTGGACACCGGCGTCGGCGAAGGCGTCGAAGGCGTCCTCGGCCTGCTCGCGGGACCACGCCCCGTTCGCGTCGGCACGGATGGTTACCGCCTGTCCCACAGCGTCGCGGACCGCCTCGACGCGCTCGATGTCGGTCGCGAGGTCCCGTGCGCCGACCTTGAGCTTCACGCAGTCGAAGCCCTGGTCGGTGGCCGATTCGGCCGCAGCGGCGGTATCCTCGGGCGCGGCGTCACCGACCGTCGCGTTCACGGGCACCACGTCGCGGGTCGCACGCCGGCCCAGAATCTTGTACAGCGGGCGGTCGTGCTGTTTCGCCCGGAGGTCGGCCAGGGCGAGCGAGATGCCGTGTCTGGCGGCCGGGTTCGCGGCGAGGTCCTCGCGAAGGGCGGCCTCCTCGTTGCGGATGCGTTCCGTGGCGTCGGCCAGGGCGGCGCGACACTCCGCCAGCGACTCGGTCCAGCCCGGCAGGGGCATCGCCTCGCCCAGTCCGACGTGGTCGCCATCGCTCACCCGGACGAGGATGCCCTCGCGCTCGGTCATCTCGCCGTTCGCGGTGGCGAGGGGGCGCGACAGCGAGACCGAGAACTCGCGCGTGTCTGCCTCCATCAGACCACCCCTCCGAGGAGGCCGGGCAGTGCGAAGCCGATTCCGAACAGGAGGGCGTAGAGCGCGAGGAGCTGGCCGACCTGTTCGAGCGCCGGGTTCAGGGTCGCGCCGTCGGTCCGGGTGAGGACGGTCTGGGTGACCGTGGCCGCGAGCGGGAGCGAGAGGAGCGGCGCGAGCACCGTCGCGGGCGTGTCGAACCCGAGGACGAGGACGACGGGCGTGAGGTACGCGATGGCCAGCATCGCGAGGAACTCGGCGCGGGCGAACCGGTAGCCGAAGGCGACCGCGAGCGTCGTCTTCCCCGTTCTCGAATCCTCCTCCCTGTCGCGGACGTTGTTCACGACGAGGATGTTCGTCGAGATGGCCGCGATGGGGAGGCTGGCGAGGAGTGCGAGATTCAGGTCGGGCAGGGGCGGGAGCCCGGTCGCCAGCGGCCCGTAGCCGGGGGTCGCGGCCGCGGCCTGCACGTAGTAGGTCCCCGTGACGGCGACCAGCCCGAAAAAGACGAACACGAACAGGTCACCGAGGCCGTTGTACCCCAGCGGGTACGGCCCGCCGGTGTAGGCGACGCCCGAGGCCACGCTCACGAGGCCGACGACGAGGATGGGAATCCCGCCGACCCACACCAGGTAACTGCCGGTGACGATGGCGACCGCGAAGGTCACGGCCATCGCCCGTTTCACCTCGTCGGCGTCGATGAGCCCCGACTGGGTGACCCGGGTGAACCCCTGTCTTTCCTCGGTGTCCGCCCCCTGTTTCGCGTCGTAGTAGTCGTTTGCGAAGTTCGTCCCCACCTGGATGAGCGCCGCACCCACGAACGCCATCACCGCCGGGAGGGCCGCGAACACGCCGCTGTAGTAGGCGACGGCCGTGCCGACGATGACGGGGGCTGCAGCCGCCGGCAGCGTCTGGGGCCGGGCGGCCATCACCCACGCCTTCGTCTTCGAGATGTCCGCAGTCGCCGTGTCAGTCATTACCGGCAGTTAGGGCGACGATGAAAAAGCCGCTGTGGTTCGGGAGGGCGGGGTTCGGGGGTCGGTCGCGGGGCCAGTCCGGGAGGGCGGTTCAGGCCCCGGTCTTCGTGCCGTCGTCGTCCGCGGGCTGGCCGACGGGGAAGTCGAACCGAACCCAGTCGGTCCAGACGAGGTCGCCGTCCTCGTTCTGGCAGGGGCGGTCGATGTCGGGGTCGTACTCGCCGTTCTCGTTCGTGTCCAGCACGGCGACGACCGCGACCTCGTGCTCGCCGGAGCGGTCACCGATGGGGACGGCGGCTCCGTCTGCCGTGACGGCGCTGCCCTCGAACCGGACGTGGTCCGCCCCGAGGACGGTCCCCTCCTCGAAGGCGACGAAGAGCATGCTCGTGTCCGCGGGGACCGTCCAGCCGACGTGGACGTTCCCCTGCGTCCAGAGTTCGGCTTTGTTACTGGTCCCCCAGTAGCTCACCCAGACCTGCTCGCAGGTGGTCGGCTCCGCGAGCGTCTGGTTCAGGGTCGGGCCGTCACCGGGTCCGGTGGTGTCGGTCGTCGTCGTCGGGTCTGTGGCGGGTGGGTCGGTCGTGTCGCCGGGGGCGCCAGTACTCCCGAGCTGGCCGACGCAGCCGGCGGAGAGCACGAGCAGACAGCAACACAGGGCGGCGAGTCGCGTCTTCATGCCAGGTAGACAGACGCGCCACCTCCCGAAAAGAACACGTCAAGGTGAAAGAACGATTGCAGCGAGGTGCGGGGCCAGGGCCGTCGTCAGACGGCGTCCTCGAGTGCGGCGTAGACGCCTCCGAGGACGAGGCCGTAGACGACGTGCCAGAGCAGCGACGGGATGGCGAAGTTGGGCAGCGGCGGGTTCGCGGGCGAACCGACCGCGTCGAGCCAGACCGGCATGAGCAGCGCGGCCAGGCCGACCCAGGTCACGACGCCCCAGCCGAGGCCGAGCCCGAGGCGCTGCCCGAGCGACTCGGCGTCCAGGACGCCTGCGAGGCCAGCGAACGCGACCC
Organism: Haloarchaeobius sp. HME9146; assembly: GCF_025399835.1. Lineage (NCBI taxonomy): Archaea > Methanobacteriati > Methanobacteriota > Halobacteria > Halobacteriales > Halorubellaceae > Haloarchaeobius > Haloarchaeobius sp. HME9146. The sequence goes on from NZ_JAODVR010000001.1 coordinate 1,938,886, forward strand.
CGAGAACCGCCCCATGTGAGATGTGGACGACGAGGCCGAGTCCCGGACTCGCGGGCGGGGCCAGGGTGTACATCGAGGGGATGGCGACCGCGAGCGTCGCCGTGTTCATCGCGAGCACGAGCGCGCCCATGACGACGCTACCGACGATACCGCCGAGGACGCCAGCCTTCCAGTTTCCGTTCGCGACACCGGTCGAATACGAGGTTTCTGTCGTTGTCGACATGCAGTCGGCTCTGCTCGGTGTGGGATAAAGCGAATTTGGGGCCCGTGTATCGCGAACACACCCCGCCCAAACCATTATATTCGAGCCGCGAATCGTGGTCGGGGTCGTCGCGAGACAGGGGGAACCGAACTGGCGTCGACCGGCCGGGTCAGCGAGAGACGCTGGTCCGGTTCCAGCCCGGGTCCTGCCCGGTCTGCTCGATGAGGTCGGCCCGGCAGGCCGGGCAGTAGTCGGGGGTCCCAGATTCGGTTCTGGGGACGTAGACCGCGCCGCCACACTCAACGCACGCATCCGTGACGATGGTTACACAGTCAGCGCAGAGGTTGAAATCGTCGACTGTGAGGTCGCGCAGGGGTTCGAGTTGTTTATCGAGGATGTACTCGTCGATGACCGCCTGACAGCTGTGGCACGGTTTCATAGCGATGCAGGCTGTGCAATGTGACCGTGTCACAAATACTTGTCCCCCGTGACAACGGGTCGTGGTACCTCGACCCTCGCAAGTGTTATCCGCGTCTCGCTACTGTGTGTGCTTACAATGGCAAAAGGTAAGGTTGATTTCTTCAACGACACAGGCGGCTACGGTTTCATTTCGACTGACGACGACGCTGTCGACGACGACGAGGACGTCTTCTTCCACATGGAGGACGTCGGCGGTCCGGACCTCGAAGAGGGTCAGGAAGTAGAGTTCGACATCGAGTCCTCCCCCAAGGGCCCGCGCGCGTCGAACGTCACCCGACTGTAATATCGGCTCGTACCCGTCGCCTCGCGCGACGGCCCTCGACTCGATTCCGTTCTTTCGAAGCACTATACCAGCGAGCGAGCGCTCGGCCTGTCGCTACCCCGCAGTTCGGACGGCCGGGTCAGGCACTCAGTAGTGCCACTCGTAGTCGTCGAAGTCCGGGTCGCGCTTCTCGACGAACGCGTCCCGTCCTTCCTGGGCCTCGTCGGTCATGTAGCCGAGGCGCGTCGCCTCGCCCGCGAAGACCTGCTGGCCGATCATGCCGTCGTCGGTCATGTTGAACGCGTACTTGAGCATCCGCATCGCGGTCGGTGACTTGTTGTTGATGGTCTCGGCCCACTCCAGCGCCGTCTCCTCCAGCTCCTCGTGGGGAACTGCCTCGTTCACCATCCCCATGTCGGCGGCCTCCTCGGCGTCGTAGGTCTTCCCGAGGAAGAATATCTCGCGAGCCTTCTTCTGCCCGACCTGCTTCGCGAGGTAGGCCGACCCGAAGCCGGCGTCGAAGCTCGCCACGTCGGGGTCCGTCTGGAGGAACTTCGCGTGCTCCGCGGAGGCGATGGTCATGTCACAGACGACGTGGAGGGAGTGGCCACCACCGACCGCCCAGCCCGGGACCACACAGATGACCGGCTTGGGGATGTGGCGGATGAGGCGCTGGACCTCGAGGATGTGCAGGCGGCCCGACTTCGAGGCGGACTCCTTCTCGGCGTCGTCGCCCTGGTACTCGTAGCCTGCACCACCCCGCACGCGCTGGTCGCCGCCGGAACAGAACGCCCAGCCGCCGTCCTTGGGCGAGGGGCCGTTTCCGGTGAGGAGCACGCAGCCCACGTCGGTCTGGCGCTTGGCGTGGTCGAGCGCCTGGTACAGTTCGTCGACGGTTCCGGGCCGGAACGCGTTCCGGACCGCGGGGCGGTCGAAGGCGATGCGGACCGTCCCCGAGTCGACGGCGCGATGGTAGGTGATGTCGTCGAAATCGAGGTCGATCTCGTCCCAGGCCTCGGGGTCGAAGAGTTCGGAAACCATTGTCCGAGATTCGGAAGGGCGCGCAAAAATAGGTTCCCGTCCCGGCGTGACCCACGGCTCGCCCTCCGCGGGCCTCAGCCGTGTTGCCCGTCGAGCACCAGCAGCGCCGCGAACCCGACGAGAACGGTGCCACTGACGGCACGAAGGACCCGGGGAAGCCGCTCCGACCGGGCGACCACGCGCCGGGCCTGGCTGGCGAAGACGGCCAGTAGCCCGAGGTAGACGAGCCCGAGCGCCGCGTAGACGATGCCGAGCAGGAGCATCTCGCCGGGCGCGTCGGTGCCGGCGGGCACGAACTGCGGGAGGAACGCGAGCACGAACACGGCGACCTTCGGGTTCGAGACGTTCACCGCGAGCGCCTGCCTGAAAGCACCGAACGGTGAGTCGTCGGCCGGGACGGTCTCTGCGGACACCGCGAACTCCTCGTCGTCGCGCAGGGTCTGCACCCCGAGATAGACCAGGTACGCCGCCCCCACGTAGGTGACCAGCCGGTACGCGAACGCGGACGTCTGGAGCACCACGGAAAGCCCGGCGACCGCGGCGAGCGTGTGTAACAGCACGCCCGTCGCCGTGCCACAGGCTGCAGCCAGTCCGGCGCGGCGACCACCACCGAGCCCGCGGGCCAGCACGACCATGGTGTCCGGGCCGGGCGCGAGGACGATGGCGAGGGCGGCCGGGACGAACGCGAGGAGTGTCGAGACAGCGAGCACGGGTGCTCGATTCGTGGGCAGGCCCTTCAGTCTGCTGTCGCGTTACCGCCCTCGACATTCCACCCGCACGGCAGTAGGGTTTTTATCAGGGAATCGCAAATGTCAGGGCAAGATAGTTGACCGCATGACGGAGACGTTCTACGATGTCCTCGGTGTTGCACACGACGCGGACCAGGACGCGATCCGCGACGCCTATCGCGAACGCGTCAAGGAGACACATCCAGACCTGAACGACGCCGAGGACGCCGCCGAATCGTTCCAGCGCGTCGCCGAAGCCGAGGAGGTCATCGGCGACCCCGACGAACGCGCTCGCTACGACCGCCTCGGTCACGCCGCCTACGTCTCCAGCTTCGGCGGTCCGGGCGGCCTCGGCAGACAGGCTCGTGACCGCGCCACCGAGGACCCGGCCGACGACGAGCAGAACGACGGCTACCAGAGCCGCAACCGCCGACAGGAGTACCCCGGCTCCGACCGGCGAGCCTCCCACTCCGGCAACGAGACCAACCGCAGCTACTACGTCGGCGACGACGGCAAGGAGGCGAGCGCCGACGGCGGGTCGACGGGAAGCGCCGCCGAGTGGTTCGTCGGCGAGAAGGGCAACCAGAGCACCCGGACCGACACGAACACCAGACGCGAACACGTCGCCGCGGACGAGGAAGACGACGAGTGGGACGGGTTCTCGGTCCACGACTGGGACGACGACGACCTCGACCCCGACGCCGGTCGGGTCACCCTCTCACAGAACACGCTCGTCATCGTCGCGGCGACCTTCTTCATGTACCCCTTCATGGCGTACACCACGGTCGCGCCCAACGTCGGCCTGGTCGTCAACGTCACCATCGGTGCCTGCATGCTGTTGCTCCTGCTGTACCTGCTGACCATCCCCCGCGTCTCCGTCTTCGGGTTCGCCGCCCTCAGCGTCGTGGTCCCGCTCGGCCTGATGAGCATCGGCGTCTCGCTGGCGTCCCTCCAGAGCCTGTTCGTGGTCGGGTCGGTGTGGATTCCATTCGGCTACGCGATGCTGTTCGCGAAGGTCCTCAGTTCCCCGTCGTGAAGGCGTGCAGCGTCCCATCGCCGTCGCCGACGAAGATCCAGTCGTTCGTGACGAGCGGGCCACTACGCGTTCGGGAGCGGGTGAGGCCGAGTTTGTATCTGACACCGCCGTTGCTTCGGTCGTAGGCGACCAGCAGTCCTGAATCGTCGACGGCGAAGACGCTCTTCTGGGTGGCGACGACGTTGGAGACGACCGAGCCGGTTCCTTCTCGAGCCTCCCACTGCACTTCGCCGGTGGTACGGTCGAGCGCGAGAACCTGACCGCCGTCATTCCCAACGTAGACATACTCCTCGGTGACGGCTGGCGCGGGGTTCATCCCACCGGTCGTCGTCGTCTGCCAGATCTCCTCCCCAGTCTCGGCGTCAACTGCGTAGGCGACCCGGTTCTCGCAGGCGAGATAGACCGTCCCGTTACGGAACACCGGTTCCCCGATGACGTAGTAGTACGACCCGCTCCCGTCCTGCTCACCGACCTGGTAGGTCCACTGCCGCGTCCCGCTCGCAAGGTCCAGCGCGTACAGCTTGCTCGGTCGGTCCCGCGGCCGGTCAGCGACGTAGACTGTGCCGTTTGCGATAGCCGGGGCTGTGTCGACCGAGACCCCAGAGAGTGCCGACCACTGGCCGTCCCCGGATTCCGCCTCGAGCGCGATGACCCCGTCGTCGGTCCCCGCGACGACAGTGCCCCCGGCAACCGTCACCCCGTTCGGGCGTCCGCTCGATGCCGACCAGTCCAGCCCCCCGGAATCGGCGTCGAAGGCCTTCACGCTCCCGTAGTCCGCTCCGTAGACGAGTCCATCCTCGACGCTCGGTGAGACCCGGCCGGCACTGGACGTGGACCATAGCTCCTTCCCCTTCCGGGCATCGAACGTGGTGAGTCCATCTGCCGCAACGTACAGTATCCCATCGATAAGCGCTGGAACGGTCCTGATCGCATCCGAAAACGAGTGTGTCCACACCTCTTCGGGCTTCTCGGTCGGTCCAGAAACACCGTAGAACCCGGTATTTGCTGCATCGTACGCGAAGGAGCGGCTGAGCCCGGTGACCGGCGGGCCTTTGTCGGGTGTTTCGGTCGCTGTCTCGGTTGCAGTCTCAGTCTGTGTCTCGGTCGCTGTCTCGGTTGCAGTCCCCGTTTGCGTCACGGTCTCGGTTCGCGACTGTGTCGGCCGCAACGTCCGCGTCTGCTGCGAACCCGCCTCCTGCAGCCGCAGACAGCCAGCGCCAGTCAGCGCACTCGCCATCGCAGCGAGTGCTTCTCGTCGTTGCATGACATCGACATACGAATCGGTCCTAATAGTTCGTCTGGCAGGATTATTGACAGCAACGCGTCACAGCTGGTCCACGACGGCCTCCCGCACCCGCTCGCGCTCCCGATGATTCGCCTCGGAATCGAAGCCTACCTCGACGACGGTCGTGCCGTCGCTGCCGAGAGCGTCCTTGTACGCCGACTCGAACTTGCCGGGCGCGACCCGCCGGAAGTCGAGGTCGTACAGCTCTCCTGTCGGTTCGAAGTCCAGCCCGTGGGGCGTCTTGAACTGCTCGGTGAAGGGCGGGTCGAACTCCTCGATTGGGAGCAGGTGGAAGATGCCGCCACCGTCGTTGTTGATGCAGACGATGGTGGCGTCCACGTCACAGCGCGAGAGCGCCAGCAGGCCGTTCATGTCGTGGTAGTACGCGAGGTCGCCCAAAACGACGACCAGCTCGTCGTCGGTGGCCGAGCCAGCGCCGAGGCCGGTCGAGAGGATGCCGTCGATGCCGCTCGCGCCGCGGTTCGCGAGGACCGTCAGGTCGGCCTCGCGGGGGCGGCCGAAGCGGTCGGCGTCCCGGATGGGCATGGAGTTGGAGACGAAGACGGTGGCCGGGTCGGGGGCGGCCGCGAAGACGGTTCCGAGGACCGAACCCTCCAGAGAGCCGTGGTCACGCTCGTCGGCCAGGAGCGACCAGTAGCTGGATTCCACGTCCAGTAGCCGGTCGCGGAACGCAGGAGCGCCGGGAGATTCGACCGCATCCGCGAGCGCTCGGGCCGTCTCGCCCGGGTCCGCGACCACGAGATCGGAGCAGACGAACTCCGCGTCTCGCCACTCCCCTGCAGGGTCGACCAGGACCTGTCTGGCTCCGGACTGCGCGAGGGCCTTCCGGACCGGTTTCGAGGTCATCGACGCGCCGAATCGAAGCACGAGGTCGGGGTCGAGGTCGAGCGCCGAGAGGTAGCCGTCGTACCCGCCGAGGACCGGGGTGTCCGCGACGTGCGGGCCGAACCGCAGGCCGGAGAGCGGGTCCGCCAGGACGGGGAAGTCGGTCTCGCGGGCGAGGGTTGCGATGGCTTCGGGTCTCGCGTCGTCGGCAGCGGCCGAGTCTGCCGGTCCGGCGAGGATGAGCCCGGTTTCGGCCGCGTCGACTGCGGATGCGAGGGTCGCGAGGTCAGAGTCGGCGAGGGTGGGACGGCCCTGCAACCGGTCGACGTAGGGTCCGTCCGGGCGGCCCGCCGACGCCCGAGTGTCGCCTTCGTCCCAGTCATCGGGCACGTCACCGGCCACCTCGACCGGTTCCAGCGGCTTCCGGAAGGGACAGTTGAGGTGGACCGGCCCCATGGGCGTTCCCGCTGCCTCCGCGATGGCCCGGGCCGCGTCGGTCCGGAGCCGCCGGAGCTTCCGGGGCGTCGCCTCGGGCTCGGGCAGGTCGCGGTACCACCGGACAGCGTTCCCATAGAGCTTCTCCTGGTCGATGGTCTGGTTCGCGCCGGAATCACGGAGTTCCGGCGGGCGGTCGGCCGTCAGAACGAGGAGCGGAACCCGGGCCTGGCTGGCCTCGATGACCGCCGGATGGAAGTTCGCGGCGGCGGTGCCGGAGGTACAGACGAGCGCGGTCGGTTCGCCGGTTCGCCGCCCGCGGCCGAGCGCGAAGAAGGCCGCCGACCGCTCGTCGAGGTGGGAGAACACCTGCACGTCATCGTGGGTCGCGAAGGCGACCGTCAGTGGGGTCGACCGACTCCCGGGCGCGATGCAGACCGCAGAAAGGCCCCCGGCGACGAGTTCATCGACGAGCGTCTCGGCCCAGAGCGTGTTGCGGTTCGGGTACTCGGACGGGTCTTCGCGGGTCATTCGAGTTCGTCGAGCAGCGGACGGTACTTCAGCTGGATCTCGTCCCACTCCTCCTGTGGGTCCGAGTCGGCGACGATGCCGTTACCAGCGAACAGGGTCGCGTTCCGCCCACCGGCGACGCCCGAGCGGATGCCGACGAGGAACTCGCCGTCGCCGTCGCCGTCGAACCAGCCGATGGGGGCGGCGTACCAGCCGCGGTCGAACGTCTCGACGTCGCGGATGGTCTCGGCGGCGGTTTCGGGCGGGAGGCCGCCGACCGCCGGGGTCGGGTGCAGCGCCTCGACGATGTCGAGCACGTGTCCGTCGGTGTCGAGGTCGGCCGTGATGGGTGTCTGAAGGTGCTGGATGTTGTTCAGCTTGCGGACGGTCTGTTCGCCCTCGGTCACGTCACCCAGGGGTGCGAGTTGCTCGCAAATCGTGTCCACGACGAGGCGCTGCTCGTGCTGGATCTTCTCGGAATCGACGAGCGACTGGGCGAGGGTCTCGTCGGCCTCGGGGGTGCCGCCCCGGCCGACCGACCCGGCGAGTGCTTCCGTCAGGACCCGCCGTCCCGATTTCTTCACGAGGCGTTCCGGGGGTGCACCGAGGAACCCGGCCTCGTCCGTCGGTTGAACGAGGAACCGGTAGCAGTTCGGGTAGGTGCGCCGAAGGCGTTCGAGCACGTCCGGAAGGTCCACCTCGCCCGCGAGGCCGACCTCCAGCGCGCAGCCGAGGACGACCTTCCGGAGGTCGCCTGCTCGGATACGGCCGACGGCGTCCTCGACTTGTTCGGTCCAGACCTCCTTCGGTGTGGTCCGACGGGTCGACAGCACACCCGGACTTCCGCCCCGCGGGCGCATCGCGGGCAGGTCCGCGACGGCGTCGGCAGCCCGGTCGAGCTGGGCCTCGACGCTCGTCGTGTCGACGTGGTTCCCGTACCGGTTGACCGTGAGCCACGTCCCATCCTCGGTGCGGGTGAGCTGGACCTCGGGGAGGAGGAACTCGGCCGCGCCGAACCCGGCCCAGGTGTCTGTCGGCTCGTGGTCGTCGCTGAAGGCGAATCCGCCGACCAGCCTGGGCCGCGGCGCGTCCGTGTTCGTGCAGTCCGCGTCGTCGAAGAGCGTCTCGGCGCTCGCGCGGATGCTCGCGAAGCGGTCCGGCCCGCTCGCGGTCAGGCGGGCGGCAGCGCCCGCACCGGCGAGTTCGAGGCCCTCGAAGTTGGCCCAGTGGAGCCGTGGCGGTTTGCGTGACGCGAGGAACGCCCGGTAAGAGACGTCGTCGATGGGGCGACTCCGGCTGACGAGAACACCGTCGGTTCCCACCGGCGGTGCCGTCACCGTGCCCTCGCTACGCGCTCGTTCCATTGGCGTAGACTCAGGAACACGTCTGCTAAAAGGTGTCCATCCGATTCAGCAACTGAACTTAACTGTAGCGCTCCTCGTTCCAGGGGTTCGCGCTGTCGGAGTAGCCGCGAAGCTCCCAGTAGCCGCGCTCGGGCTCGGTGAGGAACTCGACGCCGTCGACCCACTTCGCGCCCTTGTAGGCGTAGCGATGCGGCGTGACGACCCGGAGCGGCCCACCGTGGTCGCGGGGCAGGGGCTCGCCGTCGAAGTCCCACGCGAACAGTACCTCCTCGCGCATGCACTGGTCGAGGGGCAGGTCGGTCGTGTAGTCGTCGAGTCCGGAGAACATGACGTGACAGGCGTCGTCGTCCACGCCCGCCAGCTCGGCGAGGGTGGTGAACGTGACGCCCGTGAACTCGCAGTCGAACTTCGACCAACCGGTGACGCAGTGGAAGTCCTGTTTCTGGGTGACGCTCGGGAGGTCCTGGAACTCCTCCCAGGTGAACGAGAGTGGCTCGTCGACCGCGCCGGTCACGGTGAACTCCCACGTCTCGGGGTCGAACGGGGGGGTCCCGCTCTTCGAGAGCACCGGGAACTTCGAGGTCTCGCGCTGGCCCGGGGGGAGCCGGTCCGACCCGAACTCCTCGTAGAGGTCGGTCACGTCCTGCGTTGTCATGGTCGTTCATGCGGTCTCCGGGATTGTAGGCGTGACGGAACGGGTCGGTCGGACGCAGTCGGGCGGATACGGCTCCATCTTGACGACTGTGCACCTCCCCGTCAGGCTTAAATACCACATCACCGAAGCCCCAATCAGCATGCCGAAAGTCGAGATCAACATCCCGGAACACCTCGAGATGCAGATCACCCAGATGGTCGAGCGTGGCGAGTTCGTGAACCGTGAGGAAGCTATCGAGGACCTGCTGTCGACCGGCCTGAAGGCGTACAAGACGAGTGGCCCCATCGAGGACGACGAACCCGGCGGGTTCGAGGACGACGGAATGATGGGTCACGAAGACGAGTACGTCTTCTGAACGCGGGTTCCGGGCCCTCCTCTCGCACTCTCCGCCGCCGAGTTACGGCGCTCTGGTCCCCGAGTGCGGTGGCGGGAGCAACACGTCGGTCTCCGGCTGTTCCCGTCGCCAGGTCCCCCAGTCCGTTATCGTCGACGGCACGATGTCGAGCCGTCGCCCTTCTAGCGGGCCACAGATGGCCTGCCCGAGCAACTGACTCCAGTAGCTGCCGGTGGCGTCGTCGGCCATGACGAGGTTCCCCGAGACGCGAATCCGCTGGTCGGGCGAACTGTCGTTCACCGCGGCGGCCCACGCCCGTCCTGCGTCCTCGGCCGCCCCGGCCTGCACCCCGGGTGGTCGCCAGAGCAACCCGGTGGCCTGGAAGTTGGTCGCCCCGTCCTGCCCGTTGATGCGCCGGTCCGCGACGAGGCCGGACTTGCAGATGGGGCAGTACGTGACCAGGACGGGCAGGTCGCCGAGCCAGTCGTCGACGACCTCGTGGTACCAGAGGATCGAGAGGGGGTAGGCACGCGCCTGCCCGTCGTGTTCGAGCCCGACGACCGTCCGCGACTCGCCGATTCGGCCGTCGGGGCCGTACCGGTCGCGCACCTCGTGATTCGACCAGTCCGGCGCGTATGCGGGGTCGTCTATCTCGGCGAGGGCGGCCGGGACCACGTCTTCGGAGCAGACGGTTTTCGGGAAGCCCTGCTCGGCGAGCGAGAGCTCGGTGTAGGGACCCGGCCCGGTCGTTCCGTGGTTCGTCGTCGTGCCGGTTGTCGACCCGTCGCTGCCACCGAACCCGGCACAGCCTGCGAGACTTCCGCCGATGCCGGTCGCGACGGCTGTGAGTAGTCGGCGGCGCGACGTTCGCTCTCCAGTTTCGAACCCGCGCGTCATCCGTACACCCCCGTCTCGGGCGCGAACGACGCCCACGCGAACCAGAACATCGGTGGGTACGGGGTCGACGGTTCGAGGGTCTGGCCCTCGTAGGGACCGTCGACGGCACGACCGGACGCGACCCGCCAGTTGGACCCGCCGGCCTGGAGGTCGCCGGTCGGGCCAGGTCTGAACCGGAGGGTCTCGCCGCCGACCCGGCGGTCGTAGGCGACGAGCGTCCCGTCTTCCGTCGCCGCGACGACGACCGGGAGCCCGCCCACCGTGTCCTGGACCAGCCCCTGTCGCTTCACCCGGGAGAACGGGTATGCCCTGGTCACATCCCCAGCGACGACGCCGATGACGAGCGCCTTGGGATGCAACCGGTCGTCGTCGAAATCGGTGTTCTCCAGGCCGATGACGGCCGAGTACTCGTAGCCGGCGTACGGGTCGCGGTTCACGTCCCGCGTGACCTCCCCCTTCACCGTGAGTGATTCCGGCGCGGGCAGGAGCACCTCGGTGTCGGGGTGTTCGGTTCGCCACTGCTCCCAGGTGGTCCGGGTCGCCGGTCGCAGAGCGAGCTCGTCGCCAGTTCGCGGCCCCCGGATGGCGGTCGCGATGACCTGACTCCAGAGGCTCTCGGTCACGTCGTCGTACATCACGAGGTCGGAGTGCCAGAGCCAGCCTGAAACCCCGAAGGTCGCGGTCTCTCCCGCGACCTCGCGCTCGGCGACCACGCTCGACCCACAGAGCGGGCAGAAGGTGACGGCGAGTGGGTCGCCCGCGACCACGTCGTTGACTATCTCGTGCCAGCGCATGACCCGGAGGGGGTACGCCCGAACGACGCCGTCGATGGCCAGCCCGATGACCTCGTCCTTCGGATGCAGCCGCGGTTCGATGGGCAGAATCTCGCCGAACTCGGTTCGCGCCTCGAACCGGATTCCCGCCCAGTCCGCGCCGAAAGCTGGCTCCGTGATGGCCGGGATGGCGTCCTGTAGCGCGCCGCGGACCAGCTCGGACTCGGGGACCGGCAGGTCGGTCGCAGTCGGTCGTCCAGGACCCGTCGGTGAGCGTCCAGTCGAGCCGCCTGCCTCCTGCGCGCCCAGCTGAATGCATCCCGCGAGGCCGACGCTCCCCGACAGCCCCGCGCCAGCCAGGCCGGTCGCTGCCAGCCGTTCGAGGTAGCGTCGTCGCTCCATGCGGGGAGTCACGGGAGCAGGGGCAAAGACCTCTCGCGGTCGTGCGTCACGGACTCACACGACCAGAGAGACGATGATGGGGTCCAGCGTATCAGTGGGTATGCGACCCTCCAGACGCCGACTACTCGCCGCGAGTGCGAGCAGCATCGCCGGACTGGCGGGCTGTCTCGGGCGCATCGGCGGCGGTCCCGCCGCGCCCGGCCCAGGGGAACTCCACGCCCTCGACGTCGGCGGCTCTCCCGGCGGTATCGTCCCCGTCCACCCCGCCGACTCGGTCGTCGTGCTGGACTTCTTCGCGACGTGGTGTGCGCCGTGCAAGCCCCAGATGGCGGAGCTCCGGACCGTCCGCGAGGAGTTCGGCGACGAGGTCTCCATCGTCTCCATCACGGGCGAGACCGACCGAGGGACGGTCGCGGACTTCTGGACCGAGTATCAGGGTACCTGGCCGGTTGCCATCGATTCGAGTGGTGAAACCGCCCGTGAACACGACGTTCGCGGCCTACCCACGATGCTCGTGTTCCCACCCGGTGGAGGGGCCGGCGACGAGGTCTGGCGACACACCGGCCTCGCCGCGGCCGGAGACGTGATTTCGGCTATCGAAGACGCCTCTGCGAACTGAACTCGGCGGCTTTTAGTGCTCACGCCCGGGACTCCGTGGCGATGACCGAGGACCACCCGCTCGCGACCGTCGAGACGCTCGCCCTCGTCGCGCTGGGTGGCTTCGCCGGGGCGAACGCCCGGTTCGTCGTGGACCAGGGGCTGTCTGGCCTCCCGACCGGACTTGCTGGGACTCTCGCCGCCAACATCTGTGGCTGCGTCTTGCTCGGGTTCGTCCTCTACGAGGAGGTCCACGTCGGCGTGTTCTCCCGGCAACTCCGAGTCGCGCTGGGCACCGGCTTCCTGTCGTCCTTCACGACGTACAGCACATTCGCCGTCGAGACCGCGACGAGCGCGCCGATGCTCGCGCTCGCAAACGTCGGCGCGAACTACGCCCTCGGATTTGCCGGGGTGCTGCTCGGCCGCTGGCTCGCACTTTCCTTTGCTGCGGAGGTGGATGCCTGATGGCGATTGCGCCGGCGTATCTGGTGGGCCTGGGCGGGGCGCTCGGGGCTGTGTTACGGCACTGGGTGTACGCCCACCTGAAGCGCGAGGGCGACCCGGTCCCCAGGGCGACCCTGACGGTGAACGTGCTGGGGAGCATCGTGCTGGGGTTCGTGACGTTCTCCGGAGCTGGTGGTGACGTGGCGCTGTTCGTCGGAACCGGGGCATGTGGGGCCTTTACGACCTTCTCGAGCTTCGGCTTCGAGACCGTTGATAGGTGGTCCTCGGGCGAGAAGCGGGCGGCGGTGCTGAACGCGGGTGGGAATCTGGTGTTGTCGCTTGGTGGGGTTGCGGTCGGGTGGCTGGTGGCTGGCTTCGTGGTCTGAGACCTGCAATTCTGGGTTACTGGAACCGCTTCGTTTTCGAGATATCTCTGAGAGTGTCTGGTGGACGTGTTCTTCGACTACAATCACTGGTGTCCATGACCGCCCCGCACCACACCCTCCCCAGCCGATTTCGAGGCTCGTTCCGCTCCGCTCCACTGCGCTTCTCATCCCTCGCGCGAGTCGATGGGCAGCCTCACTCACGCTCGGCCTGCCCGCCAGCACGCGCCACCCGGAAACCTCGAAGAATACCATCTGACCCGGTCCCCCACAATCGACCAGTATCGACTGTAACGGTAGAACTTTCATGGACGCTTGCTACGCCACAGATATGACCTCGCTCGGACTGGTGGTCGCGGAGTTCAACGCGCCCGTCACGGAGCAGATGGAGGAGGCCGCCCGCGAGGCGGCCGAGTCGGCCGGTGCTGACATCGTCGAGACGGTCCAGGTGCCCGGCGCGTACGATTCGCCCCTCGCGGCGGACCGCCTTGCGCGTCGCGACGACGTGGACGCGGTCGCGGTCCTCGGGTCCATCATCACCGGGGACACCGACCACGACCAGGTCATCGGGCACGCGACCGCCCAGAAGCTGACCGACGTGAGCCTCGAACGGGACAAACCCGTCACGCTCGGCGTCACCGGTCCGGGGATGAGCGCGGCCGAAGCCTACGAACGCGTCGAGAACGCGGCGTCGGCCGTCGAGGGTGCTGTCAAACTGGTAGAACGACTATGAGTATGGAATTCGCAGACCGCGTAACGAGAGTCGAACCGTCCGCAACCCTGGCAATCTCGAACAAGGCGTCGGCCCTGGAGGCCGACGGCGTGGACGTGGTTGACCTGAGCGTCGGCGCGCCGGACTTCCCGACGCCGGAGAACATCGTGCAGGCCGCCGAGGACGCCATGGAAGCCGGCCACACCGGCTACACGTCCTCGAACGGCATCCCGCAGCTGAAAGACGCCATCGTGGAGAAGCTCCGCGGTGACGGCCTCGAGCAGTACGAGGCGGAGAACATCATCGTGACCCCGGGCGCGAAGCAGGCGCTGTACGAGGTCATCCAGGCCCTCATCGACGACGGCGACGAGGTCGTCCTCCTCGACCCGGCGTGGGTGTCCTACGAGGCGATGGTGAAGATGGCCGGCGGGTCGCTGAACCGCGTCGACCTCTCCGAGTCGGACTTCCAGCTCGAACCCGCACTCGACGACCTCGCCGCTGCCGTCAGCGACGAAACCGAGTTGCTCGTCGTGAACTCGCCGTCGAACCCGACCGGCGCGGTGTACTCCGACGCCGCACTCGAGGGTGTTCGCGACCTCGCCGTCGAGCACGACTTCGCGGTCATCTCCGACGAGATCTACAAGGAGATCACCTACGGCGTCGAGATGACGAGTCTGGGCACGCTCGAGGGCATGGAGGACCGCACCATCACGGTCAACGGCTTCTCGAAGGCCTACTCGATGACCGGCTGGCGGCTGGGCTACTTCGCCGCGCCGGAGGAACTCGTCAGCGAGGCGGGCAAGCTCCACAGCCACTCGGTCTCGTGTGCGACGAACTTCGTCCAGCACGCGGGCGTCGAGGCACTCCAGAACACCGACGAGGCTGTCGCCGAGATGGCCGACGCCTTCGAGGACCGCCGCGACCTGCTCGTCGACCTGTTCGCCGAGCACGGCGTCGACGTGGCCGTCCCGGACGGCGCGTTCTACATGATGCTTCCCGTCGACGATGACGATACGGCATGGTGTGAGGGCGCTATCGAGGACGCCCACGTCGCGACGGTTCCCGGCAGCGCCTTCGGCACGCCGGGCTACGCGCGGCTCTCATATGCGGCCAGCGAGGAACGCCTGCGCGAGGGCGTCGAGCGCCTCGCGGACGCCGGCTACCTGTAGCGTCGCTTCCAGGCACTGATACCGCGAGGAGACACGCCTTTTCTGGTGTCTCTCAGCTTCTTGCTGTTCTCGATTCCACCAGTGGCCACGCCACGGGTGTCCTGTCTGCCCGATGTTGTTTTATCGTCTGGGTCGGTCTGTCGACGAGATGGGTGACTCAGTCTGGGGCGCAGTGGAGGTGAACGTCGAACCGGACGGGACCGCGGACCCGTGGTTCCTCGCCGCGTCGCTCCGCCCCTTCGTCGGTTCGTGGTGGTACGCCTGGCAGTGCCTGTTCGGGTGGGAGGACGACGATGTCTTCGACCCAGTCTCGCCGGACGGTCGCGGGCTCCCGGACGACCTGTCGTCGGACGTGGAGCGCCACTACCACGAGGTCGACAGCTGGGGCGAGAACCACGTGACGCTGGCCGAGCTCCGGGCGGTCGACTGGCAGGAGGTCTCCCCACACGAGACCATACTGTGGCAGCGCCGTGAGGCGGAGGGCCTGGAGTGTCCCCTCTCGGGTCGTGACGAGGACGCCCTCTCGACGGACCAACTCGAAACGCTCGACGCCGGCGGGCAGGTCACGACGACGACCGACGTCGGCCACACCGTGACGGTGACGCGGGAACGACTCACCCGGGAGTTCGTCTGCCGAGCGGCCGGCTGGTGGTGGGTGATCCACGAGCTGATGGAGCACCTGACCGATCGAATCTACCGGGCCGAGGGGGTCCGGCTGGTCGTCTGGCGGTGGTGACAGGCGCGACGAGCAGGCCTCCGCTGTGCCGAGGTCCCGTTGCCCACGGGGGCTAGGCGAACGTCACACCACTGATTTCGAAACACGCTCCGCCCATCGATTCGGGCGGGTCGACCACGGCTATCTGCCAGCCGTGGGCTTCCGCGATGTCCTCGACGATGGCGAGGCCGAAGCCGGTCCCGGACTCCGCGGTGGTGTAGCCGTGCTCGAACACCTGTTCGCGGTCGTCCGGGGGGATACCGGGCCCGTCGTCGATGACGCGAAAACCGGACTCGGTCGTCTCGACCCGGACGGTCACCCCGTCCCCGGTAGGGTCGGGCTCCGCCCGGCTGTTCGTGGAAGCATGTTCCACGCTATTCCGGTACAGGTTCTCGAAGAGCTGGCGGAGCCGGCCGTCGTCCGCGAGGATGGGCGTGTCGGCGGTCTCGACCTCGAGGGTCGCGTCCGGGGCGTCGACCGTCACCCACGCCTGTTTCGCCACCGTCTCGGGGTCCACTGGCCTGGGGTCCTCGACGTCCTGGCCGTTCCGGGCGAGCGTGAGCAGGTCGTCGACGAGTTCCGCCATCCGGTCGAGCGACGCCTCGATGCCGTCCAGTCGATCCAGGTCGTCCGTCAGCCGGACGAGGTCGAGGTTGCCCCGGGCGACGTTGAGCGGATTCCGGAGGTCGTGGCTGACCACCTGGGCGAACTGCTCCAGGCGCTCGTTCTGGCGCTCCAGTTCGGTCTCGTACGCCTTGCGTTCGGTAACCTCGCGGGCGACGAAGACGACGTACTCCTCGTCTACCCCTTCGAGTGGGCGGGTTCGCGCCTCGAACCAGAACGTCTCGTCCTGGAACGTCACGTCGTATTCCATCTCCTGCTCCTCGCCGGTCCCCAGCGTCTCGTCGATGATGTCCTGTATCTCCGCGGCGGCCTCCGGGGGCAGCACTTCGTCGACGGACATCCCGATGACGTCCTCGGGAACGTCGAAGTCGAGCACCTGCTGGTTCGTCTTTATCTCGACGTAGCGACCGTCGGCGTCGTAGACGATGATGAGGTCTGGGACGGCCTCCGTGATGGCGAGCAGCCCGGCCCGGTTCGTCTGGAGGGTCTTCCCGGAGTCCGGCCCGAGCACCTCGTCGACCTGTCTTTTCGCGGCCCGCCAGCGACGGCGGACCGTCCGCTCGACGGTCTGGACGAGCGCGATGTCGAAGTCCTGCCCGGTCGCACAGGTAAGCGTCGCACCGGCGGCGAGCGCGTCTCCCCGCTCCGCCGCCGGGACGGCCGCGACGATGGGTGTCCCCGGTTGCAGGTCGTACACGTCGGAGACTCCATCGAACGCGGCGACGGTGGTCGCGACGACGCAGTCGACCGTGGTGTCGACGTATCCCGGCCGGCCACGGACGACCTCGAACCGCTCCTCGACGAGACTCGGGACTCTGCTGTCGTCGCTGTCGAGTGCGAGTACGCGAATCTCTGTCGGGTCGTCTCCCATCCTCACGCTGGTCTGAGACAGAGTTACACAAGCAGTGTCATGATTCTAACGGGCACGCGACACACGGGCGACAGGGAGCCGATTCCCGCCTGGGTGACCAGCAGGTCCCTCAGGCGCGCTGGTCGAGGATGCGGTCGATGATACGGCCGGTCGACAGGAGCTCGCCCTCGTACCGCGGGTCGCGGGCCGAGGCTCGCCGCACCTCGCAGTCGATGCCCCGGTTCGCGAGGGCGTCGGCGATGGCGGCCTCGTCGTGGTGCTGGTCGTGGCCCAGCACGATGTAATCGGGGTCGATGCGCTCGATGGGGACGAAGATGTCCTCGGTGTCGCCGAGGTGAGCCTCGGTGACCATCTCGAACGCATCGACCATGTCGCGGCGCTGCCGGTCGGGGAGGATGGGTTTCTCCTTGTGCGTGACGTTCTCACGGCGGGCGATGATGACGTAGAGTTCGTCACCCATCGCCGCCGCCTCGGAGAGGTAGTGGACGTGGCCGGGGTGCAGGATGTCGAAGGTACCCTGTGCGATGACGGTCGTGGATTTCCCTGTCATATCAATCTCGCAGTTCCGCATCGATGTCCGCTTGCGTGAAGTCGAAGAACGATTCCGGGTCGGGCAGGTCCACGTCCAGCACCGGGAGGTCGCGCGGCTCTCCCTGCTGGTCGAACGCCCGCCAGTCGCCCGAGCGGTAGGGCGCACCCATGATGATGTGGGCGGTCCCCTGCCCGAACGTCGCGATGTCGGCGTCGCTCGGTCTGAGGACGCCGTTGGGATGCGAGTGGATGCTGCCGAGTGCCCGCATGTCGTTCGGAATCATGTTCGAGTCCAGGGTCGCACTCACCGGGTTCGACGTGGTCCCCGGGATGACGAGCACGTCGGTGACGACGTACCCGTCCCTGTCGAGGCCGAGCGAGGTTGCGTCGGTCCCCCGGAGCATCCCCATGTACTCGTTCGGGTGTGTGTCCTCCGCGGCCTCCAGCGCGAACTCGATGGTGTCGCGAGCGATGCCCACGACTGCCTTGCGCTTGAAGAACCGGTCGAACAGTCCCATGCCCGACCCTCGCGCCTCGTCGGTGCTAAACGTTCCGAAAGCCTCGTTCGTCTTGACAAGCGTTATACCCGGTCGTTCCAAACGAACCCGTAACGATGACATCCGACTCTGTCGGCGACGCCGCCGACGACGACGGGGGCGACACCGTCGTGTACGACCTCGCTCCCGATTGTACCGTCGATGACGTCGAGGAGGACACGCCCTACCTCGCGACCGTCAACGGTATCGTCGAATACGGCGTCTTCGTCGATCTCTCCGATTCAGTCTCCGGACTCGTCCACGAGTCCAAACTCAGCGGCACCTTCGCGGTCGGCGACGAGCTCGTCGTCGAACTCGAGAACGTACGAGAGGACGGTGACATGTCCTTCGAGACCGTGGATGTTGGCGAGTACACCATCCAGCAGGTCGCTCACGAGTACCGTCCGACCGCGACGACCGCGCTCGACGCGAGCCTCGGCGAACAGGTACACGTCGAAGGCGTCGTCACACAGATCAAACAGACCGGCGGCCCGACCATCTTCCAGGTCCGCGACGAACACGGCGTCGTGCCCGCCGCGGCCTTCGAATCGGCAGGCGTCCGCGCCTACCCCGATGTCGAGGTCGACGACGTGGTCCGCGTCACCGGTATCGCGGAGACCCGCGAGGATGCGACCCAGCTCGAGGTCGGCGACCTGACCCGCCTCGACGGCGACGCGGCCGACCGCGTCCAGTCCCGGCTCGACGACGCACTCGAGACGTGGGCCGAACCCCACGAGGTCGAGCCGCTCGTCGAGTGGGACGCCTTCGAGAAGCTCCGCGACGACCTCCGCGACGTGGCCCGCCTGCTCCGCAAGACCGTCATCGAGGGACGCCCCATCCGCGTGCGCCACCACGCCGACGGCGACGGGATGTGCGCCTCCGTGCCGGTCCAGAAGGCCATCGAACAGTTCATCGGCGAGGTCCACGAGGACCCCGAGGCTCCGCGCCACCTGTTCAAGCGCCTCCCCTCGAAGGCGCCCTTCTACGAGATGGAGGACGCCACCCGCGACCTGAACTACGCGCTCGAAGACCGCGCGAAGCACGGCCAGAAGCTCCCACTCGTCCTCATGCTCGACAACGGCTCGACCGAGGAGGACGTGCCGGCGTACCAGACGCTCGCGCACTACGACATCCCCATCGTCGCGGTCGACCACCACCACCCCGACCCGGAGGCGGTCGAACCGCTCCTCGCCGAGCACGTCAACCCGTACACCTACGGCGAGGACTACCGCATCACGACCGGTATGATGTGCGTGGAGCTCGCGCGGATGATCTACCCCGACATGACCGACGAACTCCGTCACGTGCCCGCCGTCGCGGGCCTCGCGGACCGCTCGAAGGCCGAGGTCATGGACGACTACCTCACCCTCGCCGCCGAAGAGGGCTACGAGGAGGACGACCTGCGCGACATCAGCGAGGCGCTCGACTACGTCGCCCACTGGCTGCGCTACGACTCCGGTCGCCACCTCATCAACGACGTGCTCAACGTCGGCTGTGACGACCGCGAGCGACACGAGGAACTCGTCGACTTCCTCGCCGACCGCGCCCGTGGCGAGGTCGACGCCCAGCTCGACGCCGCGATGTCCCACCTCGAACACGAGGACCTCGAGAACGGGGCCCACCTCTACCGCATCGACGTGGAGAACTACGCCCACCGGTTCACCTACCCCGCGCCGGGGAAGACCACGGGCGAGATCCACGACCGGAAGGTGAAGGAGACGGGCGACCCCGTCATCACCATCGGGTACGGCCCGGACTTCGCGGTCCTGCGCTCGGACGGCGTCCGCCTGGACATCCCGCGGATGGTCACCGAACTCGACGAGGAGATCGTCGGCGGTGGCGTCTCCGGCGGTGGCCACCTCGTCGTCGGCTCCATCAAGTTCGTGAAGGGCCGCCGCGAGGAGGTCATCGACGCGCTGGTCGAGAAGATGGCCGAGGCCGACATCGACGAGGACATCTCCTCCATGTCGGCGCTCTCAGACGACTGAGTCGGCAGCTCCTTCGTTTTTCGTTCTTCCTGACCCCGTCGTCGAGAGTGGCACGCAGGGCTGGCTACTCGACGATGTCCTGGTCGGGGTCGTCGTCGGCCGCCTCGACGACAGCTTCGTCCGAGAGAGGGGCGTTCGGGCGAGGCCCGTCACCGAGCTGGTCCGCCCCCGAGTCATCCAGCCCGGCCATCGAATGCTCGTCGGCGACCTGGGCCGCGGCCCGACCGCGCGCTTCCCGTTCTGCTCGCTCTATCCGTGCGACCAGTCCCAACAGCTTCGCGACCGCGCCGACGAGGTGGATGGAGGTTCGGTTCCGTTCGCGCCCGTCACGCCGGAAGAAGACGAGGATCGCGACGGTGTTCTCGCCGTCGGTTACCGGCGCGGCGATACCGGCACGCAGCCCGGCGTCCCGTGCTACGGCGGCCCGGCGGAAGTAGCCCGGTTCCGATTTCGAGGCGTCCCGGACCCATTCGATGTCGCCGGTCTCCCAGGCGCGGCCGACCAGTCCGACGCCGCGGGGGAACGAGAAGTGTCTCGAGACGGCACGGAACGTCCGGAGGTCCCCGGTCGTCCCGTACCAGACCGGTCCGGGTTCGGCGACCAGGTCGCCATCGTCGGTCTCGACCGGAACCCACGTCTCGGCGTACTGCCAGACCGTCCGGTCACAGACGAGTGTGATCGCGGCGCTGACCGCATCCTCGAACGAGTCGGCACGTTCCACCGCGTCGGCGACGTCGTACAGGAGGGAATACCGTGATGGTCTCTGGGTTCCGTCGCTCATGGACAGAGAGAGGACGCCCGCAGATTTCACTTGCTCGTCTGTCAGCACGTCCCCCGGCGGGTCGGGTTACCTGACCCGGACTTCGAACCGGATGCCGCCGATGGTGCTGTCGGTGCCGCGTATCTCCCAGTCGTGGGCGTTGACGATCTCGCGGACGATGGCGAGGCCGAACCCGGTGCCGGAGTCGCCCGTCGTGTAGCCCATCTCGAACACCTGCTCGCGCTCGTTCGTCGGAATCCCCGGACCGTCGTCCTCGACGAAGAACCCGCCGTCCATGCGACCGGTCCGGACCGTCACGGTCGGCCCACCGTGTTCGATACTGTTCCGGAACATGTTCTCCAGCAGTCGCTGGAGCCGTTCCTGGTCGGCCTGTATCGTCATGTCGCCGACGACCTCCAGCGTGGCGTCCGGGGGGCTGATGGACTCCCAGGCCTGTCCCGCGACCGACGCCAACGACACGGAATCGGTCGCGATGACCTTCCTGCCCTCGCGTGCGAGCTGGAGGACGTCGTCG
Source organism: Haloarchaeobius sp. HME9146 (assembly GCF_025399835.1). Taxonomy (NCBI): domain Archaea; kingdom Methanobacteriati; phylum Methanobacteriota; class Halobacteria; order Halobacteriales; family Halorubellaceae; genus Haloarchaeobius; species Haloarchaeobius sp. HME9146. The sequence continues at coordinate 1,960,001 of NZ_JAODVR010000001.1, forward strand.
ATGATGGTCTCCATGCGTAACAGGGCGGACTCCACCCTGTCGAAGTTCTCCTTCGAGGGGTCCTCCCGTGCGAGCGCGAGCGCGGCCCCGGCGGTCGAGAGTGGTGTCCGGAGGTCGTGCGAGACCGCGTTCGCGAACTGCGAGAGCCGTTCGTTCTGGCGGGCGATCTCCTGTTCCCAGCTGTATCGACTGGTCATGTCCTCGACGACGACGACGACCTCCTGGACGGTCCCCGAGTCGTCGCTGACCGGGGCGGCGTTCAACAGCACCCAGCGCTCTCCCTTCGGGGTGCTGACGCCGAGTTGAACCCCCCGAACGGGTGACCCGCTCTCGAAGACGCGGGCGACCGGCAGGTCCTCGGTCGGGATGCGCTCACCGTCGATGTCGAAGAACTCGAACGTCTGCTCGTCGTGGCGTTCGGACAGCAGGTCGTCGACGTCCGAACCCAGGATATCTGCACCCTGTGGGTTCACGTCCACGATCTGGCCGGAGGCGTCGTACACGAGCACGCCGATCGGACTCGCTTCGATGCGCTCTTCGAGATCCTCTCGCTCCGCTTCGAGTTCGACGACGTGTTCCTTGCGGGCGTACAGTCCGCCGAGGATGCCGATGGTCGAGACGAGGCTGACCCAGCGCTCGTCGGTCGGCTTCGGCTCACCCATGAAGAACGCGAGCACCGCGATGACCTCGTTCATGTCGATGATGGGGACGCCGACGGCGGTTCTGAGGCCGGCGGCCTTCGCCGGTGCGCTCCGGACGAAGTACGACGGCGGCCCGGCGCTGACGTCGTGAAGCCACTCGACCTCACCGGTGTCCCACACGCGACCGGGAAGCCCGACCTTGCGCGGGAACGAGGTCTTCTCGGTCACCCGTCGGAAGGTCTCTAACGCCTCTCCGGACCCGTACCACGAGTCGCTCGGAACGAGTTCGGTTCCGTTCGGGGCGACCGTCCACACCTCGCCGTACACCCACTCCGTCGACCGGCACACCAGTTCGATGGTCTCGCTCAGTGCGGCCTCGAACGAGTCGGCATTCGCGACCGCCTGTGCCACTTCGTGAAGGAGTTCGTAGTCGCGTACCTTCTTTGCGCCGGTGCTCATACCTCAGTAGAGGACCTCGATGGCTTTGGCGTGTTCGGCGATTGATGAATCCTCAACACGTCAGGGATTCCGGGCTGAACAGCGCGAATCGGCCCATTCTCGGGCGATCACACGGTGGACCAATCGGGAAGAGACTGCAACCGGAGACGGCCTCAGTTGACGTCGAACTCGAATCGTGCCCCACCCATGTCCCCATCGACGACGGAGACGGTCCAGTCGTGGGCACGGGCGATCTCCTGGACGATCGCGAGCCCGAAGCCAGTCCCGGTCGTCCCCGTCGTGTACCCGGCTTCGAACACGTCCTCGCGCTCGGCCTCGGGGATGCCGGGGCCGTCGTCCTCGATGAAGAAGCCGTGGTCGGTCGCGCCGACGCGGACGCTCACCGTCTTTCCACCGTGTTCGACCGCGTTGCGGAACATGTTCTCCATGAGTCGCTGGAGCCGTTGCTCGTCGGCCAGCAGCGACCTGTCGGTCTCGACGGTCAGCGACGCGTCGGTGGCGTTCACGGCGGACTCCCAGGCGGCTTCCGCGACCGATTCGAGGGAGACAGACGAGGGATCGACGACGGTCTTCCCGCCGCGCGCGAGCGAGAGGACGTCCTCGATGATGGCCTCCATGCGGTCGAGTGCGCCGTCGATTCGGTCCAGATGTTCGCTCTCACACTCCTGTTTCGCGAGGATGAGCGAGGTGCTCGCGGTCGAGAGTGGCGTCCGGAGGTCGTGTGAGACCGCGCTCGCGAACCGCGAGAGCCGCTCGTTCTGGCGGGCGATCTCTTGTTCCCAGACGTGCTGGCTCGTGAGGTCCTCGACGGCGACGACGACCTGCTCGACCGCGCCGGACTCGTCGTGAACGGGGGCCGCGTTGGCGATGACCCATCGTTCCCCGGCCGGCGTGGTGATGCCGCACTCCAACCCGTGGATGCGACTGTTCTGCTTGATGGCCTCTCGGACCGGGAGTGCCGACCGCTCGATCGGGTTCCCCTCCTCGTCGACCGGGTCGAGGTCGAGCGCCTTGCAGTTGGTTCCCACCAGTGACTCCTTCGACCGCCCGAGGATCGAGGCCGCCTGCTCGTTCAGGTCGACGAGCGTCCCGTCGGTGTCGAAGATGACGATACCGATGGGGCTCGCATGGAAGCACCGGGCGATCGTCTGGCGGTGTCGCGCTTCCCTCTCGAACCGGTCCTTCTGGGCGTACATCCCACCGAGGATGGCGACCGTCCCGACGAGGGCGACCATCCGGTCGATCCTGGCGCGGGCCTCGTCGAGCATGAACACGAGGACTGCGACGACCGAGTCGTGGTCGACGATGGGGACACCGACCGTGGCGTGGAACCCTGCCTTCATGGCGGCGTCCTTGCGCAGGAACTCCTCGGTCGACACCTCGGTCACGTCTTTGAGCCACTCGCACTCCTGGGCCTCCCAGACGCGACCGGGGAGTCCACTCCCACGCTTGTACGTGAAGCCTCTAGAGGCCTCGTGAAACCGCTCTATCTGCGGATCGTGCTTGTACCAGACTGGCCCGAGTTCGAGGTGGTCTCCCGTCGGTCGCCACACCTCGGCGTACCGCCAGTCGGTGTGGCGGCAGACGATATCTATCGTCGCCTCGAGGGCTGAATCCAACGAATCGGCGGCCGAGACAGCCTGTGCGACCTCGTGAACGACGGCGTAATCTCGGGCGGCCGTGGTGCTCATACTGTCTCAGAGGGTATCAACCGGCTTTACGCACTCGTCACCTGTAGTGAATCTGACCTTCCGGGAGAGGAGCACAGCGACGCCCCCGGCCGCGACGGGTGCGGCAATCAACAGTATGAGGGGAATCTCTCGGGTTCCGTCCCAGTCCGAATCGAAGGCGTCGGCGTAGTAGCGCCCGATCTCGTCGCCGGTGAGGACGACCGCGACCTCCCGGTTCTCCCGGAGCGAGTGGCGGTTCCAGTTGACGCTCCCGACGACGACGTGTCGGCGGTCGACGACGACGCCCTTCGCGTGGATCTTCTCGAACCGGCCGTCGGGGTCGACGAGTTTGGCGTCGAGGTCGAGTCCCTCGCGGGCAGCGAGTCGGTCAAGCTGGGCGGCGACCCGGGCGTTCTCCTCCTCGGCGTACCAGGCACTGCTCAGGAGGATTCGAACCCGCGTCCCGTTCCGGGCAGCCGCGATGGCGGCCCGGACCAGGGGCGTCTCGACGCTCGAGACCGCCATCTGCTCGACCCTGACGGAGTGATTCGCCTGCCGGACGAGGCGAGTGAGGCGTGCCTCCGCGTTGTCGGGTGCGACGAGGACCGTGACCCGGTCGACGGCGAAGGTCTCGGCGTCGATCCGAGCGGGGTACTCGCCCGTTGCCGGGTCGGCCAGGACCGGCTCCACCCCATCGCGGAACGACTCCCAGGGAACCGTGTCGTGGGCCGTCCAGTCGGCTGTGAACACCGCGGCGAGCGAGGCGCTCGATGGCCCCCGGAGCTCGACGCCCCATCCGCGGTTTGCCCGGCCACCACTGCCCGACGGTTTCCAGTTCTCGGTGAGCACGAGCGCCCGGTCGTCCGCGACGGCGTACTTCGCGTGGTGGAAGTCGTATCTGGCGGCGGGTCCACCGAGGACCCGGACCGAGACGCCGGCACGGACGAGTCGGTCCAGGCGAGCGACCTGGCGCTCGCTGGTCCCGCCGACCGGGCCACCGTCGACGAGGACGCGGACGGTCACGCCACGCTCTGCGGCCGCGACCAGTGCGTCGGTCACCCGCGCCGAGGTGAACGTGTATCCGGCGAGGAGCACGCGCTCGTCGGCGGCTCGAATCGTGTCGAGTGGCACCCTGGTGTCCGGGGTGAGGAACGCGCGGACGGAGGTCGAGCCGGTCGTCCGCGGTGCGAAGTCGGTCGCACCGTACGGGACCCAGCGGTCGCCGGTCCAGGTCTCGGCGGACGGCGCACGTCCGTAGGAGAACCGGTGGACGACACGCCCACCCTCGGCGAGGACGACGGTCTCGCCGCTGTTGGCGAGCGCGGGGAAGTCCGAGACCGAGAGCACCCGGTCTGCGACACCCTCGCGGAGCGAATCCGGGTCGGCGGTGAACGCGACCCGGCCCGAGACGGTCCGGTCCGGAAGCGATGCGGTTCCCTCGTCGTCGCCCAGCGTCCAGTTCCCGAGGGCCGTCGGGCGCGGGAACGCCACGACGACGTACTCTCCCCGGTCGCCCGAGGCCTCGGGATTGGGGGCGACCGCGACGATTCGAGGCGCGGTCTCGTTCTCGGGGTCACCTGCCAGTGTGGGCTGCGCCAGTGTGGGCCGCGCCACATCGCCTGGCGTACCCTGCGGACTTGCGTCGGTGTCGGCCGCGACCAGCGCTGTCGCTCCCAGCGACAGACAGACGAGGACGGCCAGTGCAAGGGTCCGAGACACGGCGATGCTGGCCGCTCGATGGTACTTAAAAAGTCGTGGAGAAACGGCGACGGCTTACGCCGCGGTTTCGGGTTCGTCCTCGACGACGGCGGCCTTCTCGGCCTCGTCCTGCACGAGGAAGGACCGGTCGTCGCCGTAGGCGGCGACGGCGTCGAGCGCGCGCTCGGTTCCGATCTGGTTCAGCGCCCAGGCGGCGCTGGCGCGGACCGTGTCGTCCTCGTCGTCTTCGAGGACGTCCGCGAGCGGTTCGACGGCGCGGGTGTCGCCGATGAGACCCAGGGCGCGGGCGGCCCGCGACCGGATGATCTCGTTCTCGACGGCGAGCTTGTTCGCGAGCGGCTGGACCGCCTCTTCGGAGCCGATCTCGCCGAGCGCCTTGAACGTCACCTTCTGGAGCGCCGGGTCGGAGTCGGCGTCGACGTAGTCCAGCAGCATCTCGACGGGCTCCTCGGAGCCGATCTTGCCGAGGACGGAGATGGCCTGCTTGTCGCGGCGCTGGGCGAGGTTCATCATCGGCTCGATAGCCTCCTCCGGCCCGAGGCGTTCGAGCGATTCCATGCAGTGCTCCTGCATGAAGTCCGACTCGAACATGTCCAGGCCGATGAGGATCTTGTCGGCCTGCATCTCGCGCTCGAACACCTTGATGGCGTGCCACTCCGGCGGGTAGTCCTTGCGGTGGTCGAGCACGTCGTAGAAGCCGTGGAAGTCGAGCTGCTCGCGCACGGAGAGGTCGTCCCACTCCTCGGCCTCGTCGAGGGCCGAGAGTAGCGTCTTGCTGGCCTCCAGCAGGGCTTCGATGGTCGCTGCGTCCTCGTCGGGGTCGAGCGCGAGTGCCTCGACCGCGTCGATGGCGTCGTCCAGTGCGTCGCCCGCATCGTCGATGTCGGCGACCGTCGCGTCCACGTCGAGTTCGTCGGTCGCGAGGAACGCCTCGACCGCGTCGACGACCTCGGGCTCGCCGGTCTCGGTCCAGCGCGTGTCGGCGACCGTCGACTTCGCCTCCTCGATGTTCTCGACGACCTCATCGGCGTACGGGCCGCGCGCGTCTTCGAGGTCGTCGCGCAGGTCCGAGACGCGGGACTCGAGTTCCGCGGCCGGGTCCTCCTCGTCGTCGTCCTCCGGTTCGGGGAGGTCGGCGTCTTCGAGGTCGGAAGCGACCGCGTCGAGGTCACTCTCGACATCGTCGAGGTCGGCTTCTGTCTCGGCGGTTTCGAGGTCCTCGGCGATCGCGTCCAGGCGCTCGGAGAGCGACTCGACACTCACGTCCTCGGACTCGGACTGGGCGTCGGCATCGGCATCGGACTCGTTCTCACTCATGATTGGCCCCCGTTGCCGTCACGTTCATGCGGGCAACTCGGGCCAGCGTGTTCCTAAGCGTTTCCATACCATTTCGCCAGCACCCGCCCCCCGCGCCAGTAGAACCAGGGCCCCGCCAGCAGGTACGCGAGCGCCAGCGAGAGGATGGCCCAGGGGAAGGTTCGACCGTAGAAGTACGGGAAGAGGACGGCGAGCCCGTGCACGACGCCCATCAGGAGGGCGTCACGCGCGAGCAGGTCCGGGTAGCGGATGGTCGAGACCATCAGGTAGACGAACATGGCCGTGCCCGCGAGCAAAAGCGCGGCGTCGGTGATGCCACAGAGCACCGCTGCCGCCAGGATGGTCGCCGCGAGCGTGGTCGGCACGCCCTCGGTGTACTTGTCGGCCGTGTCGTAGGCGGTGTACATCCCGAGGCGGATGACGCCCATCGCGACGAACAGCGCCGGCAGGACGAGCGCCGCGACCGCCCGCGCGGTGAGGTCGCCGACTGCGACGGGCCACGTCATCGTGGCTGTCGCGTACACCAGCACCGCGGGCGCGACCGAGAACGAGGCCACGTCCGCGAGCGAGTCGAGGTACGGGCCGACCTTCGACCCGCCCGAGTACCGGGCGACGACGCCGTCGAGCCCGTCGGCGATGCCCGCGAGCAGGACGAGTCTCGCCGCCAACTCCACGTCCTGGAACGCGACGACGACCGCCACGAATCCCAGCGAGGCGTTCGCGGTCGTCACCAGATCCGCGAGACTCAGTCGGCCGACGAACCGGGGCAACATATCACCCCGGTTGGCTTCCCCCGTTTTACGCTCTTTCGGTCTCCGGCCGCTCCGGTTGGACCGGTTCTCGGTCCGTCACCGACGCTTCTCACCTGCCGGGCATCGACCGCGGTGCATATATTAGAGAGTTCCCAACGCCCGCGTATGAAGCGCCGCACGTTCCTCGCCGCGGTGAGCGGCTCGACACTCGCCGGGCTGACCGGCTGTCTCGCCGTCGGGTCGACCTCGCGCCTCAACTGCGCCGACGGCTGCGACATCGGCATGGCCGCGAGCGCGTTCCGCCCCGCCGAGTACACCGTCAGCGTCGGTGACACCGTCGTCTGGAAGAACACCTCCAGCAAGGCTCACACCGTCACCGCCTACGAGAACGCCATCCCCGAGGAGGCCGACTTCTTCGCCTCCGGCGACTACGACTCCGAACAGGCCGCCCGCGACGGCTGGTTCGGCCAGCGCGGCGGGGCAATCCCCTCCGGCGAGTCGTTCTCGCACACGTTCGAGGTGCCCGGCACGTACAACTACGTCTGCATCCCGCACGAACGCGGCGGTATGACTGGGCAGGTTATCGTCGAAAAATAAGCTGTCCACGGCTGCGACTCGCTGTCGCGAGTTACTCTTCGTCGTCTTCGTCGGCGTCGGCTTCCGCCTCGGCCTCCTCGTCGACGTCGACCGCGACGTCCTCCTCGTCGACGTCCACGGCGGTCTCCTCCTCGGCGGCGACCTCTTCCGGGCTCGCCTCGAGGGTGGTCTTCTGGATCTCCACGCGGCGGAGCGGGTAGATGGTCTTGGCCTCGCCGTAGATGGCGGAGCTGAGACGCCCCTCGACGATGGAGTCGATGAGGTCCTCGAAGGTGTGCTCGCGTGCGTTCTCACGGACGAGCTTGATCATCTGCTTGCGGATGGCGCGCTCCTGGCTGTGGTCGGCCTTCTTCGTGGTGAACGCGACGGGCTGGATCTGGACGCGGTAGTCGTCCTTCGTCAGCACGGTGATGTGGGCGTCGATCTTGGACGCGCCACGGCGGACGAGACTACGGAGGTAGTCACGCGTCAGCTCGTGCTGGACGAACTCGGTGTACGCGGCGTCGCTGCCGACGTCGGTCACCTTGAACTTGAGCTTCGTGTTGTTCTCGCTCGCGTTGTTGGTGAGGTCACCGAGGGTGGTTTCGATGGTGCGGTCGAGCACCTTTTCCGGTTCATCTGCGGGTGTGGTACCGAGCTCCTCCCGGTCGAACTGCTCCGGGGCGTGCAGCGTGTACCACCGCTTCTCTTGTTTCTTTCGGGAAACGGATCGTTCGCTCATGATTTGTGTGTAGTCTGTTGCTCTGCGTGCTGTACCACTCGTGACGCGACGTCGACGTTCACGACGTAATCGTCCACGGTCGAGTGCAGACCGCCGGTCGTCTCCCGCTCGATGTGGGTGACGACCGCGCCGTCTTCGACCTTCGTCTGCATCTCGTCGGTGTTGTCCGGGCGAATCGCGGCCGCCACCAACTCGGGGCGGTCGTGCTCGGTCCGGATGGTCGCGCGTCGTGTCATAGTGCCTCCCTGAACGCCGTGATGAACTGTTTCGTCTCGCACTCGAAGGTCGCGTATGCGGTGCGTGGCGTGCCGTCGGCCGAGCCACCGGTCTGGGTCACCGTGCGCGCCGCGACGCCCGCGAGGTCGCGGTCGTCCACGGCTGCGGCGGCAGCTTCGTCGTCACCGACCACCAGCGCCACGGGCTCGGGCGACCGGAAGTCACGGACCAGTCGGGCCGCGACCTGTACCGGTGCCTCGTCCACACGAGCGACGAACACACCGTCGTACCGGTGCGTCGTCGCCTCGCGGACCGCCTCGTGGGCTTCGTGGGCCGTCTCGCGCCACGCGTCCAGTGCGCCCTCGCGAACGTCGTGCCCGAGCGCCAGCGCCACGCCCGTGCCGGGCGCGCCCACTGCCGCACAGTCGAGCACGTCTGCGAGGCCGCCGACCGTGGCGAACCGACCGTCAGGCGTGGTGTAAGGCCGGAGCGCCCGTTCGAGGACGTCCCCGGCACGCGTCGTGGCATCGTCCGCACCGACCGTCTCGACCGCGACCAGCGACGCCAGCGTGCGCCGCGCATCGTCGTCTAACTGCGTCTCGGCATCTCCCTGCGTCTCATCCGGGGTGTCGAGGTCGAGGTCGGCTACAAGCTCGTCTGCGACTGCACGCTCGCCCGAGAAGGGCGCGTGCACTAACGTCGAGGCTGCAAGTCCGTCTGCCACGTCTTCGGTCGGAATCGCCAGGCCGGGACGGCGGACCAGTCGTCCGCTCGTCTCGGCCGCATCCACGAGTCGCTCGGTCGCGCCCGCGCCGGGCGTCACGCCCGCCGCGACGGCACCGGCCAGCGCCAGCACCGAATCCGGCGCGCCACCGAGCTCGCCTGCAAGCCGCCACGCGGCCACGCTGGCCGGCTCGTCGTCCGGGTCGAGGTGATACGCCTCGCTCTCGGACGACCCGACGACCAGCGCGGTCGTCTCGGGGTCTCGCTCGTTCCGCACCACCCGCTCCGTGCGGGCATCGACCGTCCGGCCGACGCTCACCTGGAACGGCGTCCCCACGTCACCCAGCGCTCTCGCGACTAACCCTGCGGCAGCGACTGCGTCTCCGTCTGCGCGGGCGACGACGTGGACGAACGAGGCCCGCTCCAGCGCTCCAGCGATATCACTGGCGGCGTCGGCGGGCCCGTCGGCGGTGCGACTCGAGTGCGACATTCAGTTCAGTTACTTTGTTCGAGGATCTCTTCGGCGTCTTCGTAGGAGTACTCGAAGTCGGCCGGCAGCTCGTCACCGCGATAGTACGAGACGAGACGGCGGACCTTCGACTCCGTGTTCTGGAGTGCGCGCTTGTTCTGGAAGTCCTGCTGGTTCTCCTCCATGTGTGCGCGGAGGCGAACAGCACGCTCCATCAGGTTGCGCAGGTCTTCGGGCAGGTCAGGGGTGGCGTCGTTCTCTTCGAGGATCTCGGTGACCTTCTTGCCCGTCGCCAGCTTGACGTTGGGGACGGGTGTGCCGGTCACGCCCTCGTCGCGCAGCTTCATACCGATCTGCGACGGGTCGTAGCCCTGCTCTGCCAGTTCGACGACGCGCTCTTCGATTTTGTCGGCGTCGACGTCACTCCACTCCGGGGGTTCCTCCGTCACGGGTCGGTCCGAACCGGACTTGCCGCGACGGCGAGTGTGCATTCTGGCCATTGGTAGATGATAGGAACAACAGACCGCGAAAGACGTGTGAATCCGACAGAGACAGCTGTCCCTGCCGGGAGCACCTCCGTAATCCCAAGCCAGCGGAAGCCCGCTGGCGAGTCAGATTTACGGCCGTGCTGTTCCCGTGAGAGGCTTTCTCCGTGCGCCTCTAAAGGGTTTCTACTCGCCCGCGAGAGACACCGCCGTTTCGTGTGAAGATGCGACACGGGAGGCGGTGCCGTCGCCGACTCGATTCGAGGGGTTTATCAATACCCCCCGACCAACTATTGAATGCGTTCGAGGGCTCGTAGATCAGAGGTAGATCACTCCCTTGGCATGGGAGAGGCCCCGGGTTCAAATCCCGGCGAGTCCACTTCCTTCCCTCGTTTCACTCGGTCAGTCAGTGGACTCGCCTGAGTCCCTTTCACTCACTTCGTTCGCTCAAGGGACTCCCGGCGAGTCCTGTTTTGTGTTTGGTTCAACTCGCGACGAGCTGGTGGACATCCTCTGGGGCCGCGCCGAGGTCGGCTTCCAGGTGGGCGCGGTGAACAGAATCTCCAGCGCTCACTCAAACACCAACAACAGCCCTCTCAGCAGGCGCTAACCGCACTTCCTCGGCAATCCCCTTCTCGAAGTCGAGCACCATCGCGAGCTCGTTCCCTTCGCGCTTGGCCGTCTCGAACCCGAGCCGGCGGTACACCGTCACGGCGGCCTCGTTGTCGTCGCGGACGTGCAGCGACAGTCCCTCGTAGCCAGAGTCAGCAGCAAACGCGATGGCGTGCTTGGTCAGTTCCGTCCCGATGCCGCGACCGTGGGCGTCCTGGTGGACGTAGACGAGGAACTCCGGCGGGCCGTCGTCGCCGGCGACGAAGCCGGCGTGGCCGATGACGCGGTCGCCGTCGAGGGCGACGACGTTCTGGCCCTTCGCGTGGAGTCGGTCGATCCACCGGCGTATCTCGCTGTCGCCGATGGGTGGCAGTCCCATCGAGCGGTGTTCCGAGGCGTAGTCGCGGTACATCTCGACCAGCGGGTCGACGAACTCGTCGGTCAGGGGGACGACGAGCAGCGAGTGGCCGTGTTTGTCCACGAACCGCGGGCAGCGCGGCGGACAGAACGGGGTTCCCTCGCACTCGCCGTGGTTCCAGGCACAGGCGGTGGTGGTGTCAGGCTCCATGCGGGCTCTCATCCTGTACCTTTGCATGGAGTGGGTGTATCGATATTGCAGTCTATGTACGGGATTCATATACTCGACGGAGCAACCGGCCACCTCGGCGCTCGCGAGAGCCAGCAAACGGGACCGACCGCCAACAGTTATCACACCGCGGCCCACACTGAAAACCATGGACGACGAGACATACGACGAGCTCGTACAGTCGGTGACTCCCCGGGAGACCGTCGCCGGTGTCAAGACCTACCAGAACACGGTGGCGATGGCGTGTCCAGCCTGCGAGGAGCCGTTCGACGACCTGGTCGTCTGCGAGAACGAGTACAACAGCCTCGAGCTGAGCAAGATGCTGGACCTCTGCGTGACGACACACGAGGGCGACGTACTGCTGTTCACGCACAAGCCCTGACGACCACCTCCGACCCTTCTGCTGCGACCGCTGCGCTGAAGACAGTGACACACACAGGGGACAGTATGCCAGGCGAGAGCCACGACCCGACGGACATCCGGTCCATCGCAGTCCACGCGGACGACGTGGTCACCGCGCTCGAGGCCAGCCAGCAGGGTCGCGACGCCGTCCTCCGTATCACGGCCCCCTTCGCGGGGCGGGTCCGGGCACGTATCCACCTCGTCCAGCCCGCGGAACCGGCCGATGACGGCGGTGGCGGGCCGGGACCGATTCGCATCCCACCGGGGAAACTGGTCGCGGAGGACGCGCCCGCGTACCCCCACGCACACGAGACGGAACCCGAGCAAGAGGAGTACGACGTGGAGGCACACCACGAGCGACACGCCGAGGAACTGGCTGCGTGGCGCGCGGCCGTCCGCGAGCACTTCGTCGACAGCATCGTGCTCGACCTGCCCACGGGGGCGCACCAGGTGGACGTGAAGGTACTCGGCTGAGAACCCACCGCGAGACTGCGACACCGCGACACCGCGATACCACCTCGACACCCGGAACCGGGACCGTTTTTATCGCTCCCCGTGCAGGGGAGGTACATGGAACCCGATTTCGCCGCCCTCGACGAGTTCCTCGACGACGAGGGGCTCGACGGGTACGCGTTCCTCGACGACGAGTCGAACTCCAACCTCTACTACACGACCGGCTTCGGAGCCCCCGACCCGTTCTTCGCGGTCTACACGCCCGACAGTATCGGGGTGCTCGTCTCCTCGCTGGAGTACGGCCGCGCGAAGAAGGAGAGCCGGGCCGACGTGGTGAAGCGCCATGGCGACTACGACATCCAGGCCAAGCGGGAGGAACACGGCGACGACGCCTTCCTCAAGGTTGTCGGCGAGTTCCTCGAAGACCTCGGGGTCTCCTCACTGGCGGTCGAAAGCGGCTTCGGCGTGGCCGCAGCCGACAAGCTCCGCGAGGACGGGTTCACCGTCACGCCCGACGAGGACGGTGTCGTCGGCGACATCCGCGCCGTGAAGACCGACGAGGAGGTCGACCACGTCCGCGAGGCCCAGCACGCCAACGAGGCGGCGATGGCCCGCGCCGAGGAGCTCATCCGCGAGGCCAGTGTCGAAGACGGCGTCCTCTACCACCCGGAGGCCGACGAGCCGCTCACCAGCGAGTTCGTCAAGCAGGAGATCGAGATAACCCTGCTCCGGCACGACTGCTCGCTTGACGAGACCATCGTCGCCTGCGGGCAGGACGCCGCCGACCCGCACGACCGCGGCTCCGGCCCCCTCGAGGCCGAGGAGTTCGTCATCGTGGACATCTTCCCGCGCAACAAGGCCTCGCGCTACCACTCGGACATGACCCGCACCTTCCTCAAGGGCGAGCCCACCGAGACCCAGCGCGAGTGGTACGAGGTGACCGACGAGGCCCGGAAGGCCGCCCTCGATGCCGTCGAACCCGGCGCGACCGGCGAAGAGGTCAACCAGGCCGTCGTCGACGTGTACCAGGAGGCGGGCTACCCGACCATCTTCACCGACCCGCAGACCGAGACTGGCTTCATCCACTCGACCGGCCACGGCGTCGGGCTGGACGTCCACGAGGGGCCGTCCATCAGCATCCGCGGCGAGGAGCTGAAACCGGGACACGTCATCACCATCGAGCCCGGCCTGTACGACCCCGAGGTCGGTGGCGTCCGCATCGAGGACATCGTCGTCGTCACCGAGGACGGCTACGAGAACCTCACCGACTACCCCATCGAGCTCGTCGTCGACTGACTGGCTCCCCACGATTCTCCACCGGGACCAGACGACGGGGGTACCGGAGACCCCGGTATTTTTGTAGGAACCCGAAGAGTGCCAGCTATGGGCAGGGATGGCACACCCGAGCTGACCGGTGGACCCACGGACGAGACAGCTGACGACCGCGAGCCGGCCCGACACCCGGCGAGCGAGACAGGCAGGCTGACCCGCCGCAGGGTACTGGCCGGGACGACCGGTGCGGGAATCACGCTGCTGGCGGGCTGTGGCGGCGGTGCCGACGGCCCGGCGGGAAGCGCGACCGGCCCGGGAGCCGGCGACGCAGGAGACCCAGCCGGGTACGGCGAAGGGGGCTACGGGAACGGGGGATTCGGAGTCTGAACCATGACGAAGGAGACACCCAACCACGCGTACGAACAGCCCGAGAAGGGCGACGAGAACTGGCACGAACCGCTGAACAACAACTTCGACAGGCTCGACGCCGACGTCATCCTCAAGGGGGCACACGGCGACCGGCCCGGGAGTCCCCCCGAAGGGACCTGGTTCCTCGCGACCGACCGGAACCAGCTCTCGTACTACGACGGGAGCTCGTGGAAGGTCATCGGCGGCGTCGGGACCCCGGACGAACCGGTTCCCCAGGCCCACTACGGCGAACTCTCGGCCGAGGTGGCGAGCGTTCGCGGGTCGCGCGTCCAGACCTGGCTTTCGCAAGACAGCGTCGACATCGAGGGCGAGGGGACCGAGGAGGTGACCGTCAGTTTCTCGCTCAACGACCTGTTCACCACGTACCTCCGCAAGTCCAAGAAACGGGCCTGGCTCGACGTTCGCATCAGTGCCATCGGTGGCGACGGGCAGCCGCTGTACGCCCGCTGGCGGCTGTTCGTCATGCGGACCGACGCACGGCAGCATTACGTCGACACGTTCGAGCGCACCGAACAGGGCCCGCGCCCGTTCGACTTCACCGTCAACAACGACGGCACCGTCGTCGTGACTCTGCGAGCGAAAGGCCCCATCGAGGAGATCGACGTCGAGGTCCCGCGCGGGTACAACCCCCGAGAGTTCTCGACGTAGCGGCGGTCCTCGCCGTTTCAGGTAGGGCCCACTTATCGAACACCGTCCTCACGGCCATTATCAAGGCTTAAAACCTCCCTCACGGAAGACGTAGGTAACGATGGACCTTCGTGTATTCACCCCTGGCGGCGCGTTCAACTGGCTGATCATCGTCATCATGGCTCTCGCCCTGATGACGACGATTCTGTTCATGTACGCTGGCTGGATCTGAGCCCGACCGAACTCCTTTTCAGAACCCGTGAGCTACCCGAATTCGATGACGACACTCGTCGTCGGCGCGGGCGCGATGGGTCGCTGGGTCGCGGAGACGGTCCCTGGCGAGGTCGCGTTCACCGACACCGACCCGGCAGCCGCCGAGGCAGCAGCCACGGCCGTCGACGGCCGGGCGGTCGCGCTCGACAGCGAGGAGACGTTCGAGGCGGTCTGTCTGGCCGTGCCGATGACGGTCGCCGCCGATGCCATCGCCGCCCACGCCGCGAAGGCAGAGACGGCGATCTACGACGTGACCGGCGAGATGGCGACCCCGGTCGAGGCGATGCGTGCACACGCACCCGCTCTGGAACGGACGAGCTTTCACCCCCTGTTCGCACCGGAGAACGCGCCCGGGAACGTCGCCGTGGTCGCTGATGCCGCCGGGCCCGTGACCGACGGCGTCCGCGACGCCATGGCCGCGGCAGGAAACGACGTGTTCGAGACGACGGTCACCGAACACGACGAGGCGATGCGGTCGGTGCAGGCCAAGGCGCATGCCGCGGTGCTGGCCTACGGCCTCGCCGCCGAGGACGTCGACGACCGGTTCCACACCCCGGTCTCGTCCGCACTGGACGACCTCGTCGCGCAGGTGACCGGCGGTGAGGACCACGTCTACGCGAGCATCCAGCGCGTGTTCGACGGGGCGACCGACGTGGCCGACGCCGCGAGAAGACTCGCGGACGCGGCGGGGGAGGACGCAGCCGAGGACGCCTTCGCCGACCTCTACCGGGAGGCCGGCCGGCACCACCACGAGCAGCGAGCGCAGCGAGACGACACGGACACCGACAACGAGGACCCACAGGAATGACACAGCGAGACGACATCGTCGCGAACGCGAAGTACCTCCGGAACGTCAGACCCATCGACCCCGAGGAGGTGTGCGAGTACGTCGAGGGACACCCCCACCCCGCCATCGTGCGCCAGACCCTCCGCGAGGAGGCGCTGTCCCTGGAACTCGTCGAACGACCCGACGGGACGTTCGCTCCCGTGCCGGACGACCCGGTCACGACGACGGTCGACACCGTCGAGGCGCTCCCGAACGTGTACGACGAGGTGATTCGAGACATGCTCGTCGAGCGCTTCGGCCTCGACTGGGCGGAGGGCGAGTCGGGCGAGACGCTTCGGACGACCATCCGCCGGCTCAAGGACGACTACTACCGCCGCCGGGACGTCGAGTACGACGAGGTCGCGTCGCTCGGCTACGCCATCTACCACCTGCCGGACTTCTACGCGGCCATCCAGTACGTACTCGACGACCTCGTCGCGAAGCGGCTCTTGCCCCGGAAGCTCCGCGTGCTCGACATCGGCGCCGGCGTCGGTGGGCCCGCCCTGGGCCTCCACGACTTCCTGCCGGAGGAGACGCTGGTCGACTACCACGCCGTCGAACCGTCGGCCGCCACCGGGGTCCTCGACCGGGTGCTCGAATGCACCGCGCCGAGTTTCCACACCCGCATCACGCAGACCACCGCCGAGGCGTTCGAACCCGAGGGCGAGTACGACCTCGTCCTGTTCGGGAACGTGCTCAACGAGCTCGACGACCCCGAAGCCGTGGTCCGGAAGTACCTCCCGCACCTCGCCGAAGACGGGTCGGTGCTCGCGCTCGCCCCCGCCGACAAGAACACCAGCATCGGCCTCCGGCAGGTCGAGCGCGCCGTCACCGACGAGGCGACCGTCTACTCCCCCACGGTTCGGCTCTGGCCCGGCCACGAGCCCAGCGACCGCGGCTGGTCGTTCGACGTTCGCCCCGACCTTGCGACGCCCGAGAGCCAGCGGCGACTCGACGAGGCCACCCCTGAGAGCGACGAGGCGCACGAACCGGGCGAGTTCGTCAACGTCGACGTGCAGTTCTCCTACAGCATCCTCCGCACAGACGGCGCGCGCATCCTGGACGTGACCCCGAGCGCGGACCGGTACGCCAAGATGGCCGCCATGGACGACCACGTCTCGAACCGTATCGACCTGCTCGCCGTCAAGCTGTCGCACAACCTCGCCGACGACGAGTCGAACCCGCTGTTCAAGATTGGAGACGGCTCCCAGGCCGACGACCACTACGCCGTCGCGGTGCAGCAGACGAGCCTGAACCACGACCTCCACGACGCGGCCTACGGCGACCTACTCGCGTTCGAGTCGGTCCTCGCGCTGTGGAACGACGACGAGGAGGCGTTCAACCTCGTTGTCGACGAGGAGACCATCGTCGAGCGGATTCCGAAACCGGTCTGAGCGGGCGACTCCCGAACATACTCACCCGCGTTCTCACCCGATGAAAATCTGCGAGCGTGCCTTTTGTATCGATTGCCAAGCGCCAGGTATGCCAGCCGAGGAGCGACAACGCATCAGCGACGCACCGCGAGCCACGGACGGTTCCGAATGGGAAGTCTTCGTGCGTGAGACGACCACCGGCCCGCTCCAGCACGTCGGCAGTGTCACCGCGGAGACGTGGGACATCGCGTACGAGCAGGCCTCCTCGCTGTTCTCGTTCACCGCGACCGACCTGTGGCTCTGCCCCGCCGACGCGGTGCACCGTTTCACCCCGTCCACGCTCGACGAGGCGGCCACGCCCGCGGACGACTGACAGAGCCATGATATCCGTCTCGAAGCTACTGTGTGGGCTCGACGCCGAAGGCGACGGCCTCCGGTACGACGCCGCCGACGAATCCGAGAAAGAACAGATCTCCGAGGAGAAACAGCGGAAACCAGTCGTCGTCTGGAACACGACCCGCGGGTGCAACCTCTACTGCGACCACTGCTACGCGAGTGCCTGCGACAGTGGTGCCGATGGCGAGTTCTCCACGACCGAGGGGAAGCGACTGCTCGACGACCTCGCGGACTACGGCGTCCCCGTCGTCCTGTTCTCGGGCGGCGAACCGCTCGTCAGGCCCGACCTGGTCGAACTCGTCGACTACGCGGCCGACGTTGGCCTCCGTCCAGTGCTCTCGACGAATGGCACGCTCATCACCGAGGAGCGCGCCCAGCAGCTCGCCGACGCGGGACTCGCCTACGCCGGCATCTCGGTCGACGGGATGGCCGAGACGAACGACCACTTCCGGGGACAGGACGGCGCGTTCGACGCCGCCATCCGGGGCATCGAACACTGCCTCGACGCCGGCCTCAAGACCGGGCTCCGGTACACCATCACCCAGCACAACCGCGACGACCTCCGGGACATCGTCGACCTGCTCGCCGACACCGGCCTCGACCGCTTCTGCTTCTACCACCTCGCCTACGGTGGCCGCGGGGCGGACATCTCGGACACCGACCTCTCGACCGAGGCTCGCCGCGAGGCCGTCCGCGAGGTGTGCGACCTCACCCGCGCCTACCACGACGAGGGCCACGAGATAGAGACGCTGCTCGTCGGCAACTACGCCGACGCCGGTTTCATCACGGAGTACGCCCGTCGCGAGATGGGCGAGGACCGTGCCCGGACCGTCCGCCGGTATCTGGAGACCAACGGCGGAGACCCCGCGGGGGAACGCGTCGCCGACATCGACTACCAGGGGAACGTCCACCTCAACCAGTTCTGGCAGTCCTACAGCCTCGGCAACGTCCGCGACCGCTCCTTCGGTGCCATCTGGGACGACGATTCGAACCCGCTCGTGAACGCGCTCCGGACCCGCGACGAGCGACTGCAGGGCCGCTGCACCGACTGCCAGTACGCCGACATCTGCAAGGGCGGCTCGCCGCTCCGGTCGCTCGCGGTCCACGACGACCCGTTCGCACCCGACCCGCAGTGCTACCTCACCCCGGAGGAGCGAGCGCCCGACACGGGCGGGGTCCAGCCGACGAGCGCCGACTGACCGGCCGACCAGCCCGCGGAAAGAACCACTGCCCCGAACGGTGGCCTTTTGCCGACCCCCTCCGTCGATTGCCGCATGAGCGGTTCGCTCGAGATCCTCCTGACCAACGACGACGGTATCGACAGTCCCGGCTTCCACGCGCTCTACGAAGCCCTCGCGGACGTCGGGAACGTCACCGCCGTCGCCCCGGCCGACGACCAGAGCGCTGTCGGACGCTCGATGTCCAGCCACGTCGACGTCGACGAACACGAACTCGGCTACGCGGTCCACGGAACACCCGCCGACTGCGTCGTCGCCGGCCTCCAGTCGCTCGGCCCCGACCCCGACATCGTCGTCTCCGGCGCGAACAAGGGTGCCAACCTCGGCCACTACGTCCTCGGCCGTTCCGGTACCGTCAGCGCCGCCGTCGAGGCCGCCTTCTTCGACATCCCAGCCATCGCCGTCTCCCTGTACGTCCCCATCGACCCCGACGAAGACCGCGCCTGGTCCGAGGTCGAGGTCCCGAAAGGAGACTACGCCGAAGCGACCCGCGCCGCAACCTACCTCACCAGACACGCCCTCGGTGCCGGCGTCTTCGAGCAGGTCGACTACCTCAACGTCAACGCCCCCCTCCCCGGCGACGAACCCGCCCCGCTGGAGGTCACCAACCCCTCCCACATGTACGAGATGGACGCCTCTATCTCCGATGGCACCGTCTCCCTCCACGACCGCGTCTGGGAGCGCATGGCCTCCGGCGACATCCCTGACCCCGAAGGAACGGACCGCCGCGCCGTCGTCGACGGCCGCATCAGCGTCTCCCCGCTCACCGCCCCCCACACCACCGAACACCACGAATCCCTCGACGCGCTCGCCCAGACCTACCTCTCGGACTGACGTACGACTGCAGGCACCCAAGTGACTATGACCCTAGCGCTACCACGGGCAGATATGACGCTAGTCGAGATAGAGTACTGCGTTCCCTGTGGCTTCCTGAACCGCGCCGAAGACCTCCAGCACGTCCTCCTCCAGACGTTCGGCGAACAACTCGAGGCCGTCACCCTCCGCACCGGCGACCACGGCATCTTCGAGGTCCGCGTCGACGGCGAGACCGTGTTCGACAAATCCGAGGACGAGTTCGACGTCGACGAGATAACGAGAAGCGTCAAAGAGAAGCTCTGACCTAGGACCGCACCCGCGACAGGACCGAGACGAGCACCACGAACCCTGCCAACATCGCGGCGGCGACACCCGCGATCGGGGTCAGGCGCTCGCGCCAGATCGCATCGTTCTGCTGTTTCACCGTCTCGTTCTCGTACTGGTAGACCTCGCTCTCGTCCACGTTCGCGTAGTAGGTCATCACCGGCTCGTACTCCCGGTCCCAGACATCGGTCTCGCCGTCGACCGTGCCCACGAACTCGACCTGGTCCTCGATGTCAGAGTGGTTGTGGATCCAGCCCGTGTAGAGCCGAACCTCACCAGCGACCTTCATCTCCGGGTCCTCGTTCAGCGGGATGACGACCGTTCGTCGACTCCCTTCCATCGGCACCCGTGCCTCGCGACCCGAAGAGTGCGTCTGCAGCGAGGTCACCGTCACCTTGGTCAGGTACTGCACCTGCCCCTCGTTGGTGACCGTGACTCGTGCGACGGTCGTCTCCTCCCCGTCTATCGTTGCGGTGTCTATTTCGACGTTCTCGATTTCGGGGAGTTCGACGCCGTTGGGGTTCTGAGAGCTGATGTTGAGGGTGTAGTTGAACATTGCGCTATCATCTATGGTTGAAACACCAAATTGATGGGTATCAACGTCGCCAGCTAGAGACCCATTCAGTTGATAGCTCTCTTGTAAAGTTTCCCCGGGGGATAGATTATATCTGGAATTGACAAGTGTGGTTCTATCCACGTCAATATAGAGACCCGTTTTGACCTTTTTCTCGTTGGGATTTCTGACGTTAGTTTCAATAGTCATATTGTTTCTATAGAGATTTATTTCAAACTCAACCCCGCTTAGGGACGTCAGATGGACACTTCTTACTGGTTCGTCTTCTGGGATTCCGCGATTTCCAGCGTTCTGAGTAACTCCCACGCAGGACTCTACTGGGACTAATAAGATTAGTAGCAGTATTATTAGGTGTCTTTTCATTTGTTGCACTCCTCCTCTCGGTAGCATTTGCGCTTATTTTCAATTAGTTGGCCAATTGCTTCTTCCACAGTGATAACACCATCTTTCCGGACCTCGTTTCGGAAGTCATAGGAATCCACTACCTTCATCTCGCCAAGAGCTGGAGTAAATTCTTTCTCTTGTGCTCTACCAGAAACTACTACAATTGTCTCTACGACATTCTCAACCTGCTCGTAGTTATCAACCGTTCTCACAGCTGAACCTCGTTTGGAAACCGTCCACCTCGTCTCCTTGATCGTACCGTTGATTCGAACGTCGCTCTGTCTAGCTGCCTTAGCTGCTCGTCGAGCATCTTCCACTGATCGAGCTGGAATCCATGCCTCTACCGTTACGACATGTTCTTTCGAAGCAACATATGTCACATTTTGAACAGTCTGTTTTTCAGTGATTTTAAATTGATATAACGTATTGTTGTACGATTCTTGGACGACAACCTCCTTCGTCTCACCAGTGCGGCTATGAGAAGGGCTATGAGACGAACGGTCCCAGTACGACTTCGTCGCCATGTACGATTCTTTCCGATCCACTACGACAGGCCGGGTTTCAGTCACCGTCTTTTCGACGTCTTTGGTGACCGTGTCGGTGTAGCATCCGACCATCGGGTTGCATCGCTCGACCTTGACTTCCTTTTCGACCGTCTTTTTGACCTTTACCTTCTTATCGACCTCTTTTTCGACGGTTCGCGATTCCTTCACCTGATATTTGTACTCGTTAAGAGTACGCTTCTGTGCTGGCACTGTCTCGTTCTTCGTCTCACCGGTGTGCGTGCCGTTGCCTTTCTTCGAATCGCGCCACTCGTAACGAGTAGTCGTCTTGTTTCTCGTTTCGTTAGTACTGCCGGCTGCCACCCAACCGGAAGAGATTCGTAGGAAATCACGGCGGTTGGCTTTGGAAGTGAAACTCTTTTGTTCGGTTTCGGAAGTTCGAACCTCTTCAAGTCGTTCGAGCGAGAACCCGGTGACTACCCGATTGGTTTCCGTTATCTCGTATCCCTCCTCGAGGTGACGCTGTAACTCCTCTCTGTCGTCGACGGATTCGTTCAGAGTCGCGTTATCGAGCTTTTCACGGTAGGCGATGCTTTCGACAGACAGGTTGTGGTATTCCGTGACGTTCGTCACGTTCAACTCGATATCCATCGTCGGTAACTTCGCCTCCGTCCTAATTCTACCGGGGTTGTCTTGGTTCACTAAGGATATCTGTGCCGGTGTGCGGCCACCTGCCAGTGCCGCTGCTGGTACTTCCAGTACAGCAACTTGTCGCTGAAGTCGGTCCGATGTGGAATCCTGAGGAACTTCAGTTTGAGGGACCTCAATCTGGCCTTGGGAGACCACTTTCACATGTGAGGAATCCGTAACGAATTCGAGGTCGACTCCATACTCTTCTCGGGTTTTTGTGAAGGCCCACGGCTCCGACTCAACGTGGAACCGAACAGTATCCGTCGAGTTGAACGGCCCTTCATTTGTCCTTGTTACCTCTTCAATATCTGGGACGAAGAACTGCAGAAAGCCCCAACTTCTGCTATTGTTCCCACCGTTCTGGTCGGATACGTACAGATTACCATCTCTTCTGGACTCAAATCGACCGACTCCTGGTTGCCCGTTCAAGGCACCTGCTCCCCCAGTCCAGTCGTATTCTAAGGTTGTGTGGTCCGGGTCGAAGGAACGGCTTGCATCAACGGTAATACCCCACTCACGACCGATAGGCTCGGTTCCGTGGGTTTCGGTGGTCAAGATAAGTTCGGGATCGCTGGGATTTACGACAAACCTACTTTCAGATTTCTGCCTACCCAAACCCCCAGAGTCCTTTTGAACAATATAATATACAGCATACTCGTTCGGTTTGCGACCAGACCAATATGAATCAAATATGACTTTGTCACTGCCTGAATTGGATTCGAGAACTTGTCGACTGGTTCTTAATTGATTAACTCTGAATGAGTCTTTTGCATACTGAATAGAAACATCATCCGCATCATTTCCATTCAAGTCCACCTCGACGACGTGGTGTGCGGTGTACCGTGACGGGTCCAGTCGCCGGTGATGAGAGTCGACGGGCCCATTGACGAACCCTGCACTGACGATCTCGACCTTACCGACTGGTGTCACCTCCCGGGTCGTCATCGACTTCTGTCCACGTCCATCGACTACTGTGAGTTCGACGGTGTAGGTCTGGTTGGGTTCTATCTGGTCGAACACGAACTCGGACGTCCGGAACCGACCGAGTGTCGGATCGGTGCCTCGGCGGGTTCCCTCCTCGTGGAAGACGGTTCGATTATCGACGGTGATGGAGACCGACATCAGGTTCCCGTAGTCGTCGGATGCGACGAAGTCGCCGCTGACCTCGTTCTGGTCGTCGATGTTGAACAGGCCCACTTTCGGAGCCGGGTCCGCGATGACAGCCGTCGTTCCGTCGTCGAACGTCGCGATATCGGTCGAGCCATCGGTGTAGGTAACGACCGCGAAGAGGTCGTGGTCTCCCGGGTTCCACGAGACGCTGGTCTGGGTGCCGGTCCCGCGGTTGCGAGCTGCGTCCCGCCAGGCGATATTTTGAATCACGCTCGCGGGCGGTTGGTTCGAGATGGTGTAGTCCGCCTGGAGTGGCTGGGTACCGGTAACGACCTGTTCGCCCACCACTCCGGGGTCGTACTGCGAGGCGAGGGGTGGAGTCGAGTCGTCTCCACCACCAGTGGTTCCGTTGGCACCTGGAGACCCTCCAGTACTCCCGTTCACGACTGGTGGTTGCGGCGGTGGTGTCACCTGAACCTGTGTCGAGTCGGCGACAGAACGCCCTTGGTCGTCGTAGAGGACAGCACGAACTGTGTGGCGGCCAGTGTCTGGGAACACGGGGGTAATCTGGTCGGTCGTTTGAGAACCGAGGGACCGATTGACAGCCAGAGACCCGTCGACGAACCATTCGACCCGGTCCAGCGGAGCGGATCCCGGTGTGAGTGTCACGGTGAACGTGGTGGTCTCCCCGCGCTGGGCCGAACTGGGCCCGTCAAGCGAGATAGCGGGGGCTCGCCCGCTGGAGACAGTCACGTACAGCGTGTCATTGCTCGTCGCGCCGTCGTCGTCGGTCACGGTCAGTGTGATCGCGAACCGTCCGGTCTCGTTAGCGTCGAACGCCGTGGTGGGGCATGTAGGGCAGTCGGGCGTGAACACCGAATCATCTGGGCCTCGTATCGACCATTCGTACGAAGTCACTGTCCCGTCCGGGTCGCGCGAGGCTCTCGCGTCCAGTTCGACGGTTCGACCGAGAGAGACGGTCTGGTCGAGGCCTGCATCAGCCAACGGGGCCTCGTTGTCGTCCAGGTGTGTCGCCACGGCGGTCGAGTCTTGTCCGGGTATCGAGACCGCTGCGGTCAGCTGTGATGTGACGAATATCGTCACCAGCAAGTATTTTTTCATCAAGTTCTAGCAGAAATTAGATTCGGCATCACGTATAAACCATTAGAATTTTCCTCGCCGAACAGGCCGGAAACTAACTGGGTGGATCTGACCGAGATACCTGCTGCCTGCCAGACTTACGAATCGGACATGAACTCCGCGATGGCACGCGGGCGCGCGGCCACATACGGCAGACGAGATGTAACCTCGTAGAGGCTCTTCCTGGCGGCCCCGATGGCGTACTGTTGTGTACTCTGGAGGATGGGTGTCCGAATCCCGTGGACACGGGTCTGCCCCGACCGAAGCGCGTCGACAATCTGGTCCGAACTGACTTCGGCTGCTCGGTCGACCGGCTCCTCGAGTTCGAACACGGTGTAGGCGCGACCGACGTTCATCAGGTAGTGGGCGTCGCTGCCACCGACCTGCCCGTAGTTGAGTTTGTCCGCGAACTTGCGGGCGCGCCGGTTCTGGTACCCGGTGAACACCATCGAGTTGTAGACCTCGATGGCGTCGCAGTCTGTGAGACGGGACTTTCGAACGCCGTGGCGGGTCCGCTGGAAGGGATGGGGAACGACGGCAGCGCCACCGTGCTCGCGAACGATTTCGACGGTTTCGGCGAGGGGTTCGCCACGTGGCGGGCGTTCGTCCACACCGATCGCGAGGAGGTGCCCGTCGGCGGTCGACACTTCGACCCCTGGAACACCGACGAGGCCGAACTCGCGGGCGATATCTGCCGCGTGTCGCGAGGCCTCGATTCGGTCGTGGTCGGTGATGACGACGCCATCGAGGCCGATGTCAGCGGCGTGTTCGAGGATGAGTTCGACGGGTTCGTGGCCATCGTACGACGCGTCGCTGTGGACATGTAGGTCCAGTGCAAGCAACGTCCCGTCTCTCCCCGGCATGCACATACCTCCGTCTTGCTGGATAGAATATCTTGTGTTCGAGAGAGTCGAGGCAGCTGCCCCAACGTCTCCCCACCCAACCGGTCAGTCTGACAGGAGCTTCACCGCACGGAAGGTTTCCTTATCGCCTCAGAGACCGTAGCACGAGCATGGCTAAAGCCACATTCGAGCTGTTCACGGACAAGAAAGGCGAGTTCCGCTGGCGGCTTCGCCACGACAACGGGAACATCATCGCGACCGGTGGCGAGAGCTACACGACCAAGGCCAGCGCGAAGAAGAACATCGAGAGCGTGAAGAAGAACGCGAGCGGTGCCGAGGTCGTCGAAGTCGCCAAGCCCGCGAAGTGATGGTTCAGACCCGCGAATCTGGTTTTTGCACGTGACACAGCCCGTCGAGCGATCGGCTACTCGTGTTCGAGCGTGACGACGACGCCTGCATGGTCGGACGGATAGATTGGGGACGGCACGGCCGGCTCCAGCCCGGAGAGGTCAACTGTCTGCGTGAGTCCTGTTCGATAGCCACTCACTGCACTGAACCCACTTCGAGGGGACCGACCGCGGTGGAACACGACGTCGATCTGTCGGTCCAGCGTCCCCGATGTGAGGTCCTCCGAGAAGGTGCACGTGGGGTCGTGTGCATCGGTTGCATCGAAATAGGCGTCGTCGAATCGATCCGCGCGCAGTATCTCGTACGCGTTGAACCCGGCATCGCTCGGATCACTGTTGATATCACCGATCAGGATGGTATCGTTCCGCCCCATCACGTCGAGGAGTTCCAGCGCCTGCAGCTCCCGAACGCCTGCCGTCACGTCGAGGTGCGTGTTGAACACGTCGACGCCGTCGTATCTGACCTTGACCCATCCGAAGTTGGCGTAGAATATCTGCAGTCGGCCGTCGATGAAGATGGGGATCGGGACCTGTGCATCGTACGTCCCGGATTCGGTGTGCTTGGCCTTGATGCGCCTGGCAACGTCTGCCCGGACGAGAATCGCGTCGCGGTCCCTGAAACGCAAGGTTCCAGCCACGCCCTGGTACTCGACCGGAATGGTCACGTCCGCGTTCCAGTTGACCGCGGCAACCTGGTAGGGCACGCCGTCTGCAGCGAGCGCGTCCGTGAGTAACGTGAGGTGGTCGATGACGAACGACTCCGAACCATCCGACGGTGTGAACTCGAAGAGGCTGACCTCCTGCAGTCCGACGAGCTGCGGCGATTCGGGGTCGGCCATCACGAGCTCCTCGGCGATGGCCTTCGCCCGCTCGGAGAACGGTCGCACGTCTGCAATCTCGGCCAGGAGGGTACTCGCCGCGGTTTCCGGATTCAGGGACGTGATTACGTCCAACAGATTGCCACCGAGGTAGAGGTTCCGGGTTGCGATAGTGAGCGACGAGTTCCGTCTCGCAGTCGCCGTGCCCGCAAACGCGGTGGCCCCGAGGAGGCCACCTGCCGTGAGCGCACCGCGTTTCAACGCGCCACGTCGTGTGACCCCAGTTGCACTCTCGATTCGGTCCGTTTCCGAGGACATCTGCACTGAACGGATGGCTCCAGTCATATGGCAGAAATCGCGTCTGGAGCGCAAAGCTAAGTTCACGTTTGCAGAATATCCAGGTTACTGAGTGGTCTGTCCCTATCCGCAGAATCACGTGTGACCACTCACCGGACGAGAAGACAACGGGTCGAGTCCCGAACGAAATGCGTTACTCGGATAGAACAAACAGTATTTTGATAGAGTATTGGACGGCGAGGGGCGTCGTCTCGTGGGAAGACGGGTTGGACTGTCCAACAGACGGATAACGATAGGGTCCCATCCCAGCCGGAGCCTCCAATTATCCACACGCACCCACGAATCATCCATTCCATCCCCATGCGGTCCCCCTCCGCCCGGCAAACTGCTCCACCCGGGAATGTCACCGCAACCGGGAGGACTTTGCCACGACCGGTCGTCGGCCCTCGCATGGACGTCTCTCTCTCGCAGTCGACGGTCCGGGGCACGGCACGCGCCCCGCCCTCGAAGAGCTACACGCACCGAGCGATACTCGCCGCGGGGTTCTCGAGCGAAGCGGTGGTTCGCGACCCGCTCCTGAGCGCCGACACCCGCGCGACCATGCGCGCGGTCGAAGGTTTCGGTGGCACCGTCGAACCCGCCGGTGATGACCTGGACGTCGCAGGATTCGACGGCCAGCCCGAGGTCCCGGCCGACGTGCTCGACTGTGCGAACAGCGGGACGACGATGCGGCTCGTGACCGCCGCGGCTGGGCTCGCCGACGGTATCACCGTCCTGACCGGCGACGAATCACTCCGCTCCAGACCGCAGGGTCCCCTGCTCGACGCGCTCGAACAGCTCGGCGGACGGGCTGAGAGCACCCGCGGGAACGGGCAGGCACCGCTCGTCGTGAAGGGCCCCATCTCGGGAGCGACCGTCGCCATCCCGGGCGACGTCTCCTCGCAGTACATCACGGCACTTCTCATGGCCGGCGCCGTCACCGAGGACGGTATCGACATCGACCTCGAAACCGAACTCAAATCGGCTCCCTACGTCCAGATTACGCTGGACGTGCTGGAGTCGTTCGGCGTCGAGGCCACACAGACCGAAGACGGATTCAGTGTCCCCGGCGGACAGACGTACGACCCCGACGGCGAGTACGCGGTCCCCGGTGACTTCTCCTCCATCTCGTACCTGCTTGGCGCGGGCGCGGTCGCGGCCGATGGCGAGCTGGTCGTCGAGGGTGCCCAGCCCAGTGCCCAGGGCGACACCGCCATCGTCGACATCGTCGAGCGGATGGGCGCCAGCGTGGACTGGGACCGCGAGGCCGGGACGATCTCGGTCGAGCAGTCCGACCTCTCTGGTGTGACGGTCGACGTGGGCGACACGCCGGACCTCCTGCCGACCATCGCCGCGCTCGGTGCCATCGCCGACGGGGAAACCCGCATCACCAACGCCGAGCACGTCCGGTACAAGGAGACCGATCGGGTCGCCGCGATGGCCGAGGAACTGACCAAACTCGGTGCGAGCGTCACCGAACACGAGGACGAACTCGTCGTCCACGGGAAGGACTCGGAACTGGTCGGGGCCACCGTCGACGGTCGCGGTGACCACCGCATCGTGATGGCCCTGTCGCTCGTCGGACTCGTGGCCGACGGCGAGACGACCATCCAGGGCGGAGAGCACGTTGACGTGTCGTTCCCCGACTTCTTCGACGTGCTGTACGAGCTGGGCGCGGACGTGCGTCGGTAATCGCGCCGCTGGAGCCGATTCAGATCGAATCGACCGGTAGCATCTTTTCTTCGGCGATTGAACCGACACGATATGCTTCGGACGGCTGTCGCGGACGAGCTCCGGGACGAGTTCCTCCAGGACGGGTATCTCTTCCCGGACTACGACGGATACTGTTTCGGGAACCTCCCGCACAGTATCGCGTCACTGTTCGGCGTCGACACTGGTCGGACCCTGCCAGGGGACGTGTTCGAGGGCGTAGAGGCCGGTTTCGAGAACGTCCTCGTGGTGCTCGTCGATGGCTTCGGCTGGACCCAGTGGCAGCGCGAGCACGAGCGACACGACTTTCTCGGGAGATTGAGCGACCAGGCGCGAGTAACACCACTCACGTCCATCTATCCGAGCGAGACGGCTGCGGCTATCACGACCTTCCACACCGGTTCCCTGCCTGCCGAACACGGTGTCGTCGGCTGGAACGTGTACGACCCCGTGGCGAAGCGGCCCTTTACCGCGCTCCCGTTTGAGCACAGGGACGGCTCGCCGCCAGCGATACCGCGCGAGTCGGTCGCAGCTGCGGAGTCCATCTACCCGAATCTCGCGGCTGCCGGGGTCAACTGTCACCATATCGTGCCATTCCCGTCGATTCCTGACGGTGTGACGAGGCACCAGTACGACGGACTCGAAGATGTGCCAGAAACGCTGCGGGCCGCGTTCGAAGCCGCCGTCAGCCCGGCGTACCACTACCTCTACCTGCCGCAGGTCGACCACGAGGCCCACCACACCGGAACGCGGTCTGAGGCGTACAGGGAGACGGTCAGCGACGTGTTCGAGACGGTCGAAACGGCGCTCTCGACGATAGACGACGAGACGGCAGCAGAGACATTGCTGTTGCTGACGGCGGACCACGGGCACGTCGACACCGACCCGGGGCGGAACGTGAATCTCGACCGCCTCGACTGGCTCGTCGACTCACTCGACCGGGATGTGACCGGCGAACCGATACGCTTCGCTGGCAGTCCACGGAACCGCCACCTTCACCTCGAGGAGGGGTCGGTCGACGCTGTCGCGTCCCGCTTCCGAGACGAGTTCGACGTACGCGTATTCGACAGGGCCGCGGTGCTGGAGCGCGAACTGTTCGGCGACGTGAGTCCCTCGGAGACGTTCCGGCGACGACTCGGCGACCTGGTCGTCACACATCGCGACCGTGGTCTCGGATGGGGCGACCACGAACCGACCGAGATAGAGTTCGTCGGGATGCACGGGGGCCTCCACCCCGACGAGATGCTGACGCAGGTGGCAGCGGCACGGCTCTCCGACGTGCTGGTCTGACCGGTGGTGGTGCGGAGGACGGCTGTTGCTCACCAGTCCTGGGGTCGCGAACAGGCGACACGGTAGCCCCGGATGGAGCAGGTTCCCGGCACGGTGTGTCGCACAACCGCTGCACGTGTCGGGGTGGCTCAGGCGCGGATACCACTGCTGGCCGCGGCTTCCGTCTTGAACCCTCGTGCTGACCGGCCGATGAACAGTCGCTTCTTGCACATTGTACAACACCTAAATCCCCGGGAACCGGAAACGGGGGTATGAACGGGAATCGGTTCGGTCGCCTCTTCCAGGTGACCACCTTCGGCGAGAGCCACGGCGAGGCGATGGGCGTGACGGTCTCGGGCTGTCCCGCCGGCCTCGAACTCGACGAGGAGGACATCCAGCGAGAGCTCGACCGACGCAAACCAGGACAGTCGATGATAACCACGAGCCGGGGCGAACCCGACGCGGTCTCCATCAAGTCCGGCGTGCAGGACGGCTACACGACGGGGACGCCCATCGGGATGGTCATCGAGAACAAGGACGCACAGTCGGGCAAGTACGAGCCCTTCATCACCGCGCCGCGGCCGAGCCACGGCGACTTCACCTACTCGGCGAAGTTCGGCACGCGAAACTGGGGCGGCGGCGGTCGCTCCTCCGCGCGCGAGACCGTGAATTGGGTCGCGGCGGGGGCCATCGCACAGAAGATTCTGGCAGCTGAGGGCGTCGAGATCAAGGCGCACGTGAACCAGATCGGCGACATCGAGGCTCCCGAGGTGACGTGGGAGGAGATGCTCGAACACACCGAGGAGAACGAGGTCCGGTGTGCGCACCCCGAGACGGCCGAGCAGATGCGCGACCGCATCAACGAGTACCAGCAGGAGGGCGACTCCATCGGCGGGAGCATCTACTTCGAGGTCCGCGGTGCGCCTCGCGGGCTGGGCGCGCCCCGGTTCGACTCGCTCTCGGCGCGCCTCGGCCAGGCGATGATGGCGGTCCCGGCGACGACCGCCTTCGAGTTCGGGCTGGGTCGGGAGGCCCGGCGCTACACGGGGAGCGAACGCAACGACGACTGGGAGTTCGGCGAGGACGGCGACCCGAAACCGGTCGAGAACGACCACGGCGGCATCCAGGGCGGCATCAGCACCGGCGAACCCATCTACGGCGAGGTGACGCTGCACGCGCCGACCTCCATCCCGAAGAAGCAGAAGACGGTCGACTGGGAGACCGGCGAGGAGGTCGAGGCGCAGGTCATCGGTCGCCACGACCCGGTGCTTCCGCCGCGGGGCGTCCCGGTCGTCGAGGCGATGCTGGCGCTGACGCTGGTCGACTTCATGCTGCTCGGCGGGCGCATCAACCCGGACCGCATGGACGGCCAGGTAGGCGAGTACCGGACCGACTACCACCCGTCGAAGCCCGAGTGACGCCGGGGAACGGCTCGGTCAGTCGCGGTCGAGCAACGTGACGCGGAGCAACACCGTGTCGTGGACCGCCGGAACGAGTTCTTCGACGGTCGGGAGCCGGTGTCCCTCGATTCTGAGCCCGAGCAGTCGGGCGTTGACAGGGTTCTCGACGAGCCGTGCGCGGGCGAAGGCGGCGACCGCCTCGTCGTCGGGGACCGCCGTCGCGATGCCGAGGACGGTGGTCCCCCGCAGGCGGAGGCGGACCTCGCGCCCGCCTTCGAAGTTCTTCCACCAGCCGGACCGGGTGATGATGGCTACGTCGTAGCCCTCGTCGACCTCCCAGTAGGTCACCGGAATCGAGTACTCGCGTCCGGTCTTGCGGCCCGTAAACCGGATGAGACAGAAACAGTGGCTCAGGAACACGTGGAGTGGCGAGGCCAGCAGCAGCCGAACGAGTGGATTGACGAGTCTGACGAGCGGGCGTGGCGCGGGCTCGACGCGCTCGACTCGTATCGGTGCCGCAGCCGCTGACGTGCCCATGTCGGAGCTAGGGGTCGTGTGGCAATAACGCGGGCCTCATCCATCACACCGCTGGGTGGTTTTCGGGCAGCGGAGGCTCACTCCTGCGTGCTCGTGGTCATGAACGGGCCACCGAACTCGCGGTCCGTCGTGTCCCCGCCGCCATCGTTGTCCAGGTCGATTGTCAGCAGGGCCGTGTCCTCCAGCGCCCGCAGGAAGTGGGCCCGGATAGGCTCTCCGTCGCCTTCGACGAGGACGCCGATCTTCTTCCCGGCGTCCCGGCCGTATGCAACGACGTAGTCGCGTGCGAACCGTGCGACCGACCGTCGCCGGTCCGAGATCGTGGTCGCGACGGTGTGCCACTCGTCATCGAGGAGGAGCGACAGCGTCGCGCCCTCGGCGAGTGGTTTCCACCAGTCTCCGCGGCCGATGATGTACAGTCGGTTCTCGTTGTGCGGGAGGTGATGGACGCCGATCCGGGTCGTTCGCGCCTGCCCAGTCGTGGGGTCCACGACCCGCGCAAGTGTCAGCGCGTCGTCGAACCGGTCCCGAAGCGACGTACGCAACAGCAGGTTGGTGAACGGCCCGAGCAGCGCGTACCGGAACCGGCGCTCCAGCGGGCGCGTCTTGGTCACTCGGACCGGGAGGCCACCACCCTTGGCTTCGAATGGGTGTCTCGTCTCCGAACTCATGGGTGAGATAACGCGGTTCGGAAGGATTAGTGAACGCTAACCGAGGCGTGAGTACCGCTAGCACGCACCGCAAAATTTGCAACAAGTTCCAGCGTTTATCACAATTAATCCGTGCTAATGTATAGCAAAGGCTTTAGTCGCACTCGGTCGAACTTTAGGACACTAAGGTCTCAGCGAGGGGCCGTGATTACCGAGCATGACTGATGATGAACTCATCTGGCGAATCGCAGGGGGTTCCGGTGACGGGATCGACTCGACGAGTCAGAATTTCGCGAAAGCCCTGATGCGTGCCGGGCTGCACATTTTCACACACCGACACTATCCGTCGCGCATTCGCGGCGGCCACACGTATGTGGAGATCCGCGCATCTGGGGATGACGTACAGTCTCGGGGAGACGGGTACAACTGCTTGCTCGCCCTTGGCGACTCGTTCGCCCGTAACCCGAAAGAAGAAGCCGTCTACGGCGACGAGGAGATCAAGCCGCTCTCGGAGAACCTCGACGAGCTCCGCGAAGGTGGAATCATCGTCTACGACAGTGGCCTGTTCGACGAGGAGGACATCGAGGAGCTGAACCTCGAAGAACGCGCCGAGGAGAACGGCTGGCACCTCTACCCGTTCGACCTTCGCGGTCTCGCGAAGGAGCACGGCCGCGAGGTCATGCGTAACACCGCCGGTGTCGGTGTCACTGCCGCACTGCTGGGCATGGACCTCCAGCACATCGAGGACCTCATGCAGGACGCGATGTCCGGCGACATCCTCGAGAACAACCTCTCCATCCTCGAGGAGGCGTACGAGATGGCAGAGGAGCAGTTCGACTTCGAGCACGACCTGCGCGTCCCGACCGGCGACCACGACGAGGACCAGGTCCTCGTCTCCGGGTCGAACGCCATCGCCTACGGTGCCATCGACGCTGGCTGTCGCTTCATCGCCGGCTACCCGATGACCCCGTGGACCGACGTGTTCACCATCATGTCCCAGAACCTGCCCGAGATGGGCGGCATCTCCGAGCAGGTCGAGGACGAGATCGCCGCGGCCGCACTGGCCGTCGGTGCCAGCCACGCGGGCGTCAAGGCCATGTCCGGGTCGTCCGGCGGTGGCTTCGCGCTCATGTCCGAGCCGCTCGGTCTCGCCGAGATGACCGAGACGCCGCTCGTCCTCATCGAGTCCATGCGTGCCGGTCCCTCGACCGGGATGCCGACCAAGCCCGAGCAGGGTGACCTCGAACACGTCCTGTACACGAGCCAGGGCGACTCCCAGCGCGTCGTCTTCGCGCCGGGGAACATCGAGGAAGCGTACGAGCAGACCCGGATGGCGTTCCACGTCGCCTACGAGTACCAGATTCCGGTGATGCTCATCTACGACCAGAAGCTCTCCGGCGAGAACCAGAACCTCGACGAGAGCTTCTTCGACCGCGAGCCCGACCCGACCCTCGGCTCGACGCTCACGGAGGAGGAACTGACGGAGGCGGCCCACGACGTCGCCGGGAAGTACCACCGCTACGAGACCGACCCCGACGCGACCGAGAACGGCGTCAGCCCCCGCTCCCTGCCGGGGCAGAAGGGCGGTCGCTACCTCGCCTCGGGTAACGAGCACTGGCCGTCGGGCCACATCGCCGAGGACCCCGACAACCGCGTCATGCAGATGGACCGCCGCAAGCGCAAGCTCGAGTCCATCCGCCAGGAGCTGGACGAGGAGCACGAGACCCAGCAGACCTACTTCGGTCCGGAGGACGCCGACTACGGTATCATCACCTGGGGCTCCTCCCAGGGCAGCGTCGAGGAGGCCATCGACCGCCTCAACGACGACGGCCACTCCGTGAAGGGCCTCAGCGTCTCCGACATGATGCCGTTCCCGGAGACCGAGGTCAGCGAGTTCATCGAGAGCGTCGACGAGGCGATGGTCGTCGAGATGAACGCCACGGCACAGTTCCGCGGGCTCCTGCAGAAGGAACTCGGCCGCTACGGCGAGAAACTCTCCTCGCTGCTCAAGTACAACGGCAACCCGTTCGAGCCCGCCGAGATCGTCGAGGGCTACCAGATCAACCTCGAGGGTGGCTCGGAGGAACCGGCCGCACAGGTTCGAATCGAGCCGGCAGCAGGTGATTAGACAATGAGTGCATTCAACGCAATCGGAGAAGAACGCGACATCGAACGTGACGAGTACACACCGAAGAACGAACCCCAGCCGACGTGGTGTCCGGGATGCGGTGACTTCGGTGTCCTCAAGGCGCTGAAGCAGGCGCTTCCGGAAGTCGGTCTGAACCCGGAGGAGGTCCTGACCGTCACCGGTATCGGCTGTTCCGGGAAGCTGAACAGCTACCTCGACAGCTACGGGTTCCACACCATCCACGGCCGCTCGCTGCCGGTCGCCCGTGCCGCCAAGCTCGCCAACGATGGCCTCGAAGTCATCGCGGCTGGCGGTGACGGTGACGGCTACGGTATCGGTGGGAACCACTTCATGCACACCGCCCGGGAGAACCACGACATGACCTACATCGTGTTCAACAACGAGGTCTTCGGCCTGACGAAGGGCCAGACCTCGCCCACCTCTCCCAAGGGCCACAAGTCGAAGACGACGCCGCACGGCAACACGAAGACGCCGATTCGGCCGCTCTCGCTGGCCCTGACCTCCGGTGCGACGTACATCGCGCGCACCGCCGCGGTCAACCCGAACCAGGCCAAGGAGATCATCAAGGAGGCCATCGAGCACGACGGCTTCGCGCACGTCGACTTCCTCACCCAGTGCCCGACCTGGAACAAGGACGCACGGCAGTACGTCCCCTACATCGACATCCAGGACTCCGACGACTACGACCACGACATCAACGACCGCGAGGAGGCCTCGCGCATGATGTACGAGACCGAGACCCAGCTCTACGAGGGGACGGTCCTCACCGGTCGCTACTACGTCGACGACGAGGCAGAGTCCTACCAGGCCCAGAAGAAGGAGATCGGCGAGATGCCCAAGGAGCCGCTCGCGGAGCGGTACTTCGACGACGACTACGAGTGGGAGCGGAGCTACGACCTGCTCGAGCGCCACAAGTAATCGCGGCCGCGACCGGACCCCTCGCCGTGCGAGGACCGGTTCACGGATTCAAAAGATATTTTTCTGCGTGGGAAAATCTGTTCACTATGAGCACGCAGTCGACGGCCGACCGTATCCTCTCCGTTCTCGAAGAGGATGCCCAGGCCTCCTACGCCGAGATCGCGGAGCGGGCGGACGTGTCGAAACCGACGGTGAGAAAGTACATCCGACAGCTCGAAGACGACGGAGTCATCGTCGGCTATTCGGCAGACGTGGACCCGAAGAAGCTCTCCAGCCAGTCCATCGCGCTGGTCGGCATAGATGTCGACAGCGGGACCTACGTCGAGTCGACGCGCACCCTCAAAGAGCTGGATTCGGTGGAGTCCCTCTACACGTCCAGCGGTGACCACATGCTGATGGCCGAGGTGCGCGCGGCGGACGGCGACGCCCTCGGTGACATCATCCACGACGAGATACTCGCCATCGAGGGCGTGACCGCGGCCCACCCCTCGTTCCTGCAGGAGCGCCTGAAGTAACGCCGACTGCGTTCGACCGCGACCCCGCTTCCGCATCCCGCGCCCTTTTGGCTGCGTCGGCCCAACGTTTTCACATGCCCGTCTACCAGCGCGAGACCGTCGTCCGCGCGCCCTTCGAGACGGTCTGGGACTTCCACTCGCAGGTCTCCGGCCTCGAAGCGCTCACCCCTGGCTGGATGAACCTGCGCATCGAGTCCGTCACCGACGCCGACGGCGAGCCGGACCCCGACGTGCTGGACGTCGGGGCCGAGATATCGATGTCGATGCGCCCGCTGAACGTCGGGCCGCGCCAGCGCTGGACCTCCGTCATCACCGACCGGGAGGAGGACGACGGTGCGGCGTACTTCCGCGACGAGATGCGCGGTGGGCCCTTCCGGAAGTGGGTCCACACGCACAGCTTCTATGCGACCGACGGGGGCACGAAGATCGAGGACCGCGTCGAGTACCGGCTCCCCCTGAACGGCCTCGGTGACGCGGTCGGCCCGCTCGCCTGGGTCGGCTTCGAGCCGATGTTCCGGGCGCGTCACAAGGCGACGAAACGACTGCTGGAATCCTGACCGAGCGACGAATCCGGCAAGGCAGAGATGTAGGCACGAGCCTTTTGCAGCGCCGAGTGCTATCACGAGACATGGCTCACGTAATCGTCGTTGGCGGCGGACCGGCAGGACTGTCCGCGGCCCTGTTCACCGCGAAGAACGGCCTCGAAACCACCGTCTTCGACACCGACGGGACGTGGATGCACAAGGCCCACCTGTTCAACTACCTGGGTATCGAGTCCGAGGACGGCTCCGCGTTCATGGAGGACTCGCGCGAGCAGGTCGACGACTTCGGCGTCGACCGCCACCAGGGCGAGGAGGTCACCGGCGTCGAGGCCACCGGGGGCGGCTTCACCGTCACCACCGAGGACGACGAGTACGAGGCGGACTACGTCGTGCTCGCGACCGGCGCGAACCGCGACCTCGCCGAGGGCCTCGGGTGTGCCTTCGACGGGGACGTGGTCGACGTGGGCGTCTCCATGGAGACCAGCGTCGAGAACGCCTACGCGACCGGCGCGATGGTCCGCGACCAGGAGTGGCAGGCCGTCATCTCCGCGGGTGACGGCGCGGCCGCCGCGCTGAACATCCTCTCGAAGGAAGAGGGAGAACACTTCCACGACTTCGACACGCCGGCAGACGCGGAGTAGGAACTCGACACCGATTTTTCAGGACTGCGCCAGCACCACACCCGCGAGCACCAGCACCCCACCCACGACCGTCGTCGCGGTCACCGGCTCGGAGAGATACACCGCACCAAGCACGACTGTCACGGCCGGTTCGACCGTGCTCAACACGCTGGCTCGACTCGCGCCGACGCGCTGGATGCCAGCGAAGAAGGCGAAGATGGGGACGATGGTGGCGACCAGCGCGATGCCGACGACGACCGACCACTGGCTCGGACTCGACGGGACCGATAGGGTTCCGGTCAGGCTCCCGACCGCGATGAACGCCCCCGCCGCGGCCGGGAGGACGTGGGCGGTCAGGGTGCGGGGCCGAACCGAGTCGAGGGCCATCCCGCTGGCCGTGATGTAGCCTGCGTAGACCACCGCGGCGACGAGCACGATGGTCACGCCGAGCGGGTCCGCCCCGGCCGGGTCGACGCCGAGGACGAGTGCCACACCGGCGAGGCAGAGGATAAGCGCCGCAACGAGGCGAGGGGTGATGGTCTCGCGGCCACTCAGGAGTGCGAGACAGACCACGAAGGCGGGGTAGGTGTAGAGCACGATGCCCGCGAGCCCCGCGGTCAGGTAGCCCAGGCCGACGAAGTAGAGGCCGCTCATCAGGGCGTACCCGAGGGTCCCGAGCCCGAGCGCGACCGCGAGGCCGCGACCCGTGAGGAGTTGGGCGTTCCCGCGCAGGCCGAGCACCGCCCAGACGAGCAGGCTGGCGATGACGAACCGGGACGCCAGCAGCGTCGGGACCGTCAGCCCGGCCGCGTCGGCGAGCTTCCCGAAGATGCCGAGCGTGCCGAAGCCGACGGCTGAGACGATGACGAGCAGCGCCCCGGTTGTCTCGTCGTTCACGACCGGTCGAACTCGGTGTGCCCTGAAACCTCTCGCGATTCTCGCTGGGAGTGCCGATTCCGCAAGCAGTAAAGCCCCATCTCACATCGGTGGCGCTGTGTTCGCTGGACTCGCCGCCAGGACCGACGACGTGCCGCCGTGGGTGGCCCTCGTCGTGGCCGTGCTCGCCGTCAGTACGAGTGCCCCGCTCGTCCGCCTCTCGGAGGCCCCGAGCACCGTGAAGGCGCTCTACCGCGTCGCGTTCATGACGGCCATCGTCGCCCCGCTGGCCCTGCGACGGGGCTCCGGCGACTTCCAGCGCATCGGTCGGAAGGACCTCGGTGTGGCGATGGTCGCGGGTATCGCGCTCGCGGGCCACTTCGCGCTCTGGTTCGTGAGCCTCGATTTGACGACCATCGCCGCCAGCGCGACGCTCGTCCAGACGCAACCCCTGTTCGTCGCGCTTGGTGGTTGGGCACTGCTCGACGAGCGCGTGACGACGAAGACGGTCGTCGGCATCCTCGTCGCGGTGCTCGGGGCGTCGCTGATGGGCCTCGACGCAGCGTCGAGTACGACCGCCAGCGCGCCCTTGCTCGGCAACGTGTTGGCGGTGCTGGCGGCCGCGATGGCCTCCGGCTACGTGCTCGCAGGCCGGTCGCTCCGCCAGCGGATTCGCGTCTTTCCCTACGTCACCGTCGTCTACGCGGCCTGTACCGTCGTCCTTCTCGGAGTGGTGCTGGTGCAGGGACATCCCCTGCTTGGGTACGAACTCAGAGAGTGGGTCCTGTTCGCCGCGATGGCGGTGGGGCCGGGTATCTTCGGGCACACCGTCGTGAACTGGGTGCTCGAACGTGTCGAGTCGTGGGTCGTGAGCGTCTCCCTCTTGGGCGAGCCGGTCGGGAGCGCACTGCTCGCGCTGGCGCTCTTCTCGGAGATACCGGGACTGCTCACACTCGCTGGCGGGGCCGTCGTGCTCGCCGGTATCGGGGTGACGGTGTGGTCGCGGGACGCCGAGGCGGCGGAAGACGGGAAAACAGAGGGCGCTCAGTCGTCCGACTCGGCGTAGTTCGGGCGTTCTGCGTACTCGATGGGGTCCCGCACCCCGACGTTCTGGAACGCCTCCAGTCTGAAGGCACAGGAGTCACAGGTGCCGCAGGCGGGCTCGTTCGCCCGGTAGCAGCTCCAGGTGTGCTCGTAGGGCACGTCGAGTTCGACGCCGCGGGCCGCGATGTCGGTCTTCGACCACTCCACGAACGGGGCCTCGATGCTGATCTTGGTCTCCGGCTTCGTCCCCACGTCGACCAGCTTCTCGAACGCCTCGAAGAACGCGGGCCGGCAGTCCGGGTAGCCTGCGAAGTCCTCGGAGTGCGCGCCGATGAAGACGGCCTCACAGTCGTTGGCTTCGGCGTACGAGACGGCCATCGAGAGCAGGTTCGCGTTGCGGAACGGGACGTACGAGGACGGAATCTCGTCGCTGTCGGGGTCGGCGTCCTCGACGTCGATGTCGTCGTCGGTCAGCGAGGACGCGCCGATCTTCGCGAGGTGGCTCGTCTCGATGTGGAGGAAGTCGGCGG
Organism: Haloarchaeobius sp. HME9146; assembly: GCF_025399835.1. Classification (NCBI taxonomy): domain Archaea; kingdom Methanobacteriati; phylum Methanobacteriota; class Halobacteria; order Halobacteriales; family Halorubellaceae; genus Haloarchaeobius; species Haloarchaeobius sp. HME9146. The sequence goes on from NZ_JAODVR010000001.1 coordinate 1,998,961, forward strand.
CGTGGACCTCCTCGGCGAGCCGGCGGGCGCACTCGTACTCGCGGGCCTCGGTGTTCTGGCCGTACGAGGTGTGGAGCAAGTAGAGCTCGTAACCCCGTGACTTCGCCTCGTAGGCGGCGGTCGCTGAGTCCATCCCGCCGGAGGCGAGGACGACGGCGCGCTTCTCGGTGGTTTCGGTGGACGATTCGTCGGTCGGAGTGGTGTCGGATGCCATGGGTGGGTTCTGGTGTGTCTGTGGTCAGGTACTGTCGATGCGTTGGAACAGCGAATGGACGCGGCCGGCGACCGCCGACGTGACGGCGGCCGGGTCGACCGGACTCTCGTGGTGGGTGATGCGGCCGTACTCGGCGCGGAAGACCCGGTCGACGGCGCGCTGGTGGATGGCTTCGGGCCGCGGCGGGCTGCCACCCGCGCGGTCGGTCAGGTCGCGGACGATACGGCGGACCATCCCCTCGGTGACGACGCGCTCGGCGAACTCCTCGGCGCTGGCGTCGACCGGGGTCGGGCCCTCCTGCAGGTCGACGCGGTCCGATTCGATGGCGGCCCGGAGGCCGCGCTTGTTCTTCACGACGACGCCCGCGGCGGGGCCGTCGTACCACGCGGAATCGGGGACCTCGTAGCCCTCGGGGTCGAAGTGCTTCGCCGGGACCTCTCGGTCGAAGGTGTTCACGGATGCGAGCCCGATGCCCTCGACGACCTTCTCCGCGATGTCCGGGGGCAGGAAGGCGTCGCGGTCGGCCCGCCAGACGTCGAACCCGACGAAGCTCGGGACACGGTCCCAGTCGTAGTCGATGGTCTGGCGGTGCATCGCCACGCCGTAGACGACGAGGTCGCCGGCGCTGTCGACGGCGTCCTGCAGGGCCGCGCGGTCGACCGTCTCGCGGACGTGTCGAACCGCGTGGCGATACTCCTCGGGGACCTGGTCGTCGGGCCAGTCACGGTTCCGGTCCCCGAAGGCGAGGACGCCCGTGTCACGCAGGGTTAACCGGAGGTGCGCCCCGTCGAGCTTCTCCGTCAGCCAGAGGTGGCCCTGGTCGAACAGCTCGTCGGGAGCGTCCGCGGCATCGGGGATGGGTGGGTAGGGGTGCATCGGTCCTGGTGACTCAGGTCTCGGGCGCGTCGTTCCAGAGGTCCACGTGCAAGCGTGGTGTGTACCGGTAGCCGTACTCCATCGCGAGTTCGGCGACGGGCTGGCGGGTCTCGGCGAGTCGGTCCCGGGTCGCACCCTCCGGCATGAGTAGAATCTCGTCGTCGCGGATGGGGTCCTCGGCCGCGTCCCGAACCGACTCGACGAGCGACTCGATTTCGGGCATGTCCTCGGGGCCGGTGACGACGAACTTCAGCTGGCGGTCGTACGCGTCGACCAGTCGGGCGAGCGTCTCCACGTCGATGCGCTCGCGCTCGTGGCGCTCGGCCCAGTCGTCGCTCTCGACCGGTTCGCCGTCGTCGCGCAACGTCTCGGGCGTCGGCGTGCTGTTCGCGAGTTTCGGCGAGATAGAGGCCAGGTCGATGGGAGCGTCGCGGTAGATGGTCCCGTTCGTCTCGACGGTGGTGTGGTAGCCCCGCTCGTCGAGTTCGTGGAGGAGGTCGACGACGCCCTCGTGGATGAGCGGTTCGCCGCCGGTGACGACGACGTGGTCGGCCTGCTTGTGGGACTCGACCTCGCTCACGATGTGCTCGATGTCCATCCAGGCGTGGGTCGGCTCCCACGACGTGTGGTAGGAGTCACAGAACCAGCACCGGAGGTTGCAGCCACTGGTCCGGACGAACACGCTGGGGACGCCCGCGAGGACGCCCTCGCCCTGCACCGAGTAGAACAATTCGTTGATGGGGAGGTCACCATCGGTTCCTGCTTCCTCATGCGGTGCCTCGCTCGTGACGGGCATCTCAGAACTCGCTCCCGCCGCAGAGTTCGGCCGTCTCGGCCACCTGGACGGAGACGTCGGTGACGTTGTCGGGGAGGCGCTCCATGAACTTCTCCTCGAGGAGCAGAGACATCACTTCGGCCGTCGGCGGGTGGTCGAGGACGACCAGCCCGTCTGCGTCGCCGGCGGCGTCGAAGGCATCGACGAGGGGGTCGCCGTCCTCGACGAGGAACCGGTGGTCCCACTCGTCGATTATCGAGGTAATATCGCCCTTGTCGACAACCCACCCCTCCTCGCTGAGGGTGCCGGTGATGCTGACGGCTATCTCGTAGTTGTGGCCGTGCGGGCGCGAGCACTTACCGTCGTGGTGGAGGATGCGGTGTCCCGCGCTGATTCGGATTGGCCGGTCGCGGCCGACGTGGAGCGTCCGTTCGTGTCCTGTGAGGTCACGGACGCCCGACTCGGTCTCTTCGAGTGCGCCTGGAGTCATACCTGGATATTATCCGAGTAACACTTGAATCTGCTGATGCGCAGACTCGTCGCTTCCGGTGCGGCGGTGCCTCGACGAGGGCCTCGGACGAAACAGCCTCACCAGTGGGGGTGAAGCCTGCAGGAGAACGCGGCGTGGTCAGTCGTCCATCTTGTCCTGGAGGCGGTTCTTCGCCTCCGAGCGCTCCTTGCGGGAGAACGATGGACCGGGGTCGGAGAAGTCGACGGCGATCTCGTCGAGCGTGCGTCGGTAGACGTTGGTTCGTCGGCCTTCGTCGGAGAGCTGACGGCCCTCGCACTGGAGGAGGCCGGTCTCGACGAGCTCTTCGATCCGTCGGTAGCAGGTCGCGATCGGGATACCGACCTCGTCGCTGAGTTCCTGCGCCGACGTCGGCGTCTGTGCTGCACACAGTATCTCCGCGCTGTACTTGTTGCCGAGCGTCGAGAGGACGTCCATCGCGGGGTCGTCACCCTCGCCCTGCCAGCTTGTCGAAGCCATCCGATGACCCATTCTCGATTATGAGAATTGAATCTTTTGGCGGGCTGATGAAGTAAGACGAGTGACACGTAGGGGTGTTTAGGTGGGTGGAACCACTAGCTACGGCCATGACTCGGGCCGGGACACGCCAGTTGTCTGCACTCTGGGGGATGTCCCGACCGTCCCAGCTTGCACTCATCCTCGTGGTGTATGCCCTCGGTGTCGCGATGGCGGCGGCCCGGGGGTGGACAGTCGACTCGATGGCCGTGCTCGTCGGCGGTGGTGCCCTGCTGCCGACCGCGGCCAGCATCCACTACGTCAACGAGTACGCCGACCACGAGACCGATGCACTGACCGAACGGACACGCTTCTCCGGCGGGAGTGGTGCCCTGGCGCGCACCGGCCTGTCGCCGCGACTCGCACTCCACGCCGCGGTCGCGAGTCTCACCGTCGGAACGGCCGTGACCGTCGCCGGGTTCGCGACGGGGCTGTTGCCACCGGTTCCACTCGTGCTCCTCATGGCCATCGCGGTAATCGGGTGGGCCTACTCGGTCGGCCCCGCACTCGCCTGGAACGGCCTCGGCGAGGTGACGAACGCGGTCCTCGGTGGCCTCGTCTTGCCGCTCTACGGGTTCGCGGTCGTCGGGGCTGACGTGGATGCGAGGGCGGTCCTCGCGGTGCTCCCGTTCGCCATCTACGTGTTCACGAATCTGCTGGCGACCCAGTGGCCGGACAGGGACGCGGACGCCACCGTCGGGAAGCGGACGCTACCGACGCGCTGGTCTCCCCACCGACTCCGGCGGGCGTACCTCGCGAGCGCGACGCTCTCGCTGGGGTCGCTGGCGGTGCTCCCGTTCCTCGGCCTCCTGCCGCCGACCGTCGGCTGGTCGAGTCTGGTCCTCGTTCCCGTCGCCGTCCTCGCGGCCCAGCGGTTCACCGTCGTCCGGTCGCCGTTCCCGACCGTGGCAGTGATGGTCGCCATGGCTGTTATCCAGTTGCTCGCGTGGCTGCGACTGGCGTTCTGGTGACCGAGCGCCCCCGTTCGGGGGTCAACGTTTTTACTGACCGGGGCAGATACCCCAACAGGATGTCAACGGACCTGCCAGACGAGTTGCTGGATATCGACGTCGAGAACCCGGAGGACGAGCCCGAACGCGAGATCCAGAGCGACCGCTCCCCCGAGAACGAACCGGACGAAGTCGAACGGTTCGTCGTGTTTCGAATCGGCGAGCAGCGCCTCGCGGTCAGCGTGGACGCCGTAAAGAGTATCGTGAAGGTGAAAGAGTGGACGCGGGTCCCGCGGACCTCGCCAGCCATCGACGGCATCATGGACCTCCGCGGGGAGATCACCGCGGTCATCGAACCGCGTGTCCACTTCACCGTCGAGCAGGAACCGTCGGGACTGAACCGCCAGCGTATCATCGTGTTCGACCGTGCCTCGGACAAACAGGGCGTCGGTATCCGTGTCGACGACGTCATGGGGGTCGAACTGGTTCCCCTCCGCTCCATCGTCCCGAGCGAGCACGCCGAGGACGAGGCTGGCGAGCACCCACTCGTGACCGCGGTCATCTACCACGAGGAGGATGGTCAGGTCGTCGACACGATGGGGTTGCTGGACATCAAAGGACTCATACAGGCGTCCGGGCAAGGAGCCCAGTGAATCGTACGGGCCTATTCCGCCGGTAACCGAGTCGTCACCGGTCCGTTCTACTGATTATCGCCGCTGATAACGGGGCAACAGCATTTATGTCTACGCTTCGTCTACCGTGGCTTGGTGTATTAACTGAATGTCGACAGGGGTGCTCATCGTGGACGACTCTCATTTTATGCGGAACCTCCTCAGGCAGATTCTGGAGGACGAGTACGATATCGTAGGAGAGGCGTCCAACGGGGCCGAAGCGGTCAAACTGTACAAAGAAGAGAATCCGGACATCGTGATGATGGACATCGTGATGCCGAAATGTAACGGTATCAAGGCGACAGCCGCCATCAAGAAGCTGGACCCGAGTTCACGTGTCATCATGTGCACATCGGTCGGCCAGCGCGAGAAGATGAAGCTCGCGGTCAAAGCCGGTGCCGATGGCTACGTGACCAAACCATTCGAAGAACCCAGCGTTCGCAAAGCGCTGAAAGACGTCGTCCCTGCATGACGAGCGTGCTGGTTGTCGACGATTCGCAGTTCATGCGAACGGTCATCGGCAACATCCTCGCGGACAACGGGTACGAGGTCTACAGCGCCAGCAACGGCAAGAAAGCAGTAGCAGCGGTCGCCGAACACGACCCCGACATCGTCACGATGGACGTCCAGATGCCCGGCATGAACGGCATCGACGCCGTCACCGAGATCATGGCGACGAACCCCACCCCTATCCTCATGCTCAGCGCACACACGAGCAAGGGTGCAGACGAGACGTTCGAGGCACTCGATAAGGGCGCGGTCGACTTCCTCGCCAAACCGAGCGGCGAGGTGTCGCCGAACATCGCGAGCCTCGCGGATCGGCTCGTGGAGAAGGTCCGGGCGGTCGAAGGTGTCGACGCGACCTCGATGACCGAGCCCCGCGCCACAGCCACCGCGGCGGCCGGGTCCACGGACGAGGGCGCGTGGCCCACCCACGACACGGGTGGCGACAGCGAGACGACGGCCAGCGGGCCGTACGTCAAGCATCCGACCATCGTCATCGGCGCATCGACGGGCGGTCCGAAGATCGTCGAACAGATCGTCACGAGCCTCCCGGTCGCCCTCGGCGCGAAGGTGCTGGTCGTCCAGCACATGCCCGCGTCGTTCACCGACCGCCTCGCCGCCCGCCTCGACAGCCTGTCGAACTACGACGTCTACGAAGCGACCGACGGGCTCCGTCTGCGTGACGGCGACATCGCCATCGCACGTGGGGACTACCACATGGAGGTGGTCTCGAACGTGGCCGGGAACGTTCGCATCCGGCTCACGCAGGAGGAGCGCCGCCACGGCGTCCGTCCCGCCATCGACGTGACCATGGAGACGGCAGCCGAGCGCGTCTCGGACCCACTCTGTGGCGTCACGCTCACCGGGATGGGCAAGGACGGCGCGGCCGGCATCGCGGCCATCAAGGAAGCTGGCGGCGCGACCATCGCACAGGACGAAGCATCGAGCCCCGTCTTCGGTATCCCGAAGCAGGCTATCGAGACCGGGTGTGTCGACCAGGTGCTCTCGGCGACGGACATCCCCGAGGGCATCTGTTCCGTATTCAGCCAGGAGGCACAGAGCCATGGATGAGTACCTCAGGGACTTCGTTCAGGAGTCCGAAGAGAACATCACGGAACTGAACAACGCGCTCCTCGAGCTCGAGCGCTCCCCCGACGACGACGAGGCGATGGGCCGCATCTTCCGGATGGCTCACACCCTCAAAGGAAACGCGGGTGCCATGGGGTTCGAGGATGCATCGAACCTCGCACACGCGATAGAGGACCTCCTCGAAGCTGTCCGGTCCGGACAGATCGAGGTCACGCCGGAGCTCATGGACGTGATATTCGGCGGCGTCGACGAACTCGAGACGATGCTGGACGACGTCCGCGCCTACGGTGAGATCCGGACGGATGCGTCCGAGACCATCGAAACCCTCCGGGAGGTCAAGGAGGCCGAGACGGGTATCCCGACGATCACGGACCCGGACGATGCGGCACTCGACGAGGCGGTCGAGGCCGCGAGAGACCTCACGGACGAGAACCACGACGTCTACCACGTCAGACTCGCCATCGAGGAGAACGACGAGCGACAGAACGGCCGACTGGTCGTGAAGGCGCTCGCAGACGCGTTCGACCTCCTCGGCACCGTCCCCGAGGAGGACACGCTCGCCGCGGGCGAGTACGACGGTACCCTCGACGCGGTGTTCGGCAGCGCCGTCGGCGAGGCGGCCATCTCTGCCGCACTCGAACCCGTCGACGCGGTCGCGGACGACCGCATCACGGAGGTGACCGAGCGCTACGAGGCGTCACGCGTCGAGGAAGGCGTCATCGAGGACGAGTTCGACGACCTCTTCGAGGAGGACCCGGGCTCGGACATCGACTCCTCGGCCGCACAGGACATGTCCGTCGACGACCTCCTCTCGGAGTTCGACGAGTACGACGACCTCGACGCCATGGTCGAGGAGATGGACGACGTCTCCGGGTTCGACGACCTGGGCGACGCCGGCTCCTTCGACGACATCGACTTCGGCGACGACCTCGCCGACGACGGTGACAGCGTCGCGGAACCCGCTGGCGAAGCGGGCGGCGACGTCGAGGAACCCGACGAGCCCGAGACCGCCGCCGAACCCGACCCAGCGCCATCCGAAGACCCCGACGAGGAGGTCGACGATGCGGCTGCGACCTTCGCGGAACTCAAACAGGAGGTCGACCCGGTCGGTTTCGACGAACTGCAGGACGAACTCGCCGAACTGGAGTTCGACGAGTACTCCGACGAGGAGGAGGTCGGCTTCGACGAACTCCTCGGAGACGACTTCGAGGAGCGAGACGACGACTTCTTCTCGCAGGGCGAGTCCGCGGTCAGCAGTGGCCAGGACGAGGTCAGCATGGCGGACCTCGTCGGCGACGACGAGGTCTCCGGGTTCGAGGATGCCGAAGACGAGTCCGACGAGGACCTCGACCTTGGTGAGGACCTGGACCTCGACGAGGAGTTCGGCGAAGCGGTGGACGATTCGGCGGACGAAGCGGTCGATGCGGCCGACAGCATCGACGCAGACGCCGATGAGTCCAGCGACTCCCCGGCCGAGGCGGACGCGGACGAGCCGGCTGTCGAAGCCGACGCGCCCGCAGATGTCGAGGTCGACCTCGGGTTCGAGGAGTCGGACGACGACCTCGGGTTCGAGGACGCAGGTACCGACTCAGAATTCGACGAGGTCGAGGCTGCGCCCGAGTCCGAGGACGTCGACACCGAGTTCGACGACGTCGACACCGAATCCGGATTCGACGAGGTCGATACCACGACCGAGCCCGAGGACGCGACTGTCGGCTTCGATGACGCGGCATCGAGCGACGAGTTCGACGACGATATCGAGACCGACTTCGATACGGACGAATCCACCGAGACCGCCGACGAGGCCGCAACGGTGAACACGGCTGAAGCGTCCGCCACCGAGGCAGACGTGGACGCCGAGGTTGCGGCGGACGCTGACGTTGCGGCGGACGACGACGTGGACGCGGTCGACGATTCCGCGGCCACCGACGAGTTCGCCGACGCCGACGACTCGGCCGAGGTGGCGGACTCCGCCGAGGAGCCCAAACCCGCAACCACTGCAGACACCGACGACGAGACGGACGACTTCGGCAGCTTCGACGGTGCTGACGACTTCGGTTCCGGCTCGGTCGGCGGCGCCGCCTTCGACGACGACCTCGGCGACGACTTCGAACTCGACACTGCGGACCCCTCGGAGACCGCCGCCGCAGCCGCCGAGGCCGAATCGGTCGACGAGCCCGAGGACGACGACCTGACGGACGAGGAATCCGACCTCGACGAGGGCGTCGCGCTCGGTGACGAGTACGTGGACCTTGACCCGGCGACCCCGGCGGATGGGGACACCGAAGCCGAGGCCTCGGCGGAATCCGACGAGGCGGACACCGCGACACCGACCGACGACGAGGACCTTTCGCCCCTCGAGCGCGCCCGTGCCCGTTCGGACCTCGACCTCGACGACGTCGAGGTCGGCGAGTTCGAACTCGACGAAGCGGAGGCACAGGCGAGCACCGAGACGACGGTCGAGACCGGTGATTTCGACGCGATTGGAAGCAGCGATTTCGACTCGGGTACCGACAGTGTCGCCGACTCCGGTAGCTTCGGTGGGCTGGACGACTCGGGTCTCGACTACGGCGACTTCGACGAACCCCCAGCCGACTCGACGGCAGACGAAGACGGCGGGGACGAGCCCGACGACACCGCGCCGAGCGGCCCGGTCGTCGACGGCTCGGAGTACGAGGTCGATATCCAGACCCTCGGCGACGAGGACGACGAAGCCGACTCGGAGGGCGAGATACAGTCCATCCGCGTCGACGTCGAGCAGGTCGACCGCCTGCTGAACCTCGTCGAGGGGCTGGTCACCAGCCGCGTTCGCCTGCGCCGCACCGTCGAGGAGGGGGCCGACCCCGCCGAACTCGACGACGAACTGGACGAGCTGGAGGACCTCACCGGTGAACTTCAGGACACCGTGATGGACGTCCGGCTCGTGCCGGTGAAGATGGTCGTGAACACGCTCCCGCGCGTGGTCCGCGACATCTCCCGCGAACAGGACAAGCAGGTCGCGTTCGAGATGGAGGGTGAGTCGGTCGAGGTCGACCGCTCCATCCTCGACCAGATCTCGGACCCGCTGGTCCACATCGTTCGCAACGCGGTCGACCACGGTATCGAATCGCCCGACGAGCGCGAGGAACTCGACAAGCCCACCGAAGGGCAGGTCACCTTGCGAGTCGAACGCGCCCGCGACCAGGTCGTCATCGAAGTCGAAGACGACGGTCGCGGGCTCGACCCTGACCGCCTCCGCGAGGAGGCCGTCGAGGAGGGCATCCTCACCGAGGCGGAAGCAGCGGAGCTCCCCGACTCGGAGGCGTACGACCTCATCTTCCACCCCGGGCTGTCGACGGCGTCGGAGGTTACCGACGTCTCCGGCCGCGGTGTGGGGATGGACGTCGTCAAGAGCACCGTCAACGACCTCGACGGCACGGTGACCGTCGAGTCGGAGCAGGGCGAAGGAACCACCATCCGGATGCTGCTCCCCGTCACCGTCGCTATCGCGGACGTCCTGTTCGTGGAGTCCGGTGACGAGGAGTTCGGCGTGCCGGTCAAGGTCGTGCGCGACATCGGCCCTGCGGTCGACGTGCGTGAGGAGGACGGACAGGAGGTCATCGTCGACGGCGACGAGACGCTCCCGCTTGTCCGCCTGAACGAAGCCCTCGGGACGCCCGGGACCCCCCGTAACGGCACGGGGATGTACCTGCGCATCCGGAGCGGCGTCAGACCGCTCGCGATCCACTGCGACGAGGTTCGCGGGCAACAGGAGGTCGTCGTCAAGCCCTTCGAGGGCGTACTCGGCGGCATCCCCGGCCTGAGCGGGGCGACGGTGCTCGGCGAAGGTGAAGTCGTGAACATCCTGGATGTGAAGACACTATGAACGGACGAAACCACAGGAGGCAATCATGAGTTTGATGGTCGACATTCGGAAGCTGAGTTTCATCAACGAGATGGCGAAGGTCGGGACCAACGGGGTCGCCGACAACATGAGTAAACTGACAGGCGAGGATGCCCGGATGGAGGTGACGAAGACGAACTTCATCGACATCCAGGACATCAAGAAGCAACTGGACGCCGGCAAACGTGTCGGCGTCAGGGTGCGCCTGATGGAGCCCCCGCACGGGCACATCCTCATCCTGTTCCCCGAGTCGAGCGCGAAGAAGATCACCGCGCTCATGCTCTCGGACATGGTCGACGACATGTCCCAGGTATCGGGCGAGATGGCTCGCTCGGCCGTCGAAGAGCTCGGCAACATGATGGCGTCGGGCTTCATCGACGGCTGGGCGGACGTGCTCGGCCGCACCATCGACATCGCGACACCGCAACTGGTGTACGCACCGGCCGGTGAGATCGTCGAACGGACCGCAGGCCTCGGCGGCGAGGACCTCGCGCTGTTCTTCGACTCCAACCTGACGGTGCCGAGTTACGACATCAACGCCGAGATCTACGCCTTCCCGAACCTCGAAGAGTTCGTGGAGATGGTCAACAATATCGAAGCCAGGCCGACATGAAACTGGACATCACCGCACTCGGGACCTTCTACGACATGGCTCGGGAAGGTGCCGGCCTCGCCGCGGGTCGCCTGACGCGCATGACCGACGTGGACACCCGCGTCGGCGTCACGAAGCTGAACTTCATGCGCGGCTCGGAGATCCGGACGGAGTTTGAGGACGACGTGCCCAAGGTGGGCATCCGCGTCGAACTCTCCGGCGGGCTGGACGGGCACTCGATAATCATCTTCGAGCGCGACGCGGCCCTCAGCATCGTCAAGACGCTGGTCGGTGAATCCGACGCCGACGAGTTCAACGACATGAACCGCTCGGCGATGACCGAGGTCGGCCAGATCATGAACGCCGGGTTCATCGACGGCTGGGCGGACGTGCTCGGGACCGTCATCGACGTGTCGACGCCGGAGTTCGTCGAGGGGACGACCGCGGAGCCGTTCCTCGGCGACCTCGAGGCAGCACCCGACGAGGGCGACCTCGCGCTGTTGTTCCAGAGCCAGATCGAGGCGGTCGACACGGAGATCGGGTTCAAGCACTACCTGTTCCCCGAGCGGGAGTCGATGGCGGACATCCTCGAACAGCACGGCGACCCCGACAGCCGGGGTATCGAGTACGACAAGCTCGCCGGCTTCGACGAGATGGCCCAGCAAGGGGCGAAAGAGGTCGCCTCGAACATCACGACGCTCACCGGCATCGAGACGAGCGTGAAGATCCGCCGCCTGAAGTTCGCCTCGCTGGAGGCGATTCCCCAGGAGATCGACGACGAGATGCTCGTCGGCGTGGCGCACGAACTCGACGGCACCCCCTCCGGGTACCTGCTGTTCCTGTTCGACGAGCGCTCGGCCCGCGAGGTCGTCGAGGCGACCGTGCCGAACCCGCCGGACGACGAGTTCGGTGACCTCGGCAAGAGCGCCATCAAGGAGCTCGGGAACATCATGGCCTCGGGCTTCATCGACGGCTGGGCGAACGTGCTGGACACGACCATCGACCACTCGCCGCCGCAGTACATCCACGACTTCGGGGCGGCGGTCATCGACCCGGTCATCATCCAGCTCGGCGAGAACCAGGACTTCGCGTTCGTCTTCGACACGGTCATCAAGGCCGACGACCGCGAGTTCGACTGTTCCATCTACGCCATCCCGGACGAGGAGGACCTCGAACGGGCGCTCAACAACCTCGACATCGAGCGTATCGCCGACGCCGAGACGAAAGCAGACTTCCCGATAGATGAAGTGGAGAACGCATGAAGACGTACGGAAGTGAACCAGGCGCGCCGGAGCCGGTCCAGGTCGGTATCTCGGAGTTCGTCGTCAGGGGCAAGGAGTCTGAGGACACGCTCAAGTCTTACGGACTCGGCTCCTGTCTGGCAATCGCCCTCTACGACCCTGACACCCGAATCGGCGGACTGGCACACGTCATGCTCCCCGACGGTGACGCCGCCGACGGGGCCGACACGCAGCCCGGCAAGTACGCCGATACGGCCATCCGCGCGATGCTCCGCCGGATGGTCGAGAAGGGTGCGGCGTACACCTCGGTCGAAGCGAAGATAGCGGGCGGGAGCGACATGTTCCAGTTCGAGTCCTTCGGTGAGGGCGTCGGCAAGCGGAACGTCGCCGCGGCCAAGGAGGAACTCGAGAAGCTCGGCGTCCCCATCATCGCGGAGGACGTCGGCGGCCAGCGCGGCCGCACCGTCGAGTTCGACGTGCAGACCGGGACGCTCCGGATCCGGACTGCAGACAGCGAGCACGCGGTGGAGGAACTGTGACGGAGGAGGAGTCTTTCCTCCGAGTCGCCACCTACGTCGAAGACCAGATCGGGTTCGCGACCAGTCATTACAACGACAGCTACCTGAAGCGGCGGCTCTCCTCGCGGATGCGCCGGACCGGCGCGGCCGACTACGACGAATACCTCGACATCCTCAAGGATGACGGGGATGAGCCCAAGGAACTGCTCGACGCGCTCTCGATCAACGTCACGGGGTTCTTCCGGAACCCGGACGTCTGGGAGGGAATCCGGTCGGTGTTGCGTGACCTCTCCGCCGAGCAAGACCGGGTCCACGTCTGGTCCGCCGCCTGTGCCGACGGTCGCGAACCGTACTCGCTGGCGATGCTCGCCCTCGACGACCCGCGGGTCGATGCCGAGAAGTTCCACATCTACGGGACCGACATCAACGACGAGGCCCTCCGGACGGCACAGGAGGGCGTCTACCGCAGCACCCGGACCGTCGATATCGAGGACCAGCTCGGCTTCCTCTCGAACTTCCACGCCTACGTGGACAAACAGGAGAACCGCTTCGAGGTGACCGACCGGGTGAAGCGCAAGGTCACCTTCGCCAAGCACGACCTCATCAACGACCGCGCGAAGTCCGGCTTCGACCTGGTCATCTGCCGGAACCTGTTCATCTACATCGACAACGAGTACAAACAGCCCATCCTCGAGACCATCGCGCGGTCACTGCGCCCCGACGGCTATCTCGTCATCGGGAAGGCAGAGACCATCCCGCCACAGCTCAAGTCGGCGTTCTCCGTCCTCGACGGTCGCCTCCGAATCTACCAGCGGGAGTAACTCCCGTCCCTGTCCGTTCTTCGGTCGCCTCGTCTCACCAGCGATGCGGCCGCTCTCACATTCAAACTCGTTGCCAGGCGCTCGCGACGCTCAGCGGGTAGACCGTACAAGAACCAAAGTGACCGAGAGAAGACGGCGTTACTCGTCGTCGTTCGGCTCGGACTGGGCAAACGAGAACATGTCGTCCTCGTTGACGTCCTCCTCGTCGACGTCCAGGTCTTCCTCGTCGGACTCGTCACCGAAGTCGATGTCCTCCATGCCGGGGACCTCCTTCGTCTCAGCATCGTCCGGTTCGTCCTCACCGGACTGTTCGACCGCCTCGTCTTCGAAGTCGAGCGCTTCGTCGAGCTCGCGGTCTATCTCTTCGGTGTCCTGCGCGTCGGCCGCTTCGGCGTCCGCACCGAAGGAGAGGCCGGTCGTCGGCTCGGCATCGGACTCGTCGTCGGCCTCGGCGGACTCTGCAGCAGCGTCCGCCGGGTCGTCCTCGGCCAGATCGTCATCGACCGGGTCGGCCACGACTGGGTCGTCCTCGACGGCCGAGTCGTCGGTCTCCCAGCCGGCTGGGGCCTCTTCGGTGTCCCAGCTCGCACCGGTCGGCTCGTCGGGCTCCCACTCGGGGTCGCCCGAGTGGTCCCCCTCCGCCGGCTCGTCTGCATCCCAGTCGGCGTCAGCCGTGTCGTCGTCGAAGCCGTCGTCGGCTGCCCAGGAGCCACTCGTGTCGGTGGTCGTGTCCCAGGCATCGCCGGTGGTGGACTCATCGAGGTCCGCGTCGGTCTCGACCGCATCGGCGTCGACGGTCTCCCAGTCATCGCCCGACTCCTCGAGTTCGGTGTCGGCGACTGGCTCGGTGTCGGCTTCCAGCTCCGCTTCGGGAGCCGGTTCGGCCTCGATGGCCTCGTCTGGTCCGTCCAGTTCGGTGGCCGGTTCCGCATCGTCCTCGACGGCCGGTTCTGAGTCGACGCTCGATTCATCATCGTCGGCCGGTTCGTTGTCGACAGCCGGCTCGGTTTCGGTGGCCAGTTCGTCGTCGACAGCCGGCTCGGTTTCGGTGGCCAGTTCCTCCTCGACAGCCGGCTCGGAATCGACTGCCGGCTCGGCAGCGTCGGTCTCGTCGCCACCCTCGAACGGCTCGAATCCTTCGAACTCGTCGTCGGCATCTGAACCGAGGTCGATGTCTGCTTCGTAGTCCACCGGCTCGTCAGTGTCTTCCAGGTCCGGCTCGTCGGGCTCGTCCGAAACGACCGGTTCCCCGGCGACGACCGCGTCGTCTTCCGAATCGTCGTCCACGGGGGGTGCCGGCTCGGCTTCAGGGGCTGGCTCGGCTTCGAGTGCCGATTCAGCGTCCGCGTCCACGTCCTCGGCGATGTCGCCACCGAGTTCGATGTCGGTGTCGAGGTCGTCCTCGGTCTCCGCGGCGTCCGCTTCTTCGGGCTCTTCCTCGCCGAACGCGATGCCCGGCGAGTCGTCTTCCTCCTCGTCGCTCGACTCGAGCGATTCCGTGTCGGGTGCACCCAGCGGTTCTGGGTCTGCCTCGTCCGCCGGAATCGGGTCCGACTCGACCGGTTCCGCCTCGCCGGCGGCGTCGGCCGGTCCGTCGAGCGTCGGTGCTGCATCAGCGTCCTCGGTCGGCTCGTCCGCCGGCGTCGCGGCCGCATCGAGGCTGTACTCGTCCGGGTCGACGTCGTCGACGTCGTCGAGGTCGCCGAGTGCGTCGCCGTCACCCTCCTGCTCGATGGGCGAGAAGGTCCCGTCGTCGAGCGGCGCGAACTCCTCGTCCTCGGAGGCCGACCCTGCACCCGCGTCCGTGGTCGGCGTGGTCTCCTCGCCGAACGTCGCCGGCGAGCCGAGACCACCCTGGGAGTCGGACGGGGCTTCCATCGGTTCCTCGAGTTGCCGGTCGTCGTCGACGGCGTCGGTGTCGGTCTCGGTTTCGGGCTCCGGTTCGGCGGTGAAGTCCGAGTCGTCGAGGTCGAGGTCCGTATCACCGGTGGTCAGTTCGCCGACTGCCTCCGCCGCGGCCTCGATGTCCTCGGGGTCACGCGTCTCCACGTCCTCGAAGAGCTCCTCGCCGGTACCGAACTCGTACTCGTCGTCCACATCCGTCTCGAAGCGGTCGAGTGCCTCGCTCAGGCGGGACGCCTGGTTCGCGAGGTCGCTCGCGGACTTGCTGACCTCGGTGAGCGCCGTGGTCTGTTCCTCTGCTGCTGCGGCGACGTTCTCTGCCTCCGCGGTCGTCTCCTCGGAGATGGTCGCTGCGTCGTCGACCATCGCGACGACCTCTTCGGTCGAGGCCGCCTGTTCCTCGGTCGCGGCCGAGATCTCCTGAACACCGGTGTTCGTCTCGGTCGCGTAGCCCGCAATCTCGTCGAGTGCGGTGACGGTCTCCTCGACGGCGTCGGTCGTCGCGGATATCTGTTCGCTCGCGCCCTCGACCGAGCGGACGGACTGGCGGGTCTTCGACTGGATGGTCTCGAGGCGCTTCTCGATGTCCTCGGCTGCGTCCTTCGTCTCCTCTGCCAGGTCCTTGACCTCCTGTGCGACGACGGAGAACCCTTCGCCGGAACTGCCCGAGCGTGCCGCCTCGATGTTGGCGTTCAGCGCGAGCATGTTCGTCTGCTCTGCGATCTCTGAGATGAAGTCGATCAGCTCGTCGATCTGCTCCATCTCGTTCTCGAGGTCACCCATCTGGTCGGTGACGACCTCACGGTTGTCCTCGAGTTCCTGCATCCGGTCGATTGCCTCCTGGGCCGCGTCACGACCACTGCGGCCGGTCTCTGCGGTCCGTTCTGCCAGGTCCGCCACCTCGTTCGAGGAGGATGCGATCTCCTCGATGGTGGTCGAGAGTCCGGACATCTCCTGACTGACCCGCTGGAGGCTGTCGTTCTGGCGGTCCGCACCGTCGGAAATCTCCTGGATGGATTCGGTCACCTGCTCGGAGGCGGAGCGGACCTCTTCGCTGGAGGCCGTAACCTCCTCGGAGGAGGTCGCGACCTCGTTCGCGAAGTTCTTGAGCTGGGCGGTGGTCTCCTCGATCTCGCCGATCATGTGGTTGAACTCGCGAGCGATGTCGGCCATCGCCTCGGACTCGGACTCGGCGTTCATCCGCTGGGTCATGTCCCCATCGGAGACGTGCTGCATCACGTCGCGGTACTCGTCGGCCTTGCGCTCGAGGTGGCGGTTCATCTGCTCCGCCTCGGCCCGTGCGAGCTCTGCTTGCTCACGGGCGTCCCGTGCCTCCTGGATCTGTTCCCGGAGGGCGTCGCGCATCGAACCGAACCCGTTGTAGAGTCGGCCGATGTTGTCGATGCGGTGCGTCTCGAAGTCGACGTTGAGGTTGCCCTCCTCCATCTGGGTCGTCTTGGAGGTGAGGCGGTCGATGGCCGACGCAGTGTTGCGTCCGATGACCGTTCCGACGAGGACGATGAGCGTCATGCCGGCGAGCGTCGCGTAGAGGCCCCACTGACTCACGTCGTTAACGAAGCCGTAGACGTTCGAGGTGGGCGCACTCACGGTGACGACCATGTCGCGGCCTTCGACGTTGGCGTAACTCGTCACGTACTCGTCGTCGGCGTACTGGTCACCGACGGTGCTCGCGACCGGGCCGGGGGCCGAGCCGAACTGCTCGACGCCGGGACCCGTCTGGGAGAGCTGGTAGAAGTTGGCACCGGGGTACGCGTCGCCGGTGATGTTCGCGTTGTTCGAGAACACGATGTCGTTGTCGGACCCGAGAATCATCGTGGTCTCGCCGTCGTCGACGGCCATCGTCTGGCCGTAGTTCGTCACGTCGACGGTGGTGACGATGACCTCACTGCCACTGCTCGCTTTGACCGGGTAGGCGTACGCCACGACGGTGGTTCCCTCGTGGTCCGTGTAGGAGCTGTAGACGACACCGGAATCGCCGTCGACCGCGGTCTTGCTCGCGAGTTCACTCGCCCAGGGCGTCTGGAGCTGGCCGAGGGCTGCGTCTTCCATCTGGTTCGCCGTGGTGGCGGTGACCGTGTTGGATTGCAGCTTCACGTAGTACATGTCCCGGACGCCACGTTCGAACTGTAACACCTGCGTCCGGCCCTCGAGAAGGGCGTCGATCTCGGATTCGTTTCCGGATTCTACGTCGCTACTCCAGGCGACGTTCTGTGTGATGACGATGTTCCGTTCGTCCCATTGGCGCAAGTTCCGTGCTTCTTGCACTGCACGGTCTTCGAGTCTATCGTTGACGCTGTTCTCTACTTCCTCTGTGATCTGGCCAGTCGCGACGAACCCTACCGCCCCGACCGCCAGGCCCATTATGAGGAGCGCGATACCGAATTTCAGCGCATAACTTCTCCGAATAAAGTTTGGTATGAGTCGACGAAGCGGGCCCAGCATATGCTCGAAACGGTGGGTACCAGAATATAAAACAACACCGGAGATTATCACGAATGAAAACCGGGTAAACCGGCGACTTTACCCGTGCCTCTTTAAGTTGACGGCCGTTTTCGCTTTCGGCAATTCTGTCTGGCTCGCTTCGAGTGTGATAAAGTACAAGCGGGTCACCGACGAACGAGGTGACGATGGGTCCCGCGGAACTCACCGAGTACGTCGAACACGCGAGCGAGGTGGTCGCGGCCTCGTCGGAACTGGGGATGCGAAACACCCAGCTCAGACTGGTCGAGCCGTTCCTGGAGACGCTCGGTTGGAACGTCAGAGCACCAGAGGTCGAAGCCGCCTACGAGGTCCCCGCGGCCGACGTCAGGGTCGACTACGCGCTGCTCGCGGACGGCCGACCCGCCGTGTTCGTCCTCACAGAGCCCTGCGAGGACACTCTCGAGGCCGAAGCCCGGACGTCCCTCTTCGACGCCATGCGCGAAACAGATGTGGGCTGGGGCGTCCTCACGAACGGCCGGCAGTTCGCGTTCGTCGGCCGACGAGATGGGCGTGACGAATGGGTCGAGAGTTCGCTGGCGGAACTCCCCGAGACCACGACCGTACTCGAACGGTTCACCCGTGCCAGCGCACTCGAGCGTGCCCGGTCCCGGTCGCGAGCCGAACGGGCGCTGGCGGCCGAGCGGCTGGCGGGCGCTGGCGAGGAGCTTGTCGACGACCTCGTGGCGGAGCTGCTGGAGACGACCGACGGGGCGGCGGCCGCGGATATCGAGACGGCGACACGGGAGTTCGTCAGGCGACTGACCCGGTCGTTCCAGCCCGACGACGAGGAGGGTGCGGGACAGTCGTCGACGGCGACGACTGATGTGGAACGGGATACGTCGACGACCGACGATGACGGCGACGATTCGGAGCCAGACGAGCGCGAGGCATCAGCCGACAGGTTCGACGACGAATCCGACGACGAATCCGACGACGAGTCCAGCCAGACTGCCGAGGGCGTCCAGACCGTCGCCACCGCATCGGCTGGCAGTGATGGGGAGTACGTTGCCCGGTTCTTCAGGGACCGAACCTCGGTCGGGGCGGTCGGGAGTTCGACGGTCGCAGGGACGATGGCACAGGTCGTCGACTATCTCATCGAGCACCACCATCTCTCGCGATCGGTGTCGCTCCCGTACTGTCCGGAAGACGACGGCGTGGCTGTGCTCCACCGCGAGCCCAGGCATCCGACTGGGGAGCCGATGCGACCAGCGGTCGAACTCGACACGGGGCCGTACCTCTGGACCGGTGGCGACGTCGAGGCACAGCGGACGCGCCTGGAAGACCTCGCCTCACGGGCAGGGCTTCGGGTGATGTTCCAGGGCGACTGGAGCCCCCGGTAACCGGCGCAGCCGACTGTTCTGAGCGAGCGGTTCAGATGGCGAGGACGATGAATCCCACCATCGGCACGATGAGCATGAGGACACCGATGAGTGTTCTGAGTACAGCCATGTTCGAATAGTTCTTTGTGTTCACTGCACATAATAATTTCTACTATAGTATTGGAATTTAATGTGTTCCGGGCCGGTATCATCGATACCGGAAGTCGACTGGGGCCTGCGGCAGTCGTTAATGCCCCCGGGCCGATAGGGACCGCATGAACATGCTCGTCGACGGCGAGTGGCGCGAGGGCGCGTACGAGACGACCAACGACGACGGTGAGTTCGACCGACAGGAGACCAGCTTCCGGGACTGGATAGCCACCGACGACGATGCCCGGTTCCAGCCCGAGCCGGGCCGGTACCACCTGTACGTCTCCCGGGCGTGCCCCTGGGCACACCGTGCGATGATTGTCCGGCGGCTGCTCGGACTGGAGGACGCGGTCTCCATGGACATCGTGGACCCCTACCGCGATACCGACGGCTGGCAGTTCACCCCCGAGAAGGGCGACTGCACCACGGACTCTGTCATGGGTGCTGACTACCTCCGGGAGCTCTACACCGCAGCCGACGACTCCTTCACCGGTCGCGTGACCGTCCCCGTGCTCTGGGACCGCGAGGAGGAGACCATCGTGAACAACGAATCCGAGGAGATAATCAAGATGTTCGCGGATGCGATGGTCGGCGTCGGGACCACCGGGGTCGACCTCTATCCGGCGGAACTCCGTTCGGAGATCGACGCGGTCATCGAAGACATCTACGACCCCATCAACAACGGTGTCTACCGGGCCGGGTTCGCAGCGAGCCAGTCCGCCCACGAGAACGCCGTGACCGAACTGTTCGACGCCCTCGACCACTGGAACGAGGTGCTGGCCGACCAGCGCTATCTCGTCGGCGACCGGTTGACGCTCGCGGATGTCTGCCTGTTCACGACGCTGGTCCGGTTCGACGAGGTGTACCACACCCACTTCAAGTGCAACGTCCGCCACATCACCGACTACGAACACCTCTGGGGGCACACCCGCGAACTGTACCAGTTGCCGGGCGTCGCCGAGTCGGTCAACATGGCCCACATCAAGGAGCACTACTACACGACCCACGACGACGTCAACCCCAAGCGGCTCGTCCCCGTCGGCCCGGACCCAGCGTTCACGGAGCCACACGGTCGCGGTGACCTCCCCGGTGGCCCGCCGGCAGGCCTCTCGGACTGACGACGACCCGTGCTGCTCTGAGAGGGTCGATCTACGCGCCGGGTACCGCTTTTCGGGAGCTCGATTCAAGAGCCGTCGCAGTCGGCCGTTACAGGACTTGCGTTTTCGAAGTCGCCAGTCAATTTCACACCATTTGCAGTTCGTTCAATGCCCATTAGAATTATATACACAATATTCGTGTGTAAATATAGTTAGGTTGGGACCATGCAATCGCCATCACAGACCACTACCACACGCGACCGACGAGGCGTGTCACCTATCGTCGGACTCGTCGTCCTGATGGGCCTCGTCGCCGTCGCGTCGGGGTTCATCCTCCTGAACGCGGTGTCGGTCACCGAGTCGGTGCAGCAACAGAACGAGATTCGAAGCGCGGAACTCACCCTCGAAGAGGCCAGTGCCCGGTTACGCACGCTCTCGTTCAGGGACGTCGGCGACGTGAGTTCCATCGACCTCACGGGAAAGAACGCGGAGGACGCGACCATCCGTGACGACGGGACGGTGACGTTCCAGATAAACGGCCACGCGAACTGCCAGGCGTCGATGGCACTGGGCTCCGTCGTCTACGAGAACGACGACGGTGACACCGTCGCCTACCAGGCCGGTGGCGTCTGGAAGAACACCAGTTCGGGGTCGGTGATGGTCTCTTCGCCCGGCCTCGACTACCGCGTCTCCGACGACCCCCGACCGATTCGGACCCTCGACTTCCCGGTGGTGAACGTCGAGGGTGCCATCGACGGCGACGGGGAAGTCACCGCCCAGAAGGTGACGAACGCCAGCGAGCGAGCCGCACTGGAGCAACGACTCTGTCTGCCGGTCTCGACCAACGCCAGCATCGACCGCGTGCGGACCATCACGATAACCATCGAGAACTCGTCCTACATCGAGGCGTGGAACCGGTACATGCAGGACGAGTTCGAGGGCAACGTCATCGACAGCGAGTACGACCAGGCGAACAGCAGTCTCTCGTACACGGTGCCCCTCGGACAGGCAGTCTCCCCGGGCGAGTTCGTCGTCGAGGACGCCGAGGTCAAGGCCGGTATCTGGGGGACCGGCACGACCGACGTCGTCTTCGAGAGTTCCCCCGCCCCGGTCGGCACCGAGACGCTGGTCGACAGCTACGACTCGGCGGTGGCACCACACGCGGTCCAGAGCGGCTCGGCGGCGCTCGTGGTGAACAACGGGTCGATAACCGTCCGCCAGGGCGTCGAGATTCGCGGTGACGTGGCCGTCGATGGCGACGTGACCATCCAGGGGAACGCGGCCGACCCGACCCGCATCGACGGGAACGTCTCGTACAACGGGAGCAATACCACGCCGCCGGACCACCAGTACGACGTGACCGGGTCGTGGCACGACGGCTTCGCGTACACCGGGAACGCGATTCCGCGCGCCGACGACGACGTCGAGTTCGCCGTGGACTCGGCGCTGCTCTCGAACCACAACGACGAGACGCCCGTGTTCGACGCGAGTCACCTCGACTCGGTTCGCCAGTCGGGCACCGTCGACGGCGGCGTCTACCTCGCCGAGAACTTCGACGTCGATTCGGGTGAGACCGTCACCTTCGACACCAGCAGCGGCGACGTGGTCGTCGCGGTGAACCGGTCCGTGGACGTCCAGGGGCGCATCGAGGTCGAGGGCGATGGGCAGGTCCGCCTGTTCGTGATGAACGACGTGACCGTCGGCGGGGCCGTCACCGCGCTCGGACCGGGGGGCTCACCGACGAACAACTCGACCCGGTTCTGGACCTACGCGCGCAGCGGCGCGGACGTGACCTTCGAGCCGGGGTCGCGCTACACCGGCGTCACCTACGCACCAGGGTCTTCCGGGACGACGACGCTCGAAGCGAACTGGCCGGGCGACCACGCGGAGGTGTTCGGTGCCGTCGTCGGTGGGGAGACCGTCGTCGAGAAGGGAGCACAGCTCCACTTCGACGAGAACGTCCGGACCGGGAACCTCGACTCCGACGGCGACGGCATCCCCGACTCGGCCGACCCCGACGACACGGTCGCAGACGGGGACCTGGACGGCGTTCCGGACAGCTACGACGACTGTCCGGCAGCCGCCCAGAGCCACACCGGTGAAAACGGTTGTGCCGGCGTGGACGAAGACGAGAGCAAGAACGCGCTCGTCGTGAACCAGTCGAAAGCGCGCGTCAGCGTCGCCGGGACGGTCGTCGCGGACGTCGTCGAGACGACGAAGACGGTCGGCGAACGCGAACCCCTCGACGTGGTGTTCGTCATCGACGACTCCGGCTCGATGGGGACGGAGCAGGTCCAGACCTACGATGACCCGAGCCAGTGGACGAGTGTCCGTGGAGGCTGTGAGAACGTCTACATCCCACGCGGCGACACCGACCTGATATACGACGGCCGCTACTACCAGGGCGTGAGTGGGCCGGGCTATCTGAATCTGTGCAACGGCGATAGCTATCGCGTCCAGGAAGCGACCGTCCAGGACGGCTTCAGATGGCACATCACGTACGACGACGGGTCGACGGTGAGCAAGGTGGGCGGTGCGACCGTCGACACCGACGACATCGACGCGGTCACGGTTGTCAACGTCGGCAACGACCCGACCGACGAACGCGAGAAGGCGATGCAGACCTTCATCGGGCTGTTGAACGCGTCCCGAGGTGACCAGGTCGGTGTCGTCTCGTTCAGCACCGCCAACAATCCGGACGCGGTGGTTCGACACGACATCAAGACCCGCGGGCTCGACTTCGACGGCGCGAACACCAGCCTGAACCTCCAGTCCACGGGTGGCACGCCGATGGAAGACGCCATCGAACGGGCCGAGAAGGAACTCGAGCAGGGCGACAACGACAAGAAGGTCATGGTGTTCCTCACCGACGGTCGCCCCGACGGTGACGAGGACGACGTCCTCCAGGCCGCCGCCGACCTGCCGGACAACATCCAGATACAGACGGTCGGTCTCGGCGGGAACACCGACGAGGACCTCCTGAAGGACATGGCGAGCACCACCGACGGGAACTTCTCGCAAGTGGGTGACTCCGAGGACCTCGAAGAGACCTTCCGGAAGATCGCCGGCGACGTGACCGAGGAGACCGTCACGGTCATCCAGCACAAGAACACCAGCCTCTCCCTGAACTTCGGCGGGCAATCCGTCGAACTCGACGACGTCAGCGTCGAGCCCGATGGTACCGACACCGTCGAATCGGTCGATATCGACGCCATCGACGTCGGCGACTACTTCTCGGTCGCGGCGACCTCGCACAACTGCGAGAACATGACCGCGGCCTGGGACACTGTCGAGCACAACGGCGAGGAGTACGACTACGTCACCTGCGACGGCATCAACCAGACGACCCCGACCTACCAGTCGCAGTCGAACGCCTCCGACACGCACCACGAGACGTTCGTCGACGGCGACGCGGTCCCGCCGTCCTCGGCGTTCACCGCCGGCTGGTACAAGGACAGCTCGACGCCGTTCCGCGACGTCATCTCGAACTACGAGAGCCGGACCGGGCTGGACCTCATCGACGAGTCCAGCGGGGAGTTCGACCTCGGCGAGAACGACGCCATCATCGTCGTCAGGCTCAACCACGACGCCGAGGACACCGACTTCGTCGTGTTGCACTTCGATGCGTACGACACCACGGTCAGCTATCCGGACCCGCCCGGTTCGCCCGACGAGACGGACGACGACTCGGGGAGCAACCGGAGCAGCGACAACAGCTACGTCGTCGACATCGACCGGGACACCATCGAGGTCGGCGACAACGAGTCGAATCGAATCGCAGTCCTCCCGGGTGTCTCCCACGCGCCGGTCGACGCCGCAGTCGCGGCCAGTCAGCCGGCCGGTCCATCGCTGACGCAGACCGCGGCCCTCCGTGCTCGGCCAGTTGCCTGAGGCACGGCCCGACGCCAATCACGCCTTTTTTGCTGTATCACCAGACAGTGAAGCGTATGAGTGTCACAGACCGGGTCACGGGACTGGTCGAACTGACCCGGCCGGTGAACGCCGTCGCCGCCGGGTTCCTCACGTTCATCGGGGCGTTCGTCGCCGTCGGTGCGGACGTGACGGCCGTCTCCGGCGGCATCGAGTCTCCGGCGATTCGGACGCTGGCAGCCGGCGTCACCACGGTCCTCGCGACCGGCGGGGGCAACGCCATCAACGACTACTTCGACCGGGACATCGACCGCATCAACGCGCCGGACCGGCCGATTCCCCGCGGCGCGGTGAGTGCCCGTGGCACGCTGGCGTTCAGCGTGCTCCTGTTCGCGCTGGCGGCCGCGTTCGCACTGGTGTTACCTGCGCTCGCCATCGGTATCGCGGTGTTCAACCTGCTGGCGCTGGTCGCGTACACCGAGTGGTTCAAGGGAACTCCCGGGTTCGGGAACCTTCTGGTGGCGTACCTCGGTGGCAGCACGTTCCTGTTCGGTGGGGCCGCGGTGGGAGATGCAGCCGCCTCCGCAACGTTGTTCCTACTCGCCGCGCTCTCGACGGTCAGTCGAGAGGTCATCAAGGACGTCGAGGACATCGCTGGCGACCGGGAGGAGGGATTGCGGACGCTGCCTATCGCGGTCGGTGAGCGGCGGGCGCTTCTCCTCGCGTCGACCGCCCTCGTCGCGGCCGTCCTTGCCAGTCCCGTCCCCTTCCTCCGGGAGACGCTCGGTATCGCCTACCTCGTCGCTGTCCTGCCGGCGGACGCCCTGATGCTGTACGCGGCCTACGAGGGCTTCAGCGACCCGACCGCGAGCCAGACCCACCTCAAGTACGGGATGTTCCTCGCGGCCGCGGCGTTCATCGTCGGTCGGGTCGCCGTACTGGTCGCGTAACCCCCGAGAATCACCGACGGCGATGAGTTGTGATGCCGTAGTGATGATTTTAATCAAAAGTACTATAAGCCGGATACTGTATTCTCATACCATACGAGGGAACCGGTCTCGACACCAACCGGACGGCACTGGTCCCGAGTGATGTAGAAACGCCATGTATGACCTGGCCGACGTTCTACCGGATGCGGAACTCTCTCCCGGCACGAACCTGCTGGTTGCCGGTCCACCGCTGACGGGGAAACGACAGATCGCGCTGGACATCCTCGCTAGTGGCTCCAAGCAGGGCGAGGGCACCATCGTAGTTACCACCAAGGACAGCGCCCAGAAGATCTTCGACCAGTACGAGGGTCGCGTCGACGACATCGACGCGGTCGACATCGGCATCGTCGACTGCGTGACGAAGCAACGAGGCGTCAACAACGTCACCGACGACGCCCGGATCAAGTACGCGTCGTCGCCGGTCGACATGACGGGCATCGGTATCAAGCTCTCCGAGTTCCTCGAGGAGTTCTACGAGGTACGAGGCCACCGCAAGAACCGTATCCTGCTGCACTCCGTCTCGACGCTCCTGATGTACTCGGACCTCCAGACCGTCTTCCGCTTCCTCCACGTGTTCACCGGCCGCGTCCAGTCCGCCGACGCGCTCGGCGTCTACATCATCGACTCGACGGCCCACGACGACCAGACGATGAACACGCTGAAACAGCTGTTCGACGCGGTCATCGAGGTCGAGGAGAACGACGACGGCGAACCGACGCTCCACACCGCCGGTATCCCGTCGCAGTAACCGGACCGCCCGGCACGCTTTTCGGTCCCGCAGCCGTCTCTTCAAGTATGCCAGTCCAGAGTGACACCAACCTTCGCGAGGTTCTCGAGTACGACACGGTCGCCGTCGTCGGCTGCTCGAACTCGCCCGGCAAGGCCGCCCACGACATCCCGAAGTACCTGCAGTCACACGGCTATCGAATCGTTCCTGTGAACCCCTTCGCCGACGAGATTCTCGGCGAGCCAACCTACGACTCGCTCGCGGACGTCGAGGAGGAGATCGACGTCGTCGACGTGTTCCGTCCCTCCGAGGAGGTCGCGGGCATCGTCGACGAAGCACTGGCCCGTGACGACGTGAAGGTTATCTGGACCCAGCTCGGAATCCGTGACGACGATGCCGCGAAGAAGGCGGAAGATGCGGGCATCCAGGTGGTTCAGGACAAGTGCATGAAGGTCGAGCACTCCCGACTCGTCTGACGGCTCAGCCTTCCCACTCCTCGTACGGCCGGTAGATACCCTTCGAGAGGTATCGCTCGGAGGAGTCGGGGAAGACGGTGACGACCGAGTCGTAGGGAGCGTCTATCTCGCCGCTCGCGATGCGCTCGGCGACGCCGATGGCGGCGACGCTCGCGGCACCAGCCGAGGACGCGACCAGGTGGCCTTCCTCGCTGGCGAGGCGCTGGACCTCGGCGTGGGCGGCCTGGTCGGCGACCTGGATGATGTCGTCGACGAGGTCGGGCTCGAACAGCTTGTTGGTGGTCGTGTCGTGGGTGCCGATACCCTCAATCTTGTAGGCGTCGGCGTCCGGGTGGTCGCCCTTGAACTCGCTGTAGAGCGAGCCCTCGGGTTCGACCGCGCCGACGTAGGTCTCGGGGTTCTGCTCGCGGTGGTACCTCGCGATGCCCATGAGGGTCCCGGCGGTGCCACAGCCGGCGACGACTGCGCCGACTTTCCCGTCGAGGGCGTCGTATATCTCGGGGGCGGTGGTGGCGTAGTGCGCCTCGGTGTTCAGCGGGTTCTCGAACTGCTGGGGGACGACGGCGTTGTCGAGTTCCGAAGCGAGTTCGTGGGCGCGGTCGATGGCCCCGCCCATGTCGTCCTCGGTCGGGGTGTTGATGACCTCGGCACCGAGCGCTCGCATGAGCTGTTGCTTCTCGAGCGAGAAGCGTTCGGGGACGACGAAGATGGCGTCGAGGCCGAGCTGGCCGGCGGCGACCGCCAGCCCGATGCCGGTGTTGCCCGCGGTCGGCTCGATGACGGTCCCGCCCGGTTCGAGCTGGCCGTCTTCGAGCATCCGTTCGAGCATGTACTTCCCGATGCGGTCTTTCACGCTGGCACCAGGGTTGAACGATTCCAGCTTCGCGTAGACGGGAACGTCGTCGGGGGCGGCGTGAACCCGCACGAGCGGCGTCTCACCGACCGTCTCCAGCACCGAGTCCAGCGGTTCCTCGTGGGTCGTCATACTGGGGCAATAGTTGCCGCCGCCCGATAGGTGTTTTTACTCGCTCGTGCTGGCAGAACTGGTCGTCCCCTCGTCCGGTGCGGTGCCTTCCTCTTCGACGGGGATGTCCTCGGCCGTGGAGTCGGCATCGGCGACCGCCTCGGCTGGGGATTCCGCCTCGGTGATGAGCTCGTCCGCGAGGAGTTCACCCACGTCGATACCCTCCTTCTCTGCGAGTGCCTCGAGGATCACGCGGTGCTCGGTGAGCTCCGTCTCGAGTTCACCGACCGTCTTCGTGGTCGCGTCCACGTCGTTCTCGATCTGTGTGAGGCGCTCCCTGACGTCCTTGAGCTGTGCGTAGAGCTGTTCTGCGCGCTCTGAAACCGTCTGGAGGGTCTGTAGCATCTTGCCTGCCGAACCAAGTCCCATACTGATATTATCGCCCCCGGGGATGTTGTGCGTTCCGCCTCGCGATGGAGTGACACGCCTGCGCTCCGGCGGGCGCTCAGTCGGCCGCTTCCACCGTCTGAAGGTCGTCGGCGAGCGCTGTCATCGCGGCACCCGGAGTCGAGTCACCCGAAAGGGCGGCGTGGACCCGCTCGACGACCCGTTGCGATTCCTGGGGCCAGACCTCAGTCACCGGTCGCGGTATCGTGTTCTCGACGGCGTAGGCCAACTGCGGGAGGTACGGCCCGAGGGGGTTCGCGTCGGCCGGGAGCGAACTGAAGAGTCCCGTCTCCGGGGGCAAGAGCGCCAGCTTCTCGAAGAGGAACCGTCTGACCCTGTCGGTGGTGACGGCTTCGAGGACGGAGACGGCCTGTTTCTGGAGATCCGACGGGGCATACGGGTTCACCAGGAAGTGCCAGCCGCCGAGCGCCGCCACCGAGCCGCCGGTTTCCGGGTAGTCGGTCCGGGACCGCGGGACGCCCGTCGGCAGGGGCATCACACCGAGGTCCGACCCGAACTGCTCCTCCCGGGCGTTGATCTCGATGGCGTACGGCCAGTTCTTGTGCATCACGACCCGCCCCTCGGTGAACGGGTTCCGGGACGGCTCCTCGGTGTACTCCAGGACCTCGGCGGGCGCGATGTCGCCCGCGACCCGGTCGAGCGTGTCCGGTGCGTCGGTCCCGTGGATGAACGAGCGCAGCAGCCGGAGGGCGTCGAGCACCGGGTCTTCCTCGACCGTCACGGGGCGCTCGCCGACCGGGCCGAACAGGTACTTCTCGGGCGAGCCGAAGTACGCGCCCCCGAGCGAGGACATGACCTCGTTGAAGGTGCAACACGAGAGGCCGATGTACCTGTTCGCCTGGAAGGTGTAGCCCTGCGTGTCGGTCTGTTCCATCGTGTCCTTCGTGACCTGCGAGAAGAGTTCCCAGTCAGGCGGGTCCGTCGCCCAGTTCGCCCCTTCGGGGTCGTAGCCCGCCGTCTCGAGCAGGTCCTTCCGGTACTGGATGGTCGGGGCCTGGACGAACACCGGGAGCCCGTAGAGTGCCCCGTCTCGGTCACTCGCTGTCTCGACCAGCGGTTCGACGTACTCGTTCTCGACGCGCGAGGCGACCGGGGCGGAGAAGCGCTCCGAGAGGTTCGGGAACGGGAAATTCCGGAGGAACGGCATCGCCCACCCGGAGTCCATCATCATGATGGTCGGCTCGGGCTGTTCAGCCTCGAGCAACTGCTGGTACCGGTTCTGGCGCGTGATGGTCGTGTGTGGGCCCTCCAGGAACTCGACCTCGACGTCACCGCCCAGCCCAGCACCGTGTAGTTCGTCGACGACCTCGTCGCCGATCTCCGCGAACCGGCTGTCCGCGTGGATGGTGACCGTCGTCGGCCGGTCGTCGTCGCGACTGGTCGTCGAGCGTGCCGTGGTCGTCTCCGTCACGTCGAACGACGACCGCTGCCCGTCGTCGCCGTCGTCGTCGTCATTCGCGACCTCGACCCCGACGAGTGTCCCGAGCCCGAATCCGACACCGGTCCCTGCCGCGACCTGGAGGACGCTGCGTCTGTCGACGAGTCCCCGAGATTGCAGGGACCCGGTACGGGGAGAATCGTCTCGCATCCCTTGGTTCGTGTACGCACAGCGCACACTTCAAACCCCAGACCGGCGGCCGATACCCGGCGCGGCGGGTGCCTGCTGCCTTCGCGGCGTTTATGTCCCGTCCGCGACGAGTCTCGCCTATGAACCGGTTCCGGACCCCCCCGACAGTCGGTATCGTCGCCGCTGTCGCGTTCGTCGTCGCCGTCTTCGTCCCGTACGTCACGCTCTCCGAGACCGCCATCTCGGGGCTGTCGACGTACTACGGCGTGGGCATCGTCTCCCCGGCGTATCTCTCCCTGTTCGCGCTCGTCGCGGCCATCGTCTTCGCGGCCGGGCGCGAGGGTCGCACCGAGCCGGACCTCGCCGCCGGGGTCACCCTCGTCTTCGGCCTGGTGATGGCGTTCCTGACGCTGTCCTGGGCGCTCGACGCCGGCAGCATCGTCAGCAGCCTCGGTACCGAGGACTGGATGGAGTACCACCCGTGGGCCGTCCTGCTCTGTAGCGTCGCTGTCGCCGCCTGTAGTGCCTGGTACGCCCGCGTCCTCGGCCTGTTGTCGGTCTGAGCCCCCAGACCTGCCGAGCGAAACCGGCCGCCGTCGAACGGTTCGAGTCGAAAGGTCCTTAAGAGGCAAGCGGCTACGATGGAGTGGACTAGGTCGGGCAGTTAGGCCCTGCTCCCAACCCGCGATATGGTCTTTAGCGGGGACCGAATCCTGAGGGCGTCCGGTCAGACCCGGTCGGGCCTCGGGAGTCGACGTAGAAGCCTCGTCCGTCGGGGACGGCGGTCGACGGGGTCCATCCGCAGGGATGGCACTCCGTCGTTGGTCGGCGGTAATGAGTCAGGCACGGAAGTGAGCAGCTCACCGTCGGACACCCGTCGCTCGATGGGTCGCGGGGTGGAGGAGACGACCGAGATTCCCCGTCCGGGAACGCCGGGCAATCCCAGGCGTCCACCATTCATATCGCATTCATCCCTTCCAGCCGCGGCTATCCCCCGTTCGTCCGGACTCTCACGCCTACTGAGGAGTGATTCGGTATTTGGGTCAGCATCTCGTCACTAGAGGTAGTATGGTCTTGGTATCGCCGAACCGGGCACCGGAGGGAGACGCGTGAGTACCGAGACGGGCACTCGTGAGACAGCCGGCAGCCATCACGAGCCACAGGCGCGTTTCGACCTGCTGTCACCGACGGACGGGCCGGTCGCGGCCGGACTCTGGCTGGTCCTGTTCTACTTCGTGGTCGACCGGCTGTCCGGCCCGGCAGTCGTCGCCATCCAGCGCTGGGAGCCCGCGGTCGCGGCGGACTCGGTGACGACGTGGCTCGCGGTGCTACTGTGGCTGGTGGTCGGTGCGGTCGTCGTGAAACAGCTCGTCCGACAGGTGACCGCCAACCCGCGGTCGTTCGACTCCCCGACGGAGCGACTGGCGTTCCTCGACCGCGACCGACCGACCCAGACCGCCTACGTGTTCTA
This sequence comes from Haloarchaeobius sp. HME9146, assembly GCF_025399835.1. NCBI lineage: Archaea > Methanobacteriati > Methanobacteriota > Halobacteria > Halobacteriales > Halorubellaceae > Haloarchaeobius > Haloarchaeobius sp. HME9146. The sequence goes on from NZ_JAODVR010000001.1 coordinate 2,029,621, forward strand.
CACTGCGACGGTGCTGGTCGGGCTGGTCGTCGCTGCGGCGGTCTGGCCGGCCGTCGGCACGTTGCTGGACCGGCTGTTCGCGATGGTGCTCGAACGACAGGACGGCGCGACGTTCGACGTGCAGTCGGCCGCACTGCTCGGCGCGTTCTTCGTCGGGTTCGCCGTCGCGGCCCGCGCTGCCGACCGGCTGGTCGTCGGCGGGTGCCGCGACCTGCTCTACCGGTCGCTCCAGCCGACCGACGTGGCGGCGTCGGCGACCGCCCGGGCCGACGCGATGCGACTCGCCGGCTGGGCCGCCATCGCCGTCGCCGTCGTCCTCGTGGGGTACTGGCTCGTGTTACTCGGCAGTGGTCAGGTACCGGCCGTCCAGGACGAGCCGCTCCCGCTGACGCCCAGGCTCGTGGGACAGGTCGGCACCGGCATCGCGCTCCTCGTCGCCGGCACGGCACTCGTGACCGAGCGGTCGTACGCGATTCGAGCCTTCCTGGTCGCGGCGGGCCTGCTCGCCTACGCCTTCGTCGACGCCGTCGGCTACTTCGTCCAGCAGGGTGACACGGTTGGCGTCGGCCTCTTCGTCGCGCTGACCGTGGTCGCCGTCGGCGTCGCCCGGCCGGTGATCGCGCGGAGCTGGTTCGACGCGCGACGGACCGAACAGGTCAGCACCGCCGAGGGCCCCACTGTCGAGGAGTTCTCCGACGACGACTGACGAACGAGCGGACTGACGAACGAACGGACCGGCGAGGAAAGAACCGCAGTCAGTCGTCTGCGGTGACGACTTCCGAGAGCTGTGCCACGTCGAGGGAACCGCCGATGGTGCGGTTCGGGTAGGGGATGTCGATGCCCTCCTCGTCGAAGCGCTCCTTGACGGCCTGGACGTACTCACCGCGGGTCCGGACGAAGTCGGCGCGCGACGGGTTGTCGATCCAGATGCGGGACTTCAGCCCGACGGAGGAGTCGCCCAACTCGGTGAGTCGGACCGTCGGCTCGGGGTCGTCCATGATACCGTCGTGTTGCTCTGCTTCCTCGACGATTATCTCGGTCGCCTTGTCGATGTCGTCGTCGTACCCGATGCCGAACAGGAACTGCAGACGGAGCTGGTCCTTCGCGACCGGGTTCTTGATGACGCCGTTGGTCAGCTGCGAGTTCGGCACCGTCAGGAGCTCGTTGTCGAACGTCCGGACACGGGTGACGCGCAGGCTGATGTCCTCGACGATTCCCGAATACCCGTCCCACTCGATCCAGTCGCCGATGCGGAAGGGCTTGTCCGTGAAGATAAACACGCCCGCGACGAAGTTCGCGATGACGTCCTGCATCGCGAAACCGATGGCGAGCGTGGCCGCCGCACCGATGGTGGCGAGGGCGGTCAGGATGTTTCCGAAGCCGGCGAACGCGAACGCGAAGCCGATCGCGGCGAAGATTATCGCGAAGTTGGTTATCTTCCGGAGGGGAATCCGGGCGTGTTTGTCCAGTCCCCGGCGGTCCATGAGCGTCCCGACGAGCGGGAGGACGACGATCCGCCCGATTGTGTAGACCCCGAGGAAGCCGACGAGGAACAGGATGGCCGAGGCCACATCGGCTGCGTACGCTTCCGGGACGCCGGCGTCGAACAGGGCCCTGGCGAGCCCGTCGAGGCCCGCGCCGTTCCCCTGCAGGAGTACGCCCCCGAACATCAGTTGTAGACGGCAGTGTTCCCGCGAACGTCGAACAGCTCGGCGTTCACGAGGGCTTCCAGTTCTTCGGCGAGCTCCTCGGTCGAGGTGCCCCCCCGGGCCGCCCGGAGGAACTTCACCTTCACCATCTGGTTTCCTTGTAGCTGGTCGTTCAACTCGTCGACGACCGCGTCGATACCGCCTTTGCCGACCCACACTGTCACATCGAGTTCGTGGGCCTCTCGGCGAAGCTCTTCGTTACTCATACCCCCCGCTTTTGCGGCCAGCGCTTTCAATGTTTCACCAAACGTGCGAGGTCCAGGGGTGGACGAAAGAGCGGGTAGCGACGGCCGACAGGACCGATATCGGGGGGTTAGCGGTACGGGTACCGCGTGTGGTGCCCGCAGTCGCAGGTCACGACGACGTGGCCGTCCTGCAGTCGCGTCCGGGCGTTCACACCCGGGAGGAGGTAGGCGTCACAGTCGTCACAGGTGAAGCGTCTGAACCGGTACGGGAGCCGGACCCGGTTCCGCTCGGCGATGCGTCTGGCGAGCCGGACGTACTCTCGGGCACGGTCGAACTCGCCGTTGCGCGTCGCCTCGCGGGCGAGGGCGTCCAGCCGGTCGATTCGCTCCTCCGCGATGGTCATCTGTCCGTGGGTTCCGCCCCGACGACAAAAGGGGTACCGTCTTGCTGGTGTCGTGCGGCGAACCCGCGACGAGTCGCAAGCTATTTTTCTGTCGTCCGAGGACCGACACGACAGTGCGCGTCCTGAACCACCTCGAACTCGAATCCCAGTTGGAGCGAAGCGGCATCGGCACCGCCGCCGACCAGCAGCGCGAGTCCCTGGCGCGGGCCGCCCCCGACATCGACGTCGTCGACTCGCCCTGGACCGACGGCTCCATCCCGGACGCCGCGTTCGCCAAACTCGCGTTCGACGAGGACCTCTTCGCCGACTACGACCTCGCTCACTGCAACATGATCGGCCCGGAGTCGCTGGCCGTGGCCCGCCACGCCAAGCGCAACGACATCCCGCTGGTTCTCCACGCCCACGTGACCAAGGAGGACTTCCGGGGGTCGTTCCGGTTCTCGAACGCGGTCGCGCCAGCCCTCGGCCAGTATCTCAAGCGGTTCTACTCGCAGGCCGACCTCGTGCTCTGTCCCTCTGAGTACACCAAGGGCGTCCTCGACGACTACCCGCTCTCTGCGCCCATCAAACCCATCTCGAACGGTATCGACCTCGACTCGATGGCCGGCCACGAACCCTTCCGCGAGGAGACCCGCGAGGAGTACGACCTGGAGGGCATGGTCGTCTTCGCCGTCGGGAGCGTCTTCGAGCGCAAGGGCCTGACCACCTTCTGCGAACTCGCACAGGCGACCGACTACGACTTCGCGTGGTTCGGGACGTACGACGAGGGGCCACACGCCTCGAAGACCGTCCGGAAGTGGACCCAGAACCCACCCGAGAACCTCACCTTCACCGGCTGGGTGGACGACAAGCGCGCCGCGTTCGCCGCCGGTGACGTGTTCTGCTTCCCGTCGAAGGTGGAGAACCAGGGCCTCGTCGTGCTGGAGGCGATGGCCTGCGAGAAGGCAGTCGTCCTGCGTGACATCCCCGTCTTCCGGGAGTACTTCGAGGACGGCCACGACTGCCTGCTCTGTGAGACCAACGCGGAGTTCGAGGCCGCCCTGGACCGCCTCGACGAGAACCCCGACCTCCGCCGCCGGCTGGGCGAGAACGCCCGCGAGACCGCCGAAGAACACAGTCTGGAGACCATCGGCGCGGAACTGGCGGACACCTACCGCGACCTCCTCTCGGCCGACTGAAGTCACGCCTTTTAAGTGTTCGTCGCCTGATTACGGCGATAATGACGCAACAGGTTGCGGCCTTTACCGACACCTATCTCCCGACGGTAAACGGCGTGACCTACACCATCAAGTCCTGGCGGGAGCGATGGAACCGCCAGGACGGCTGGATGGACGTGGTGTACCCCGATTCCGACGGGCACTCGCCCGACGCAGGCGAGTACCCGGTCCGGTCGGTCCCCTTCCCGTTCTACGAGGGCTTCCGCGTCGGTGCCCCACAGATCCCCGACGCCGTCGAGAACGCGGACGTCATCCACGCACACACCGCGTTCGCGCTCGGCCTCGCCAGCCTGCGACTCGCGCGCTCGGAGGACAAACCGCTCGTCGCCTCCTACCACACGCCGACCGCGGAGTACGCGGAGTACATCTCGCCGTCGCAGACGCTGGCCGGCGGCCTCCAGCGTCTCAGCAAGCGGTACGAGCGCTGGTTCTACGACCGCGCCGACCTCGTCATCACGCCGTCGGGGCCGACGCGCCGCCACCTCACCGAGGTCGTCGGCGTCGATACGCCGGTGCGGGTCGTCTCGAACGGCATCGACACCGAGCAGTTCCAGCCGGTCGACGCAACCGGGTTCCGCGAGAAGTACGACCTCTCGGGCACCCTCGTCGGCTACACCGGCCGCCACGGCTACGAGAAGGAACTCGACCAGATACTCGCGGCCACGGAGGGGCTCGACGCGACCGTCGTCTTCGGCGGCGACGGGCCCGCCCGCGAGGACCTCGAGGCCGAGGCACGGAAACGAGACGTGGACGCACGGTTCCTCGGGTTCCTCGACCGCGAGGAGATGCCCGCGTTCTACTCCGCCCTCGACGTGTTCACCTTCCCCTCGCCTGTCGAGACGCAGGGACTCGTCGCCCTCGAGGCCAACGCCTGCGGGACGCCGGTCGTCGGTGTGAACGCCGGCGCACTCGCCGAGACGGTCGACGACGGCGTGACCGGGTATCACTTCGAGCGCGGCGACCGGGACGGGTTCCGAGCGGGCATCGAGCGCGCCCTCGAGGACCGCGACCGCCTCTCCGAGAACTGTCTCGCTCGTCGAGACGAGGTGAGCATCTCCAACGCGGTCGACCGACTCGCCTCGCTCTACGACAGCGTGTCGTAATCACGCTCGAACAGCGATTTCTCGCGTCTGAGTCCGTCCAGTACCGTCCCCAGCAAGAACAACCCCGCCAGCAGCGCCAGCGCCAGACCGAGTCTGTCACTCACGCCACCGGTGGACAGTACCCGTAGCGCCGTCCCGAGCAACGCGAGTGGGAGCAGCGACAGGGCGATTCGCGTGTGCGGCTCCGGCAGCTCGTCGAGAACCGCGTAGAGAAGCACTGCCGAGAGCGACATCTCGGCACACAAGTTGTGAGAGTCTCCGACAAAAAAGTGACGGAGCGGTTATCGGTCTTCGAGCGCGTCCGCGATGCGCTTGAGCGCGCGGGTCTGGTCGCGGAGTTCGTCACGCATCTGGCGGACCTCACGGACCAGTTCCTCGTTGTCGGCACCGCCTTCCTCGCCACGACCGCCGGGGCCGCCGGGACCGCCACCCATCATGCCGCCCATCATCTGGGCGAACGGGTTGCCGCCACCCATACCGCCGGGACCGCCGGGGCCGCCGCCCATACCGGGGCCGCCACCGCCGCCGCCCATCATCTCTTCCATGCGCTCGCGTCGGTCCTCGTCGGACTCCTCCTCGCGTCGCTGTCGAATCTCCTCGACACGCTCTCGGAACGACTTGGACTCTCCGTCCTCCTCGCCTGCTTCTTCGCCCGGGGCCTCTTCGCTGTGGTCTTCGTCGTTTGCCATACCGTCGCGTTCCATCTCCGTACCGAAAAGGGTTTTTCTCGCGGGCAGGTGGGTCGGTCGCCACCTGTCGGCCGTTCAGGAGAAGACGGCGAGACTCGACTGCAGGTCGCGCTCGGGTGCCCGCTCCTCGACGCCGTAGCCGACCAGGTCGCGGAGGTCGACGGCGTAGGTCGTGCCGGCGTTGTCCAGCACCAGCACCCGCCCTTTCACGCCGACGACCTCGCCGGCCAGGACGGTCTCGGCGACCGGCTGGACCGACAGGTCGAGGCCGTAGTCGAAGGTGAACGTCTCGATGGGGTCGAACCTCGCGAGGAGGTCGGTCCAGGCCGGTTCGTCGACCGTGGTTCCGAACCCGGCGAGTTTCGTGGGGACGCGGACCCGGTCCCGCAGGGGCACCTCCCGGGCGTGTTCGGCCTCCAGTTGCCGGGCGATGCGGCCGTCGGAGACGGTGTGGATGTGGGCGGCCCGGTCGGCCCCCTGCTCGCGGAGGCGCGTCTCCAGCCGCCACGAGCGGGTGACGCCGACCTTGAACGTGTCCGGGGCGAACGCGGCCAGATAGACCGCGTGTTCCTCCTCGCAGCTGTCGAGCGGTTTGTCGCAGTCGCCCGTACAGATTGCACACTGCCAGGTGCGCTGGTGCTGGTAGCAGTAGGGCGTCTCGTCGCGGTCGCACGGGCGGTGTTCCTCGTCGGAGAGGGCACCCGCACACCAGCGGTCGCCCAGGGTGTACGCGAACTCGGCCCCCGGGTCGAGGCGCTGGCGGGTCGTCGTCCCGTCCTCGGCGAACACCAGGGCCGGCGCGCGCGACTCGCGCTCGGTCTCGTAGCCGACGATCTGCACACGCCGAGGTAGCGCTGTTCGGGGTAAAGTCGTGTCGTTCGACGAGTTATAATCTGAAAACGATTATACCCTAACTCGTTTATCATAACGGTTTTCTATCGGACCGTCGAAGCGCGGAATATGACGACACATCAGTTCTCTCGGGTATCGCCCAGCGAGGTGGGCCCGACGTGAACGCGGACCGCATCGCCGAGGCCATCGTCGAACACAGCAAGCTAGTCATCGTCCTCCTGTTCATCGCCACGCTCGTCGTCGGGAGCGGTGCCTCGCAGGTCGACCAGTCGGCCTCGATGGACAGCTTCCAGACCGAGACCGAGGCCGCGGACAAGCTGGAGTACATCGAGCAGAACTTCCGGACCGAGGGCCAGAACCGGACCACCGTCCAGGTCGTGGTCCGTGGCGACAACGTCCTGTCGAAGGAGTCGTTGCTCTCGACGTTGCGCTTCCAGCAGGCACTGTACGAGAACGAGACCGTCGACGGGACGCTCGCCGACACACCCGCGGTCGTCGACGTGTCCAACGCGGTCGCCATCGCGGCCATCCAGCGCGAGCGTGCCCAGGGTGGGCAAGCGGGGGACGGTTCCGGTGGCGCTGGCGAGGGTGGACAGGCACCGCCCGCAGCGCCCTCGCTCGACGAACAGATATCGGCCGTCGAGTCCCTGAACGAGTCCGAGGTCGACAGCCTCGTCAGTGCAATCCTCGGCGACAGTTCGCAGGGCGGGGACGGCGGTGCCGCCCCCGGCGGTGACGCGCTCGCGCTCATGCCCATCGACTACGACCCCGGCTCGACCACCGCCGACGCCCGCGTGATGCTCGTCTTCCAGTCGGTCCCCGCGGAGTCTGGCGGGACCGACCTCCCCGAGGACGTGGCCGCGGGGCAACTCGCCGTGCAGGACATGGCCGAGGACGACCTCGGCAGCGACTCGTTCGTCTTCGGCATCGGTATCGTGAACGACGAGACGGGGCGGTCCATCGGTGACAGCTTCACCATCATCGGGCCGCTGGCACTGATCCTCGTCATCGTCACGCTGGTCATCGCCTACCGGGACCTCGTCGACATCGTCCTGAGTACCCTGGGCATCGGCCTCGTGCTCGTCTGGATGCAGGGGTTCATGGGCTGGGCCGGCATCGACTTCTCGACGACGCTCATCGCGGTGCCCATCCTGCTCATCGGGCTGGCTATCGACTACGCCATCCACGTGTTCATGCGCCACCGCGAGGCGCGCGAGGAGGACCCGGACGCCTCGGTCGGCGTGACGATGAAGCGGGCCCTCGCGGGCGTCGGCGTCGCCCTGGTCTGGGTGACGGTCACCACGTCCATCGGGTTCCTCTCGAACCTCTCCAGCCCGCTGCCACCGCTCCAGAACTTCGGGCTGACGAGTGCGGCCGGCATCGTCGCCGCGCTCTTCGTCTTCGGGGCGCTGATTCCCGCGCTCAAGGTCGAGGTCGACGGCCTGCTCGAACGGTTCGGGTTCGACCGGCGCAAGAAACCCTTCGGCGGGGAGGGCCGCGGGGTTGGCCGCCTGCTCGCCATCGGGAGCATCGGCGCGAAGCGCGCCCCCATCGCAGTCCTGCTCGTCGCTCTCCTGCTCAGCGCGGGCGGGGCCTACGGCGCGACCCAGGTCGACACCAGCTTCGACCGGAGCGACTTCCTTACCGAGGAGCCGCCGGGCTGGATGAAGGAGTTACCGGAGCCGTTCTCGCCCGGCGAGTACAACATCAGACAGAACGCGGAGTACATCAACGGGAAGTTCCTCCAGCAGGACTCGTCCTCGAAGGCCGAGTTGCTCATCCAGGAATCGGGCGGGTCGATAACCGACCCGGACACCCTGGAACGTGTCCAGCAGGTGCGCGACCGGGTGCGCGACAGCGAGACCGTCATCACGCTCGCCGACGGGGAGCCCCGAATCGTCGGGCCGCTCTCGACCATCCAGCAGGTCGCCGCCCGGAACGACTCCTTCGCCGAGACGGTCGCAGACGCGGACACAGACGGTGACGGCGTCCCCGACCGGAACCTGCAGGCGGTCTACGACCAGCTCTATCAGGTGTCGCCCGACGATGCTCGGCGCGTCATCGCCCGGGACGACGGCGAGTACGTCGCACTGCGCATGCAGGTCGCCATCCAGGGTGGCTCGCCGGTCCCGCAGGTCAGAGACGAGATGCAGGCCGCGGTCGAACCGGTCCAGGGCAACGGCCTCACCGCCACCGCGACCGGCCAGCCCGTCCTCACCGCCATCATCCAGGACGGACTGCTCGAGACGGTCGTCGTCACCCTCGTCGTCACGGTGCTGGCCGTGCTGGCGGTCCTCGTCATCGGGTACCGGCTCTTCACCGGGTACGGGTCGCTCGGGGCCGTCACCCTCCTCCCCGTCGTCCTCTCCCTGGCGTGGGTGCTGGGGGCGATGTGGCTCCTGAAGATCCCGTTCAACGCCCAGACCGCGCTCATCACCAGTTTGGGAATCGGCCTCGGCGTCGACTACAGCATCCACATGTCCGAGCGCTTCACCGACGAACTCGAGCGACTGGGAAGCGTCGACGACGCGGTCTCGGCCACCGTCGGCGGGACCGGCGGCGCGCTCCTCGGGAGTGCCGTGACGACGGCGTCCGGGTTCTCGGTGCTCGCGCTCGCCATCGTCCCGTCGCTCCAGCGCTTCGGTATCGTCATCGGCCTCGCCATCGTATTCGCGTTCGTGGCGGCGGTCCTCGTCTTCCCGAGCCTGCTGGTGCTCTGGGGTCGCGCCGTCCCCGAGTGAGGCCGCCTACTTCGCGACCGGAATCCTGACCAGGTCGTCGTCCAGCCACTCCGGGTCGCTCCCGAGGAACGCCCCGACGCGCTGGACGTACTCTTCGTCGTCCATCCCCAGAGTCCCCTTCGACATGTCCAGCGTCACGGCGTCGAGATGGTCGAGGACCTCGTCGTCGCCGGCCATCACGGACATGAACTCGTCGGGGGCGACCGGTTCACCGGCCTTCAGACGGGCGGCGACCGAGTCCAGTTCCTCCCGGCGCTCGACCTGCACGTCGAGGGAGACGGTCACGTCGACCGTCGTTCCGAAGCCTTCGGCGGCGTAGGCCTCCTCTGCCCGCGTGATGGCCGGGGCGAGCACGTGCTCGAAGTCCATGCCGGTCTCTTTCAGCCCCATGTAGCTGAACGCCAGCATCCCGACAAGGCCGTACTCGAAGGCGGGGTCGTCCAGGCCCTTCTCGAATATCTGGCGACGGTCCTTGCGCTCTAAGTTCCGGATCAGCAGGTAGAAGTCCACGATGCCGTTCGTCACCCGGTTGCGGATGCGCGCCTCGGCGTTGCGCTTCGACTGCTCGTGTGTCATCTCGGTCAACCCGAGCAGGTACTCGCGGTCCGCCGGGGACAGGAAGCCGCGGGGTCGGTCGGGCTCGAACTCCATCTCCATAGATAGCTTCCGGTTATGCCGACGGCGGATATAGATGTGCCGGGTTCACGGACAAAACCTATGTCGCCCCCGACAGTACCCCGCCGTATGTCACTCTCGGGCACACTCGAGGCGGCGTCGACAGCCGACGGTGTTACGTTCACGTTCACCGTCGAGAACACCGGTAGCGACCCCGTCGAACTCCAGTTCTCCGATGGCCAGACCCACGACGTGCTCGTCATCGAAGACGAGGACACCCAGGTCTGGTGCTGGAGCGAGGGCCAGATGTTCATGCAGATGCTCCAGCAAGAGACCATCCCACCGGGCGACCACGTCACCTACGAGTGCGTCTGGGAGGACCCCGAGCCCGGGGAGTACGTCGCCGAGGCGTTCCTGTCGGCGTCGAATTCGGACTGCGAGGCGTCGGCGGAGTTCTCTGTCTAGGCGGTCACGCCGGCGCTGTCGCGCGCCGGATCTCGAACCCACAGCGCGGTCGATTTTCCGGTGATTCTATCTGGTTCGTCTCCGGAGCAGCCACGCAGACGTGGAATGTTTCTGGCAAGTATTGCGATTTATTTTCTAAATTAGCTAGTCGAATATGAATCAATAGCGAGTAGAATTAGCGATTAGAAGTATTATTGTTAAATCTAGTGGCCGTTCGAGGCAGAACCCAAACTATATGTACCCGATGGTGATTACCGTTGGCTGGATGTCTGACAAAGACTCACAACCGTCACGGCGTACCATCCTGCAAGCGACCACCGGCGCTCTCGCGAGCGCGGGCATCGTCGGCCTCAGTTCGGCCAAGCCGGCCGACAAGGTCGAGGTGAACGTCGGGTTCGACGGCCCGAGCGGACGCAACGCCACGCTCAGCGCGGCTGACGACGTCGTCCGCGAGTTCAACTTCGACGCCGCCACGATCCAGCTGCCGAAGAAGGGGGCGGAGGCGCTCGCACGGAACCCCAACATCCGTTACGTCGAAGAGAACGGGACCATGCACGCCCTCGCCGAGACGGAGGGCTGGGGCATCGACCGCGTCGACGCCGACGTGGCACACGCCAACGGCGAGACAGGGTCGGGCGCCGACATCGCCATCCTCGACACGGGTATCGACTCGGACCACCCCGACCTGCAGGCCAACATCGGCTCGGGCAAATCCTTCGTCTCCTGTAGCACGAAAGGTGGCTGTCGTTTCGGTGCGAAGCCCGCCGACAACACCTGCTACCAGTCCTGGGACGACGACAACAACCACGGGACCCACTGTGCCGGCATCGCGAACGCGGTCGACAACACCGAGGGCGTCATCGGCGTCTCCACGGAGGCGACCCTGCACGCCGTGAAGGTCCTCGACAAGTGTGGCTCCGGCTCGTTCTCCGACATCGCCGCCGGTGTCGAGTACGTCGCCGACCAGGGCTGGGACGTCGGGAGCATGAGCCTCGGTGCCTCCTCGGGCTCCTCGGCGCTCCGTGACGCCTGCCAGTACGCCGTGAACGCGGGCGTGTTGCTCGTCGGTGCGGCGGGTAACTCCGGCCCGTGTACCGACTGTGTCGGCTACCCGGCCGCCTACCCCGAGGTCATGGCCGTCTCTTCCACCGCCTCCGACGACACCCTCTCGGACTTCTCCTCGACGGGACCGGAGGTCGAGATCGCCGCACCCGGGACGGACATCTACTCCTCCGTCGCGTCCAACGGCGGCTACGACACCTACTCGGGCACCTCGATGGCGACGCCGCACGTCGCCGGCGCTGCCGGCCTGCTGATGGCCAACGGCTACACGGCTTCCGAGGCGCGCGACCAGCTGACGAGCACGGCCGAGGACATCGGCCTCTCCTCGAACGAGTCCGGTGCCGGCCTGCTCGACGCTGCTGCCTCGCTCGGCCTCGACTCCTCGGACAACTGAACTTTCACTGGTCCCCTCTTCTGCGGTCGTGTTGGTGTTCTAACCAGTAGCTGGCGGTGTACTCTCCAGGAATCCAAAATATTAATTACCAACGGTGTGTGGTACATGTTGTCATGTCACGAAAGGAGGGGCGTGTCACGAGGCGCAGATTGCTCAAGACGACAGGGGGGACCCTGACCGCGGCGTCGCTCACAGGGCTGTCACAGGCAGCCGCCGGCGACACCGTCGAGGTCAACGTCGGGTTCGACGGCCCGAGTGGCCAGCGCGCCGTCGAACGGGCCGCATCCTCGGTCACACGTCGGTTCGCGTTCGATGCGATGACCGTGGAACTGCCAGCGAAGGCGGTCAGTGCGCTCGACCGCAATCCGAACATCCGCTACGTCGAGAAGAACGGGCTGATGCACGCCATCCCGAACCGACCGGGAACCCGCGCGCCACCAGGCGCGTGCTCGCCCTGGCCGAGCTGCGATGACGATGGCGGCGGCGGTGACACCAGCCAGACCCTGCCGTGGGGGATCGACCGGGTGGATGCCGAGGTCGCGCACGCGAACGGGGACACGGGCGCTGGTGCCGACATCGCAATCATCGACAGCGGTATCGATGCCGACCACCCCGACCTGGAGGCCAACCTCGGGACGGGGAAGGCGTTCGTCAGTTGCCGCGGCGGCAGCTGCACCACGAGCTGGGACGACGACAACGACCACGGCACGCACTGTGCCGGCATCGCGGGCGCGGACGACAACTCCCAGGGTGTGGTCGGGGTCTCGACGGAGGCCACCCTCCACGCGGTCAAGGTCCTCGACAAGCGCGGGTCGGGGAGCTTCTCCGACGTGGCTGCCGGTATCGAGTACGTCGCCGACCAGGGCTGGGACGTCGGGAGCATGAGTCTCGGTGCCTCCTCCGGTTCGCAGGCCGTGAAGGATGCGTGTACCTACGCCGACAGCAAGGGCGTCCTGCTCATCGCGGCGGCTGGCAACTCCGGGCCGTGCTCCGACTGTGTGGGGTACCCGGCGGCCTACTCCGAGGTCGTCGCCGTGTCCTCGACGAACGACTCGGACGGGCTATCGTCGTTCTCCTCGACGGGGCCGGAGGTCGAGATCGCCGCGCCCGGCTCGTCCATCTACTCGACGGTGCCCGGCGGCTACGACACCTTCTCCGGGACCTCGATGGCGTGCCCGCACGTCTCCGGGGCGGCCGGACAGCTCATGGCGACCGGCAGCTCGAACGACAACGCGCGCTCGACCCTGAAGAGCGCGGCAGAGGACATCGGGCTCGCCAGCAACGAGTCCGGGGCCGGCCTCCTCGACGTCGCCGCCGCACTGAATCTCGACTCGTCGGACAACTGAGACCGGCACGAGCCAGCGACCAGACCGACACGGTCGCACCAGCCGCCTCGGCTGCTGGTTCGCCTGGCAAGGTTTTTTCCAGAGGTTTATTTTTGGAAGAACTAGTTTTCGGGCCGAAGAGACGATGACGATAGTATTCCAACACTCCTTATTACAAAATTATCTAAATTGTATGGCTAATTTCACGGTTAGAACAAAAGTTTTAATTGTAGGTGGGGTCTCGTCAACGATGGACATGGCAGACAACAACAGTCAGATGTCGCGGCGGCGGCTGCTGAAAACCACGGGTGGGGCACTCACGGCGACGGGAATCGTCGGCATGACACAGGCGAAGGCCGGAGCAGGTGGCGACTTCGTCGAGGTAAACGTCGGGTTCGACGGTGCACGGGGTCGTGCACGGGCCGAGAAGGCGGCCAAGAGCGTCAACCGACGCTTCAACTTCGATGCGATGACCATCGAGGTCCCGGAGAAGGCAGTGAAAGGGCTGCAGAAGAACCCGAACATCCGCTACGTCGAACCGAACGGCCGGATGTTCGCCATCCCGCACCAGCCGAGCACGTACAAGCCCCCGGGCAAGTGTAGCCCGTGGCCGGACTGCAAGGACTCCGACGGCGGTGGCGGCGGCGACACGAGTCAGACCCTGCCGTGGGGCATCGACCGCGTCGACGCCGAGGTCGCACACGCCAACGGGAACACGGGCGCCGGTGCCGACATCGCCATCCTCGACACGGGGATCGACTCGGACCACCCCGACCTCCAGGCCAACCTCGGCTCTGGTACCGCGTTCGCGAAGTGCAAGGGCAAGAGCTGCAACTACGACTGGGACGACGACAACGAGCACGGCACGCACTGTGCCGGTATCGCGGGTGCGGACGACAACTCCCAGGGTGTGGTGGGTGTCTCCACCGAGGCGACCCTGCACGCCGTCAAGGTCCTCGACAGCCGCGGGTCCGGGTCGTTCTCCGACATCGCCGCCGGTGTCGAGTACGTCGCCGACCAGGGCTGGGACGTCGCCAGCATGAGCCTGGGCGGTTCCTCGGGCTCCTCGGCGCTCCGTGACGCGGTCCAGTACGCCGACAGCAAGGGCGTCCTGCTCATCGCGGCGGCTGGCAACTCCGGTCCGTGTACCGACTGTGTCGGCTACCCGGCCGCCTACCCCGAGGTCGTCGCCGTGGGCTCGACGAACTCCTCGGACGACCTCTCGTCGTTCTCCTCGACCGGTTCCGAGGTCGAGATCGCTGCGCCCGGTTCGGACATCTTCTCGACCGTCCCCGGCGGCAGCTACGACACGTTCTCGGGCACCTCGATGGCCTGCCCGACGGTCTCCGGTGCCGCGGGCCAGCTGATGGCCGATGGCGCGTCCGCCTCGCAGGCACGCGACACGCTCACCAGCTCGGCCGAGGACATCGGCCTCGCCTCGAACGAGTCCGGTGCCGGCCTCCTCGACGTCGCCGCCGCACTGAACCTCGACTCGTCGAACAACTGAACGACTCGACGGTTCGGCGACCCTTCGACACTCCCCGGCCTTTCTGCCGTTTCGCTGTTCGCCGAGCGGTACTCACCAGTACGGACGAGTTCATCGACAGCCTGGAGCACGAATCCGGAACTGGCCGCCTCGACGCGGCTGCTGCGCTCGACAGCGACCCGAGGGACCACCAGAAGGAGACGGGACGTTCCTACTCGTACTCGGCGCGCAGTTCCGTCAGCAGCTGCCGGGTCGCCTCGCGGACCGCTTCGTCGCTGGACTGGCTCGGCTCCCAGCCGAGCGCGGAGAGCTTCTCGATGGAGAGACGCATCTTCGGCACGTCACCGGTCCAGCCCCGGTCGCCGCCGGTGTACTCGTACTCGGGGTCGAGGCCCATCTCGTCGGCGACGATGTCGGCGATGGTGTTGACCGAGGTCGTGGTGCGAGTACCCAGGTTGTAGACGTTGTAGTCCTTCTCGGCGTGCTCGACCACGTGGCACATCGCGTCGATGCACTCCTCGACGTGGAGGTAGGACTTCTCCTGCAGGCCGTTCCCCAGGATGGTCAGTTCGTCCGGGTTCTCCAGCAACTTCTCGATGAAGTCGGGGACGACGTTCCCGCGCTGGTTCGGCCCGACGATGTTGGCGAAGCGGTACACCCACGCCTGGACGCCGTAGGAGTGCGCGTACGTCGAGATGATGGCCTCGTCTGCGAGCTTCGAGGAGCCGTAGATGGAGATGGGTTCGAGGGGCGCGAAGTCCTCCGGGGTCGGCATGGGGGCCTCGCCGTACACCGTCGAGGACGAGGTGAAGGCGAGCTTGTCACAGCCGACCTCCTCCATGCGTTCGAGGACGTTGTACGTCATCGCGCCGTTCTCCTCGAACAGCTTGCGGTCGTCGTCGAAGTTGGTGTCGGTGTAGGCCGCGAAGTGGAACACGATGTCGGTGTCTTCGGTGATCACCGAGGCCACGTCCTCGGGGTCACACATGTCGGCTTTCTCGAACTCGACCGTGTCGGGGACCTGGTCGCGTGTCCCCTTCGAGAGGTCGTCTGCGACGAGGACGTCGTTGTCCTCGGCGAGGTGTGCCGCGAGGTGCGAGCCGACGAGTCCCGCGCCGCCGGTGACGAGGACCCGCTTGTCGGTCAGCTTCATGACAGACGCTGGACCGCCGGTGAGTAAGTGCGTTCTGGTCCCGTCCTACTTAGGCAGCGTCCCGGTGACCAGCGTCACGCCCGGCGCCCGCCGGAGGTCGACCCGCTCCACGTCGGTGAACCCTGCCTCTCGCAACCACGCCTCAACCTGCTCGAACCGGTAGACCCGTCCGCCGAGGAGTACTCTGTACGTGAACCCGATGAAGTCGTTCATCGCCCGGGCGGTCGCGATGGGTCCCGCACCCTCGAACTGGTCCATGACAACCACGCTCCCGCCCGGGTCCAGCGCGTCGGCCGTGCGCTCGAACAGCCGCCGGTTCTCGGCCGGCGTGAACCCATGGACGACGTTGAACGCGAACGCGAGGTCGTAGCCGGACCCGATGTCGTCGGCCAGCAGGTCTCCGCCGATGGTGTGGATTCTCTCCGCGAGCCCGGCGTCGGCCGCGTTCGCCCGGGCCACGTCGAGCGCGACCGGTGAGTCAACGACGGTCGCCTCGAGGCCGGGGGTCACCCGACACGCGCCGATGCTGTACCGGCCGTGGCCGCCGCCGAGGTCGACCAACCGCCGCTTCCCCCTCACGTCGACGTTGTCGAGCACCGGATCGAGCGCGAGCTTCGCGACCGCCTCGAACCCCCGCTGGGCGGTCGGCCACCGGTCGGGGTGGTCGTCCAGCCACTCGTACACCGACTGCTCGGGCTCGCCGGTCCGCAGGACCGCGGTCGCGTTGTCGTCCCAGAACGGGTAGACCACGCTATCCCAGAAAGTGAACCAGTCCACGAGGCCAGGGTCGCCGACCATCCAGCGCTCGCTGAGGTCCGAAAGGGCGTAGGTATCCCCATCGGAATCGAGGTACCCGGCGCGGCCCAGGAACCGACAGAGCATGTCGAGGGTCTCCTCGTGGGCGGCGAGTCGGGTCGCGAGGTCGTCGGCTGTCGCCGGGCCGTCGGCGAGCGCGTCGAACACGCCGAACTCGGCCGCAAGCGCGACCGACTTCACGGTCCCGCCGCCGAGCAAGTCGTAGATGGCGCCCGGCGCACGGTTGGCCCGGAGGATGTAGAGGCGTTCGAAGAGGTTCGGGACGTGGGGCATCGGTCGTGGTTCGACTGCTTCCAGGAAGAAACTGCTGCCGGTCCTCGGCGTCTGACCCGAAACGAAACCCCCTAACGGGTGCCGCCAGTACCGACGGCCATGCAAGGAGAACCCGAGGTCGCCGTGGTCCGGCTGGCACACCGCCCGGGCCGTGACGACCGGATGACGACGCACGTCGGGTTGACGGCGCGCGCGCTCGGTGCGGACCGGGTCATCTACCCGGACAACGCCGACCAGTCCCGCCAGACCGTCGAGGACATCACGGGCCGGTTCGGCGGCCCCTTCGAGGTCGAACTGGTCGAGTCGACGAAATCCGTGGTCAGGAACTGGGACGGAAACGTCGCCCACCTCACGATGTACGGCGAGCGCGTCCAGGACGTCGAGGACGAGATTCGTGCCTCGCGAGACGAGGACGACGAGCCGCTACTGGTCGTCGTCGGCTCGGAGAAGGTCCCGTTCGACATCTACGAGGCCGCCGACTGGAACGTCGCGGTGACGAACCAGCCCCACTCCGAGGTGGCGGGTCTCGCGGTGTTCCTCGACCACGTGTTCGACGGTCGGGAACTCGACCGCGAGTGGGAGGACGCCGAGAGCACGGTCGTCCCGAAGGCCACCGGAAAGAAGGTCGTACCAGCGGACGGAGAAGACGGCAATCCCACGGACGAGTAACAAGATTTAACCCGCTTACGGCCCCCATTTCGACATAATGGCTTTTGAGGGACTGCTCGAAGACCCCGTCATCCAAAAATATCTCCACGAACTGGTGGGCCCGAAGGGCATGCCAGTGGCCGCGGCCCCGCCGGACGGCGAGGTCACGGACGAGGAGCTCGCCGAGGAGCTCGACCTGGAGCTGAACGACGTCCGCCGGGCGCTGTTCATCCTCTACGAGAACGACCTCGCGACGTACCGCCGCGTCCGCGACGAGGACTCCGGCTGGCTCACCTACCTGTGGACGTTCCAGTACGAGAACATCCCGGAGAACCTGGAAGAAGAGATGTACCGCCTGCTCGACGCACTCGACGAACGGAACGACTACGAACGCGACCACGAGTTCTACCTCTGTGAGGTCTGTTCCATCCGGTTCGAGTTCGGCGAAGCGATGGACTTCGGCTTCGAGTGCCCCGAATGTGGGTCGCCGCTCGAGTCGATGGACAATGCCCGCCTCGTCGAGGCGATGGAATCACGCATCGCGAACCTTCGCGACGAACTGAACGTGGAAAGCAACGCATAATGGTCGTACTCGCGACCAAAGTGTACGTCGAGGGCGACGCCCGAGAGCGTGCCATGGACGGCCTCCGGTCGCTCGTGGACAACGCAGTTGGCGACCTCGACGTGACCTACGACATCGGTTTACGTAACGACGAGTTCCCGTCGGTGACACTGGACGGCGACGACGCGGTCGCCGCCCGGAACGTCCTCCGCGAGGAGTGGGGCGAGATCGTCCCCGACCTCCAGGAGGGTGAAACCTACGTCGGGACCCTCGAACACTGGGACGACGACGGGTTCATCCTCGACGCGGGTCAGAACGTCCGCATCCCCGCCGACCAGCTCGAACTCGGTATCGGGCGACCGGAACAGATCCGAAACCGCTTCGGACTGGTCCAGCACCTCCCCATGGAGTTCGTCTACGGCGGCGACGAGCCCTCGCGGCTCTCCGACGGCGAGCGCGACCGCCTGTTCGACTGGACGCGTGGCACCGGCCGCGTGAACGTCAACAGCGCGACCCGCGGCGAGACGCGCGCGACGGTCAACCGCGCCGGTCACGCCCAGGACATCGTCACGGTCGAACGGCTCGGCCTGCTCGAACAGTCCATCATCTGCCGAGAGGAGACCGACGCGCCCGGCCTGCTCGCGAGCATCGGGAGCTACCTGCCTGCCGAACTCAAGTGCGTCGTCCCGTAGGACCATGAACCGACGACTGCTGCTCGGCGCTGGCCTGCTGGTGCTCCTCGTCGCGAGCGCCGGCTGTACCAGCATCTTCGGCGGCGGTATCTCCGACGAACAGCTCGACAGCAACGCGACCTACGCCTGGGACGAGGTCCCCGACTGGGACACCACGGGCGACGTGCCGAAACCGGTCGAGACCGCCGAGACGACCGACGTGTACGTCAACGTCACGGGTGGCTCCTACCACGCGGTGTACCACCTGAACAACACCTCCCAGAAGGATTTCGAGGTCTACACCCGCGGCCTGAGCAACGAGGACCCTGTCGAGATATCGGCGGTCCGGTTCCGCTACCCCAACGGGACGACGGTCAAGGGCTCCGAACTGGAGGTGTACCAGACCAACTACAAGACCCACGTCGTGCTGCCGAAGAACGCCCAGGGGACCACGAACGGGACCCTCGCGTTCACCGCCCCGGCCGAGCCGAAGAACTTCCGCCTGCTGAACTACATGGAGGGCTCCTACGAGGTCGTCCTCCCGGCGGGGATGCGAACCAAGTTCTTCCTGTTCGGACAGGTCGTCCCCTCTGCCAACGAGTACTCGGTCCAGGACAACCGCGTCCACCTCGAGTGGGAGG
Organism: Haloarchaeobius sp. HME9146; assembly: GCF_025399835.1. NCBI lineage: Archaea > Methanobacteriati > Methanobacteriota > Halobacteria > Halobacteriales > Halorubellaceae > Haloarchaeobius > Haloarchaeobius sp. HME9146. The sequence continues at coordinate 2,048,632 of NZ_JAODVR010000001.1, forward strand.
AGGTCTCCGGCGCGATCACGGTGAAGTACTACCTCGAGCGTGACTTCTACATCTTCACCGGCGCGGTCGGCATCCTCGGGCTGGTCACCATCGGCGGGATGGCCTACTACTGGTACCGCATCAAGGCACTCGCCGCGTTGCGCGAGCAACTCGGCATGAACGTCGAGCTGGGCGACGACGGCGACGGCCCGCCGCCCGGGATGCGGTAGCCTCGGTCGGGCACCGTCGTCCGGTCTCCAGTGCGCAACCCGAGAGTCCAGCCGAGAGGAACGCCGTTTTTACCATCCACACCGAACCACGAGCCATGCAGGCAGCCGTCGTGACCGTCGGAGACGAACTCCTCAGTGGCGACACCGAGAACACCAATGCCACGTGGCTCTGTCGCGAGTTGACCGAGCGTGGTGTCAGCGTCGAACGGGTGTTCACCATCCCGGACGACATCGGGGACATCGCCCAGATAGTCAACGAGAGCTACGCCGCCTACGACGCCGTGCTCGTGACGGGTGGGCTCGGGCCGACCCACGACGACGTGACGATGGAGGGGGTCGCGGCCGCGTTCGGGCGCGACGTCGAGAAGAACGAGGAGGCCGCCGCCTGGCTCACCGAGCACGGCGGCTACGCCGCGGGCGACCTCGTCGACGGGACGACCCACCTCCCGGTCGGGTGCCGGGTCCTCCACAACGAGGAGGGCGTCGCGCCCGGGTGCGTGGTCGAGAGCGTGTACGTCTTCCCGGGCGTCCCGGCGGAGATGAAGGCCATGTTCGCCGAGGTGGCCGACGAGTTCGCCGGGGAGGTCCAGCACGTCGAACTGGTCCACGCGGGCGAACCGGAGTCCCAGCTCGTCGACCGCTTCGCCGAACTCCGCGAGCGCTTCGAGGACGTGCAGGTCGGGAGCTATCCCGGTGACCACGTTCGCGTGAAGCTCTCGGGACCGGACGCGTCGGTCGTCGCCGAGGCGGCGGCGTGGCTCGACGAGCGCGTCGACCCGCCGGAAGAACAGCCAGAGTAAGAGCCGACCCCGTGTCTGGGGTCAGTCGCCGCTACGCAGGAACCCCTCTCGGATGGTCTTGGCGAGCGACTTCACCAGGTCACGCGGCCCGCGACGGTCGAGACCCAGCTGGTCGCCCACGCCGAGGGCGTCCTCCAGTCGCCATATCTCGGCGATCTGGTCGTCGTCGAAGCGGAACCGGAAGACGGTGGGCACCTGGAAGATACGACCGGTGGGGGCGAACGGGCCACGCCCCGGCACGGGCAACATCCCGGTGTGGCGGCCCCGCATCGTACAGTAGGCCATCGCCTCGTCACCGTCGATGACCAGCGACTGGACCGTCACGTCGCAGTCGGAGAATATCTCGTGCTGTCGGGTCACGTGTCGCTGCAGTGCGCGCCGCCCGGTGACGCCGGTCCCCCAGCAGTCGAGATGCAAGGTGGCATCGGGCGTGAACAGGTCGTCGACGCGGTCGAGGTTCCCCGCCACGAACACGTCCTGGATGGCCTGTCGTGCCAGGATCTTCTTCGCGACGTGCTCCGACCGCTCCCCCACGCGTAGCTCTGTTGCCATGCGGTCGATACGCGACCGACAGGAATAGCGGTGTCGTCAGTTCAGTTCGTGTAGATGTGGTAGAGCCAGCCGACCGTGATGAGCAGGCTCGCAACCAGTACCACCCAGCCGATTCCTTCGAAGGGGACGTGTTCCGCCAGTAGGACGTTCATATCGGGGGCGTACCGACTGCGGTGGCTTAAGCGTTCACATCCGTCGCAGGGCGAGCCGTCTCACGCTCCGTCTCTCGACCACTCACAGAAGCGGGTCCTTTTTCCACCCCAGGGCGTAAGCCCGAGTATGCGAATCGGGGTCGTCGTCAACCCTATCGCCGGCATGGGTGGCCGTGTCGGCCTGAAGGGGACCGACGGGAAAGTCGACGAGGCACGGGCGAGAGGAGCCAGAGAGCGCGCACCGGGCCGAGCAGTCGAGGCACTGTCCGCACTCCGGGCAGCCGCGACCGACGACCTGACCGTCTTCACCGCGGCTGGCGACCTGGGCGAAGCGGAGTGCGCCGAGGCCGGCCTCGATGCCGCCGTGGTGTACCGCCCCAACGACGACGCCGACAGTCCCGGGGACACGACGGCAGCGGACACCAGGGCTGCCGTCCGGGCGTTCCTCGACGAGGGGGTCGACCTCGTGTTCTTCGTGGGTGGCGACGGGACCGCGGTGGACGTGGCCGAGACCATCAACGACGCCGGGAGCGACGTGCCGATGCTGGGCGTGCCCGCGGGCGTGAAGATCTACTCCTCCGTGTTCGGCGTGACGCCGAAGGACGCGGGCCGCATCGCGGCCACGTTCGACCGGGTCGCCGACCGCGAAGTCAACGACATCGACGAGGACGCCTACCGCGGTGGCGAGGTCCACACCGAACTGAAGGCCGTCGTCCGGGTGCCGGTCGCCGACGCGGTCCAGTCCTCGAAGCAGGTCGGCGGCGGGACCGTCGAATCGCTCGCGGGCGGGTTCGCCAGCGAGGCCGACCCCGACGTGACGTACGTTCTCGGTCCGGGCAGTACCGTCGGTGCCATCAAGCGCCAACTCGGCTTCGAGCCGTCACCGCTCGGGGTGGACGTGTGGCGCGACGGCGAGGTGCTGGTCCGCGATGGCACCGAAGCCGAGATACTCGCCGCGCTGGGGGACCGGAACGAGGTCGTCGTCTCACCCATCGGCGGGCAGGGGTTCATCTTCGGCCGTGGCAACCACCAGATCTCACCCGACGTCATCCGCCAGTCGACGGTCACGGTCGTGGCCTCCCGCGAGAAGCTGGACGGGGTCGGCGTGCTGCGCGTCGACACCGACGACGAGGCGGTCGACGAGTCGCTCCGTGGCTGGCAGAAGGTCCGGGTCGGCCGCTACGAGCACCGATTGCTCAAGGTCGTCTGAGAACCGGAACCGTTCGAATCGTCAGATCCGGTGGCCGTCTCGAGATGTTCGTACAGTATCTGCCCCCTGGCTGGCCCGGAGAATGATAAGATGCCGGAGTATTATCTCATGGGGCGAAATATAATGACTGGGTAGTCAGATATAAGGTCATCCTCTGGCTATGGGTCTCCATGGAAACACGGAAGGTGCAACGGCTCGGGCCGTCCACGCTCGCGATGACGCTGCCCGCGGAGTGGGCGAAGGAACACGGCGTCGAGAAAGGTGACGAGGTCTCCCTCCGCATGGGTGGGAAGGGGACCCTCACCGTCATGCCGGAGTCGGCGAACACTGAGGAGTCGGAAGCCATCATCCACGCGGACAACCTGGACGCGGACGCGGTCGAGCGCGCCATCGTGGCACAGTACGTGCTGGGCCGACGCGTCATCCGCGTCGAGTACGCCGACGGGACGCTTCCCTCCGACCACATCAACGCGGTCTACCGCGCCGAGACACAGCTGATGGGCCTCGGCGTCATCGAGGAGACGCCCGAGAGCATCTCCATTCGCTGCTCCGTCGACCCCGAGGACTTCACGCTCGACAACCTGCTGGGTCGACTCGAATCGACCGGGAGCACCATGCGTGGTGAGGCCATCAAGGCGCTCGCCCACGGCAACCCCGACCTCGCCCAGCGCGCGCTCAACCGGGAGCGCCAGGCGAACAAGATCTTCGTCCTGATGCTGCGGCTCATCTTCACGGCGTACCAGAACCCGAACCTCGCACGCGCGGTCGGTCTCGACTCCGGGTTCCCCCTCATCGGCTACCGCTCCATCGCGAAGAACCTCGAACTCACGGCCGACAACGCCGAGGACATCGCGGAGATCGTCCTCGAGGCCGAGGGCCACACCCTCGACGTGGACTCGGGCACGATGCGGCGCATCCGGGAGTTCACCGAACAGGTCGACGAGATAACCCAGCTCGCCGTCGAGTCCGCTGTCGAGCGCGACTACATGAAGACCATCGAGGTCCGCAAGCTGTTCCACGAGATCGGCGACCGGGAGAAGGAGATCTTGAACGACCTCCCCGAGATGGACAACGACGACCTCCTGCAGGTCCGCGAGGTGCTCGTCAGCCTCCAGCAGACCGCCCAGTACGCGATGCGGAACGCGGAGATCGCGGCCAACCTCGCGCTCAACGAGGAATCAGAGCACACGACCATCAACTGAGGCAGCGGGCCTCGGGGCGATTTCTTTCGAGACTGTTCGACGTGTCAGACAGCCAGCGACGCCGCCGTCAGTCCGCGGACACCTCCTCGAACTCGCCGGTTGCCGCGGTGGCCTCCGCCGCCTGGGCGGACTGGTCCACCTTCGTTGCGGTCAACGGCCGCCGACACGTTATCTCGCAGTCGAAGCCGGGATGCTCCGCGAGGTGTCTGACGAGCAGGTGGCGGCGCGAGCCGGTGATACCGGTCCGGCCGACCGCCTCCGCGCCGAACTCGTCGGGCAACCGTTCGTACAGGCGTTCGAGGGCGGCGAAGCTCTCGAACACTTTCGTGTTCCCCGCCGAATCGGCGGCGCGGCGCGTCACCTCGTAGGAGCCATCGGCGCGGTGGACGGACGCGGTCCGGAAGAACTCGCGATGCTCGACCATCGCGTCGCCGATGCGCTCTTGCAGTGCAGCGGCTTCCGCCCGGGTCAGTTCGCGTCGCTGGTCACCCAGCTCGACGACGACCGAGCCACGCTCGGCAGTCACTGAAATCTCATTACCGTCGGAAAACTCGACCAGGAGAGTGGGTACTCCGGTTCATACCTGTCCGGTACTCGTCTCCACTGATAAAGGTACCGCCCTGACAGGTCCGCACGGTCCGGTCGGCCGGCGCGGGACCGACAGTTGCAGTCTCAGTCGGCCGACGCCGGCACCTCCCGTTCCACGTCGGCCGCGGGCGTGGTCTTCTGGACCGTCAACGGGCTCCGACTCGTGATCTCACAGTCGAAGTTCGGGTGTTCGGCGAAGTGCCGGACCATCATGTGCCGGCGCGAGCCGGTGATGCCGGTCCGACCGACGGCCTCCGCGCCGAACTCGTCCGGCAGGCGGTCGTAGAGTCGCTTGACCTCCGTGAAGTTCTCGAACACCTTCGCGTTGCCCGAGGAGTCCGCACCGCGTCGGGTCACTTCGTACGAGCCGTCCTCGCGATGAACGCCCGCGGTTCGGAAGAACTCGCGGCGCTCGACGAGCGCGTCGCCGATCTGCGATTGCAGCGCTACCGCTTCGCGTCTGGACAGCGTCTGTTCTGTACCACCGATAGAAACGACGATCGATTCACAGTCCGAGGTTACTGCGATATCTTCACCGTCGGAGAACTCGACCAGGAGAGTGGGTACTCCGGTTCATGTATGCATACGTGAGACAGCATTCGCATTAAGGCTGTCGCCGGTGACACCTATCGCCAGTATCCCTCCGTCGTCGGTCGTGGTGGTGCCGGAGTCGTCATCGGTCGTGGTGCCGGAACCGCCATCCGACGTGGTGGTGGTCGTGGTCCCGTCGGTCGTCGTGGTGGTCCCATCACTCGTCGTGGTGTCGTCCCCATCGTCGGTGGTCGTCGCCGTTCCGTCCGAGGTTCCAGAGCCGTCCCCGCTACCGCCGTCGTCGGTGCTCTCGTTCCCGGTCGTGCTCCCCTCCTTGTTCCCGAAGAGGTCGGTCTCGATGGTCTCCCGGTGCGTGAACTTGTCCAGGGGGACGGTGATCTCGGAGCCACTGACCTCGAAGGTTGCGTCGAACTCGATGCGAAGCTTCGTCACCTGGTCGTTCTCGATGTGGCTCACCCACCACTCGTCGAGCCGGTCGTTCTGGATGTGGGTCACCGTCCGGACCTTCGTGACCTCACCGGGCTGGAGCACGTACTCCTGCGTGTTCGTCCCGTTCCCGACCGTGATGTTGTTCATGTAGATGTCGTAGTCGATCTCGGAGACGGGAATCGGGTAGGACTTCGGGTTGTATATGTAGAAACCCAGCACGATGGGTGTCGTCTCGTTGGTCACGTTGCCCCACTGCCCGGCCGTCTCGTTGACGTACAGGACGGGGTCGGAGACCAGCGGTCGGTTCGCGTTTATCTCCCGGGTCTCCGTCGAGTTGAACGACGACAGCATGTCGGTCTGGATGGATTGCTGCTGGGAGACCGGGAACGAGCGACCGACCAGCCCGGAATCCAGGCTAGCAGCGATGTCGACCTGCGTCTGCTCGCCGTTCCTGATGTGGCTGGCCCACCACGAGGGGATCTTCTCGTTGTCGAGCTTCGTCCGGAGCTCGAGCGAGGAGTTCCCCGGGGGCGTCTCGATGTTCTGCTTGCTCCCTGTCGCCATCGAGATACCGTTCATCGAGATCTCGTAGTCGGCGCTCACGTCGAGGAAGCTACTACCGACCGGGTTGGGATTGTTCACACCGAGGTCGGAGACGATGACCGTCGTGGACTCGTTCACGCCGCCGAACTCGTTATCGACACCCGTCACGGAGGGGACGCCGACACCCACGACGGCGACCAGTACCCCGACGAGAACGACGAGCGAGAGTAGCACCGACCCGGCGATACGGAGCTTGCTCCCGAACAGGAGCCCCGTCACCGTGCCTCCACCGTCGGAACTCGATTCGTCTATCACAGCACCACCATCTTCCATGTCGATATCGTGAACGTCCTCGCTATGTAAACCTCTTCAATCTACGTGTGTAGGTTCATCGGCCGGGACAGTGAGAACTAAGGCCCTCCCCCCGAAAGCGACGGACATGACTGCGACATCGACCGACTCCTCGGACCGGGGCATCGGCTTCGGGGCCATCTTCGGCGCTATCACCGCACTGAGTGCCGCCGGACTGGTCACGTTCGGCATCACCTACCTCCAGACGGGCGAGCACGGCGCACAGGAACTCGGTGCGTTCGCGTTCGCCGCCGCCGTCATCTTCGCCATGCTGGCCGTGTTCACGATGCAGTGGTACGAGGCCTGACTGGGTGCGTGTCCGAGCGATAATCGTTATGTGTGTCAATAACGTATCTCCGTGTAGACGATGAGCGACTACTCCGAAGAGGAGCAGCGGATTCTCGCCTACCTGCGCGACAGCGTGTCCAGGGGCGAACAGTACTTCCGCGCGAAGAACATTGCCGAGGCTATCGGCCTCTCCTCGAAACAGGTCGGGACGAGACTCCCGCGCCTCGCAGAGAAGACGGACGATGTAGAGATCGAGAAGTGGGGCCGCTCACGCTCGACGACCTGGAAGGTAACACTCGGCTAAGCCGATTCCACGACGTTTTTACCGATATAGCCACCAGATGGCATATGACAGTCCGGGTAGAGCGGACGTTCGAGTTTCCGGTACACCCCGAACGCGTCTGGGAGTTCATCGCCGACCCCGAGCTCCGGGCGCGCCCCATCAGCGTCGTCGACGACTTCCGGCTCGACGACGAGGCGGGACAGGAAGCGACGTGGTTCGTCAAACTCCCGATTCCCCTGCTCGATAAGACAGCCGCCGTCAGGACACGCGACGTCGAGCGACGCGAACCCGAGTTCGTGAAGTTCGTCGGTCGCTCCAAGGTGATGCGCGTGACCGGCGAGCACGAGATAACCCCCACCGAGGACGGGTGTACGCTCTCGAATCGCTTCGTGGTCGACGGGAAGCTCCCGGGCGTCGAGCGCTACTTCAAATCCCATCTGGACGGTGAGCTGGACAACCTCGAAGCCGCGATGCGCGAATATCTGGAACTCCCAGCATGAAACTCGCACTGGCACAACTCCAGGTCGAGCCCGCTGACGTGGCGGGCAACGTCGCCCGCGCCGAGGCCGCCATCGAGACCGCGGCCGCCCGCGGTGTCGACCTCGTTGCGCTCCCCGAACTCTTCAACGTGGGCTACTTCTCGTTCGACCTGTACGCCCGGAACGCGGAGGGGCTCCACGGCGAGACCCTCTCCAGACTCTCCGATGCCGCACTGGAGAACGACGTGGCCGTCCTGGCCGGGAGTATCGTCGAGGACCTCGGGCAGACCAGGGAACAGACCGACGTGCACACGCCCGCGGACGACGGGCTCGCCAACACGGCGGTCCTGTTCGACGCCGAGGGCGAACGCCAGCTCGTCTACCGGAAACACCACCTGTTCGGCTACGAATCGGCCGAGACCGGCCTGCTGACGCCCGGTGACCGCGTCCCGGTGGCCGACCTCGGCGGGTTCACCATCGGCGTGACCACCTGCTACGACCTGCGGTTCCCGGAACTGTATCGCGGCCTCGTGGACGACGGGGCGGACATGCTCCTCGTCCCCTCTGCGTGGCCGTACCCCCGCGTCGAGCACTGGCAGACGCTCCCCCGCGCTCGCGCCATCGAGAACCTCTCGTACGTCGCGACCATCAACGCCAGCGCGGACTTCGAGGATGCGACGCTCGTCGGACGGTCGACCGTGTTCGACCCATGGGGCACGCCGGTCGCGACGACCGACGACCGCCCGGACATCGTCTACGCCGACGCAGACCCCGACGAGGTCGCGCGAGTTCGCGACGAGTTCCCCGCGCTCGACGACCGCCGGTGACTCGTGCCGAAGCCACGGTATTTATACGTAAGGCCGACCAAGCATCGGTTGCCGGTTAGACGCTTTTCACGTCGATCCCGGCACAACGCCCGTCGCACCTACGCCCGCGCCCACCGTCTGTTCCGCGGGGCTACCTAGGAGCCTAGCGCGGAACGGACATCTCGCCTCTCGTCCTCACTTTCCACAGTAACAGGTTCGACCGCTTCGCTCACCGCCAGAGCAGTCACGGTCCATCCGGCAGCGACCGCCTCGAGTCGTCGTCAGTTCAGTGCCGTCGTCGATACAGCTCGCGTTCGGTATCTATCGCGCGTCGTTGGACGCTATCGAGTGCCTTCTCCCGGTCGTCCATGGGCATCTCGGTTCGCCTGGGGTCACGACGAAGCACACGCGACAATCGCGACCGAACGCGACTAAGCATGACAGTGTTTAACACAGTCATGGTATTAAGTGTTGGGAGTCCGGCCGGTTTCACCCCCTTGCCCAGTCACGTCCGGTCGAGACGGGAGTTCTCGGCCCGTCCGGACCAGCGACACGAAGTACTTCGATACCACAGCTATTGGCCCAGTGATACATCGTCTGAGCGATGCCGACACGAAACCCGGGTGTGACGGACGACCCTGCGAGGGACGGCCGGCCCGATGGGCTGTGGAATCTCGACCGACGTGACTTACTGCGGACGGTGCCCGCGACGGCGCTCGCCGGACTGGCCGGGTGTGCGAGCATAGAACAGTTCGTGGGCGACGGCGATACCGACGACGCCACCACCACCACGACGTACGGCTACGGCGGGACCTCGACGCCGGCCGGAACCGCGGCGTCGACGACCGCGACTGCTGTCGTGACGGCGACATCGACGGCGGAAGGGGACTTCGGAGCACAGGGCTATGGACAGTACGGCTACGGGGGAACCCGCTGAGACGATGACCGACAATCACTCCTACAACACACCCACGAAGGGGGCGACCGACTGGCACATCCCGCTGAACGACAACTTCGAGCGACTCGACGCCGACGTGGAGGTCCGCGACCGAGAGGCCAACCGCAGCGACTACGTCGCCAAGGCCGGCGCGAAGTTCTTCGCGACGGATACCGGCGCTGCGTACATCGGTGACGGCTCCAGCTGGAACAAGCTCGCGGCCTCTGGTGACAGTCCGGAGTTCACCTCGGCGACCGTCTCCAGTGCCCCGACAGCCAACACGGACGTGGCTCGCAAGGCAGAACTCGACGCGAAAGCGGACACGGGCCACGCGCACTCTGGCGATGACCTGACACCGAATACGGTTCGGGCGTCCCGCATCGAGGCGGATACAGTCGTCACCGGCGACGTCGGAACCGTCGTCTGGAACGCCTACGACCAGTCGATTCCGTCGGGGAGCCGCACGACGGTCGAGTTCCAGACCGTCGAGACGGACCAGCGTAGTCAATGGGACAGCTCCACCTACGAGCTAACCGTCACCGAGGATGGGAACTACCTCGTGTCCGCGGGAATCTTCTGGCGCGACGAGCCGTCCAGCGGCACGAACCACTGGTTCACGGTCCGCAGGAACGGGAACGTCGGCGTCCTCCAGTCGTTCTCCGAGGGCGGCGACGAGCAACTCCAGGCGACGCGCCCGGTCCTCGGGGTGAACGAAGGAGACACCTTCCTCATGGAGGTCGAGCAGTACGAGGGCAGCAACCTCCGCCTCGGCGGGAGCCGTATCTCGACGTACCTGTCGGTCGTACAGCTCTGAACTGGCGTCGAAAAAACGGCGACGGGGAACTCAGCTTGCGGTGATTCCGCCCGATCAGTCGTCGTCGCATTCCGATGAGACTGCAGTTCGAACACGCCTTCCGGCGGTTCTCAACGATCAGTCGTCGTCGGAAGTCGTCTTGATGTCCGCGGACAGCCCCTGGGCCATCTCGATGTCCTTCGAGTTGTTGAGCGTCCAGGCGGTGCGCTCGGTGACGGCCTCGATGACCTCACGAGCGGACGGGTAGCCGTTGCCGGACTTCTTGACGCCACCGAACGGCAGGTGGACCTCGGCACCGATGCACGGCAGGTTACCGTAGGCGAGGCCGATCTCGGCGTTGTCGCGGAAGTAGTTGATCTGGCGGTAGTCCTCGGAGATGATGGCACCGGCGAGGCCGTACGGGGTGTCGTTGTGGATCTCGACGGCGTCCTCGATGTCACCCGAGTACTTCATCAGGGCGACGTGCGGGCCGAAACACTCCTCCTTGATGCAGCGCAGGTCCGGGTCGTAGTCGATCTCGTAGACGAACGGGCCGACCCAGTTGCCGTCTTCGTGACCCTCCGGAATCTCGCTGTCCTCGAGGTCGAAGCGGTCGACGAGGACGTTCGCGCCCTCCTTCTCGGCCATCTCGTTGTGGCGGCCGATCTTCTCGACGTGCTGGGGCTCGATGGCCGGGCCCATGAACGTGTCCTCCGAGAGCGGGTCGCCGACGGAGACGTTCTTCGCGATCTCGACGTAGCGCTCTTTGAACTCGTCGTAGACGTCCTCGTGGACGATGAGGCGCTCGGAGGAGACACAGCGCTGGCCGGTCGTCTTGAAGCTCGACATCACGGCGGAGTGGACGGCGACGTCGAGGTCCGCTTCCTCGGTGATGACGATGCCGTTCTTGCCACCCATCTCACAGGCGGCGAGCTTGCCGGGCATGCCGCCAACCTTCGAGGCGACCTCGTTGCCGACCTCGGCGGAGCCGGTGAACAGGACGGTGTCGGTGCGGTCGTCGTCGACGATCTGGGCACCGGCGTCACCGAAGCCCTGCACCATGTTGAACACGCCGTCGGGGATGCCGGCGTCCTCGAACATCTCCGCGATGATCTGGGCGCACCACGGCGTCTGCTCGGCGGGCTTGAACACGACGGTGTTACCCTCGACGAGCGCGACGGCCATGTGCCAGAACGGGATGGCGACCGGGAAGTTCCACGGCGTGATACAGCCAACGACGCCCCGGGGCTTGCGGCGCATGTAGGCGTCCTTGCTCGGAATCTCGGAAGGAATCACGTCGCCCTTCGGGTGGCGGGCGTCACCGGCGGCCCACTCGACCATGTGGTACGCTTCGATGACGTCGGCGCGACCCTCGGAGATCTCCTTCCCACACTCTTTCGTGACGACCTCGGCCAGCTCCTCGGTTCGCTCGCGGAGCTCGTGGTAGATCTCCCAGAGGTACTCCGCGCGGTCGATGTGCGAGAGTTCGCGCCACTCCTCGAACGCGTCGTCGGCCGCCTGGAGGGCCGTCTCTACGTCTTCCGGTGTGCCGCGGGCGAACTCGCCGAGCGTCTCGCCCGTCGCCGGGTTCTTGCTCTCGAACGTCTCCTCACTGGTACCGTCGGTCCACTCACCGCCGATGTAGTGCTGATAGGTCTCCGTAGCCTGCTGGCTCATATCTGGCAAAATTTTCGCTGGGGCGTGCTAAAAACCCTGCTATGTGACCATCCGTGATGTTGGCGGTCAGTTCGCGACCTTCTCTATCTCGCCCTTGACGAGCGCGGCGTCGAAATCGTGGTCCGGGCGGAGCTTCACGAAGTCGAGGAACTCACGGGCGGCGAGCAGGTCCGTGGTCGGGTAGACCGAAGCCGCGATTCGGACGGTATCACGAGCGTGAAGCATCGGGGCGAGGACCGCCATCGCACAGGCGAGGTCGTACGCGCGGGCACCGGCGAGCCCCTCCTGGCGAACGCTCGTCGCGTCGATGAAGTAGACCTCACCGTCAACGACGAGAACGTTCTCGGCGCGAAGGTCCCCGTGGGCCAGCCCGTGGTCGTGGAGTTCCCGGAGCACCTGGAACAACGACTCCGCGAGGGCGGTGGCCTCGCTCGGCCCCACGTCGTCGAGTGTCCGGAACGACGGCAGGTACTCCAGAACGAGGACGCCCAGGTCGTCGACGCCGAACGACTCGACGGGCTCGGGCGCGTTCAGGCCGATGTCTCGCATCCGCCGGGTCGCCTCCAGCTCGTGTTCGGCCATCTGGAGGGGGCCGTCGAACCGGTCGAAGAAGCCCTCGGTCCCGGAGGAGAACACGCCGAGGTTCCGGCCCGTGGTGAACAGGGCGTGGACCAGCGCGTTCTGGGGCGTGATGACCTTCACGAACCAGCGGTTGTCGACGACCAGTGGGGTCGAGAGCCAGTTGTCGGCCTCGAGGAACTCGATGCGGACCTCGTCGTCGGGCGACCGGCGGGCAAGCTCTCGACCGACCTTCTCCAGATCGTCCCACGGGACGGTCCCACGAACCCAGTTCCGCAACGGCACGTCGGAAGCAAACGCGATGGGCGGTAAAAACAGTTCGGCCGGGGGATTGGAGTGTCGGTTAGCGACCGCTCAGTGCTTCTTGCCCTTCGAACCCTTGCCGGGCTTGTTGCCCTGCGGGCCGTTCGGTCCCTTGCCGGGTTCGTCCGCGTTCTCGCCCCACGTCTCGGGGGTGACGGCGTCGGTCACGTCGACCGCCGGGTTGAACGACCCCGTGACCGGGAGGGTCGGGTCGTCGTTCACGTTCGCGCTGGCGTCGGTGACGGCATCGCCGGAGAGCCGGAGCTTGGAGCCGAGGGCGGCGGCCAACGTGTTCAGGTTCTCGCGTGCGTCCGCGGGTGCGGCCGCGTCGCCCAGCAGGACGACCGCGCCGCCGCGGGCCCGGAAGCGGGCGAGCGAGTCGAGTTCGGCGTCCGAGAGTGCCGCGGTCGGGGTGGTGACGAGCAGCGCCCGGGCCTCTGCGAGGCGGTCCGAGGTCAGGTCGTTCACCTGCTCGAAGCCGATGCCGACGCCTTCGAGGAAGCGCTGGTAGTACGCCGCGTCCTCGCTGGAGAGCGCGTAGTCGGCGGCGAACTGGCCGTGGCCGCCGTCGATGAGCACGTCACCGTCGCGCGCCGAGAGGGAGTCGAGCAGGTTCGTCAGGAAGACGAAGTTCTCGTAGTTCGCCGTGGAGACCGCGAAGTCCTCCTCGGGCTCGTATGACTCGTCGACGAGCAAGCCGCCGACCATCGCGACGCGCTTGCCGCGGTCGACGGCCGCAAGCGGTGCGCCCGGCGTGGAGGCGGAGTCGCCCGCGAAGGCTGCGACGTGGCCGCGACCGAGCGTCCCGCGGGAGACGGTGACGCGGGTCGCGTTCGGCACGAAGATGGACTCGACGCTGCGGTTGCGGATGGCGGGCGAGTTCTCGGGGTCGCTCTGGGCCCAGAGGCCGCGGTCCGAGTCGCGGGCGTCGGCCTCGGCGCTCCAGAAGGACTCGTGGCGGGAGAGGCCCGAGCCGTAGACGCGGGCGTAGCCCTCCGAGATGAGCCGGCGGTTGAACAGCGCGTCGCGCGAGCCGGAGCCGTCGGCGTCGTAGCCGATGTAGCCGAGCAGGCGACCGAATGGGTCTGTGACGCCCTCGTTCGGGTCGAACCAGAGGTCGACCGTCTGGCCGGCGAGCTGCGAGCGGGCGAAGTCGGTCGCCTCGTCGGCCCAGTACGCGAGGTACGGGTAGGTGTTCTCGTCGCCGGCACCCGGGCGGTCGGTGAAGTACGGCAGCGACTCGTCGAAGTTGACCGTGGTCGGGCGGAACGGCGCGCCGGAGTTGGACTCGTAGTCCATCACCTGCGAGTCGTCGAACCCGAAGCCGAGGTCGAGCCCGGCCGCGAGCTCGTTCAGGGCGTCGGTCGCGTCGAAGTCGTTGTAGTCGGACTGGTCGTGGAGGAACACCGCGCCGCCCTCACTGACGAACGAAGCGAGCGCGTCGATCTCGGACTGGTCGAAGCCGTAGCCCGGGCTGGTGACGACGACGGCGTCCGCGTCGTCGAGGTCCGCGGTGAGGTCGTCGGTCGCGCGCACGTCGTAGCCGTACTCCTCGGCGTAGTCGCTGAAGCCATCGAACTGGGAGAGCCCGTAGTACTGGCCGTGGGACTCGTCCCAGAGGACGGTCCCGCCGCCGACGAGGTCGTCCCACACGTTCAGGAGGAACTCCTCGTTGCCGTACTCGAAGGGGGTCCCGTCGTTGACGAGCATCGCGCCGAAGCCGGCGACGCGGCCGTCGACCGCCGCGAGCGGAATCGGGTCGTCGCCGTAGGTCGTCGCGTCGCCGTTGCCGTCAGCGTCGCTGACGAAGGCGGAGTCCTCGGCCCACACCGCGACGAGGTCCTCGTCGGTGAGTTTGGTCCCGTCACCAGCGAGCAGGGCGCTGGTGGAGCCGAACTGGAGCGACGGGAGCGGTGCGGACTCGGAGCCGTCACCGAGGCCCTCCCACTCCTCGGGACGCTCGAACTCGGCGTTGAAGCCCTTCTCGGGCGTGTCGACGCCGAGCACGCGGATGGATTCGACGGTGCCGCCGGGGAAGCGCACGTCGACGGTGTCGCCGTCGGTGACGCTCACGACCTCGACTTCGTAGGTCTGGCCCACCCCGAGGTCCGGGCCGCTGGCACCGATGCCGGCGCGGTTCTCGAAGAAGTCGAACGCGTCGTTGAACGCGGTCGTCGTCGGGACGTAGTCGACGCCCGTGTTGTTGGTCGAGTCGAACACCTGGTCGTCGTTGAAGCGGAACGCGAGGTCCAGAGACTCGGCGACGGCGTTCAGGTTGTCCGTCTGGTCGTAGTTCGAGAAGTCGGACTGGTCGTGGAGCAGGAGTGCGCCGCCGTTCGCCACGAAGTCGACGAGGGCGCTCTTCTCGGCGTCGGAGAAGGCGTCGGCGGGCGTGGTGACGACGAGCGCGTCGGCGCTGCCCAGGTCGGCCGTGAGGTCGCCGGTCGCCTGCACGTCGTAGCCGTTGGCCTCGGCGTAGGACTCGAACGTCTGGAAGGAGTCGAGGTCGTAGAACTGCCCGTGGGACTCGTCCCAGAGGACGGTCCCGCCGCCGACGAGGTCGTCCCACACGTTGAGGACGAACTCGTCGTTGCCGGTCGTGAAGTCCGCGTCGTCGGGGACGAGCATCGTCCCGAAGCCGGCGACCGCACCGGCGTTCGACTCGTCGACCGCCACGAGCGGGATGCGACCCGAGTACTCGACGGCGTCGTCGTCGTCATCGGCGTCGCCGTTCGTCGCGGTGTCTGCTGCCCACACCGCCACGAGCGAGTCGTCCGAAAGGGTGGAGCCGTCGGCCGCGAGGAGACTGCTCGTCGAATCGAACGCGAGCGCGGGGATGGTGTCGGCGGCTGCTGTCAGTCCTGTCAGTCCAGTGCCGATCGCAGCACTGGTGGCGAGCCCGGAGAGGAATGTACGTCGTTGCACAGGGATGAAACCGAAGCACCGATTCATAAAATTTCTGCTTTACTAATCTAAAAACATACGTGTTCTCCTGAGTGATATTGTGGGAACCATCGACACGGGGGACGGGACTGGCGGCACAATCCGCCGATGGTTGTGCCCTCGGCTGCATGCATATCGAGGCACGGGAGCGAGCGGCGCACAGAAGGCTTTATTTCGCGGGCTGGCAAGTTTTGCACATGGACTTCACGCTGCCCGACGAGCACCGGATGATTCAGGAGGAGGTTCGTCGCTTCTGTGACGAGGAGATCGAACCCATCGCACAGGAGATAGAGAACGAACACCGGTTCCCCCAGGAGATATTCGACCAGCTCGGTCAGCTCGACGTGATGGGCGTGCCCATCTCCGAGGAGTACGGCGGCCTCGGCGGGGACACACTCATGTACGCGGTCGTCGCGGAGGAACTCGGTCGCGTCTCCGGTTCCGTCGCTCTCTCGTACGTCGCCCACACCTCCCTCGCCTCGAAGCCCCTCGAACTGTTCGGGACCGACGAGCAGAAAGAGCGCTGGCTCACCCCGCTCGCCTCCGGCGAATACATGGGTGCGTGGGCACTCACCGAACCGGGCAGCGGGTCGGACGCCTCCGACATGGACACCACCGCCGTCAAGGAGGGCGACGAGTGGGTCATCAACGGCACCAAGCAGTTCATCACGAACGCCTCCGAAGCGGGGAGCGTCCTCGTCAAGGCCGTCACCGACCCCGGCGCGGGCTACGACGGCATCTCGACGTTCATCGTCGACCCCGAGGAGGACGACGGCTTCGAGGTCACGACCATCTGGGACAAGATGGGCCTGAACGCCTCACCCACCTGCGAGATCAAATTCGACGACGTGCGCGTCCCCGAGGACCGCCTGCTCGGCGAGGAGGGTGAAGGCTGGAAGCAGACGATGAAGACGCTCGACGGCGGCCGCATCTCCATCGCCGCCATCTCGACCGGCCTCGCACAGGGCGCGTACGAGGCTGCAAAGGAGTACTCCAAAGAGCGCGAGCAGTTCGGCCAGCCCATCTCGAAGTTCGACGCCATCCGCGACAAGGTCGTCGACATGGAGCGCAAGGTCGAACGCGCCCGCCTGCTCACCCACAAGTCCGCCTGGCAGTACGACCAGGGGAAGAACGTCACCAAGTCCTCCGCGCTGGCCAAGCTCGACGCCTCAGAGGCGGCCCGCAAGGTCGCAGAGGACGCCGTGCAGGTGCTCGGCGGCTACGGCTACACCGAGGACTTCTCCCCGCAGCGGTTCTACCGCGACGCGAAGCTGATGGAGATCGGCGAGGGGACCAGCGAGATTCAGCACCTCGTCATCGGGCGCGAACTCGGGCTGTAACGGCGCGAAAGAACTCGTTTTCAGGTCACGGCGTCTCAGAACCCGCGGTGCTCGTCGTCGTCGTCTTTCAGCTTGTCCATCGCGCGCTCGAAGTTCGCCCGTGTCGCGACGAACATCAGTGCGAGAAAGAGGATACCGATGACGGAGCCGAGCGTCTGGTAGCCGTTGACGTTCAGGTACGGGAACACGATGAGGCCGTAGGCGAACAGTGCCACGAGGAACAGCCGGTTGTGTTCCTTGAGGAGGTCGACCAGTCGCCGGTAGAGTCCCGGGTCCGAGCCACGCATGCTTTCGCGTGAGTTAGGCGCGAAGCAAGGTCAATCCTCCGGACGACCCGGACCGACTGCCGTGGCTAGGCGGTGGAAAACGGGGAAGAATTCGATGTCGGGTCGTCGGCTCAGGGCCAGTTGCCAGCGTCCGTGTAGGCGTCGACGACGCGCTGGATGGCGTTGACGTAACACGCCGTCCGGAGGTTCGGCGTGTCGAAGGACTCGTAGGCCTCGGTCATGCGGTCGAAGGCGTCGACGATGATGGTCTCCAGCTCGTCGTTGACGCGCTCTTCGGACCAGTGGAACCGCTGGCGGTTCTGGACCCATTCGAAGTACGAGACGGTGACACCGCCCGCGTTCGCGAGGATGTCCGGGACGACGTAGACGTCACGCTCGGTGAGCACGTCGTCGGCGTCGGGCGTGAGCGGCCCGTTCGCGGCCTCGACGATGATGTCGGCCTGGACCTTCTTCGCGAGGTCGCCGTCGATGGCGTTCTCGAGTGCAGCAGGGACCAGCAGGTCGACGTCCATCGTCAGCAGGTCCTCGTTAGTGAACTCCTCGGTGGCACCCTCGTAGCCCGAGACGGAGCCGGTCTCGCGCTTGAAGTCCTTGACCGCGACGGGATCGAAGCCGTCGGGGTTGTGGATCGCGCCGGAGGAGTCGGAGACGGCGACGATGTTCGCGCCGAGTTCCTCGATGAGCTTCGCGGCGATCCAGCCGGCGTTCCCGTAGCCCTGCACGGCCACGTCGGCTTGGCTGATGTCGCGGTCGAGGTAGTCGAAGACCTCGCGGGCGGCGAGCATGGTGGAGCGGCCGGTCGCTTCGACGCGGCCCTCGCTCCCGCCGGATTCGATGGCCTTGCCCGTGACGACGCCGGGTTCGGTCTTGTTCTCCAGCGTCTCGTAGGTGTGCTTGATCCAGTTCATCTCGCGCTGGCCCGTGTTCACGTCCGGCGCGGGGATGTCCTTGTCCTCGCCGATGAGCGGGCGCAGCTCTTTCGCGAACGCGCGGGTGACGCGTTCGAGTTCTCCTTCCGAGTGCTCGGAGGGGTCGATGACGATGCCACCCTTGCCGCCACCGTACGGGATACCGACGGTGGCGCACTTGTACACCATCCAGCCCGAGAGGGCCTTGACCTCGTCGCGGCTGACGCCCGGGTGGTAGCGGATACCGCCCTTGTACGGGCCGCGGTCACCGTTGAACTGAGAGCGGAAGGCCTTGAAGCGGCCGATGGAGCCGTCGTCCATGTCGACGGTCAGGTTCGTTTCCAGCACTCGCTCGGGGTGCTTGAGGCGTTCGAGTACGTCGGTCCCGACGTCGAGGTAGGCGGCGGCGTCGTCGATCTGCTCCTGGAGACTCTCGAATGGATTGGCCTCGTCTGTCATCATCGACTACGACTCAGTGACGCGGGTTAAGCATGGCGAAATTATAATCATAGTCTAGAATTAAAGCCAATCTAAGGTCCTTATATTTTCCCGGCGGCCCGCGCCCGCTCCAGCACGCGTTCAGCCTGCGCGATGAGCGGCGCGTCTATCATCTCGCCGTCGACCTGGAACACGCCGCGACCCTCGGCGTCGGCCTCAGCCTTCGCGTCGAGGACGGCCTGGGCCCACTCGATGCGGTCGTCGGCCGGCGTGAACGCGTCGTTGATGACCGGCACCTGCGAGGGGTGGATGGCCATCTTCCCGTCGTAGCCGAGCTGGATGGCGAACTCGGTCTCGTCGGCCAGTCCCTCGGCATCGGAGAAGTCGGTGTAGACGGTGTCGATGGCGTCGATGTCGTGGGCGGCGGCGGCGACGACGACCTTCTCGCGCGCGTAGAGAACCTCGGTCCCCTCGCTGGTCCGCGTCGCCCCGATGTCCGCCGAGAGGTCCTCCGCCCCGAAGACCAGTGCGTCGGTCGCGTCGGCTCCGGCGATGTCAGCGGCGGCGAGCACACCCGCCGCGGATTCGACCAGTGCGAGCACCGGTGGGGTTGGGCCCTCGAGGGCGTCGTCGAGGCGGTCCACGTCGGCGGCTTGTGTCGCCTTCGGCAGCATCAGGGCGTCCAGGCGGAGGTCGCCCGCGAGTGCGGCCACGTCCGCGTCCATGCCTTCGCCCGCAGGATTCACCCGGACACACACCTCGCAGTCGGGGTCGAACTCGGGGTCCGAGAGTACCTCGCGGACGGCCTCACGCGCCTCGTCCTTGCGCTGTGGGGCGACCGCATCCTCGAGGTCGAAGATGATGGTGTCGGCACCGGTTCCGGGGGCTTTCCGCATCAGCTCCGGGCGGTCGCCCGGCGAGAACATGACGCTGCGTCTGACCATACCGGCCCTGCGCACCGGCAATATTTGAAAGGTGCCGGTTCGGGTGACCGGGCACCGACCTCCATCGCGTCGTTCCACGACATCAGGTGTGTGTCGCGTGCCAGCCGCCCGGCGCACACAGCCGGAGTAACCGCCCGAATAGGCAGTCAGTATCGCCGGTTCTGCCACCGCCGATGGACCACACGGGCACCGAACCCGGAATGTGCCTAACGTGATAGGCCACCAAGCTATGTACTTCTGTATTTGGGGAGAAAGGATTTTGTAGGGGCTTCCTGAGCGACGGACACGAATGATGGGAGACACCGGCGAGAGACGGGCGATGGAGTCGTGTGGCGCAGGCATCCGAACTGGTTGGGGGACTGTCTGACCATGCACGGTATCATCCTCAAGACGCTCCAGGACTACGTCATCGGCGAGTACGGCCGTGAGGCCTGGGAGGAGGTCCAGCGACGCGCGGACGTGGCGGAGAAGGTGTACGTCCCGGTGACGGTGTACCCCGACCGTGACGTCTACGAGCTGGCGACGGCCGCGGGCGAGGTCACCGGCAAGGGGGCGCGGCAGATACTCTGTGACTACGGGACGTACGTCGTCCCGCACCTCGTCTCGATGTACGACATCCACATCGACGACGACTGGGGCGCGCTGGCGCTCATCGCCAACATCGAGCAGTACCACACCTCGCTCCGGACCCGCGACATGGTCGAGGTCACGACGCCCCGGGTGCGCTCGGAGTGGCTGGACGATACGGAGGGGATGGTCCAGATCACCTACGACTCGGACCGCATGCTCTGTGACGTGGCTCGCGGGGCCATCATGGGTGTCTCGAAGCACTTCGGCGACCGGCTCGCGTTCGAGGAGCAGACCTGTATGCTGGAGGGTGACGACGCCTGCCGGTTCGTCATCAGCCGGGACGAACAGCAGGTCACCGCGCACGTCCACGGGGACGCAGGTTCCGAGCCCGACACGACGGGGGAGAGTGACGACCGCGTCGCCCGGGGTGACTGAGATGGCTGGCATCTTCGACGGCGTGTTCGGCAAGAACGACGTCCACATCGACGAACTGACCGAAGCCGTTCGGCGCGTCCGGGCCGGTGAAACCCTCGACGTCCCGGCGGACCAGGCCGACGCGATGGCCGAGTTCTTCGACGAACTCGACGGCCTCGCCGGCGACCTCCAGCGCGCCCGGAACGACGCGACGACCGCGACGCGTGAACGCGAATCGGTCGAACGCGTCGCCGGGGAGTACGGCGAGACCATGGCTGCGATGGCCGATGGCGACCTGACTCGCCGCCTCGACGACTCCGTCGAGAACGACGGGCTGGTGGCCCTGGCGACGGAGTTCAACGCGCTGATGGACGAGTTCGAGCGCGCCGTCGTCTCGCTGAAGAAGTTCGCGGGCGAGGTCGCGACCTACAGCAACGAGGTCAGCGCCAGTACCGATACAGTCCAGACGGGTGGCGAGCACGTCAGCGAGTCGCTCTCCGACATCGCCGGCATCACCGAGTCCCAGAGCGGGAGTCTGCAGTCGGTCGCCGCCGAGATGAACAGCCTCTCGACGACCATCGAGGAGATAACCGCGACCGCGAACGAGGTCAGCGAGACGGCCCAACAGACCGCAGAGAGCGGGAAGCAGGGCCGTGCTGCAGCAGCCAACGCCACCGAGAGCATGCGAAATATCGAGGCGGAGACCGAGGAGACCGTCAGCGCGATGGAGTCCCTCGAATCGGAGGTCGAAGCCGTCGACGACCTCGTCGACACCATCACCGAGGTCGCCCAGCGGACCAACGTCCTCGCGCTCAACGCCAACATCGAAGCCTCGCGAAACGGTGATTCGGAGGGCTTCGGGGCGGTCGCGACCGAGATCAAGGAGCTCTCCGAGAAGACGCAGGCGGCCGCGGAGAACGTCGAGGAACGCCTCGACCGCATCGCCGCGGAGACCGACCGGTCGGTCGCCCAGATGGAACAGACCCAGGCCGTGGTCTCCGAGGACGTGGCCGAGGTCGAACGCGCAATCGAGGCGCTCGATTCGGTGGCGGACTACGCCCAGCGCACCAACGAGGGCGTCCAGGAGATAACCACAGCCACGGAACAGCAGGCCGACTCGACCCAGGAGGTCGTCACGCTGGTCGAACGCGTCACCGAGTCCGCGTCCGGCGCGACGAAAGAATCGGACCAGGCCTCGTTCCGGGCGTCGGCGAACGCGAACGCGCTGGGCCACGTCTCCGAGAGCGCGGGTCGGTTGACCGACCAGTCGCGACAGCTGCTCTCACGGCTCCAGCAGTTCGACACGAGCGGGGGGTACGACCTGCCGGAGGCGAGGGTGAGCGAACCGAACACGGCAGAGCAGATTTCGGCTGGGCAGGCCGACCCACGAGCCTCGGACTGACGGGCTCACGAACACAGGGATAGCACTATCTGTTCTACCGGCAATCTCCCACGCATGAACGATACTTCGGGGCTTCCGGTCGGGCTGGGCGTCGCATTCGGTGCCGCCATCGGGAGCGCGATCGGTGTGGCGACAGGCGACCTGGCACTCTGGCTCAGTATCGGCATCGCTCTCGGGACGGCGATCGGCGCAGGCGTCTACGCCCAGCAAGAAGAGACCGATTCAGAGAACCCGAACTAGGGCCACAGCCCGCGGGCCTCGTGGGCCTCGGCGACACGGGAGAGTGCGACGATGTAGGTCGCCTCGCGCCAGCTCACGTCGCGGGCCTCGACCTCGGCCTTCACCGCGGTCCACGCCTTCAGCATCTCCTGGTGGAGCTCCTCGTTGACGCGTTCGAGCGACCACTGGCGGCGGTTGATGTCCTGTAGCCACTCGAAGTACGAGACGGTGACACCGCCCGCGTTCGCGAGGATGTCCGGCACGACCGGGATGTTGCGCTCCGCGAATATCTCGTCGGCGCGGGTGGTGGTCGGGCCGTTCGCCCCCTCGACGACGAGGTCGGCCTGCACGTCGTGGGCGTTCTCGGCGGTCAGGACGTTCCCGATGGCGGCCGGGATGAGCACGTCCACGTCGAGTTCCAGCAGTTCCTCGTTCGTCAGCTTCTCCGGGGCGTCGTAGCCCGACACCATACCGGGGCGGGCGTCGTGGTCCTCGACGTCCTGCGTGTCGAGTCCGTCGGGGTCGAAGATGGCCCCGTTCACGTCCGAGACGGCGACGACCTTCGCACCCTTCTCGTCGAGGTAGCGGGCGGCGTACGCGCCGACCGACCCGAAGCCCTGCACGGCGACCGTCGTGTCCGAGATGTCCCAGTCGTAGTACTCGATGGCCTGCTCGGCGATGATACCGACGGAGCGACCCGGGGACTCCTCGCGGCCGTAGGAACCGCCGATGACCGGCGGCTTGCCGGTGACGACGCCGGGGATGGTCTCGCCCTCCTGCATCGAGTAGGCGTCCATGAACCACGCCATCTCCTGCGGGCCGGTGCCCATGTCAGGGGCGGGGATGTCGTGTTTCGGGCCGATGAGGTCGCGCAGTTCCTCGGCGAAGCGGCGGGTGAGCCGCTCCTTCTCGTCCTTCGAGAGTTCCTTCGGGTCGACGACGATGCCACCCTTGCCGCCCCCGAAGGGGAGGTCCATCACGGCGCACTTCCAGGTCATCCACATCGAGAGCCCGATGCACTCTTCCTCGGTGACGCCGGGGTGGAAGCGCAGCCCACCCTTGAACGGGCCACGGACGCTGTCGTGCTGGGCGCGGTAGCCGGTGAAGACCTCGGTCGAGCCGTCGTCACGCTTCAGCGGGATGGAGACGCGCTGGACGCGGTCGGGGTGGTTGAGGCGTTCGATGGTTCCCTCGTCGACGTCGAGGTACTCGGCCGCCCGGGCGAGCTGGCGTCGGGCTGTCTCCAGGGCGCTCTCTTCGTGCTGTTCCGCTTCTTCTTCGTCGGTGGCTGTTGCTGTTGCCATGGTTCTATGGAGTCGCCGCCGTCTGCCACCGTGGACGTGCGAGTCGTGGCTGTGGGTCACAGTGACACGACGACGGGCGAAACGGGACCGACAGACGCTGTTCCCACGCGTTGGCGGGCTGCCGGGGCATTTGCCAGACCTTCCGTGGACTCATTGATAAATAAAACGGTTTGGGTTCGTGCAGATGTTGCGTGACTCTCTCTCACGGTCAGTGCACACGTCTCACAACCGACCGTGAGGAACCACACGACATTTCACACGTGGGTGCGACGACTCGGCCATGTCAGGGCTCTACTACGAGGAGTTCGAGGTCGGCCAGACCATCGAACACGAGCGACGCCGGACCATCTCCGAGAGCGACAACCAGCGCTTCTGTGATATGACGATGAACCAGCAGCCGCTCCACCTCGACGAGTCGTTCGCCGCCGACACCCAGTTCGGCGAGCGGTTGGTCAACGGCATCTACACCATGGCGCTGGCGGTCGGTATCTCCATCCCGGAGACCACGGACGGGACAATCGTCGCGAACCTCTCGTACGACGAGGTCTCCCACCCCAATCCGGTGTTCCACGGCGACACCATCCGCGTGCAATCGACCGTGACGGACAAGCGCGAGACGAGCGACGGCGAGCGTGGCATCGTGACGATGCACGTCGAGGTGTTCAAACTGCCAGATACGACGGATGGCGAGCCGCGAGACGACGAAACGCTGGTCTGTGAGTTCGAGCGGACCGTTCTCTCGCTGAAGCGCGAGAACGCCGAATAGGGACGAACGGCTCGCCCGACGCTACAGCCAGCTCTCCTCCCGGAAGTACAGTAGCATGATGGCGGCGATACCCACCATCCCCAGCATCACGGCGTGGTAGGCGTACTCCCAGCCCAGTTCGGGCATCACGGAGAAGTTCATCCCGTAGATGCCGACGACGAACGTCAGGGGCAGGATGATGGTGGCGACGACGGTCAGGGTCTTCATCACCTCGTTCATGTTCATCGAGATAGAGTTGAGGTAGATGTCCCGCGCGCCCGTCACCAGGTCGCGGTACGTCTCGATGAGTTCGACCAGCTGGACGAGCTGGTCGTACACGTCACGGAAGTACTTCTCGTGGCGTTCTTCGATGACGTTGTCGTCACCCCGCGCGAGGACGCCGACCGCGTCCCGGCTCGGCCAGAGCACCCGTCTGACCGAGAGCAGTTCGCGGCGCAGGCTGTTGATGTCTTCGAGCGTCTCGATGCCGGTCGCGCCGACGACCTCCTCCTCGACGGCCTCGATGTCGTCTTCCACCTCGTCGATGAGGTCGAAGTAGTCGTTGGTGACGTTGTCGAGGATGCGGTAGGCGGTGAAATCCGGCCCGCGAGAGAGGATGCGCTGGTCCTCGCGGGTGACCGCGTTCCACACCTTCCCGACCGCCCGCAGGGTCGTCAACGAGAGTGTCACGACCCAGTCCTCGCCGATGAATATGCCGACCGTCTCGGACCTGACCTCCTCCTCGAACGTGGTATCGCCGGCCCGGAGGACCGCCGTCTTCACCAGCGTGAACACGTGCTCCGGGAATATTTCGGTCTTCGGACGCACGTCGTTGCGCACGTCGTCGAGTTCGAGTTCGTGGATGCCGAACGTCCCCGCGACCTGCTGGAGTTCCTCGTCGGTCGCATCGCTAACACGAATCCAGGTCGTCCCGTTCGCCTCCTTGGCCTCGGTGAGGTCCTCGTGGTCGTTCACACCGCTGCTGTCGAACACGTGCGACTGGATGGTCACTCGGGCTCACCCCGCCCGAAGTCGGTCCCGACGGCGGCCAGGGTGAGGCCGATCATCACGCCGGTCACGGAGAAGGCCCGTCCCGGATAGGGCGCGACCACCCCGATACCATAGCCCACCAGTCCCAGCACCGTGAGTGCGCCCCCGGCCACGAACGTCCGGTTCATGGTCGGCAGTGTCGTGCCGACGACAAAAACGTTGCCTGCCGACCGACCTGTGGTCGCGGAGCCCGTGAGAAACCGGGAGAGGGATAGTACTCCGGTCCACAGGGTCGGTCATGAGCACAGCCCAGCGTCTGTTCGGCCTCGACGCCCGGCCATTGTCGGCCGTCTGGAAGCTCGCGGGGGCGGACCTCGTCGTCCTCGTCGCGCTCATCACGGCCGGCGAACTTCGCCACGGCGTGAACCCGATTACGGCACCCGTCGCCGTCGCAGAGACCATGTTCCCCTTCCTGGTCGGCTGGTTCCTCGTCGCGACGCTCGTCGGCGCGTACGGGGACCGGGCCTTCGCGGGCGGCGTGGAATCGGCACGGCTGGCCGCCGGTGCCTGGATCGGTGGCGCGAACATCGGTCTCATGCTCCGCGCCTCGCCGTACTTCTCTGGGAACTCCCCGTGGACGTTCATGCTCGTGATGACCGGTCTCGGCGCGGTCACCTTCGGAATCGCACGCCCGCTCGTCGTGCGCTGGCTGGTCGAATAATCGAACGCATCGTTTTCAGCGGCGACTCAACACCAGACTGGCCAGTCCGCCGAACAGGCCGATACCCGCGAGCGCCAGGAACAGTGCACCGGTGTCCGCGAAGGTGAGCAGTCCGCCCGCGAGGACGCCACCGAGTGCGCCGACACCGAACACGCCGAGGTAGGTGTATCCGTAGGAGAGTCCCCGCGTGCCGGCGGGCGTGTGTTCGGCGACGGCGGCCTGGTAGAGCGGCTGGACGAGGAACAGGAAGAAGCCGAGCACGGCACACAACGCTAGGAAGGCGTAGATACCGAGATCGGCGACCGGCAGGAAGACGAGCGCGATGACCGCCAGCGCGGGGAACGCGATTCTGAGCGCCTTCGCGGGCTCCGTCCGGTCGGTCAGCCGTCCGCCGACATACTGCCCGGCGATACCGACCATCAGGAGCCCGGCGTAGACGTACCGGGCGGGTTCGAGCTCCTGCCCGGCGAGCTCGATGGGGTCGAACGAGGGGAAGCCACCGAGGATCTCGGGCAGGAACGTCAGGACCCCGCGATAGTACAGCCCCGAGGCCATGACGATGGCGAAGATGACGAGGAAGCCGCCCGCGAACAGCGCGCGACTCCCCGCCAGGAACTCCGAGAGCGAGGAGACGCTGTCGGCCTTCGAGTCGCCGCCGTCTGCCACTGCGGCGCGTTCGTCCACGTCGATGCGGGTCGCGACGGTCGCGGCGAGGAGCGCGGGGACCGCCAGGGCGAGGGCGACCTGCCGCCAGTCGAGGACGAGCAGGAGCGTCGCCGTCAGCAACGGGCCGAGCGCGATGCCGAGGTTCCCAGCCATCCCGTGGTAGGCGAACGCCGAGCCGCGTGCTTCGGTCCCGCGGCTGATGAGCGAGAGCCCGGAAGGATGGTAGACGCTGGCGGCCGCCCCCCAGAGCAGCAGTGCCAGGGCGACGACGGGGATGCCCGGCGCGACAGAGAGGAGCGCGAACGCCCCACTCATCCCGACCAGACAGCCGACGATGAGGCGCTTCGACCCGACGACGTCCGCGAGCACGCCACCCGGGAGCGCGCCGAGACCGAACAGGCCGTAGCCGACCGCGGTGACGAGTCCCAGGGTCGCCTCGGTCGCTCCGAAGCTGCCCGGCGCGAGCCAGACGCTCACGAAGATGGGGATGGAGAGTTCGTAGGTGTGGACCATCCCGTGCCCGACCATCACGAGCGCGACGATTGCGCGGTCGTTCCGATTCACGGACGTGTGGTCGTGAGTCGGTCGGTAAAACGCATCGGTTCCGGCACTGAGCGAAAGCAGAAAACATATATTGGGTGTCCTGCACCAGAGGTAAATTCTGAGAAAACGCAAGAGGGCGTCGAGTTATGCAACCTGAATCGAGCTCATAAGTTATGGATAACACATGCGCTATTTATGAATCAGCCATAGATGTCCTATCTCGCTCCTATAGGCGAAAGCTTTATATTCTCCTTTCCCATAATTTCTAATACGTTATGACTGGGTATTACGACATCGTTCTAGGGCTGATTCCGCTCGCACTCCTCGGTGGCACCGGCGCGCTCACCACACTCACGACCCTCCAGCTGGAGGCCGCCGTTCCCATCGCCGCACTCACGGCTGCGCTGCTCATCGGACACGCCATGTTCGTCCGAGGACCGGTCGACACCATCACCGCGAAGACGGACACCACCAACACGCCGTCCGCGCCCGCGCCCAACGCCGACTGACCAACCTACCCAGCATACGCCTTTTTACCGCTGGCTATCGATTCGCTGACCATGACGAACGCGCTGTTCCTGACCAGTGACGACGTCGCCGGACTCGCCGAACCAGCCGAGTACGTCGATGCCGTCCGAGACGCCTACCGCCAGCGCGGCGAGGGCGCACCCGCGAAACCACGGACCACACTTCGGAACGACGACCCGCCGGGGATGCTGTTCAGCTACTCCGCGGTGCTTCCCGAGACGGGTGCCATGGGCGGCTACATGTACTCCGCCGGCTTCGGCCAGGTCGACGCGTGGTTCATGACGCCCCTGTTCGACGCGGAGTCGGGAGCGCCCCTGGCGCTCATCGACGGCGCGAGCATGAACCCGTACAAGACCGGCGCCGCGGGCGGGGTCGCGGTCGACGCACTCGCCCGCGACGACGCCACGAAGCTCGCGGTCATCGGGACCGGCGCGCAGGCCCGGGGCCAGCTCAAGGCCACGATGACGGTCCGAGACTTCGAGACCGTGAACGTGTTCTCCCCGACGAAGGAGAACCGCGAGGGCTTCGCGGCCGAGATGAACGAACGCTACGACGCCTCGGTCGCTGCGGTCGCTTCCTCGGCCGCGGCGGTCGAGGATGCCGACGTGGTCATCACGGCGACGACCGCCTCGGAACCCGTCTTCGACGGTGACCTGCTCGAACCGGGCACCCACGTCACCGCGATGGGCCAGTACCACCCGGAGAAGCGCGAACTCGACCACACGACCATCGAGCGCGCCACGTACGTCCCCGACCTCCGCGAGCGCGTCACGCAGGACGCCGGCTCGTTCATCAGCGCGATGGAGGCCGGCGTGGTCGACGAGGACGACATCCACGCGGAACTCGGCGAGGTCGTCGCCGGCGAGGCACCCGGCAGAGAAGGGGAGGAGGACATCACCGTGTTCGACTCCGGTGGGACCGGCATCGAGACGACCGCCGCAGCCTACATGCTCTACGAGAAGGCCGTCGCCCAGGACCTCGGCCAGGAGATCAGCATCTCGCCGGCGAGCGAAGCCCTGACCGGCGAGTGAGCGGTCACCCCGGCACGAACGCGGTCACGAGGTTGTGCTCGATCCGCTGCAGGTGCTCGCTGACGGTCCCAGGTGCGAGGTCCAGCGCGGCCGCGAGTTCCCGGTGGGTCGTCCCCCGCGGCACGTCGTAGTAGCCGGCCGCGACGGCCGCCTCGAGAATCTCTCGCTGTCGCTCGGTCAGCACCGTCGAGAGCGATGGCGTCGAACGCCGGTATCGGCCGGTCCGTTCGAGCGTCACCGTAATCGCCGACGGGATGGCTGCGACCGCCTCGGCCAGTGCGTGACTCGTCCCGACGAACGTCACCCGCGCCTCGGGAACCCCATCGGCCGCGACGAACTCGACCGGCCACTCGAGCACGACGGCGTGGTCGAAGAGGACGCCCAGGAGGTCGTCCATGAGCGGCGACGCCTCGTAGTGGACGTACGCGATACCCGACTCCGAAACCTCGAACTCGTCGACGGCCGACGACTGCTGTAACACCTCGCGAGCGAGTTCGAGGTCGCCGCGCAACTGTATCAACTCGGCATAGCCGTCGTCACCGACCGGGTTGATGTAATGGAGCGCCTCGACGGCCACGTCCGGCGTGGTCGCGAGGGCGTCGTACAGCGGATGGAGACCGGTGTCTTCCCAGGTGAGCGCCACGGTCGTGCTGCGCATCTCGCTGCGTGTTCGACTAGGATATATAAATACAGCTAGCATGCTCGGAGTAATCCCCACCGCAGGTGGACTCCAACGACTGGTGTATGTCACACACGTCGTTCCGACGCCTCGCACTGCTGTTGCTCCTCGTCACCGGCTTGCTCGTGTCGCTCGCGCCCTGGGGCCCCATCGAGACCCGGTCGTTCGCACACCTCTCGCCCGCTGTCTACTGGGGATTCAACGGCTTCCTGACCGCGCTCGGCCTCGCGAGCCTGGCGACGGCCTCCCGGCTCTGGCAGGGGCGGCGGGTCGCTGTGCCGGCCGCGATAGGACTCGCCGTCCTCTACGTCCTCGTCTACCTGCTTGACCTGCTCGGCGTCTTCCCCACGTCGCCGGACGCGATGCCCCCGCTGTTGCTGGCTATCGAGGTCGTCGATACCGTGCTGGCGGTTGCAGTTGTCGTCTACGGGTACAGTCTGTGGCGGACCTCCCCCTCGTCGAGCACCGGGGCAGTTCGGGCGGAGTGAGCGGACTCGGCGCGCCGCCGGTCAGCCGATACTTTCATATCGTACAGTGGATACCTGATGAACGACATGTCCCGCGAGACCACCTGGAACGACGTGTACGCGGTCGGCGATCGCTTTCGCACGTTCGACCAGCCGTGGGCTATCGCGGGTGGGTGGGCACTCGATTGCTTCCTCGGCGAGCAGACCCGGTCCCACGGGGACGTCGAGGTCGCGGTGTTCCGCGAGGACCAGCACGCCCTGCGCGAGCACCTCTCGGACTGGACGTTCGAGGTGGCAGTCCCCGGAGAGGAGCGGACGGAACCGTGGCCAACCGGGGAGTGGCTGGAACTCCCCCGGCACGAACTCCACGCCCGCAACGAGGCGTTCGAACTCCCACAGCTGGAGTGTCTGCTCAACGAGCACGATGGCGAACAGTGGAACTTCCGCCGTGATTCTCGTGTGACCCGCGACATCGAGAAGGTGATTCGCGTCTCCGAGACCGGCATCCCGTATCTCGCCCCCGAAATCGTTCTCTGCTACAAGCTCCCGATATTCGGCGAGCACGACGAAGCCGACTTCGACCGCGTGCTCCCACAGCTCGCCCCCGAGCCACGCGGCTGGCTCCGGGAGGCGATTCTCACCGTCGACCCGGACCACCACTGGCTGCGGGCGTTCGAGTGAGATTGATTCTTCCTTCGGAACTCAGACGCTCTCGGTCAGGCCGCCGTCGACACGGATGTTCTGGCCGGTGACGTAGCTCGCCGCGTCCGAGGCCAGGAACCCGACGACGTCGGCTATCTCGTCAGTTCGCGCCGACCTGCCCATCGGAATCTCGTCTCGGGTCGCCTCGTCAATCTCGTAGCTGTCGGTGTACCCCGGAAGCACGCTGTTCATCCGGATGTTCTCGCTGGCGTAGCGGTCGGCGTAGAGCTTGGTGAACCCACCGAGCCCGGCCCGGAGCACCGACGAGACCGGGAAATCGAGCGACGGTTCGTACGCAGAGAAGGTCGAGACGTTGACGATGCTGCCGCCACCCTGTTCCTCGAACACTGGCGTGACGAGGCGAGCCATCCGGACCACGTTGAGCAACACGAGGTCGAGTCCGTCGTGCCAGTCCTCGTCGGCGATATCGAGCAGGTCGCCCGTCGCGGGGTGGCCGGTGTTGTTGACGACCACGTCGATTCTTCCATATCGGTCGGTCGCGGCCTCGACGAGAGCTTCTAGGTCTGCCGGGTCGGTGACCGACCCCTCGAAGCCGACGCCGCCGAGGTCGTCGGCCACGTCCCGCGCTGCGCCCGACTTCGAGAGCAGTACGGGCGTGTACCCGTCGTCCGCCAGTCTGCGTGCACAGGCTGCGCCGATACCACGTCCTGCCGCGGTCACGACCGCGATTTCGTCGTCCATGGGTGGGGTTCGTCGGTGCGGTAGATGTCACTTTGGGCAGTGGCGTCGATACCCGCGAAAGACCGCAACAACAGGGAGCGGTTACAGTCCGAGCGCCGCCATCAGCGGGACGCCGGCGGCGAGCGCACCGACGAGGTAGCCACCGATCGCGCCGCCGTTCAGGAGTGGAAGGCCAGCGTGTGCCTTCCCCTTCAGGACCATCCAGAGGAGGATGAGCAGACCGACGATGGTCCCGACCATCGCGGTGAGCGCGGGCAGGTTCAGGAGGATTGGGTCC
Source organism: Haloarchaeobius sp. HME9146 (assembly GCF_025399835.1). NCBI lineage: Archaea > Methanobacteriati > Methanobacteriota > Halobacteria > Halobacteriales > Halorubellaceae > Haloarchaeobius > Haloarchaeobius sp. HME9146. The sequence goes on from NZ_JAODVR010000001.1 coordinate 2,080,185, forward strand.
GTGATGAGTGGGGTGACGGTGTCCGTCGCGCCGCTGTGGAAGTACGCCGCGCTGGCGACGATGATGGTCGGCATGACGGCGTCGCCGAGTCCGATGAAGAGGGCGTCACGGTCGAGGGCACCCTCCGACTCCAGGCTGGGGTCGGATTCGGGGTCGTCTGCTCCCTCGGGAGTGCCGTTCCCGTCGGCCGCCACGGTCTCCCCGTCGGCGGAATCGTCGCCCTCCTCGTCGCCCCCGGCCGACAGTTCGAGGAACGAGAAGGACAGGGTGGTCGGGATGACGAGGATGACGGGGACCTTCATGTCCATGACGCCCTCCGCGAGCGTGAGCATGTGCTCGGTTCCATAGACGGAGATGGCGTCGTACACTGCCAGAATCGTCAGCAAGACGATGGCGGGGAACAGCCCGAAGCTGATGCCGAACAGGCCGGCCGCGGCCGACCCCATCACGACGCCGGCGGTGTCGATGACGTACCACTCGGGGTAGACGAGTAGGCCGAGGGCGACGACCCCACCGGCCGCCACCGCGACGGTCGTCGGCATGAACGTCTCGAAGACGTAGTAGGAGAGCATGCCGCTGGTGAGGATGATGAACCCGCGGATGAGCCACTGGAGGTCGAACTTGAACGCGGCCAGCATCCCCGCGGTCGCCACCAGGATGGCACCGATGTAGACGATGCTGTTGGTCGCGTCCTGCGGGTTCTCGACGACCTGTCGACCACCCTCTTTGAACGGCTCGACGAGCGAGAGCGCGCCGAGTTGCACCAGCACGAAGATGGTGACGGCGAGGCCGACGGCCCCGAAAATCCGATAACGGTCGTTCATGCCACGACCTTTCGGCCCGCGCTATTTCGGCCTTGCGTTCGCGTATCCTCCCTTCAGTCGGCCGATTACCGGGCGTAGAGCGTCTGCCCGAGCAACAGTGCCGGGTCGGTGTCGCCGGAGACGGCGACGTAGGGGCGCGAGACCGGCCCGAACACGTCGACGACGCGGCCGACCGTGTCCAGGGACTCGTCGATGACCGTCTCGCCCATGCGGGGGTGGTCCTCGCCGTCCGTGCGGGCGATGGCGAGGCCCTGGGCGGACCGGACGACCGTCCCGACGCGCTTCATTCGCGGAGGGCGTTGACGTAGGCCGCCACGGCCTGTACGATGTCGTTCTTCGAGTCGTCCGTCGGGTTCTTCACGAGGACGCGACCGCGCCCCTCGTATCCCTCGCGTGGATACGCCACGTCGCGTTCGATGCGGGCGTCGTACCCGACCTGCTGGACGGCCTTCGCGATCTCTTCGACGGTCGGTTCGGAGACGGCGAGGTCTGCAGGGACGCGCCGTCCACCGGACCGGGAGAGTTCCGCGTCGAGGTACGCGGGCCAGATGACGTTCTCGACCATGTGCGGTCGGACGGGGTCACCCGGTATCGGCCTTTCGGACTCTCCGCGTCGAGTGCGGGAAAAAGAGACCCGTCAGTCGCGCCGGGCGAGCGCGCCGAGGGCGGTCAGTGCGGCGACGGCACCGACGGCGGTGAAGCCGGGCGAGCCGTTGGATGCGGGCTCCGCCGTGGTCTCGGTGCTGGCGGTCGTACTCATCGCCGTCGTCGCCTCGGTGGTCGCCGTGGTTCCGGTCGACACCTCCGCCTCACCGCGGACGCTCGCGTTGGCCTCCGCGTAGGCGTCGGGGTACCAGGTCTTCGAGAGCTGCCGCATCACGAGGAAGCTGCGCGGTGCGGGCTGGCTCACGCGGTTCTCGTCCATCACGATGGTCTGGTTCTGCTGGACCGCCATCGTGTTCTGGTAGGCCTCGGAGTCGGGGATGCGTGGTTCGGGCTGGCCGCTGTTGAGGAGCAGCCACTCGACGCTCATGTTGGCGACGACCTCGGGGTTGAGGCGGGCGTAGCCGGCACTGGAGTACTCCAGGTCAGCGTCCGCCGCGAGGTTGGTCGCACCCGCAGTGGTCATGAGGTCGGAGATGTACGTGTTCGGCCCGGGGGTCGAACCGTAGAAGACGTACAGGGCCTGCTTGGGCTCCTTGCCCTCGGCCGCCTGCTCGACGACCTTGCGCTCGGTCTCCATCCAGTCGACCGTCTCGGCGGCCCCATCACAGGCACCGACGAGCTTGCCGGTCAGTTCCGTCTTCGCGATGACGTCGTCCAGCGAGCTGGCCGACTCGTACTTGTAGACCGTGATGTCGGCCTGGCGGAGCTTCTCGACCTTCTCGTCGGGGACGATGCTCGCCGCGAGGACGAGGTCGGGCTGCTGGGCGATGACCTTCTCGACCGAGATGAAGGCGTATCCCGAGCCGGAGATGTTCGCGGTCGTCTCGGCACCGTCGAGGTACTTCGCGTACTGGGTCGTGCCGACGACCTTCGCCTGTGCGCCGATCTCCCACATCGTCTGGGCCGAGGCGGGGCCGGCCGTGACGACGCGTTCGGGCGCTTCCTCGAGTGTGACTTCGGTTCCCGTCGCGTCGGTCGCGGTGAACGGGAACGAGCAACCTGCCGTGGTGCTGTCGTTGGCTGGTGTCGCGGCGGCCGGCGTCGCGACGACGCCGAACGACGAGATGACCAGCAGTGCTGCGACGAGCAGCGTCCGTGTTCCTGTCATCACACCCAACTCGCCACGTATGCAATAAGTATTTACCTAAAGCAAGTGCATTTGCGAAGTAGACACGACAGTATGGAGACGCGGACGAAGACGGTCGGCTGGTCGGCGGGGCTGACGGCGCTGTTAGCCCTCACGACGGTCGTCTGTGCCGCGGTCGGCCCCGTCTCCATCGACTACCTCACCGTCGCGAAGGTCCTCCTGAACCAGCTCGCCCTCCCCAGCGGCGTCACCCTCGCAGGCGGTCTCTCCCTCCAGACGACGACGGTGTTCCAGTTCCAGGTGCCCAAGACTGCGAGCGTCATCGTCGCGAGCGTCCGGCTCCCGCGCATCGCGCTGGCCGCCACGGTCGGCTTCTCGCTCGCGGCCGCCGGGACGGTCATGCAGGGCTTCTTCCGGAACCCCATGGCCGACCCCTCTATCGTGGGTGTCTCCTCCGGCGCGGCCGTCGGCGCGGTCAGTGCCATCGTCCTCCCGCTTTCGGTACCCTTCGGCATCGAGGGGGCGGCCTTCGTCGGTGCCATCCTCACCGCGTTCCTCGTCTACGCCCTCGCGACCGAGCGCGGCCGGACCCCGGTTGCGACCCTCCTGCTCGCAGGGGTCGCCATCCAGACGTTCCTCGGGGCGGTCGTCTCGTTCCTGCTGGTCACCAGCGGTGAGAGTCTGCGCGAGGCCCTGTACTGGCTGATGGGCGACCTCAGCGCGGCGACCTGGGGCGACGTGACCTTCGCCGGCGGCATCGGTCTCGTCGGCTTCGTCCTCCTCCTGCCCTACACGAACGACATGAACGTCCTCTTGCTCGGCGAGGAGGACGCCCACCACCTCGGCATCGCGGTCGAGCGGACCAAACTGCTGTTGCTCACGCTCGCGAGCATCGTCACCGCGGCCGGCGTCGCCGTCGCCGGCGTCATCGGCTTCGTCGGGCTCGTCGTCCCGCACATGCTTCGCCTCGTCGTCGGACCGGACCACCGTATTCTGCTCCCGACGAGCGCGCTCGCAGGGGCCTCGTTCCTCGTCGCGACCGACACAGTCGCGCGTTCAACCGCCGAGATACTGCCCGTCGGCATCGTGACCGCGGCGCTCGGTGCGCCCTTCTTCCTGTTCCTGCTCAAGCGCCGGGAGGTGCATGCGCTGTGATATCGGTCGACGACGTGACGGTGGCCTACGGTGACGCGACCGTGCTGGAAGATGTCTCGCTGTCGGTCGATTCCGGCACCTTCGTCGGCCTCGTGGGGCCGAACGGGGCCGGAAAGACCACACTCCTGCGCGCGATGAGCGCGGCACTCACGCCCGATTCCGGGTCGGTCGAGGTGTGTGGCGAACCCATCCATTCCCTCTCGGCCCGGGCCGCGAGTCGGCAGGTCGCGGTCGTCCCGCAGGATACGACCGTCTCGTTCTCGTTCCCCGTGCGCGACCTCGTCGCCATGGGGCGCACCCCGCACCGTTCGCGGTTCACCTCAGCAACTCCCGAGGACCACCGGGCCGTCGACGAGGCCATCGAGCGCGTCGACATCGCGGACCTGGCGGACCGGCCGGTCGACGAACTGAGTGGGGGCGAACGACAGAAGGTGACCATCGCGCGGGCGCTCGCACAGGAGACACCCGTCCTCCTGCTCGACGAACCGACCGCCAGCCTCGACGTGAACCATCAGGTCGAGACACTCGAACTCGTCAGGGAACTCGTCGCGGACGGCAAGACCGCGGTCGCGGCCATCCACGACCTCTCGCTGGCGGCCCGCTACTGCGACGAACTCGTCTTGCTCGCGGGTGGAGACGTGGTCGCGTCGGGCGAACCCGACAGCGTTCTCACGCGGCCGCGTCTGCGCGAGAGCTTCGACGCCGAGACCGTCCTCACCCGGAACCCCGTCACCGAGAGCGTGACGGTGACGCCACTGGCTCACCCGGTCGAGTCGCTCGATTGTCGAGTTCACCTCGTGGGGAACGGGTCGGTCGCGGCACGGACCCTCGAACGACTTGCCAACGCGGACGCCGAGGTGTCGGTCGGCCCGGCCCCGCCAGGTGACGCCCTCGTGGAGACCGCACGCCTGCTCGGAATCGACTCCCTGCTCGCGGATCCCTATGCGGCACTCGAGGAGGGAACGGTCGCGTCGCTCCGAGCGCACATCGCCGACGCGGAGGTCGTCGTCCTCGCCGAGCCCTACCTCTCGGACGGGAACCGTGCGGTCCTCGATGCCGTCGACTCGGTCGATTCCCTCGTCGTCGTCGAGGACGGTCCCTGGCGGTCACACGTCGCGAGCGACCTGCATAGCGACTACTCCCGCGTGCGTGAGGCCGCGACCATCACCGAACCCGAGACCGTTGCGATCGCTGTCCGGGCCACGCGGAGCGCCGGGCAACTGGCAGACTTCTATCAAGACTGAAATACTCCCGGCGAGAACGTCGAGCGATGCGCTCCCTCCCCGCTCTCGCGGTCGCGCTCGCCATCGTCCTCGCTGGCTGCGGGAGCCTTGGCCCGACCCAGGAGACCCGCCAGCCCTTCTCTGTCGAGGGGACCGGGCAACCGACCGAACCCGACGACACCACAACCCCCACCACGACGGTCCCGCAGTTCGACCCCGACCCGACCGCGAACGACCTCGGGGACGTCCGCGACATGCTCTCGGCCCAGCAACGCGTTCTCGAGAACAGGAGCTATCGTACCGAGTACCTCGTCCAGGCCACCCACACCAACGGGACCGTGCTCCTCCGCCGGCACGTGAACGGAGCGTACGCAGCGAACGATTCGCGGTATCTCGTCGACAGCCAGGTGTCGGGGACGGCCGCCCTTCGGCAGAGCGCCTTCGTCGTCTTCGGCGACGGGGACCGGGCGTACGTCCGGCAGACGACCGAGAACGGCACGTCGGTGTCGGTTCCACGGCTGGGGGACAGCGGCGACCCAATTCCGCCGTCGGACCTCGGCGTATTCCGGGGTCGCGAAGGCATGTACAACTTCCTCTACCAGGGCTTCGCGGGGATGAACCTGACGAGCGTCACCGAACTCGACCGTATCCCAGCCGGGCTCGAAGGCCCCCTCTACCGGGTCCAGTCCGAGACCGTCGAGAGTCCACAGCTCCTCGCCCAGGGCCCCAACGGGACGGTCGAGAACGCCAGTCTCGAGGCCATCGTCGACCATCGCGGCTTCGTCTACGAGTACCGGCTGACGTTCGAGACGGAGACGGAAGCCGGCGACCCGGTGTTCATCGAGCGCCGACTGGTCTACCGTGACCTCGGACAGACGACGCTCACGCGGCCGGACTGGGTGGACGAGTACACCTCGGACAACGCGACGACGACCACGGCACCCGCCAGCACAACCTTGATGCACGTCCCTTGCTAACCCGAGACAATGCGAGTCCGACAGGTCGCCGTCCTCGCGCTCCTCGTGGCGCTGGCTGGCTGTGGCGGCCTTGCGGACGACGGGACCACGCGAGCACCGTTCTCTGTCGAGCAGACTGCCGAGCCGACAGCGACCCCCACCGAGTCCACCACTCGAGCCGTCTTCGACCCGGATCCAAGCCGCGACAAGGTCGGGGACGTCGGTGTGTTGCTCGACACCCACGAGCGTGCCCTCGACGGGACGGGGTATCGCGTCACCGCGGTCTACCGGGAGACGTCCTGGAACGGAACGGTGCGCCGCGAACTGGTCCGCGACGGCTCCTACCCCGCGAACCGGTCGCGGTACCGGTACTACGAGCGAGCCGAAGGCACGAGTGTCGGGCCGACCCAGGAGACGCAGTTGTTCGCCGACGGCCACACCGTCTACAGCCGCCGGACCATCGGTGACCAGACCGACGTGACCGTGCTCCGCGACTCCGACGGGACCCCGTTCTCACCGACAGACCTGGGTATCTTCCGGGGCCAGCAGACCGACATCCTCGCGGTCGCGTTCGAGGCGGTCGCCATCGAGAGCGTGGACCGACTCGGCCATGCGCCCCGCGGTGTCGACGACCCGCTGTTCCGGCTCCGCGGAGACACGGTCAGGGACCGGGCCCAGCTCAGCATCGATGCGGACGCCTCCATCCGCGACGCCAGCCTCGACGTCATCGTCGACGAGGACGGGCTGGTCCGCGAGTTCACGTTCAAGTACATCACGACCCGGGACGGGCAAACGGTCACCGTCATGCATCGACTGGTCTACCGTAACGTGGGGACGACGAGCATCGAGCGCCCCGCGTGGACAGAGAACGCGACAGCCCGACGGTACCCATAGAAGCCGAAACCGGGCGAGACCCCGACGGGCTGAACCACCTGCCACGAGAGCGGAAGCTATTACACGGCCTTCTCTGAATATTTGGCTGTCATCTTCAGGGCCTTAGCTGCGGGACTGTCCCGGAGCGGGCCGGTCGCCGGCCGAGACCCGGCGTTCGCATGACCATCGACGCCACGACCATCCGGACCGCAGTCGCATCGATCTCGGACGACTACGAACTTCACGAGGAGGTACGACGGACGCACCGTCACCTTGTCTACGAGGTCACAATCGACGGTCGCCGCGCCGTCTGCAAGCACGTCCTCGAGGACGCCGACCGGGAACCACTCGCCCGGGAGACGATGATACTGAAGGGTGTCGAGCGCTCGACCGATCTTTCACTCCCGACCGTCCTCGGTGCTGGGGATGGCTTCGCCGTCTTCTCCTGGGTCGCCGGCGAGCCATTCCACGATGACGTTCCTCAGTCCCGACAGGAGACTCGGCTTCGAACGCTCGGTCGCGCACTCGCCCACCTACACAACTCGACAGCGGACTGGTTCGATGGGTTCGGCTCCCTCACGACCGACAGTGACGACCGACTTCAGGTCGAGAACCCTTCGCCCTGGGGCGAGTGCTGGGAGGCCCTCGTCGACGACTGGCTCGACAGACTCGCCGGGACGCCCCACGAGGACCTTCGGGACGCCATCTGCGAAGCCACTCGTCGCGCGACCGACCGCGGGTGGTTCGACGATGTAGAGCCGGTCCTCACCCACGCCGACGCCGGTCCCGCTAACGTCCAGTTCACCGACACCGACGAAGCGCTGCTCGTCGACTGGGAAGGAGCCATGGCATTCCCCGGGGAGTACGACATAGCGAGGGCCTGTACCGACTTCTTCGACTTGCCTCACGCCGTCGCTTCGGGAACGCTCCGGGAAGCCCTGTTCGATGGGTACCGGGACATCGCGTCGCTTCCGCCGCGCTCTCACCGACGACGATGCCTGTACAGGGCGACGCTGACGGCGAAGTTCCTCCCCGGTGGCGTTCGCGCTGCCGATGCGGGCCACATCGACGAGGACCCAGCCGAGTTCCGCGAAGCGCTCAGAACCTACGCCTGGCGGCAGCTGGAGGCCGTGAACGCGGAATTCTGACTCGGCCGATTCTGGATTCGGGCACCCCAATTCTGTATAGCGAGATTTGGTTTACGAGACTGGTGTCGAACACCGAACAGTGGCGAGATTCGATGAAGCAGAATCGAGTGTATCCGAAAGATCGACTCAGAGCAGGGAGTAGACGTTCGCCTCGTACACTTTGCGGACTCGGTCGCCCCAGTTGTGGGTGTACGTGTCGATGATGTCGCTCGCCACGTCGCCCCGGAGGTACTTGACGATGCCACGGTCGCCGGTTCGGTCCCGCAGATGCGTGGTGAAGAAGTGCCGGAAGTAGTGCGGGGTCACGTTCTCGGCGGCCCCACCCCCCGTTCGGTACCAGCCGTGCTCCCTGGCGTGGGTCTCGACGATGTGGCGCACGCCCTGGGGGGTGATTCGTTCGCCCCAGTCGCTCGACGTCGAGCAGAACAGCGGCTCTGCGGGCGATACCGCGTCAGGGCGGATCGCCAGCCACGCCACGAGCACCCGCTTCAGTTCGTCGTCGACCGGAACGACGGTCGAGCGCTTTCGCTTGTTGGCCGCGGTCCGCTCTTCCCCGTGGTACTCCTCGCCGTGGGCCGGTTCTGCCGGGACGAAGATGGAGTCCGGGCGGCCCTCCAGCTGGACACGCCCACCGAGGTCGTACTCGGATTCGATAGCCGGAACCGCCAGCGAGATGTCTCGCAGGTCCAGATTACAGAGTTCGCCGACACGCATCCCGGTCTTGAGGAGGCTCACGACCAGCGCACGCTCCAGCGGATGGCCGATATCGGCGACGAAGCCCCGCATCTGGTCGACGGTGAGCTCCCGTCTCGTCGGGTCCTTGTCGATGGATTCGTTCATCTCCTCGACGACCAGCGCCATGGGGTTCGACTCGAACTCACCGACCTGGGTCATGTAGGCGTAGAACCGGTGGACGTAGGAGGCGTAGGAGGCGACCGTGCTCGGTGCGTGCTCGCCTCGCAGGGAGTGGACCCACGCCATGCACTGTCGTCTATCCGCGTCTGCTGGCGTCATCGACCCGCCGCTGGGCCCTGATTCGGGGTCGGCCAGGAACGCCTCGAACCGCCGCAGGACCCGTTCGTAGGCCTCCTGCGTCCGTTTCGCCTTCCCGTGGTAGGTCTGGTCCTCGAGGAAGTACGCGACGGAATCGGCCATCTCAGGCATCCTCTGCCGGCACGTAGCCGCCGTCTCGACCGCTGTACCTGACGCGTCCAGCGGCCTGAAGGTCCTGGAGCGCGCTGTCGAGGCGGTCCTCGATGTCATCACTCACCGCGGCCAGCAGTTCGTCCCAGGTACAGGGGCCCTCGGCAGAGTGGAGGATATCGACGACGCGTTCGTCGAGATCGCCGCCTTCTGAGTCACCCGATACGGGGTCACTCTGGTCCCCTTCGGCCCCACTATCGGGTGAGTCGGGCAGGTCGAACTTGCGTCGGCCCGCCTGGACCATCGCCCGGACGAACTCGCTCTGGCTCATGTCGAGCTCGTCGGCGTGGTCGGCCCACTCCGCTTTCTGGTAGCCCGGCACGTAGGTCTTCACCACCGACCGACTCGTGTCCTGTTGGCTCATCGACACCCCTCAGTAGACCCTGATATATCATGCTCAACCCACCACGTCTGGAAGGGTGTCTTCCCCGGTCGAACCCCAGGGGTTGCGTGCTTCGATTGGGGCTGTAGGCACACCCCATTTCGCAGCAACATTTGCTGCTTGTTTGTTGGTGTGGTCGGTGACCCATTCGGATGAGTATGCGACCGAGTCCGTGAGTCACTGAATCGGCTCGCTCGACGTTGCATCAGGCCCGCCGCGAGAGCAGAGCGAGACCGGCCGGAAACGATATCAGATTTCTGGTAGCTCCTCGACATGCGGCTCTGGCAAGACCGACTCACTGCCGATACTTCAATGTGTCCCACAGTTCGGGATAAGAGCCCTTATCTTCCTGTGTGGGTCTGCATTATCGACGCTAAGACATACTTATCCAGATTATTGGGTCTGTATTTTGGGCCATGTAGTACTACAATCCCACATACAATGATAGGAATCTGTTGTCCCGGTAGCGACGAATCTCGAGGTTGGTTCGGTGAATCCGTGCATGGTCGTCAGCGCACAGGCCACGGAAATATATTTGTTAACTAGTAGATTCGGGTCGGCCCTCGTGCTGACGTGTGCGCACCGAGGGCGATTTCGTTGTGTTCGTCGCGCAGACTGCCGACACCAGATCGGCCCTAGTACCTGGACCGGTGAAGGGTAGGTCTCGAAGACGTCTGGTCCCCGGTCGGCAGCCTACTCCGATGGGCGAACTCGTTGAGAGTTCGAACCGATTGGAGCCACACCACAGTTGGCCAGCCGAGTTCGTTTTCCAATCGAGCCCTAGGGGGCGTCGGAACCTCCCGACGTGCAGAACAGAATCTGGGCGTGAATAGAGCGATGCCACAGAGCGATTGCCATACCCCCGAGTTCGCCGTTGAATGGGCCCACTGCTACTCTCGACAATCACTTCTTCTCCCCATCGCCGGGGCTAGAGCGCGTTTTCTAGCTTGTTTCGCTCCTTTCTGCGCTCTCCCGAAGAAACCACATAGCGGCCAACTGAGCGGTTTCTGGGGCGTTAGCGTCGGTCCAGCGCCCAGCAAGCTCGTCGCAGTACGGACTCGTAAATTCTATGTCGCTATACAGAATGCCGCCCCGGACAGACGAAAAATCGATTCCAGAAACCGGTCAGTTCACGGCCAGTGCCGTATCGAGTTCGGCCGTTTCGAACAGCGTCTTGACGGCCTCGGACTCGGGCGTCGACTCGGCCTCGTTCTCCATCAGCACCGTTTCGCTCGGGAACAGGCGCGTCCCGAGTTCCAGCCCGTGGTCGCGGGCGGTCGACCCCGTCATCGTGAGATAGACGCCGGCACCGACATCGGCGATGGCGGCCTCCTCCTCCCGACCCTCTTCGGGGTACGTGAAGTCGACGTTCGCGATAGCGTCGGTCCCGAGGACGGCCTCGACCAGGCGCTCGTACCGCGGCGAGATACAGAGCTCGCCCTCGTAGCGGTCGATGAACTCCCGGGTCGGGTTCCCACCACCGAAGTCGTCGAGCGTGTCGGGCGTCGCCATCAGCGTGTGATACACGGTATCGCCCAGGCCCGTGACGACTCGAACGTCCGTGTCGTGCGGGTCGATGCGGGTGTTGATGTCGTCGATGGAGCCGAGCGGTTCCGGACGGAGGCCGACGACCTCCTCCAGGACGAGGTCGGCACTGTCGAACCCGAGCGCGAACGAATGGGTGCGGAGCGCCCGGAACGGCTCCTCGCGGCCGACGAGCTGGACGTCGTAGCCGTCGGCGGAGATGGTCACACTGTCGAAGACGACGCGCCGGGGCATCCCTTCGCGGTCGTCCCGGAGGAGGGTGAACTCTGGGCGATGATGGGCCGACAGGTCGCTGTATTCCGCGAGGCGCTCGTAGACGTCGCGGGCGTCGGCTTTCTTGCCCTTCGTGATCGCCTTCTCGTAGCGCAGGGTGGAGATGATCTCGTCGGCCACCTCCGTCGCACCCACGCGGTTCGCGATGCGTTCGAGGACGGCCTCGAGGGGCCGCCCCTTGCGTGGCACCGCGACAGCTATCGTGTCGGCCATTTAGCGGAGGAACGGCCCGCCGGGTGAAAACAGATTCGTTTCAGGAGAACATCTCGCCGAGCTGGTCGCGCCAGTCCTGAATGGCGGTGACCTCCTCGTCGAGTTGCTCCACGTCGTCCTCGAGCGCGTCGAGGTCCTCCCGGAGGATGTCGATGTCCTCGCGGGTCGAATCGACGGCCTCGCTGTTGTCCTCGGTCGCCTCCCGGACCGACTCGACCTCCTCGTCGAGGGCCTCGGTGCGCTCGTCGAACTCGCCACGGAGGTCGTCGACCTCGCCGTCGAGTGCAAGCAGGTCCTCGTCGACGCTGTCGACGCGCTCGTCCAGCGCGTTCAGGTCGGACTCGACGGCACCGATGGACTCCTGTGCCGAGGCGATGTCGCCAGTCACCGTCTCCAGCTCCTCGTCGTGGGACTCGACGGACTGACGGACCTCGGTGACCTCGTCACGGAGCGCGGTGACCTCTGCCTGGTAGTCGTCGAGCAGCTGCTGGGCCGTCCCCTCGTCGTCGAGGAACTCCTCGAGCGCACCCGTGTACGCGGCGAGTTCTTCGACGCGAGACTGGAGGTGTTCGACCTTGGCAACGTCGGTTCCCGCGGGTTCGAGGTCGAGTTCTTCCCGGAGTGCGTCGCGGTCGGCTTCGGAGACCGAGTCCTCGCGGAGTTCGTCCAGTAGTGCGCTCACGACGCTCTCGGGTGCGACGTGCGTGACTGCATCGTCGGTCTCGTCTTCGTCATCCGTGTCCGCCTCGACTCCGTCCTCGTCGAGTTCGGGCTCCGTCTCCTCGGACTCGATTTCTTCCTCGGTGTCGAGGTCGGCGGCTTCGTCCTCGGATTCGGATTCGCTCTCGTCGGCGTCTGCCGTGTCCTCGGCGTCCGCGGCCTCGTCGAGTTCGCCGGTCGGCGCCTCGGCTTCGAGCTCCTCTTCGGCGTCGGCTTCGAGGTCGGTTTCCGCGTCTGCGTCGTCCTCCTCGGTCGTCTCGTCAGCCTCCTCGACAGCGGACTCGGCCTCCGCGTCGACGACGATGTCCTCGTCGTCGAATGCCTCCTCCTCGGCCGGGTCGTCCACGTCGAGTTGTATCTCGGGGCCGTCCTCGGCATCGGCTTCGGCGTCGGCTTCCTCGCCGTACACCTCTTCTTCCGCCGCTTCGAGGTCGAGTTCGATACCGAGCCCGTCGCCCTCGTCGTCCGCCGGTGCCTCGGCTTCCGTGCTTTCCTCGTCGTCGAATCCGAGGTCTATATCGCCGGAGCCACCGACATCGTCGCCCGCCTCGGCCGCGGCTTCCTCGGGTTCGTCGTCCTCGTCGAGCCCGGGGATGTCGGATTCGCCCGAGAGCATGTCTTTGACGACCTGGTTGGAGTCGTCGGAGACGATTTCGTCGATGGTCTCGTCCTGTTCTACCTCCTCGTCGCCAGCGTCGCCGTCCTCGTTCTCGACGTCCCAGATGCTCGGTTCGGTCAGGAACTTCGGGACCTCGTCCTGCCCGTCGATTCGGATGCCGTAGACGGTGACGAGCTCCTCGCCGGGTTCGAGGGTCCGGTGGAACTCGACGTGGTGGTCCTGGAAGGCGGTCCAGTTGTCGGACTCGTAATCGGGGTGGAACCCCACACCGTCCATCGGGAACTCCTCGGGGATGTCCTCGTGGAGTCGAATCGTCACTTCATCGTCACGATTCGAGGTGATGACGAACCGTATCGCAGGGACGGGAAACTCGTCGGCTGCGAACGATTTCTCGACGGAGACACCGTCCGCGGCGACTTCGATTGTGGCGCTCGGATCGACCTCGCTACTCATACCGCCACGTACCCGCACCACGCCTATAAAGGAAACGGGCGAGGCACCAGTGGTCATCTCTGTTCACCGGCGTACTCATGTTGGCCAGTTAACTTATATCGAGGTCGGGCCATGTTTCAACCGCAGCCAACTGGCTGCCAGTCGTTGCCCACAGTGGCGGACCGCCAGTTCCGCCATCCTTTCCATACACGACACAGCACGCGCCAGCGGCACCGCTCGACTGGCCGAAAGTCCGACCGGCAAGACAACGCTTACGGCGATTCCTCTCGCATCCTCGCCCATGACACGAAGCGACTGGAGTGACTGGCTCCCGCGTGCGGTGGAGTCGGCCGACCCCGACGGCATCGCTATCTGGTATCTCGGCTGCAACGGATTCGTCCTCAAGGCGAGCGACGGCACGACAGTGTTCGTCGACCCCTACGTCGGGTTGGGTGACCCGCCGCGAACCGTCCGGATGATTCCGGTGCCGTTCGAGCCGACCGACGTCGAGGAGGCCGACGCGGTCCTCGCGACCCACGAGCACACCGACCACGTCCACGGCCCGAGCC